>JBGSPW010000014.1:0-56342 GCA_041738395.1 Thermoflexales bacterium
CAACAGCGCTGCCCACTTATCCACACCGCCTACTGAGGCTAGTGCCGCAGCAATTCTTACCCTAACACGCTTTCCAAATAGGACTCTGAAAAGCGACACCTTTCAGCTTAACACAACGCTGACTTGAGCGCATCAATTAGACTTTGGCGCATCGACTCGTCGTCACCAGCTATAAGATACTCGATCACACGACCACGAACATTTACGTTCTCAATGAGAGCTGCCAGAAGGATTTCATTCTTAAACAACTTAACTTTGTCATCGAGTTCAGCCTTTAAAGTAGCTGCGTCTTGGGTCGCAACGAAACGGATAGCTCTGCCCGGCGCATCAAGAATAATGTGGCGTTCGTTATCGCCGATGATGAATTTTGTTCCTGTCGGAGAAATGTTATTCGTCGCTTCCACAAGCCGGGCTAAGTTCCCTTCAAATCCGATCCCCGCATGAATATCATACAACCGATCAATATTCTCTGTTGAATTGGCTATGCCCTCGAATTCTCTGGCGATGTCGGAACCGTTGAAGCTGCCGCGGATGTTGTTCACCTTCAGTTCTTGGGAACTATGGCTTATCTTTTTTAGGAAAGTTGTGTTGGCAATGAGACAAAAATTCTGTGAGGGGGTGACGAGACATACAATGAAGGGACGATCGTCGTATTTGCGCAGATTGGATAGTGAAAGAACTGTGTTGCCGAAGTTCCGGCTAGCTGAAGAACTGAACCGTATTGCATAGTCGGCGCAGTAATAGACAGAGCGATCTTTCGTCAGGTTAAGTGATTCCAATATCAGTCTGGCCAGACGGGCTTTGTCGTTTATGCCATCGTGTTCGTGAATCAATTGAAACAATGACTTTAGCGCTTCACTCATTGAAGAGCTCCATGTTATGCGCGTCTGGCATCGTCGCCTGGGCTGGCTTTTGTTCATTTAGGCTGTTTCGCTCCCAGAAGACGCCATCAGTATATCCCTGAATACTCGCATCTGACTCGGCCTTGTCAAGGCGCTTCAGTGCCCAACAGCAATATTCTCGGTTTAGCTCTATCCCGCAGTAGTGTCGTCTGAGTTTCTTTGCCACAACAGCCGTCGTGCCGCTTCCGAGAAACGGATCAAGAACGAAGTCTCGCGGATTGGAACTCGCGAGAACCAGCTTGGCAATCAATTTCTCTGGCTTCTGTGTGGGGTGGTCAGTGTTTTCTGGCATGGACCAGAAGGGTATGGTTATATCGGACCAGAGGTTTGATGGGTGGGTGAGTCTGTAGTTTCCGTTCCCAGTCTCGTCCCAATCCTTTGGCTTTCCATTCTCGTAGCGATACGGTGCAATAACTCGCCGCTTTAGTTTCACAGCCTCTATGTTGAAGGTGTACTCATCTCCGACTGTGCAGAACCAAATGTCCTCAGTGTTGTTCTTCCAGTTGGCCTTTGCTCCACGTCCCTTCTCGCGCTCCCACGTGATCCTGTTTCGAACATGCAGACGTTTGTCCAGGACAGGGAAGATCAACGTGGATGTTTGCCAGTCACTGCATACGTAAACCGACGCTGTGGGACGTAACAAAGGAATCGTTAACATCAAAACGTTATCAAACCACGACTCGTACGCGCCAGCTTCTTGAGCCCGGAATACATGTCCATTGAAATCCTTTGTCAGGTTGTATGGTGGGTCAAGAATGAGTAGATCCACAAACGAGCGCGGGAGAAAAGAGCATGCGTCCCGAAAATCTTGATTGATGATGCGGTCCATAAGCAATTCTAGGGTTGTAGGGTGCGATAACTGTAAAAGCTCGGAGGATAGCAAGGATACTTCCTCTGCCGAGCATGTCAGCGTTCTATTTCGTGGAGCACGTGTCTTCATAGTTTTTGTGACTCAACTACTGATCAGGATGGTTCATGTGCATGAATTTCAGCCTTGGCTATTAACCGCAGTATAGAATCATTCTGCCGCATCGTCAATTACTCAATCGGTCGCATATGTAGTGGCGCGACGCTCATGGCCCAATCTCCACTGTCGTCAACTCGATGACGTCTTGTCCGTCCGGCAATGTCAGGCGCGTACCGTTTAATTCGTTATACAAGCCTATTGTCAGGCGATATTGCCCCGCCGGCAAATCTGCCGGAATCTGCAACACAATCTCATCGGCGATGATCTCGCCGGGCAGCCAGCTGGTGGTGGGGCGCGTGCCCTTCACCGGGATCACATCAGCCTGCGCGCGCGGCACGCCGTTGGTATCGAGCAAATGCACAAATACTTTATACGACTCCGGCAGATCGGCCTCGGCTCGCCACCACAACTTCACGCGGCATTCTGCATCCTGCATCTTGCATCCTGCAATTTCATATCCTAGCAGTGTCGCCTGACTGTTCAATGTCTGATCGATCCGTTTCTCAATCGTCGGCAGTGTGAATGATCGCTCCGGCGCAGTGACGTGCAGGTCGCCCAACTCGATCGGCTCACCACTCCCGATCGACACACGCCAGCGATACAGACCGCTCGCCAGATCGACCGGCACGCGTAAACGATCCAGATCGCTGATCTGCTCATTAGCGTTCCACTGTGAGGTGGGATAGCGCCCGTTGCCCAGCGGGAAATCGCGCTTCACGACGACTTGATCTTGATCGTTCACCAGCTCGATTATGGCCGTGTGGTCCTGAGTGGGGTTCTGCACGGCTTGCCAGAACAGCGTCAGCAGCACCGTGTCGCCCACCAGCACGTCGGATCGATCGCGGTTCGCACCGATCAATTTGATCTCCGGCGCAAGGAGGCGCTCGGCCTGTAAGTTGTAGATGCCCAATTGGGCTGCATCGAAAGTGCGTTGGGCACGCGTCACCTCCAGCGGGCCGATGAGGGCGGCCGTGGGTCGTGTCGCGGGGCGTGCGGCCGACGGGTGCACGGACAGAGTCAGCACCGAACCACGCTCGAACACTTCGGCGAAGATCGCATACTGACCGGGCGGTGTGCCGGGATTGATCGGCAGTTCGAAACTATCGACGACGTAAGCATCGGTCGGCCAGGTCGGCGTCGCCGGATAGTCTTGATAATCACGCGGCCGATCGAGCGTCTTGGGGCTCCATAGTTCGCCGTTCGCATCGACGATCCCCACGGTGGTCTGATAGTTCTTAGTCAGCGGTGTGAGCGCACGCCAGTACACATCGACGCGCACCGTCTCGCCGGATGGGGCACGCTCGGGCGAGAGGCGATAACCGAGCAGGCGCACTTGATCGCCAAAGTCAATGTGCGTCGCCTGGGCCACACCACTCAACACGCCGTTCTGCAACTGCGTCTGCCGCAATGGCGTGAGCTGTGGATCGATCAGCAGGAGTTTGAGCAACAAGAAGAGAAGCGGCACCAGGAGAAAAGAGGCAGGATGCAGCATGCAGGTCGAGCCGGATTCAGCCGACTTTGGCTTAGCAGTGCGCGGCCAACGTGCCACCACTACACAGAGCACGATCAACGCCGTAAATGAAATCACATTCGCCAGCGTCCGAATGGGTGTGTCTTCAAATGACACGACAATAGTATGCTGCCCCGCCGGCACATCGAAAGTGATCAGGCCGTTGGGGTCAGAAGGAACGATCAGTACCGGTTGATCGTCGAGTCTGGCGGTCCAACCCGGAAAGGCAAACGTGAGATAGGTCGCCTGAAAGGCGTGTGGCACATCGATCTCGATTTCAGCCCGATTGGGACCGTAGCGCTCGTCGATGATTTTCGTTCCGGCGGGCAGGGAAGATCGATCGAGGCGTCGGATGATCTCATGCGCGGCATACTGCGTTTCCAGTGGTGAACTCGTCGGGCGTTCCTTGACTGTCACCGGCAGATACGCGCCCAGCGGATCGACGCCGATGTTGCCGGTGCCTCGCTCGTAGGCGAAGACATCGGTGATAGTCAGCGTGGTGGCGCTGGCGCAGATGCGCGGATAGAGCAGGGGCGTGATAGAGAGCAGGACGGGGAGAGTAAAGACGATGAGTAACGAGTAACGAGTAATGAATAATACGCGCGGATTGCGGATTACGGAATACGCACCACGCACCAGTGCGAAGCCTCCCCGTGGGACGCAATACGTCGCAGCACCAGCTAACAACGCGCCGGGCAAAATGGCGCGGCCCACAAAGCGCCACGGGAATTGCACAAAGCGGATCAGCGGCAGCGTGTCCCACACCGGCTGCGAAATGGGCAAGACCATGAAGATGAAGATCGCGGCGGCTAATGCGGCGATGATGACGTGCGCGCGTTGTTCGCGCGAGGCCAGGCGTTTGATCAAGACGACGCCCAATACTGCGAAGACGATCTGCGCCCAGCCAAAGGCAATGCGCAGCGGCGGATTGAGCAACGCGGGATCGGACGGATCGAGCGGGCCAAAGACTTCGGCCGCGGTGGCAAAGTTGAAGTGATAATCGTTGCCGCGCGCGGTGTGCGTGAGATACAACTGCGCGGACTGGCCTTCCATCAAAGCGGGAAGCCAGAAGAAGGCGGTGAGGGCGAGGGCGAGCACAAAGGCAAATAAAGTAACGAGTAACGAGTAACGAGTAATCTGTGCGCTTTTTACGCAACACGCAATACGCAATACGACGATGTAAACGATCAGCACCGGCACAAAGATCAAACTGGAAATGTTGTGCGTGAGCAACAGCGCCGCGAATGACAGCACCGCGCCAGCAAAATATTTCCGGCCACCCCGCAACAGCAAACGGCGGAACGCCCACAGGATGAGGGGCATCAGGGCCAGCGCGATGGCTTCCGGCAAATTGGCGCGCACCAGCGAATCGAGCACGGTGTAGGGCGCAGCCATGTAGACGATCGCGGCGACGAACCCGGCCGGCCGATCGAACACGTCGCTGATCCACAGGTTCATCGTCAGGCCGCTGGTGATGAGGCCGCCCGCCAGCACCAGATTCAGCGCCAGCGGCACACTCGCGCCCAACAGGTGCACGAGTTCCACGAGGTAATAGCCGAGCGGTTCACGATAGTTGAAGAACGGGAAACCGTAGCCGTAAGCCAGATCGGGAAACCAGCGCGGATACAACAAGCCGTCGTGCAGTGCCCGATCGAGCGCGACGGTACGATAGACGTGCAGCGCGGCATCGTCCAGACACAGCGCCGCGTTTTGCAGCAGCGGCGCGGCGAGGATCAGGCCGACAATGATCAATGAACAATTGACAATGATCAATGACCAATGATCAATGATCAATGAAGAGAGACGAGCAGAGAAAGACGAAGAGCGAGACATCAATCAGCATTCCACATTCTACATTCCGCATTCCGCATTCCGCATTCCGCATTCACTTCACCACAACCGGATGTTCAAGAACCACTTCGCCCTCACCCGTGCGCGTGTCGATCAAGTGGGTGCCGTCTTGCGGATCGTACAGGCCGACCACCAGACGATATGCGCCCGGCGGCGTGCCGGCCGGAATCGTTACAGGATAAGCATCCGGTATCACTTGTCCCGTGGCCCATGACGTGGTGGGCATGCCGCCGCCCTGCGGCTGCGCATCGATCCCGCCAATCACGTGGCCGTTCAAGGTTTCCAGATGGACGAACACGGTATACAGATTGCTCGTGGTGGTACCGGCCTGCCAGTATAACGTCGGCAACAGCGTCTCACCGGCTCGAACAGTTTGCGTGGGAATATCAGCCCCGATTAATTTCACTGCCGGATCATCAAAGGTGACGTTCATGGGATACTGCGGTTGGGGTCGATCAAACGATCGATCGAGTTTGAGCAGACGCACATCGAAGGGTGTGAACATGCCGCCCTTTAACAACTTGCCGTCGGGGCCGGCCGCGCCGATCGAGACGTGGTAATCCGCTGGTTCTAAATCAGCCGGAAACCGCAGCACATAGCGCGCGCCGATCACTTCGCCTTCGCGCCACTGCGAGGTGGGATACGCGCTCAGCGGCAGCCGTGTGCTGAAGATCTTGCGGTTCGCTTGATCGCGCACTTCCCAGATCACGTCGAGATTGGGCAGATGATCGCTCATGCTGCGCCACACCACGTCGACCGACCACAGAAGACCATTGGTGACAACGCCTGGCCCGCTGTCAAACCCGACCAGTTCCACATCGTCGTCCCAGCGATACGTGAACGGATAGGCTGTGGCACGATTCAAACCATTCAACGGATCGGCGCGCACCGGCGCCTCGAACGAAACCAGCACAGGCGCGGTGCCGGAAAAATTGCCGGCCGCGCTAAACAACCCGGCGCGATTTCCATCCTGTTGATCGATGCTGAGGCGCACATCGTAACGACCGGGCGGCGCTTCGTCGGGCAGTGTAAAGCGAAAGACCTGATCGGTGGAACGCCCAATCGGCCATTCAGCCGCCGCCACCTGATCGGCATCTTGAATCAAACCGCCCAGCGTGCTCCAGACCGTGCCTTGTTGATCGATCAACTGCAGCGTGACCGTGTAAGGCGCGATGAAAGGCGCCAACGCTTGCCAGCGTGTCTCGATAGTGCCGCTGCGTCCCTGCGCGACTGGTGTCGTCAAAACCGGCGTCGCCAGAACTGGTGCCACCAGAACTGGTGCCACATCCACCAGCGCGAAGTTGCCGTTGAACTGCACCCGGAACGGTTCGAGGCGTCCGATCCGTCCCGGCTTCAACTCGTAAGTGGCCAGCTGCGTGCCGCCGAAATCTTGCTGCTCGATCAACCTGGCCGTTTGAGCGAGCCAGCGCTGCATTTGCCGCTGCACCACGGGCGATGCTGCCGGCGACCAGACGAACCACAGGCGCTGAACCTTCGTGCTGAGATCGTTGAGAGTCTGCTCAAGCTCATCCGTCGTCACGGCACGCGGCAATTTGACGAGCTTAGCTTCGCCGTCATACACCTTTGATACGGGCAGATCGATTAGCGTGATGATCGCGTCGGTCTGCGGATCGGCTTGCTTCAGCGCGTCGGCTTGCTGCTGCGCCAGTTGATTGCGCAGCACCCAGGCGCCGTCCACCAGACCCGTGCGCAGTATCTGCACAATCTCGCCACGCCGCATTAAATCGGCAGAAAAGTCGGGCAGCAACTGCCGTTCGCTGAGAGTGAGTACGTAGTAATCCGACAATTCCAGGTCGCGTTCATAAGTGCCGCACGACTGGCCGCTGAAGATGGGCGCGAACGAAGGCACGGCCGTCGTCGCGGCCGTCGCTTGCAGCCCGTCCGGCTGCGCGTTGATCCAGTTTGCAGCCGCGCCCAACCCTTCGCCCCAGCCGACGGAAAAATGCTTCTGCGCTTCCCCGACGCCGCCCAATAGCAAATTGTAGTGCATCAACAAATACGGCCAATTGATCAACACCAACCCCGCGGCGGCGACCACGGCGATCGTGTGCACGACACGCGATTGAATTTGGGCGATCCCCCAGGCGGCCACCAGGATCAACAGCGCTTCGGCGGGCAGCATGTACCGATCGTACTTCTTGGCCGCCGGGGTGATCAACACGATGAACAACACGGCGCCGGTCAGTAGCACGATCACGCCGAAGTGCTGTCCAGCCGATCGCTTCCACGCTGCGACGATCAGGCCGATCAGCGCGGCGCTCAAGCCGAACAGCAGCACCGGCGTTAAGCGAAACGCCAGCGCCAGCGGATAGAAATTCGCGCCGTGGTTCAGTTGAGACTGCCCGTCAAAAAAGGTGGGACGCACCGCATTCGCGCCGAGGAACGAGGCCAGCCCAAAGATGCCACCCACCGTCCCGATCGGATCGACCCACAGGGCAGGATAGAGAGCAATGAACAAGGCCCAGTGAACAATGACAAATGACAAAAAGGCGAACAGGGCATGTTTGAAAGACAAGCGTTGGGTAAGCACGGCGACGCAAAGCACGAACGCGGCGAAGGCGGTGAGGAAAATCCCTGGTGATTTGCTGAGAAAGGCCAGACCGGCAAAAGCACCCGCGAGGGCAAACCAAACGATGGCTGATTTTTGATTTTTGATTTTTGATTGTGCTGGAACCGCGATACCATTCAAAAGTGACAGCACGGCGAGGACGAAGAAGGTGGTCAGCAAGCCATCCACGTGGAGCAAGCCGCTGAGTCCCGCCGTAAACGGATCGAGCGCAAAGAGCGCGCCCGCCATGACGCCCACGCGCTGACCCCAGAGACGGCGCACCAGCAGATAGATCAATACGACGCCCAGCGCATTGACGAAGATTACCGGCAGGCGCGCGTAAGTGAGAAACACGCCCAACTGCTTAAAGGCTGCGGCATTTTCCGGAGCGAGGTTGGTGATCTGGCTCAACCACCGAATCGCTTCCGTGCTCGCCACCGGATCGGCCGCGCGCTTGGCCAGAATGCCCAACGATCCCAGCCACATCGTAGTGACGCCGGGATGTCCCATCTGCGCGGTGCTGACCCAGTCCCCTTCGGCCAGGGCGCGGCTGAAATTGATCGAACGCCACACCCACGACGGCTCGTCAGGCGCGACGTACTGTTTCAACGCGCCTGCGCGTGTGAAGAACGCGCTGCCGAACAACAGCAGCGCAATCAGTAAAACCCTATGACGTTGCATCAACGAACGCATTAACCTGCTTAACGTGAGCTCGGGATAAGCGCGAGAAAGACCCTTAGTCGTGCTCAAGCCGCCGTCCCCGGCGGCGAGGACGCCGCCTTGAGCACCTGCCACCACGTGTGATTTCCTTATCCCGAACTGATGTTACTTAATCACCGCGCGATCTTGCGGCAAGCGCTGAGCGGTTGCAAAAGCGGGCAAACGCTCACCGGTGGCGGCATTGTACAGCCCCACTCCGATCGCGGCTTCCGGCGAGTGCGCACTAGATGATACCTCAAATACATATTGATCGGCGATGACTTGACCGGGTAGCCACGTACTGGTCGGCGCATCGAACGCAATCTGCCAGTTGTCGATCTGCTGCTGGACTTGATCGTCCGCGCCGAGAATCTGCACGAACGCGGTGAAGTTGGTGGTCGTGATCGCTTGGGCCTGCCAGTACAGTGTCACGGTGATCTGAGTGCCCGATCGGTTCACATCGGCCCCGACGAGCTTAGCCAGATCACCCAATGTCACGTCGAGCGGATGATCAGCCGTGGGTACGGTGAATTCGCGCGGACGCGAACCAACGACTACAGTCGTCAATACCGTTGCCTGATCGTTAAGCGGCTGACCAGTGGCTCGCTCAATTACTTTGAAGCGCATTTCATACGAGCCAGGCGGCACGGTAATGGGCAAACGGAAATCATATTTACTGTGCAGTACTTCACCTTTGCGCCAGTATTCGGTTGAATAGGGATTGAGCGGCAACGTGATGGAGTACACCACCTGATCGTTCTGCGCCCATTCCCATTGCACGTCGAGCGCGGGCAAGCGATCGGTTGTCGAAGCCCACTCCATCGACAGCGTCCACGGATCACCCGTGACGATCGGATCGGGCGGTATCTCTGTGCCGATCGCGCGGAGGCCGCCCAGATCGACGTTGAGCGTGAGGGGCGGTCGGCGGGTTGCCGGATCGATCGGGGTCTGCGCCGGATCGATCACGATCGATCCCAATGGCCAATCGATGCCGCTAATCGATCCATCAGCCTGCCGCGTACTGATGGGGCTCCCGCCGGCTGTATCGATCACATTCAATATCAACTGATACTCGCCGGGCGGCATCGTCAATGGCACAGGAACGTTAATGCGGCGATCGCGTGGTCGTGCTTCGGCTTCCTGCAGCGGCACATCGGTCGCATTCGTGCTCCACACATGATTCGCGTCGTCCACCACCGACACTTCCAGCTGCGCCGCCGGCCCGGTGGCCGTCCACTCGGTGAAAATGCCAATCGCTTGACCGGGCTGTACGCACGGCGCCAGCAGCTGCGCTTCGTGCAAGTGAATGTTATTGCCGAAATTGACCTCGCCCTGGAGGGCCGCCGGCTGCGCAGCAAATGAAACACCCGACGGCAGCGCATATAACGTGCCTTCACTCAACGGCGTCGACCATTCGTCCAGCGCGATGGCGTGCGTATCCAGCAGACGCCGGATTGGATCGAGGATGCGGCGCGGCGTCGTCGCGTAATGAATCACCCACACCCGATCGTGCGTCTGCACGATCGGCGTCAGCCAATCGATCGCCGCTGCTTCATCCATTTCAGAAGAAAGTACTACGGCGGCCTGCTGCTGCGCGGATGAACTGTTGTAGTCTGTAAGAAGAGCGTCGGTCGCTTGGTGCTGCGCCTCAAGATGTTCGCGCTCAACCGCCAGCCAGTGATTCAGGTACACCCACGCAAAGGGTTGTCCCTGCACCGTTACCGTGATAACGGGTGGAGTGTCGCCAATCCAGTGGCGCGTCACCTCCGGCGTCAATTGGAAATCGGAGGCTGTTAATACCACATAGTCGGCCCCGGTCAGACCGGCCTCCGTGAGTGGCGTAAGCGGGCCCTGAAAAAACGGCGCGGTGCCCACGATGTCCGACACAGCCAGGCTATGGCCTGCCAACCACGGACTATTCAGAGCAAATCCCACTTCCGCGCTTTCGCCGCCACCCACCGGCAGGACGGCTTGCGCCGCAGCATAACCGCCCAACAACGGATTGTAGGCACGCAGCGTCAGTGGCCACACAGGTATGAATTGGATCGCGCTGATCAGCAGCAGCACCACGACTGCGCCGTTCAATAGCCACTTGCGCTTTGTGTCCTGAGCGGAGCCGACAAATTCAAGCTCGTCATTGCGAGGAGCGCTTTCCAGCGACGAAGCAATCTCTGTTGGCGCAGGAGATTGCTTCGCGGAAAGCGCTCGCAATGACGCTGCCGACAGCCGTGTCCCAATTTTTTCGATTACAAACGCGAGTCCCAACGCACCGACGATAGACAGCGCTTCCAGCGCAGGCAGCACATAGCGATCGAGCTTCTTCGCGCCCAACGTGATGACGCCGAGAAAGACGAGGGCAAACACCCAATAAATCCACGCGACCGATCGCCGGCGCTTCTCCTCAGCAGAGCGGGCACGCACGATTAAGATCACGCCGGCGCTGAGGCCCAACCACAACACCACCGTCGAGCGAAAGGCCAACACGACAGGATAAAACAACGGGCCGGGATCACGCTCGTTACTGCCATTGAAGAAGTTTACGGCGTGTGCCGTTTCGCTGAAATTCTCAGCCGTGGTGCGCATCCGCAAGATGGTTTTCACCGGCGCCACCCACATGGCGGGATAAACGACGAAGAAAATCACAGTGGCGCTGACACCCCAGATCAACAAGCGACGGCTCACCTGCCAGGCCGATCGACGCTGGCGCACGCCGTCCAGCACGACAACGATCAACGCGGCGACGCTTAAAATAGCTGCGGGCGATTTGCTCAGCATCGCCAGACCCGCCAGTGCGCCGGAGAAGATCAGCCACCGACTCGATCGGTCGCGCTGCAGGGCGAGGCCCAGTGCCGCCAGGGCGTTGAGACTGAACGTCATCATCAACGCATCGACGTGCAGGATGCTGCCCAGCGCCACCGCAAACGGATCGAGCGCGATCAGCCCGGCGGCGAGAAAGGCCGCACGGCGATCGATCAACCGATCGAGCAGCAGGAACAACCCGACGAGATTGATCGCCACGACGAAGATGACGGGCAAACGCGCGGCGGTGAGGTACTGCGCCAGAAAACGCGCCACCTCGGCATTCTGCGGAGCGAAGTTGGGCAGGACAGCGGGCAGCGTGTGACCGAGACGAATCCCTAACGAGCCCAGCCACATTGTAATGACGCCCGGGTGGCCGCTTTGAATGGTGGCAGCCAAATCGCCCTGCGACAACGCCGTGGAAAAACGGATCGATCGATCGACCCAGCGCAGCTCGTCGGGCGTGACATACCGCTCGAGCGCACCGAGGCGCGGCAGCAGTGCGAGGAGAAAAATCGCCAGACACAACAGCCCGAAAGACGGAGATAAGGTACGGCTAGTGCGGTTTCCAGGTTGGTTTACGGTATTACACTGTGCCGTGTCATTCCCGCGAAGGCGGGAATCCAGTGTCGGCGGCTGGATTCCCGCCTTCGCGGGAATGACCGTGCCGTAAATCAAAGTGGAATTTTCTCTAGTGCGGACGCGCCGCGGAGATTTAGCTGACCACACGTTTAGTTACCCACAGATAGAAACAATTGCCCCGCTTATTCCGCAGGGCAGTTATTTACCATTCCACTTCAACTCACATAGCCCAACTGCCGCAGGCGTTCCATCACCTGCTCTTCATCTTCTTCAGAATAAACCTTCGAGGCTTCGGCTGCACTGGAAATTGTGACAGCCGTATGGGCGATGGGCTGCGCGGCCAGATACTCGGACGTAAATCCGGCCTGCAATACCTGGCCATCGATGATCGACGGCACCGGCAGGCCCAGCGCATACAGGACTGTCGGCGCGATGTCGATGATGTCGCCGCGGATCGCTTCGCCTGCTTTCACGCCCGGCCCATGCAGCACCACAATGCCATCCATGGTGTGATGACCCGTCTGGCCGATGCTCGGCTCCAGAATCTTGTTCGAGCCAAAATCGGCGTGGCCGAACGAGACGTATTTGGATCGATCGGTGTGCAGGATCAGATCGGGTGCCTGCGGCACGCAATCGCCATGATAGAGCTCTTCCTTTTTGTACACTTGCGCGATCACTTGATCGCCGCCTTCAGGATCGTGCAGCGCCAAAGCCGATCGGATGATCTGCTCGCGCACGGCTTCATAGTCCGCGCCGGGCTCCACCGTTCCCTGCGCGCGCTGCCCCTTGACGTTGATGTAAATCTGTCCGAAATTGCCCACCGCAAACGCCTTGGTGCGCGACCAATCCACATCACCGAAGGACAGGAAGAGGCGCTTCAACATACCGCGTCCGCGTCCGCGTTTCACGCGCCTCCGCAAACGCCCCATCCGGAAGAAGTTGACGATCTTCAACGACGTGATGGGCGTGAAGCCCAGCTTGAACAACGCGTGCTTGAACAGGCTGAGCGGCGTGCGCTTGAACTTCAACCAGCCCTGTTGGGCCAGCCAGTTGTTGACGTGAAAGAATTTGTGAAACGGCCCGCCGCCGTGATCAGACATGATCGCCACAAAGGTCTCCGGCGGCGCGGCGGCAATGATGCGCCCGACGCATTCGTCGATCTTTTGGAAGTAAGCTAGCACGGCGGGCGCAAACTGACGATTGAGTTCGGCGTCATAGCGCGGATGTGTGGGGTCGATGATGTGCCAAACCTCGTGATGCACCGTATCCGGCGTCTTCAATACACAGGCCAGTAAGTCCCACGGTTTATGCTGCATCATCCAGATGATGGTTTCCGTGCGGGTTACATCGAAGTCGAGCATATCTTGCAAGAAGCGCCCCGGATGTCGCGAGCGGTTGCCTTCAAATTCGTGCAGCGGCCAGCGCTGGCCATTGCGCTTGAGTTCGTCCTTCAACTCCGGCGGATAGGTGTAAGTCGACTGTTCGTTCGGAACCAGAAAGCCGCAGACGGTAAATCCGTTAATCGGTTGGGGTGGATACGTGATCGGCATGCTCATCAGGCCAACTTGCCCGCCGGCGTCTTCCACCGTTTTCCAGAAGGGCGGCACGCCGCGCACTTTGACATTAATCACGCCGATGTCGTAACCGCCGGGCTGCGGAAATACAAAATCGAAGGCGCCGTGCTTGCCGGGATTGCAGCCGGTGGCCAGCGACACCCAGGCCGAAGCCGAGACTGGCGGAATGGTGGTCGTCAATGGCCCGGAAGCGCCTTCGCGCACCAGCCGCGCCAGGTTGGGTAGATGTCCCTGATCGATCCAGGGGCGCAACAGCGTCCACGTTGCGCCGTCCAGGCCAAGGATAATTGCTTTACGATTCAAAGTCATAAACTCAGCTTTCTGAGATGGAGTGAGAAGGCGATTATAAATGAACAATGATCAATGATCATAGGGTGGGACGAGAGTCCTTGCTGCGTTCGGTGTGGTGGTCCGCCGCAGGCAGTCGCGCCATGCGGAGATTGCCGAGCAAGTACATCAACCCGCCTGTCAGCCCGGTGACCACCCGCAGCATGTAGTACATCAACGACATCGCCACGGCCTGCTCACCGGCTACGCCCACAGTGCCGAACAGCGCTTGATACGCACCCTCGCGCACGCCCAGGCCGTTAAACGAGATCGGAATCAGCTGGACCAATGCGGTCATCGGGATGAACAACGCAAAGTACTGCACGGGCACTTGCAAGCCCAAGCCTCGCGCCAGCGCGTATTGTGAGCCGATCACCGTCAGGGTGAACGGCAGCGAGATCAAAGTCGAACGCGCAATCACACCGATCGAATACGAGGTCAGCGCCTCATACACCCGGCGAATTTTGCCCTTGCTCAACAGCTTCGACCAACCCGGCACGTGGCGCATCACGCGATCGATCAAGCGTTGTTGGGTCAGTAATAACGCCGCGAGCAAAATACTGCCCGACACAAACGCAATGAGTGCGACGAGCGCCGGCGGCACATCCACCGGATCGAACAGGGCAACGGCCAAGGCAATCAACGACGAGCCCAGAATGCCGGTCAACCGATCGGCAAAAACAGTGCTGAACGCGCGCGCCCCGCCGCTTTCCGGCGTGAGATCGACGATTTTCACCACATCGCCGCCAATCCCGGTGGGCAAGAATGTGTTGAAGAACGTCCCGGCCATGTACAGATAAAACAGCCGCCCGAACGGCACCTGCACACCCAACGAACGGATCAGCATTGACCAGCGGAGGGTGCGAATGACAACGCCGCATAGGTGAATGACCAGCGCGATCAGAAACCAGATCGGCGCAATCGTCGTCAACGTCTCCCAGAGCCGGTCCGCGCCGACGTTGGCAATGACGATGACCAGCAGGATCAGGCTGATCAGAATGCGGAGGACACGTCCCAATTTCATCCCAGATAACCCAGTGCTCGCAAGCGCTCTTCTACTTCAGCTTGTTCTTCTTCCGTGAAATCAACTTGCGTTTGGGCGGTGGCCGTGGCGGCGGCGGTTTGCGTCGCGCGCGCGCGCAGTTCCGGCGTCAGTGCGTCGATCAACACGCGGCCATCCATGTCTTCGGGCACCGGCACGTTGAGGATGTGCAAGATGGTCGGGGCGAGATCGATGATGCGCGCGTTAGGCACGGTCGCATTGTTGGCGAAGCCAGCGCCGTGGCCGATGAAGATGCCGTGCAAACGATGACAACCGCTGTCGCCGCGAATCTGCGGCGTGAGCACGCGGCCTTCGGTGGCGAACAACGGAAACGCAATCGTTTTGTAACCGTCGAGAATGAGATGCAAGTCCGCGCCTTGATCGGCGTAGGGGCCGTGCGCGGCTTCCTCACGCGGGATGATGCGATCGACCAACGGTTTGCCCGTGGCGGGATCGGTCAGCGTGTTCAGCACGTCGATCACTTGCTGGCGGGCCGCGGCATACCGATCGGGCGTGATGAGGCCCTGCGGTTCGCGGCCTTGCAGATTGAGGTAGATCTGTCCCACGTGCCCCATCGAGTAAGCCGTGGTTTTGCTCCAGTCCACATCTTCAAACGATAGGAACTTGCCCACCATCTCGTTGCGCGCTTTACGGCTGACCTTGGTCGTGACGTTCTGCAGGCCGAGCTTGCTCAAAATTTTATAGGCGGTGGCGGGTGTCAGACCGTTACGAAAGGCCCACCAGCGTAATTGGGTGAAGAACTTCGGCTTCAGGTGCATCAACCCTTTTTCGATGAAGAGAATGTTGAGGTTGATGGTGCGGTGCAGCGGCCCGAAACCGTGATCGCTCATGATGATTGTGGAATGCGGAATGCGGAATGCGGAATTCACTTCGGCTACCGCGCGGTCGAGATGTTGATACACGTCGAGCAGGGCATTGCCATATTTCGCGCCCAGGGCGGCATCGTAACGCGGATGGGTCTGGTCCATGAAGCGCCACAAGGCGTGCGAACCGTTGTCACTGGCCAGGAAGTGCAGCATCAGCACGTCGGTGGGGTGATCGTTCATCAGGCGCAGGGCATAGCGCAGCTGCGTGTCAATGAGATCGTGAATGTCGGCGATGAATTCGTCTTCGTTGCCGGGCTTGTACTGCACATTGGGCGTCAGACGATACTTGCCAAGTTCGGCTTCGTAGGGCTTGAGCAGATCGGGCGGATAAACGGTCTTGCCTTGATCGGGCGAAAGCAAACCGGGAATCATATAGCCATTCACCTGGCGCGGCGGATAAGTGATGGGCACGTTTAACACGCCAACCGAATAGCCCGCCTCACTGAGAATTTCCCACAGCAACTTGCCGTGAATCTGCGAGGCGTTGACCATGTCGAACGTCCCGGCGCGCGGGCGGATGAAATCGAAGACGCCGTGCTTGCCGGGATTCTTGCCCGTCATGAACGTGGGCCAGGCCGGCGACGTGACCGGCGGCAAGGTCGATTCCAGATCGCCGGTCACGCCGTCGTGCATGAGCCTGGCCAACGTGGGAAGTTTGCCTTCTGCTGCCCAGGGTTTGATGAGATCGAAGGTGGCCCCGTCGAGGCCGATGATGAGTAGCTTAGTCATGTAGTTGCTTAGTCCGATAGTTGCTAGTCAATTCGGATGGTCTCCGAAAAGAGATACCGTTTCTCCGGCAGCGGATTTCCCGCTGCATCGGCAGCCGGAATGCGTTCGCCCGTGTCGGGATTGGTCAGGCCAACGGCGATGCGATATGTGCCAGGCTCCAAATTCCACAGCGGCAGCTCGATCAGATCGCTGATCATTTCGTCGGCCTGCCACTCGGAGCTAGGCCGCGTGTACTTGACGTGCAGGCCGTCGTCCTGCGCCGCGACGTTGCCGGCGGCATCGAGCAGGTGCACAAAGTATTTCGTATCAACCCCCGGTGCTTGCAACGCGTACCAGTGCAGCCACAGCGAGAGCCAATTTCCCCGGCGGCTCACATCGGCGGCGCGCAGTTCGATCGCCTCACCGAAGCGTGTGCGCGGCTCGACGTTGACGACCATCAACCATTGCCCGCCCGCGCGGACCGGCGCATTGACCACGCGATGCGGTAGCTCGACCAGGCCGACAACAGCACGACCATCCAGCAGGCTCAATTGTAAACGATAGTTTCCGATCGGCAGCGGCGCTGATGGGGTGAGCTGATAATCCCCCATCACGATCGTGCCCGGCAGCCAACTCGAAGTAACCGGCGTGATAACCTCGGTTTGACTGATGAGCGTCGCACCTTTTTCGTCGATCAACTCTAGCCGATAGATGTAATCCTGCTCGATCGGCTGCGTGGTGGTCCACCGCGCGCGCACGCGGATCGGCTTGTGCGGCCCTTCGACGCCAACCCAGCTGTTGACGAGGCCGATCTCGTCAGTGATCTGCTGCGCAGGCTGCGCCGCCAGCGTCGTAGAGTATACCGCGATCTGATCGTCCTCGTAAGCCGGGGGCAGGGTGAAATAATTGCGCAGCGACACCACCGCTTCCGGCGGGGTGAGGTCTTTGTGCAGGATGATGTAGCGCACGTTGCGATCGGCCAACGGCTGCAACTGCGCACCTATATCCGGCGGACGCTTAGCCCCGATCGATTTAGCCCACGTTGTCAACAAAGGGATCTGTTCGAACAAGGCGTAAGCTTCGGTTGGCACGCGCGCCACGCGGCCCTGCACGGTCGATTTCTGGTGCTGCGTCTGGTAATACAGATAGCGCTTGGTGTCCGAGCGATCGAGCGGAATGTCGAGTACCGCGTAATTCTCGGGGTCTTGCGCCAGCTGTGCTTGAAATGGCGAGAGCGGCAGGGGCGGCATCGTCGGATAGGGCACGCCGAGATATTCAAACAAGATCACACCGCCCATCACTAACCCTGCCGCATAGACTATCCGCGATGAGTGAAGTGTGCCAGTTTTTCGTTCAGCGCGAGATTGAACACGCGCCAGTAGATCGCTCACGCCCCAGGCGGCTAATGGCGCTAAGGCCAGCGGCAGCATCAGGTTGTAGCGATCGGGTGAGCGCAGCGTGTTCAAGGGAAACTTGTCGCCGAACAGCGCATAGGGCAGCGGCAGATTAAGGTCCACGCCATTCACGCGCAAGAAGGGACCGAGTGCCATGATAAAGGAAAACAACCCGATGGCCACCCACGGCCAGGCGCGACGTTTCTGGCGCAGCGCGCCCCACACGGCCAGCAACAACGGCACGATGCCGAGGTAGGGCATCCACGCACGGTTCTTGACAAAGTTCTCGTAGAACGGTTGCACGAGCGGGCCGAGGAGCGGATGATACGTCATCGGCACGAAGTAGGCCACCAGATCAGTCTGGCCCCAGGTCTGCTCGTCGGCGATCAACTCATCAGGTGTGGCGGCCTGCGTGAACAGTTGGGCCGCGGGTAGAACGATTGGGAGCGACAACAGCAGCCCCAGCGTCACGCCCACGATCAAGCGCGTCCACGCCCCGCGTGTCCAGTCGCGTCGTAAGGCCAGCCAATCGACCAACACGAAGAGCGCAAAGATCACGCCCCCCAGCACTAAGAACTGCAAGCGCGTGGCCGTGATAAGCAGCGTCGTCAAGCCAATCCACACGATGTTGCGTCGCTTCGTCTCACGGGTGGCCTTGAGGATGAACAGCGCTAACAGGGGAAACCACTGCACGCTGGCCAGGCTGACGTGACCCAATGATTGCGAGAAGTGATAAGGCGCGAAGGCAAAGAGGAGGCCGGCGAGAAGAGCAGGGAATGCGGAATGCGGACTGCGAAGCGCCCCCGTGGGGATGCGGAATGTGGAATCTGCTTCCTGTTTCCTGCTTCCTGCTTCCTGCAAAAGATACTCCACCAGCTTAAACATCGTGTACCCGCTGAGGATGAAGGTCAGCAGTACGGTGAGGTTGTACGCGGCGATGTCGCTGAAGAGTGCGGCCAGCGGAATCCACAACAGGGAATTGGTGAAGCTCAGCGAATGCGCGGCGAGGCTGACGCCGATCGGGTAGAACTGCACTGGCGTGAAGAGCAGATCATAGCCGTGCTGCAAGGCATAGCGCGTCCACCAGTTGTCCCATTGAAACGTCCACAGGTCTTCGTTGTTGCCCGCGTAAACCGATCCGATCTGCGTGATCAGCGGCCAGGTCATCAACACGGCGAGGGCAGTGAAGAACAGGAGGACGAGGAGATCGCGGCGGAGTTTCAACTTCACGCCTCACCCCCTCCTACTCCCCCTCGCCTGATGTTTTCTCATCAGGCGAGGGGGATGGGGGGTGAGAAATCACTTCGCGGGTCACGTAAATCGACTTGTCTTGCGATTCGTAGTACGTGCGCATCTGCATTTCGGCCAGCAGCCCAAAGAAGAGAAATTGCACACCCAGAATGACGAGCATCACGCCCAGCCACAAAATGGGGCGATTGCTCAGCAGGGCGCCGTCGAAGATTTTGATGAAGGCCAGATAGGCTAGAATCAACACGCCGATGAAACCGGTGCCCAGTCCCATGCCGCCAAACAGGCGCATCGGCTTGCTCTGAAAACTCAGCAGGAAGCTCAGCGTGAATAGATCGAGGAAGACGCGGAAGGTGCGGGAGAAACCCACATGGCTCTTGCCGAATTTTCGCGCGCGATCTTTGACCGGCACTTCGGCCACCTGCACGCCCATCCACGAGGCGAAAGCGGGAATAAAGCGGTGCATGTCGCCATACAAGTTCACACGCTTGATCACTTCATAGTGGTAGGCTTTCAGTGAGCAGCCGGAATCGTGCAGCGAGATGCCGGTGTTGCTGGTGATGATGGCGTTAGCGACACGCGACGGAATCTTGCGCGTGAACAGCGGCTCTTTGCGGTTCTGTCGCCAGCCCGAGACGATGTCGTAGCCTTCGGCCATCTTGGACAGCAGCTGAGGAATATCCGCCGGATCGTTCTGCCCGTCGGCGTCGATGGTGATGACGATCTCACCGCGCGCCTGATCGAACCCGGCAGCGAAGGCGGCCGTCTGCCCGAAGTTGCGCCGCAGACGAATCACTACCAGATGCGGATCGGCTTCTGCCAGCTGCTTCAAGACCTGCCAGCTGTCGTCGCTGCTGCCGTCGTCCACGGCGATGATTTCGTACGACTGGCCCAGTGCTTTCAGCTCGGTGTCCAGTTCGGCGTGCAAAGGAGGCAGCGATTCGGCTTCGTTGTGAACCGGGATGACAATCGAGATATTGAGCGTGGGTTCTGGAATCATAAAATTCTCGCAAAATGACCCGACTTGAGGGGTCGGGTCAGTGGGGCGATTATATCATGGAAGGCGGGGATAAGTTGTCAATGGAAAGGGGTGACAATGAGTATAACGCAAAAGTGTTGGTGACTTGTGGGATACACTCCTGCTGGATGGCACATCCAGCGTCTGGTGGCGCCGGATGTGCCATCCAGCGCGAGCGTGGCCGGGCGGTATGCCCACCCAACAGTTTTGCGTTATACCCGGTGACAATTGGTAGTCAACCAAACCGGGAAGGTAGGTGTATAATCGGGCTACTTGCTGGCTTGGCACCATCACAAATGAGGGTGCGTTTCTTGAAGAAAGATTGAGGCGGATTTAACGTGTCGATCAAGTCCGGCCAGTATCCTCACCCTGTTGGCTGATCGAATTGAAACATTGACACATACCGTGTTGTTCATTTTGCAACACCCATTACCTTCAGGAGGCATTCCATGTTGCGTCGATTGATTACCGCGATTACCCTTGCGACGGCGGCCTGCGCATTAACATTGCTGGCCGTGACGAGCGCGTTACCGAGCGCCTACGCCAAGCCGACAGGCGCACAGTCGTTGAGTACCCCGTATACGCAAAATTTCAACTCGCTCACTAACACGGGCACCAGTAATCCGTGGACAAATGATTCTACACTGGCCGGATGGTACTCCAATCGGACAGTCTACATCGGGGATGCTGGTACATCCAGTTCTGGCGGGTTGCACAGCTACGGCATTACCAATACCACTGAGCGTGCACTCGGTTCAGTTGGTTCAGGTTCTGCCGCTACTATACTCTATGGGGTGCGCCTGAAAAATGATACCGGCCTCAAGGTAGCGAACTTTGTTGTCACTTATACAGGCGAACAATGGCGCAGCGGCTTGGTGCAAAATACGCTGGAGTTTGCTTATCAATCTGGGACGGTTGTCACCGATGTTGCAGCGGGCACTTGGATCACCGTAGGAACCCTCAATTACACTGGCTTGATTACAGCCTCAACAGCTGGGCTACTGGATGGCAATGCCAATGCCACTATCATTAATGGAGTTGTAACTGTTACTCTAGAGCCTGATCAAGAGATCATGTTCCGCTGGCGGGATATTGATGATGGCGGCTCAGATCAAGGGTTAGGCATTGACGACTTGTCGGTCACAGCGATTGTGGCTCAGCCTGAAGCGGATTTGGCGATCAGTAAGTCTGGGCCTAGCACCGCTGCCGCTGGTGAGACCATCACCTACACGATCGACTTTTCCAACACCGGCGCAATTGCAGCCACCTCCACCCGCGTGACGGATACCTTGCCGACCGAAGTCTCGTATGTCACGTATACATCTTCTATCCCAGTCACCTTCACCCAGCCCTCAGCCAATACGTTGGTGTGGGAAGTGGGCGATGTGGCGACGGGTACGGCCAACTCCACGATTCAAGTCGTGGCGACGATCACGAACAGCGTGGCCGGCGGCACGGTCTTCACCAACTCCGTCATGGCCGCGACGACGGCGAACGAAACGGCGCTGACCAACAACGCGGCCCCAGCCGCCACGCGCATTATCGCGCCGGCTTTGAGTATCACCAAAGCGGCCAGCCCAAGTTCGAATGTTGAGTATCACGGTCAGGTCACTTACACCATCGCCTTGATCAACGGCGGCGAACTCGACGCCAACAACGTGCTCTTCACCGACACCCTGCCGACAGAAGTGGATTTTGCGCAGTGGATCGATCAGCCGATCGGGGCCAATGCCGCCGCCGATGAAGTGACGTGGAACGGAACGGTGTCCGCCAGCCAGAGGATCACGTTCACGTTCGTCGTAACGCATGCGGGCAACTACAACGACATCGTCACCAACACAGCGCAATACGCGCACAGCAGTGGCAGCGGTTCGGCGCAGGCAACTTTCACAGTGATGTCGGGCAACCCCGATCTCTCGCTGACCAAGAGCGCCGCGCCTAGTACCCATGTGGCGTATCACGGCGAAGTCACTTATACGCTGACCTTGAACAACGGCGGCGCGGCCGATGCGGCCGGTGTCGCCCTTACGGATACCCTGCCACTCAGCACCACCTTTGCGCGCTGGGTGAATCAACCCGCGGGCGCGGGTGCGACCAGCGGCGAGATCACCTGGACCGGCGTTGTCTCTTCAGGCCAGGCCATTGACTTCACCTTCGTGGTGACCCAGACTGGCGACTACGGTCAGGTCATCACCAATACCGCGCAGTATGATCATCCTTCTAGTTCGGGCAGCGCTGAGGCCGGGTTCACGGTTGAGTCGCTGTACCCGATCATCTTCGTCTATCACGATGCGGAAGATGTTGTCAATGTGAGCGAAGGTGTGTATCTGGCCGGATCGTTCAACGGCTGGAGTTCCACGGCCTTATCAATGACGGCCGACAGTGGTTACACCACCTTCACGGCTACCCTCGATCTAGCGGCGGGTTCATACACGTACAAGTACATCGTCAAGAGCAGCGGCGATCAATGGGACTGGCTGCAAGAACAGGGTAACAACGGTAACCGCACTTACACCGTGACGACTGGCGCGACCGTCAACGACTATCGCAGCGTCGTCGTGGGTTGGGCCAACCTCAACGGCCCGGCGGCGCAAACGATCGATCTGGGCGACCCGACGGCGGTCATCAGCGGACAGGTCTACGTGCAAAACGTGACCAATCCGGCGGGAGCGGGACGCGGCCTCAAAGCCGAAGTGGGCTACGGCTCCAATGTCAATCCGGGGAACTGGTCGTGGTTCGTCGCGCCTTATCTCACGAACAACGGCGACAACGATGTCTACGGGACCGTCATTACGCCCACTGCCGGTGGCGTGTTCTCTTACGCCACGCGCTTCAACGGTAACTGGGGCGTGGACAATCCCAACGCGGCGGCGTGGGCGTATGGCGATCTGAACGGCGCGCCTTTCTCGCTCGATCAAGCCGGCGTGCTGACCGTTACGCTGCCCAATGTCCCCGTGATCATCAACGAATTGGATTCAGATCAAGTTGGTGACGATGCAGCCGAGTATGTTGAACTTTACGACGGCGGCGCGGGCAATACCGCGTTGGACGGATTGACCCTGGTGTTCTTCAATGGAAGCAATGACACGTCTTACTACGCTCAAGACCTCGATGGCTTCCAAACAAATGCCAACGGTTACTTTGTGATTGGTAATCCATTGGTCCCGGGTGTCGTGATTACCTTTGCGCCAGGATCGACTGGATTCCTTCAAAACGGACAGGATGCCGCTGCATTGTACTTGGGTAATGCCGTCGACTTTCCTAACGGCACGTCCGTCACTGCCACCGTTCTGAGCAATGTTGTCGATGCCGTCGTCTACGACACCGACGACGCCGATGATCCCACTCTGGTGCTGCTCCTCAATCCGGGACAACCGCAGGTAAACGAAAACGGCGGCGGTTCCAAGGACACTCAATCGATTGGGCGCTGCCCCAATGGCTCAGGCGGCGCGCGCAACACCGCTACATACACCACGTTGACGCCTACGCCCAATACTGGTAACGCCTGCCCGGCCAGCTATGACGCCGTCATCGTCAAGAGTGGACCGTCTTCCATTCAGCCCGGCGCTAACTTGACGTACACCATCGTTTACTCCAACGCGGGCCTGAGCACGCTGACCGGCGTGGTCATCACCGACGAGCTACCTGCCGACTTGAGCTACATCACCGATACCACCGGTCTGCCACGCATCAACGCCACTCCGTTAGTCTGGCAGGTGGGCACGCTCTCACCCGGCCTGCATTCGTTCAGCCTGGTCGTCCATGCTTCAGCCTCCGCCTCCGGCAGCCTCACCAACACGGCCACCATCGCCGCGGCCGAAGCCGACGGTGTACCCGGCAATAACACCTCCACGCACAGCGCGCCAGTCGCGTCATTCGATCTGGAGGTGATCAAGAGCGCCGATCAGACCGACGTCTTCATCGAGACGGGCGTCAGCCGCCTACTGACCTACACCATCCAGATCAATAATCGATCGTTGATCAGCGCGACCACGCGCGTCACCGCCACCGACATCCTGCCGAACGGCTTTGTCTATGCGACCGACGACAGCGGTGTGGCCCATACGGGCACAGGCCTTGTCGGCGATCCGCTGGTGTGGGTCATCACCAACCCGATTAACCCTAACAGCTCCCTCACGTTCCACGTGGCGGTCACCGTCAGCGCGGCTGTTCCAGGCTCGGCGTTGTATCGCAATCAAGTGAGCATCGTCAGCGAGCCGAGCGATCCCGTCACGTTCAACAATACCGCGCAGGATGAGGGCGTGTTCGTGTGGGAGCAGATCAGCTTGACGGAAGCGCGCACCTTGCCGCTGAGCAGCACAGTCTATGTGGGCGGCTACGTCAACTTCCCGCCCGGCCTGGTCAGCGTGCCCACTGCGGCTAGCGACGAATTCCTGATGCAAGATGCGCCGCTGGGCGCCACGGGCCTATCGGTCTTCTACAACCGCTCGGCGGCCAAGTTCAGCAAGTTTGCCGTGGGTGACTACGTGTTGGCACACGGCACGCTGTCCGAGTACAACGGCAAGCGCGAAGTCGACGTCATGAGCACCACCTATGCCGTGTCAACCGGCTTGAACACCCCGCTTATCCCGTGGGTGCGCACTACCGGTCAAATCTTGGAAACCACCGAGGGCGTCTTCGTGCAGACCGAAGGCATTGTCGCCTCGGTTTCGACGCTGCACCTCTACATCAACGACGGCAGTGGCCAGGCCGACATCTTCCGCGATACGGATACGCCCAATGTGAGTTTTGCCGGCTACCAAGCGGGCGACAAAGTGCGCGTGACTGGCGTTGGCACACAATACGACTTCACCGCTCCGTATGACAGCGGCTACGAAGTCATCGTGCGCTATCAGTCGGATATCGTCCCGTACCCGGTCGTGCTCAGTGTGATGCCGGCGAACAATGCCACTGCTGTCGCCGTGACGGCCAACCTCAGCGCGACGTTCAACGTGACCATGACCAATGTGGGCAACACCACATTTACGTTGCGCGGCCCGTCCGGCGCAGTGGCCGGTACAGTCACTTACAATACGGCGACCCGCACGGCCAGCTTTGATCCCACGTCTGATCTGGCCAACAGCACGCGCTATACGGCCACGCTCAGCGCGGATCTGGCGGCCAGCAACGGCATGACGCTGACACAGGACTATGTGTGGTCGTTTACCACGGTGGCCGCTTTGCCTGACCTGAGCACGTCGACCAAAGTCAACAGTGTGAACGGCGCGGTCTTCTCCGGGAACTGGGTGACGTACACCATCCAGTTGAACAACACCGGCGATCTGGACGCCACCGCCCGCGTCACCGATGACCTCTCGTCCTACTACACTGTCGCCAATCTGCTGGACTTCACGCAGCCGACGCCAGGCACGTTAACCTGGACGGGTGTGGTGACCGCCGGACAAAGCGTCACGCTTCACTTCGTAGCCCAAGTCAAGAGCCCGCAGGTTCTGCCGCGCGGATCGGCGCTGCTGTTCAACACCGCCGAAGTGAACGACGGTCATCAGGCGACGTTCACCATCGAAGACCCGGCTCCGCCGACCATCACCATCTACGGACTTTACCTGCCGCTCATCACGCGTTAAGCGGCTGCGTTTACCATCGACCTCCGAGGGCAGCACGTAGTACCTCGGAGGTCTTTGCATCGATCATGAAGAAACCGGGGCACCGTCATTGCGAGCGCAGCGAAGCAATCTCCCGCTGACTGGGACTGAGATTGCTTCGCAAAAGGCGCTCGCAATGATGTAAGCCACGGAATCTAACGGTGTCGAGATAGTTAAAAGAAAGGAAAGTGAAGTACATGAAACGTTTGCCATCCCTGCTGTTAAGTAGTTGGCTGGTTGCCGCCGTGCTGCTGGGCGTCTTGTTGATCGCGCAGCCGCACGTAGAGGCCGCACCGCAAGACGTCACCCCTATCGCTACCGCTCGCGCAACCGGGGCCGGCTGGTCGGGCACCTTGCAGGGCAACCTCACGCTGGCACCCGGGTCCATCCGATCGGATACATTTGCGATTCAGGACGCAACCGGCGGCATGTATGTGTTTGTCGGTTCCGGCACGGGTGTAACCATTCCGCCGCTGCAATTGGGCGATGTCGTACAAATCAGCGGCACGCTGAAGGATTACAACGGACTGTTGGAGATCGATCCGATCGCGTCACTTACCCGAATCGGTCCCGGCGCTGTGCCTGCGCCGTTGGTGATCAGCACCTCCGCGGCCATCGTCGGCCCCACGCAGGGCCTGTTGGTTCAGGTCAGCGGCACGGCCACCTGGGTCACGCCGCAGACACTCGGCTCCGATTGGAGTTTCACGCTGGACGACGGCTCCGGCCCGATTAAGGTCTTTGTCGATAAAGACACGGCCATGGATTTGCGCAGCTACACCAGCGGCTGCCAGCTGATCGTCACCGGCTTCAGCGGCAACAATGCCTACACGCCGCAAATCATGCCCCGCTTCCAGGCCGACGTAACCATCCCCGACGAGACCGCGCCGACGGTCACAGGGGTCGTGCCACTGAACAATGCGACGAACGTCAGCCTGTACAAACCCATCACCGCGACCTTCAGCGAACCGATCAGTGTGACGACGCTGAACAACGCGACATTCTCCGTGATCAATGCGGCGGGATCGGTGGCCGGCACGATCGGCTATGACGAGGCCACGCAGACGGCGTCGTTTACGCCTGCTGCGGCGCTGGCTGTGAGCACGCGTTACACTGCTACACTGGGCACCGGCATCACCGATCGGGCGGGCAACCCGCTAGCCGCCCCCTACGTGTGGAGTTTCGCCACGGGCAGCACGGTCGACACCTATCCGCCTTTCGTCACGTCAAATTATCCGGAAAACAATGCTACCAACGTGCCGCTGAATGCCGGCCTAGTCATTACCTTCAATGAAGAACTGAAACCGTCCACCGTGATCACGGCCAACTTCACGCTCGTCGGGCCGGGTGGATCGATCGGGTGGAGCATGGTGCGCTATGAGGCCGCCGCCAAGCGCGTGACGCTCACGCCGCAGCAACTGCTGCCTAATGCTTCGCATACCATCAACATCAGCCCCAACGTCACCGACTGGGCGGGCAACCCCGTCAACAGCGCGACGCGCTCGTGGTCCTTCGGCACGGCGGGCGAACTGGCGCTGCAGGCCTATCACGGCGACATTCACAATCACTCCTCGTATTCCGATGGATCGTTGACGCCGACCGATGCCTTTGCGCATGGCAAAGCGGCGGGTTTCGACTTCATGGCGATCACCGATCACTCGTATGCCATCGACGACGGTGAATGGGCCAGTACTTTACAAGAGGTGAATGCGGCGACGATCCCCGGCGTCTTTGTGGCCATCCGCGGAGCAGAATATACGCAAGGGGCGGAGGGCCACATCAATGTCTATAATACGGTGAAGCATCCGTGCCGCACTAACACGGGCGCGTCGTTTTGCGACTACACGCCGAACCTCGAAGCCGGCGTGACGGTGGAGGGTTTTTACCACTGGCTGTCGATCACCGGCACGCAGGCACTCGACGACGCCGGCACCCTGGCGCAGTTCAATCACCCCGGCTGGATCAACTTCAACGATTGGACGTACCATCCCGAAGTGTCGTCGACGATGAAGTTGGAAGAAGTGGGCAATGGCAGCGGCACCTCATATGTGTTCTCGGAAGACGAATATATCCGCTCGCTCGATTATGGCTGGAAGGTCGGCGCGACCAACAATGCCGATACGCACTCGCCGTACTGGGGCACCAATACTGATCATCGCACCGGCGTGTGGATGGCAGACTTGACGAAGGCCGATCTGATGACGGCGCTGCAAGCCCGCCGCACCTTCGCCACAGAAGACGTGAATTACGAACTGGGGCTGAAGGCCAACGGCCTGTGGATGGGCAGCGAGATCACCCACACCGGATCGATTACGTTTGAGATCACAGGCTTCGATCCTGATGGCGAAGGCGGCGTGCTGGTGGAATTGATTACCTTCGGCGGCGAAGTCGTGACGCAGACGACTGCTTCTTCCGATTTCACCTGGCAGCCGATCGTGCCGGTGACACCCGGCGCGCACTACTACTACGTCAAAGTCACCCAGCCCGATGGCGATCGTATCGTTACCTCGCCGATCTGGGCACACGGGGAGGTCGACTTCTCGCTCACCGATCTCGTGATCGAACCGACGATTGCGTCGATCTATAACCCCAGCCTGATCACCGCGCGGGTGACCAATCGCACGGCGCAGACGCAGACCGTTACCGTGACATTCCAAATTCCGGGTGTCACTCCTCAATCCCTGGCGGCGACGGTGCCCGGCTGTGTGGAAGGCCCGTGCGTCGATGGCTACGCCAACATTTCCTGGCAGCCCACGGTGACCGGCCCCGTGACAATTATGGCCTCGCTCAGCGGCACGCCGGTAGGCGACAACCTCGAAGACAACGTGCGCTCGGCGGTGATGCACGTCACCGATGAACACTTGCCGCTCATCCTGATCGACGCCGCGCACGGGAACGTCAACGCCGGTGGGCGCGAGATGCGGATGTTCGTTAAGGATCTGTCGGACCACCGCTACAACGTGCTCAAGAACCTGGCCCCGTTCACGGCGGCCACGCTCAACACGGATACGGTCAAACTGCTGGTGATCACCGCGCCCGAAACGGCTTACACGTCCGACGAGCTCGATGCGATCGCGAACTATGCTGCGACCGGCGGCAGTTTGTGGATTTGCGGCCTGGCTGATTACAAAGGCAAGAATGACTCTCAACCCTGGGCCGCTACCGTAGCCGATCGGTTGAATGCCATGGTCGATCGGATCGAGACGCGCACCGGCGCGTCGATCAACATGCGCTTGAACGACGATGAAGTAATCGACGGCAACACCAACAACGGCTACGTCTTCGGCGTCGAATTTGGCGATTTCCCCGGATCGATTGCGACCAGCATCGGCGTCAACGTGGAATCGTTGGCAACCTGGAGCCTCAGTTCCATTCGCGGGCGATTGGTCACGCAGCCCATCACGTCCGGCACGCCCGGTGTGCAGATCGTGGTGCAGGGCGACCTTGAGCCAGGCTACACGCCCGACTATCATCATAACCCGAATCACACTAACAACACAGACGCGGACAACAGCAACGACGCCTACATCTACAATCCAACGTGGTTCTATCCGGCGTATCCCACCGGCCAGCCTGCGGATGCAATCCCGCTGCCGATGGCGGCGGTGACGCAGCTGCCCAACGGCGGCGGTCGCCTCATGTTGTATGGCGACAGTAACGATGGCTTTGGCACGTTCGCCTACACGGCGGGCGATGGCAAACAAAACGAACTGTTCAACCTGGAAACGGTGATGTGGCTGCTGGGCGAGCCGGTACAAAAATCAACCATCGCGCAGGCCCGCGCCTACGACGTGGTGAACCAGCCAAAGAATCTTAGCAAGTTGGTCTGGATCGAAGGCAAGGTCACGGCCGCGTTTGGCGAGTTCTTCAACGTGCTGTACGTGCAGGATGAGACCGGCGGCCTCACCATTCACGCGCCTGCCGGCGACATCAGCGCCACGCAGTATCTGCGCGGCGCGCAGGTGCGCGTGCTGGGCACGATCGACATCTATCAAGGCGATACCGAGGTCGAGTTTTTCGAAGCCGAACAGGTGCAGGTCATCACGTCCACGATTGATCTTCCTGCGCCGCTCCCGTTGAGCACCCAGGCGGCCGCGCTCGAAATCAATCAAGGTTGGCTCACGCAGATCACCGGCACGGTTGTTGCCAAGAACGGCGAGTCGATCGTCGTCGACGACGGCTCCGGCCCGGTGCGCGCTTTCCTGGATGGCTACAATGGCACCTGGGACAACGTGCACGTGCTCGATCAAGTGACGGTTAAGGGTCTGATCTCGGAAGACGGCGACGGCCCGCGCATCCGCGTGCGCAACTACGGCCTGCACCCGGCGATTCCCGACGATGTGACGATCCTCGCGACGGGTCTCAACTTCAGCGGTTCAACATCGACCGTGGCGCCCACCGCGGTCAAAGGCGGTGACCTGTTCACCTACACGCTCACCATCTCGAACAGCGGCGCAGCCACTGGGCCGTTCATCCTGACCGACACGCTCGCTGCGCACGTCAGCCTGATCAGCGCGCCGAATATGACGGCTGCCGGATCGACGCTAATCGCCACGGGCAGCATCAACGGCCAGGCGACGCAGACGTTTGCCATCACCGTGCGGGCGAACTATGGCTACTCGGGCACGATCAACAACACCGCGTACCTCGGCGGCGATGGGTTCACTTACACGTTGAACGCCCCGGTGGTGCAGGTGGAAGGTAAGTATAGAATCTATTTGCCACTGCTACGAAAATAGATCAGGAAACAAGTAGGCAAGTAGGCAAGTAGACAAGTAGACAAGTAAACAAGAAGCGCGGCCTCACATCAGCTCGATGGGGGGCCGCGCCGTTTGATCAAGACCTCGGAGGGTTTAGTCGTCTGGAAGGCGAGCCAGACGATCAATCAAAACCTCCGAAGTCTCACCGATCAATCCGTTTGACGGGTGTTGGATCGAGGCGGTACTCTTTTCTTCCACCCGCCGCAACCGTCCTTGTGGTAAACTTCCACGCACTTTCTCTCCCGAGGTTACTGCATGAAACATTTCAAGTTATGCGCTGTCGTCAGCATCACCCTGACCGTGCTCGGCATGACACTCGCGGCGATTACGCCTGCCTTGCAGGCTCAATCGCTGGCGCGTCCGGTTGCGGCTATTTCTCTGTCGCTGCCCTACACTCAGGATTTCAATACGCTGGCGACCAGCGGCACCAGCAATGCCTGGACAGACGACGCAACAGTGAACGGGTGGCACTCCACTCGCACGACCTATGCCGCCGGTAGCGGTAGCGACACGCTCGGTTCGTTGTACAGCTACGGATCGAGCGGCTCAGCCGAGCGGGCCTTGGGGGCGCTCTCCTCCAATACCACGGGCGATATTTATTATGGCGTCAAATTAATCAACGATACGGCGCAGACCATCAACGTCATCACCGTGACGTATACGGGCGAGCAGTGGCGCAACGGCGGCAACGCCACCGCGCAGTTGACGACCTTCGCTTATCAAGTCGATGCGACTGCGCTGACCACCGGCCCGTGGACGGATGTGCCCGCGCTCGACTTTGCCAGCCCCATTCATACCTCGACAGCGGGTGCGCTCGATGGGAATGCGGCGGCCAATCGGGCCACGTTGTCCGCCGTGATCAATCTCGTCGTCGCACCGGGTCAAACCGTGCTGCTGCGCTGGTTCGATGTCAACGACAGCGGCAGCGATCACGGCCTGGCGATTGATGATTTCAGCGTGACGGCCAACGTCGACGCGGGCGATGTGCCACCGATCGTCGTGTCCACCTCACCGGCCAATAACACCGCCAACGTTCTGACCACCACGAACGTGCTGATCAATTTCAGCGAACCTGTGACCGTGACTGGATCGTGGTATGCCATCATTTGCACGGTGAGCGGCCTGCACACTGCGGCGGTCAGCGGCGGCCCGATCAATTTTACGCTCGATCCGGCGGCCGATTTCGATGCCGATGAATCGTGCACGGCCACCGTGTTTGCCGCGCAAGTCACCGATCAAGATGATCCGATCGATCTGATGACGTCCAACTACGTGTGGTCATTTGCGACAACGCCGGGCACCACCTGCCCCACGCCCATCAATACTTTGCGCGCCATCGGCGAAGTACAGGGCAGCGATGCGGCGAGTCCCTTCAACGGGCAGAAAGTGACCGTGCGCGGCACCGTCACCGGCAAATATGCGCTGACGGGTTTCTTTGTGCAAAGCAGTGATGGGATTACGACGACGGCGGACGGCATCTTCGTCAACTCCACGACGAGCGTCAACATCGGCGACGCCGTGCAGGTCAACGGCACGATCGGCGAAGCAAATACATTGACACAATTAACGTCGGCAGCGGTGGCTGTGTGCGGCACGCCGTCGCCGATCGCGCCCACGATCGTGACGCTGCCTGTGCCCGCCGGCACGACGCTGGAACTTTACGAAGACATGCTCGTCACGTTCTCGCAGACACTCACGGCCGATCAGAATTTCTTTCAGGGCCGTTACGGACAGGTGACGCTCTCCAGCAATGGCCGCATGTTCAATCCGACGAACGGCAACGGTCTGGGCGACACCCCCGATCTCAACCTGCGGCGCATGATCATCCTTGACGATAGTTCATCCGCGCAGAACCCCAATCCCATTCCGTACATCGGCGCGGATAACACCCTGCGCGCGGGCGATACCACGACCAATCTCACGGGCGTGATCGATTACGGCCCGATCAATTCCAACAGCGCCATCCGGCACTATCGCTTGCAGCCGACGGGTGCGGTGGCCTTCACGCGCGTCAACACCCGCACGAGCACACCGCCCAACGTGGGTGGTTCGTTGAAGGTGGCCAGCTTCAACGTGCTCAACTACTTCAACGGCAATGGCTCAGGCGGCGGTTTCCCCACCTCGCGCGGAGCCGATACGTTGGCTGAGTTCAATCGGCAGCGCACCAAGATCATTACGGCGATGGTCGCCCTCAACGCCGATGTGGTGGGCTTGATGGAAATCGAGAACGACGGCGCTGGTTCGCTGAGCGCTATTCAAGATTTAGTCACCGGGCTTAACGCGGCCACCGCGCCTAATACCTATGCCCTCGTGGCCGAGCCTGCGCCCGGTACGGATGAGATCAAAGTGGCCATGATCTATCAGCCGGGCCGCGTGACGCCGATCGGGTCCGCGCAGAACTATCAGATCAATACGACCGATTACATCCCGTTATTCGATCGGCCTCCGCTGATCCAGCGGTTCCAAGAGCCTAGCGGTCAACAGTTCTACGTGGTTGTCAATCACTTCAAATCCAAAGGCAGTTGCCCCAGCAGCGGCGTTGACACCGATCAAGGCGACGGACAGGGCTGCTGGAATGTGAAGCGCACGGCGCAGGCGAACGAATTGATCAACTTCATTGAGACGCTGCAACCGCTCGATCCCGATGTCATCGTCATCGGCGATCTCAACGCCTATGGGGCCGAAGATCCGATCGTGGTGTTGCAGGACGGCGACCTGATCGATCAAGTGGCGGCGCGTGTACCTGCGGCCGATCGCTATTCCTACGTCTTCGATGGCCAGGCCGGTTATCTCGATCATGCCTTGACCACGGCCAGTCTGAACGCGTCTATCACCGGCGTGCGGCACTGGCACATCAACGCCGACGAGCCATCGGTCATCGACTACAACACGGAATTCAAGCCGCAGGATTTTTACACGCCCACGCCCTATCGCGCTTCCGATCACGACCCGGTGCTGATCGGCCTGAGCTTTGCGCCCGACTTCAGCGGATCGAGCAAGAACGTCAACACGACTTCGCTCATGGCCGGGGAGTTGTTGACCTATACATTGATCGTGTCCAACAGCGGCAATTTCAGCGGCACGTTCGCCTTGACCGATACGCTGATCGCTCCGTTGAGTTTGATCAGCGCGCCCGGCCTCACGTTGAGCGGCGCGACGTTGACGGGCAGCGGTCTGGTCGAATCGCACACCCTGCAGACGTTCAGCATCACGGTGCGCGTCGACGCCGGCTATGTGAGCGTCGTGACGAATACCGCGCAGCTCAGCGGCGATGGAGCGGTGCGCAACTTGACTGCGCCCGTTGTCACCGTTCAGTCGCCACCTGCCCCCGACTTCAGCGCGTCGAGCAAGCTGGTCAACACGACGGTGGTCACGGGGAGTCAACTCTTCACCTACACGTTGTTCATTGCCAACAGCGGTGAGACCAGCGGCACTTTTGCGCTGACGGATACGCTTGATGCGCGCCTGACCGTGGTCAATGCCGCGGGCCTGAACGTTAACGGCGCAACACTGACCGTGACCGGCACGCTCAATGCGCTGATCTCGCAATCGTTCGAGGTGGTGGTGCGGGCCGCGCCAGGTTTCTCGGGCACCATCACCAACACCGCCACCCTCAGCGGCGATGGGCAGATCCGATCATTGATCGCGCCGAGTGTAACGCATAAGCCGGCGACTGTGATGTATGTGGTGTATTTGCCGGTGGTGCAGAGGTAGAGAAGGAAACAAGGTATCTACTCAGCCTGCCGATCGTCCACAGATAACGCAGATTAAACTGATGAAGAAATCTGTGACATCTGTGAAATCTGTGGACAACCAGGAAGGTTCAGCAACATTGCCTGAGTAGTAACGAAACAAGTAGATATGGAAAACGCGGCCTCGCATCGAAATGGTGCGGGGCCGCGTGTGTTTTGGCGCTGTAGACCTGTCAGGTGAGCCAATGGATCGCTGGTGTTCGCAGATCGTTGTGGCTCACCTGACAGGTCTAGCCTTTACGGCAAGTCCATCCGTTACTCCATCTTCCTGTCCCGCTGTCACCTTGCCACGACATTCCACGTTCCGATCGGGATCGCCTGTCCCTGCTTGATCAACTCCGCATCCAGCAGCGCCAGCGGCTCTTGCGTGAAGGCATCGTAGAGGATGACACTTACCTGCGCGGGACCGGGCGCGGCATTCTCCGGCACTTTCAGCCTGTGCGGATCGAGCACCGGCGATCCGGCGATCCACTTCAAGGTTGGGATTGCGCCGAGGGCGGGCACCGAGTCATCCGTCACGCGCCAGCCGTTGCCCGTCAGCTGCACCGAGACGACGATATCACGTAGCAGCGGTCGTGCCGCGGCAAAGTTCAAGTTCAACTTCACTTCGTCGCCCGGTTTCACTTCGCCGCCGGTAGCGCTTGACTCGACATACACCACGCCGCTGGATAGATTGATGCCCGGCGGATCGATCAAACGATCGGGCGGAGTCACGCGCGCCGTCGCGATCGGCACTCGTTCGTTTCCGGCGGCCTTCAACGGCGCGCTCGTGTAAGCGCCTGTCAGCAGTTGATACTCGCCCGGTGACACACTCAACAGCGGCGTCACAGCGAAGCGCTGCACGAACACATCACCCACTTGATAACGCCCGGTCTGCACGGTTCGATCGGCTTGCCCGCTGACGCTGCCATCAGGATTGACCAGATGCACGAAGAACGATGTCGTCGGATCGAGCGGTGCTTCCACCCGATAGGCCACCAGCAGCGTCAACGGCTCGCCGGCCGGGGTAGAGGGTTCAAGGAGTTGATAACCGACGAGGTGGAATTTGTTAGCAAAGTCAATATCCAGTGGCTCAAAGGAAGCAAGAGGCATGCTGCAAGATGCAGTGCACACCTGCCAGGCATGGGTCGAGAGCGGTGTGAAGAAATACGGGCTGGCGTTGAACTGATCGCGGAAGTACATATTCACCACCACGGGCCGCCCGGACTGCAAGCCCGCCTCGATGCCGTTGAGCCACGACTGCGCCAGCGCTTCGCCGCGCGGAAAGACGTACTGCACCTCGACATCGGGCCGCAGCCCTTCGACTTGCTGCAAGTACCACAACGGAGTGGCCCAGTGCCAATTGGAAAGCAGGATCGCGTTCGACGGTGCGGCGTTGAGCAAAGATTCGTTGTAAGCTCGCGTATCTTCGTTGGCGCGCAACCATTGAAAAGAAGGGAAGTGATTAATGAAGAGCAGGCCAATCGCCACACAACACGCAATACGCAGTACGTAATACGTAATCCGTGATGCGTGGTGCGTGGTGCGTGACGCCAATCGTCCTCGTTCCGCATTCCGCATTCCGAATTCGCCCAGCCCGAAACCAAGCGTGATGGCTATTAGCACGTATACTGGTATCAGATACTCGACCGTCTGTGGGGCACGATAGGCCAGTGTCACGAACGTGTGCAGCCCGATGCCGCCTAACAGCATGATGGCGAGTTTCCAATCGTTCTTAATCAGGCGCACTGCGCCAACGAGAAACAGCACGAAGACCAGCCCGTTGAACTGAAAATCGAACAACGTGGGCAGCAGCTTGACTCGATCGAGAAACAGGTCGGGCCGCGTGTTGATGAAGTAGAAAAAGTCACCCTCGAAGCCGCGTCCAGTAGCATAAGACAAGAATTGATCGGGCTGGGCCAGAAACACCGCTGCTTCCCTATCGGCGAACGTGCCGCCCGTCGCGCCACGCAGCGGCAGACACAACAGCGGCAGCAGGCCCAACGCGAAGAAGCCGATCGGCTTGAGCCAGCGGCGAGGCTGCTTCAGTAATTTAGGATCGGCTAAGAAGATGTAGAGAATGAAGAAGACGCCGGGAAAGATCAGCGAGACATGATGGCCGAGGCCGAGGGCGAAGGTGAGGGCAAATAGGTTCAGGGGATCGATCTTGAAACGATGATGGAGGGATGGAGAGATGGAGGGATGGTGAGACAAAACTTCCTGATCCCTGATCCCTGATCCCTGATCCCTAACTATGCGACTACGTGACCATGCGACTAGCAGACTAACGCTGAGCGCCGTGAAAAACGCCGCCGGCATGCGGATGTTGGTGGTGGTGGCTTGCGCCCAGAACGTCGTCGAAACGCCGAGCAGCGAGGCGGCCAACAGCCCGGCGATGATCGATCCGGTGAGTGCCCGCACCGTGCGGCTGATGATGACAAGCGTGATCGCCGCGAGGATGGCGCTGAGCAAATTCAAGGCGAAAGCGGGCGAAGCGAAGAACCGCGCGAACAACCAGCCCATCATCGTATAGAGCGGATAGCCCGGCGGATGCGCGATGCCCAACTTCCACGCCACCAGTTGAAATTCGCCGTTGTCGGCCGTCAGGACAGAGGGAATGAGCGTGAAGAGATAAAGGGCAAAAAAGGCGAGGCCCAACAGAACGTCTATTGCTGATTGATGACACCTGCACTGCATCCGCAGCGCGGTGCAAGTGTTTCTGAGTGCTGATTGTAAGGAACGCACGTTTTACACTTTACGTTTCACGCACTACGCACCACGCAACACGCTTTCGTAGGCTTCCACCGTCTCTCGCGCGCACTTCTCCCACGAAAACTTCTCTGCTTGCTTCAGCGCTCGTTCGCTCAGTGCGTCGTGCAGCGCATCGTCCGTACACACGGCGATGAGCGCTCCGGCCATGGCGCGGGCATCTTTTGGATCGACGAGGATGCCCGCGTCGCCGACGATTTCAGGCACCGACGAGGCGTTCGATCCGACGACGGGCACGCCACACGCTAACGCTTCCAGCGCCGGCAAGCCGAAACCTTCGTAGAGCGTGGGATACAGGAAGGCGCGCGCCTGCTGATACAAAGCCACTTTGTCTTCCTCGGCCACGCGCCCGATGAAGCGCACTACATCCTCCACTTCGATCTGCTTCGCGATGATGCGCGGATCGTGAAAGAACTCATCATGTTGATCGGGCAAGCTGCCCGCGAAAACCAATGGATAATTCTCGCCCAACACGTCCTGCGCCCAGGTGTAGACCTGCAGCAGCGTTTCGACGTTCTTGCGCGCATCGCAGCCGCCGAGGTAGAGCACATAGTCTTCAGGCAGATCGTATTTTTTGCGAAGGGCCGCCGAGTCGATTGGATCAAGGTGATTCGTAAACTCCGGATCGGCGGCCAGATAGATCGTGCGGACGCGATCCGCCGGAACGCGCAAATACTGCATGATGTCGCTGCGGCTGGCATCGGAATCGGTCAGAATCAACGTCGCGCCGCGCGCCGCGGCGCAGACCAATTCCATATAAGCGCGCACCACTGGCCCGCCACGATACGGCGGCAGGATCAACGGGATGATGTCGTGGATGGTCACGACGATGGGCACGCTCGATCGGAGCGGTGGCGCCCAATACGGCACGTGCAGCACATCGGCTTCGTAGGCGCGCGCCGCCCGTGGCATGATCGATTGCTCGAACAGCAGCTTGCGGAAGTTAGACGCTTCGCGTGGAAATTGGAGGCTGGCAATTAGAGATTGGAAGTCGGTGTCCGCCGTGATGTCTATGATCTTGAAAGAATTCTTGTGCGGGACCACCAGAGCATATTCGTGCTGTGGCACAACGCGCGGCAGTTGTTTCAGCAGTTGCAGCGTGTACTGCCCGCTGCCGGTCTGAAATTGATTGATGAACCAGCCGTTGAGAACGATGCGCATGATGAAAGGATGAGGGCTGCAGGCTGAAGACACCGCCAGCCTATCGCAAATGATCTCGTCTAAAGTTTTCGTGGTCGTACCAACACATTCTCAAACGGCTCGAAGCCCAGATCGAGATGGAGGTAAAACGGATAGGCGCGCTCGTTGGCATGCAGCACAAACTGAATACCATCGCGATCGGCTATCAGACGCTGAAGCAGTTCGCGCCCAATGCCGCGCTTTTGATACTCCGGCAAAACGGCGACCGTGCTGATGTAGGCGTTGGACGCGCCATCGGAAATGGCGCGCGCAAACCCCACCAGCCGATCGCCGTCCCAGGCGGAAACGACATACAGCGATCCACGTACTAGTTGGGCCAGGCGTTCTCGATTGGTGGTGCGGCGTTCCCAACCGACGGCGTTGAAGAGTGTCGCCAGTTGATCGAGATCGACCTCGTGCGTGTCGCGGTAGATGATAGGCACGTCGCTCATGGCGTGAGCTGCTTTAAGAACTGATCGACCGTTACAATTTGTAAGCCATAGCGCGTGGCTGCTTCACGCAAATCCAGATTGCGGGTCAGGTCTTCGTCGCGGCTGACGATATAACTTGCCTTACCCGCCACGGCTGTTTCGAGTACCATATCGTCGTTCGGATCACGACACAACGCCAGCGATCCAGTGATGGGTACCTGGGTAGCCGCGGCTTCAATCTCGGCAACAAAGACCTCAATTTGCTGCCTGGTTAGCTGTCGTGCGCGTTGAATACGCGGACGAATAAGCACTTCAGCCAATTCAGCGAGCAGTGGACGCGAGATAATCACGACAAAACGTCCGGCCCGCGCCGCCTGGTAGACGCGAGCCGGATAGCCAGCCGGATTCAATAGGGCTGAAATCCACACGCTGGTATCAACGACGACGACGAGCATGGTGCGCTTCTCTGACTTCCTGTCTAGCTGCTGTAATCTCTGCCTCGATTTCCTCAGGCGTCAAATCAGTTGCTTGCGCGTGGACTTCGGCCAACAGAGTATCTAGCTGCTGCCAGGCCTGCTCTCGCCTGAGCACTTTTTCGCGTGCTACGGCCTTTAGCTCAGCATACTCTTCGTACGGCAACAGCACCGACACGGGCTGGCCGTTGCGCTCGAAGATGATCGGATCAGACAAATCGGCAACGGGTAGACCGTAGGTCACGGCAGCTTCAGAGAGGCGTTTTTCTTCTGCCATTTTGCCCTCCTACGGGGAATTATACCCCCGCGGATGCGAGCGATGCCAGTCCCACGCCGTGCCGATGATGGCCTCCAGCGAAGCGAATTCCGGCGCCCAGCCCAGCTCACGCTTGATGGTTTCACTGCCCGCGATCAACGTCGCTGGATCGCCGGGGCGGCGCGGGCCGATTTCGGCTTTGATGGGCTGGCCCGTGATCTGGCGGGCCGCATCGATCATCTCCTTCACAGAGTAGCCCAACCCGTTGCCCAGGTTGTAGGTGCGGCTGCCTTTGTCCAGCGTGTGCAGGGCCAGGATGTGCGCCTGCGCCAGATCGGTGACGTGGATGTAATCGCGGATGCACGTGCCGTCACGCGTGGGATAATCGTCGCCGAAGATCGTAATCTTCTCTCGCAGCCCCAGCGCCGTTTGCAGAATCAACGGAATCAAGTGCGTTTCGTGCAGATGGTCTTCGCCGCGCTGGCCGCGTGGCGACGCGCCCGCCGCATTGAAGTAGCGCAGCGCCGCATACCGCAACCCGTGAACGCGATCCAGCCAGTACAACAGCCGCTCGATGATGAACTTCGACTCGCCGTACGGGCTGCCCGGCACGATGCGCTCCTTCTCGTCGATGGGCATCCGCTCCGGCGCATCGAAGAGATTGGCCGTTGACGAGAGAATGAAGCGCTTCACGTTGTGATCGATCATGGCGCGCAGCAGGTTCAGCGCATTCGTCACGTTGTCGCCCAGGTACAAAAACGGCTGCTGCATACTCTCGCCCACCAACGTGTGCGACGCGAAGTGCAGCACGCCGTCAAAGGGATGTTCGTCAAACAAGCACTGGACCGCCCGCGCATCATTGAGATCGCCCAGCACAAATTGAGCCTGTGGATCGACTGCTTCACGGTGGCCGGTATAGAGGTTGTCAAACACCACGACCGATTCGCCCGCCTCCACGAGTTCTTCCACCACATGACTGCCAATGTGGCCGGCGCCGCCGGTAACCAGAATATTCACTTGACGCTCCTTTAGGAAGATTGTGCCACCGGGCCGGATGTGTCAGGCCCTTCGTCGTCGATGTGATACAACGAATCCCACCCCAGCCGATCGATGCGTTGGAAGGTCTGCCGCGTTGCGTTGATGCCCAGCGCGCGCAGTTCGTTGGCGCGCTGCGGCCCGTAACGGATGATATCGAGCGGCGAAATCCACTCGTCAGGTGCGATGACGGCGCAGCGCACCTCCTTGTGATCGGCCACGACATCGGCACCGGTACGCACCCGCCGATTGACTTTGCGCAGTTCCTCGAAATCGTTTTCAAACGTGCCGATCAACGCCAAGTCGAGCACATAGCCGATGCCACCGAGTAAACCGCGCGGCATGGGCGGCAGGGCGCTGCGCTGCACCAGAGGGCGCGGATCGTTCTCTTCGATCTTATGATACGGCGACAGCAGCACCATCATAATCTCTTCTGCCTCGGCATCAATGGCGGGGCGCAGTGGCGAATTATACATGACCGCGCCGTCCCAATGCTGGTTATCCTCGATCCCGATCGGTGCATACACGTAAGGGATGCTCGAGCTGGCTAACAAATGCTCGTGCTTCAAGGCCGGAACCCGCACATACAGCCCTTTGTTTCGATTGGGCTTTTCACCGTTCGTGTACACCGTGGGGTGGCCGGTGGTGATGTCGGTAGCGACCATGTACAGCGGCATTTTGATGCGCGCCAGTTGATCTTCCGGCACATATTTTTCCAGTGTGTGTTTCCACGGCGCCCGATCGAACACGCTGCTCCATGGTTTCAAGCGGAAAAAACGGTGCATGTCCCTGGTGCGGATTGACTCCCACATCTTCTGCAAATGTGAAATGCCGCCCACGGCATACGTCGCGGCGTTCATCGAGCCGATCGAGGTGCCGACGATGATGTCCGGTTTCCAACCGATCGATTCGAGATACTCGAAGACGCCGACTTGAAATGCGCCGCGTCCACCTCCACCCGATAGCACCAATGCACGTTTAGGGGTCATCTGTTCGGTCATGGTCGCCTCCTATGTGTTGTCGGTTGCGCGAAAATATTCGACGATCAACTGCGCCATCTGCTCATAGCCGTCGCGATAGAATTTGTCGATCTTGTCGTGCGGCGCGTGAGCAAAGATGTGCCGGTCCATTTCTGCGGGTGCGCCCAGCACGCGGTGAAACTCTTCCTGGGCCACGCCGCCACGCGCGGCGAAGACCTCCACCGTGCGGATGTTAGCGCCGGGTCGAAACTGCTCCGCCAGGCTATTGCGCCACTGCACGAGGTAACGATCGGCCGTGAAGGGCAGCCACTCGATCGGGTTAGCGCCGGCCAACGCAGGCCCGATCGAACCGTCCAGCTGCTGCTGATCGTTGAGATCGCACCACGTCCGCAGGATGTTGTGATAGATATGCTGCTCGCGCAGATTCGCGCCCCAGTGCGCGTGCGGGCCGAAGCCGTTCAAATAGATGTCGCGCACCCACAACACATCAAGCCACAGGTGACAAATGTAACCGGCGAGAAACGCCGCGTGATCCGCCGGCAGCGATCGGACGCGGCTCAGCGCCGGGTACAGACTGAACAGGGCATGGTGTGGAACGGGCACGCGCGCCCAGGGGATGACGAAGAAGTGAGTCTCCTCGCGCAATTGGCCGGACACCGTTTGCACATCGGGCGCGGTGTTGCCAAAGAGAAAGGCGTCGCGCTGCGCAAACAAGCGTTGACGAATCGAACCGGGCAGGGTCGAATCGTCGAGCAGGCGTTGGGCGATGACGAGATGCTGTATGGGAGTCGGCATGAGAACAATGAGCAATTAACAATGACCAATGATCAATGGCAAACGGCCATCCACTCACAACCAGCAACGAGCAACCAACAACTAGAATGGATTGTACACCGATTGAAACTACAGGCCAATTGCGCCTTGGCGCGCCTGGCCGTCGATTTCTCTTTCTAAGGCCATTCATTGTATACTGAATCAAGGAAAAAACGCTATGGTTGACCTTGCCGCTGGTTCAAAACGCCGCCGTCCGCATGTCATTGTTATCGCCGCTGAGCGTGTAGCGGCGCGCTGGGCGCAAGCCCTGGCCGCCGAACGGGTGATGTGCCTGGTGGCCAGTGATTTGACCGTAGCCGCACGCCTGCTGGCCGAAGAGACTCAAGTGGAATTGCTCATCATCGATCGGGTACTGCTGAACCAACAGCCGCGCGCCCTGCTCAACGTGCTAAGCAGCACCGGTCACTGGCCCGTCATCGTGCCGGTGAAGACTTCGTCCGTGCGGCCCACCGTGGCCGATCGGAAGCGGGTCACCGCCGCGCTGGCGCTCATTCGCCCCAGGCGCACGGTCGATCATCGTCTTAAGATCGGCGAGCTGGTCATCGATCCGGAGCGGAAACGGGCCCGCGTCAAGAACAAGCATTGGGTCAGCCTGCCGCCCGTACAGTATCAACTGTTGTTCGTCATGGCACAGCATGCCGGCAAAGTCATTGGTTATCAGCAGCTGCTGCGCGAGGTGTGGGGCTATGATGGCAGCCCCAGCGAGGCGCAGGAGCTGCTCAAAGCGCATGTACGCTTGCTGCGCCGCAAACTCGGGCTGAATCCACAAACGGGAGAGTATATCCAATCAGTGCGGGGGCATGGCTATATGCTGGCCGCGCCGGGCAGTTAGACCGCTCAAGCCGGATAAAACGATGGATGATCGTCCACCTGGAGCAGCCTCACTGACAAAACTGCCAAGAAGTCGGCAGTTTTTGTTTTACGAAGTCAGTCAACCTCACCTTACGGGCGAGGTGAGTGCTCCAGCTAAGACCCACAAAAAGCAAACCGCTTGAACTGCACCTGCTTAAGCTCTGCTGCTCAAGCGATAAACCACTTCACCGTCATTTCACCAAACAACTTCTTGTTCAAGTTTCACTATGATTTTACTGATCATTTGATCGAAGTACGGTAGAATAACTCGCGATAGCGTAAGGTGAAAAAGTTGGCGCGCTATCGAATGAGGCCAAGCATGGACACCCAACCCAAACCTACCCGAACCTGTGCACCTAAGTGGTATGACATCCCTGATGAGAAGTGGTTCGATTGGCGCTGGCAGCTGGCGAATCGGTTGAACAGTGTTGAAGAGCTAGGCGAAGTGATTCGTCTGACCGACAGCGAGAAGCAGGCGTTAAGCGCGCAGGGCCTGTTTCGCGTCGATATTACGCCTTACTTTGCCAGTCTGATCGATCCCGCTGACCCGAACTGCCCGGTGCGCAAGCAGGTAATTCCCACCGCGCGCGAACTGGAGAAGTTCGAATCGCAAATGGAGGATTCGCTGGCTGAAGATCGCCATAGCCCGGTGCCTGGCCTGGTGCATCGCTATCCTGATCGCGTGCTGTTTCTGGTGACGACGCAGTGCGCATCGTATTGCCGTTACTGCACGCGCAGTCGCATTGTGGGCGATGCGGGCGCCACGTTCAAGCGCACCGAATGGGACGCGGCCATCGATTACTTGAAGCGCACGCCGCAAGTGCGGGATGTGCTGCTCTCCGGCGGCGATCCGTTGACGCTGGCGCCGAAATTGTTGGAAGAACTGCTGGCGCGCCTACGTGAGATACCGCACATCGAGATCGTGCGCATCGGCAGCCGCGTGCCCGTCTTCATGCCCATGCGCATCGATCAGGAATTCTGCGACATGGTGCAGAAGTATCACCCGCTCTGGCTGAATATCCACGTGAATCATGCGCGTGAGATTACGCCCGAACTGCGCCAGGCTTGCGATCGACTATCGCGCGCGGGCGTGCCGCTGGGCAATCAAAGCGTGCTGCTGGCCGGCATCAACGACTCGGTCAACATCCAGCGCGAGTTGGTGCACGAACTGGTGAAGATGCGCGTGCGCCCGTATTACCTGTATCAGTGCGATCTGGTGGAAGGCTCCGGCCATCTGCGTACCACGGTGTCGAGGGGGATCGAGATCATCGAAGGGCTGCGCGGCCACACCAGCGGTTTCGCCGTGCCGACATTCTGTGTCGATGGTCCCGGCGGCGGCGGCAAGATTCCGGTGATGCCCAACTACGTGGTGTCGCAAGCGCCGGGCAAGATCGTGCTGCGCAACTATGAAGGCTTTCTCACCACGTACACCGAGCCGCTCGATTACGATCCACATGCGATCGATGCGCTCGACGCGCAAGCCCGCAAACGGCTGGAACCGGGGCAGAGCGGCGTATTGGGATTGCTGGAAGGTGACCGCATGACGATCGAGCCGGCGGGCTTCAGCGAGACGCATTTGCGCGGAGCCGAGCAACACCGCCTTAACGCCGACGTCGGCAAATGGCAGCCGTTGGGCATCGGCACACCCGATCGGCCGGTTTTGAAGGACGTCCAGGTGGTTGAGAAGATCAATCACGAAGTGGAATAGCCGTCACACCTGCACTGCACCGCAAACGGTTGAGTGCGGTGCAAGTGTTGCGAGCCGTAGAGCGGCGAAGCAATCTCCGGCAACATCAAGAAGGATTGCTTCGTCGCACGCCCTGTCCGCGCTATACGTGGGGGCGCGCTGGGCGACAACGCTTCTCGCAGTGACGAGAGCAAAAACAAGGAGTTACAGCGTGAGTAGTGAGACCGATCCATCAAGCAAACCGTCGCCCTCTCGTCCAGACGAGAGGGCGAAAGCCAGCCGCAAGGAGGTGCCGCCATGCGCGTAGCCCTCTTGTATAACCTGGCCGAAAATGCGCCGCAGCCGAATCCAGATGCGCCGCATGACATTCTCTATGAACTCGATCACCCGAAAAATATTGAAGCGTATAAAAAAGCGCTTGCGGCAGGCGGCCACGAGGTCTTCGCCATGGAAGGCGACGCGTCTCTGGCGCAGTGTTTGAAGGATCTGTCGATTGATATTTGCTTCAACCAGTGCGAAGGTTATCGCGGCGATTCACGCGAGGCGCAGGTACCGGCGCTGCTGGAAATGCTCGGCGTTCCCTATACCGGCTCCAAGGTGCTAGCCCTGGCGTTGACGCTGGATAAAGCGATGACCAAGCGCGTGTTGATCTACCACGGTTTGCCCACCCCGCCGTTCCAGGAATTTGCCACTGTCGACGATCCACTCGAGGCGCGACTGGCCGCGCAGTTCCCTCTGTTTGCCAAACCAAATAGCGAAGGCACCGGCATGGGCATCGACGATCGATCGATCGTGCGCGACGAAGTTGAACTGCGCGAACGCGTGGCCTATTTGCTGGAGGCTTATCACGAGCCAGTGTTGGTGGAGAAATACGTCGAGGGCAATGATGTGACGGTGGGGCTGGTGGGTAACTATCCCGACCTGCATCTCTTCCCGATCTCGATGATCGACAATTCGTTGTACGAAGCCACCGGCCTGCACGTTTATGGCTCGGAGTTGAAGATCGATCTGGGGGACGCCTACCAGTATCAATGCCCGGCGCGGCTTCCCGACGAGTTGAGTGCTGAACTGCGCCGCTTGACGATCGAAACGATGCGCGTCACCGGCACGGTCGATTTTGCGCGGGTGGACTTCCGGCTCGATCGGAACGACCACAACCGGCCGTATATTCTGGAGATCAATTCGCTGCCCGGCATCACGCCGATCAGCGATCTGACGTTGATGGCGGCGGCCGAAGGTTGGTCGCACGCCCGCTTGGTGTACTCGGTCTTTGAGGCGGCGTTGAAGCGCCACGGCTTGCAGATCGAAGTGCCGTTGCGGGACTATGAAGAGGTGCGCGTTCGATAGTAGCGAAAAACGTCATTGCGAGAAGGCTGTCAGGCCGACGAAGCAATCTCCCGCCGATGGGAAATGAGATTGCTTCGCACACAACGCTCGCAATGACGGTAGCACACCCCAAGGAGAGATCATGTTAGCACTAAACGCCTATGCTGAACCCCGCACGCGCCAGCACGTGCGCGCGGCAACCCGGAAGCGCCCCGCCAAAGTACTGGTGGGTTACAGCGCCGTGGAGAAACTCGATCGCGGTGAAGCGCGCGATCTGGAGACCGATCTGGAGACGATCGAGACGGCTGAGACCATCGCCAAGAATCTGCGCAAGGCCGGGTTCGATGCGGAGACATACATCGTCTACACGCTGCGCGATATCGATCGGTTGATCGAGAAATACGATCCGGACAAGCTGCTGTTCTTCAATCTGTGCGAGCATCTGCAAGGCCGCGCCACCGACGATGTGAAGATCACCATGCGCCTCGACAAGCTGGGCATCACGTACACCGGCGCGCCGACGGCCACGCTGCGCCGCACGCTCGATAAGGGCCGTGCCAAGCAAGTGCTGCAGAAGCAGAATATTCCCACTGCGCCCTTTCAGGTGTTCGCTCGCGCGGATGAGTCGATCACCGTGCCGCTGCCCGCCATCGTGAAGCCGGTGGCCGAAGACGCCAGCATGGGCATCACGCGCGAGTCGGTGGTGTTCGGCGAGGCGCAGCTGCGCGATCGGGTGCAGTATATTCTGGATGTGTATCATCAACCGGCGCTGGTGGAAGAGTACATTGTGGGACGCGAGTTCAACATCGGCCTGTGGGGCAATGGCACGACGCACATTTTGCCCATGGCCGAGTTGAGCTTCACGCAGTGGGAGAATCCATATCAGCAGTTCTGTCACTTCGACGCCAAATGGAATCCCGCCTCGCCGGAATATCAGACGATGCCCGTGATCTGCCCCGCCGACATCGACGCGGCGACGACCGAACGCATCCGTAACGTAGCGTATCGATCGTATGCGGCGCTGGGCTGCCGCGATTACGCGCGTGTGGATCTGCGCGTGCGCGACGGCGTGCCGTATGTGCTGGAAGTGAATCCCAATCCGTGCCTGGCTCCGGATGCGGGTTTCCCTAACGCGGCGCGCGTCGCGGGTTATGCGTATCACAAAATGACGGCCCAGATTGTGGAGTGGGCGTGGGGACGGCGGGTGGGTCATGCCTGATACGAAGTATGAAATTAGCGAAACGCGCCGCGCTGAGTTTGAACCTATCATGAAGATGACAAAGCGCGCGGCGGTGTTCAATGAGAAGGAAGTCGCCACCGTTACCGACTTGCTGGAAGGTTACGAAGAAGGCCCGGAGAGCAGCGGCTACTATTTCTTGAGCTGCCGCGAAGACGGCAAGATCATCGGCTATGCCTGCTGGGGGCCGCGTGATCTGGCGGGCAACGGCTATGATTTCTATTGGCTGTGCACTGATCCTGAGCAGCAGGGCAAAGGCGTGGGCCGCGCGCTGGCGCAGGCCGTTGAAGATGAAATCCGCAAACGGAATGGCGTGTGGTTAGTGATCGAGACGTCTGACACCGATCATTATGCGCCCGCCCGACGGTTGTATGAGCGCTGCGGGTATACGCTGGCGATGTTGTTGCCGGACTTCTACAAAGACGGCGACGGGTTGTGTACATATACGAAGCGGTTGAGATAAGTGTCTCACGCGAAGCCGCCAAGATGCAAGGAACCGCCTGGCTGATCTGAATAGTAACGTTACTGCTCAGCCTGCCTCACCCCCGGCCTCTTTCCTACACCCGCCTTCGGCGGGTGCAGTGTTCCCGTCGACAACAGCCGTCGATTGGAGAGGGGGCCGGGGGGTGAGGCTAAATTGTGTTTAAGAATAAAGTCGGAAATTTGCCCGCACTTCTCCGACTTCCAACCCACGATGGTTGGTAATCTTCCAGGTATGATAATTCTTCAATGCCGCCAGCGCCGCCTCATCTAAGACACCCAGCTGTCGCAGCGTCTCAATCACCACCGGAGGCCCGCCGCGCTTGCCATCGCCGTCGCCAATCTTAATCGCTACACCTAACGCAGGACCGTTCTCCACCACAACGCCCATTCCATGATAACCCTCGGCGCCGGCTTTGCTTACCACGCGCTTCGGTACGGCCCGCATCAAGTCCGTGTCCAGTCTCCCTTCGCCCGCCACCATCTCGGGATAATCCATCATCACCCGCACCACGCGCGCCAATCCCGCATCTTGCATCCCCCGCAGCGCCCCGCTGGGGTTGCCTCCTGCCTCTTGCATCCTGCTTCCTGCCTCTGCCAGTTTCGCAAACGCCAACGCCGACGCATACAGTGTCATGGCAAAGCACGGCGCCGAACAACCATCGACGCCGACGTTGATCTGATCAACCGAAAGTTCGCTTAACTTGGCTAACCGCTGTCGGATCGCCACTTGAACCGGATGCTGCGGATCGAGATAATCGGTCGTGCTCAAGCCCCGATCGATCGCCTGCGCCAACATGCCCGCATGTTTCCCAGAGCAATTGTTGACCAGCACCGTCGGTTCGCGTCCGGCCGCCCGCAGAGCTTTGGCCGACTCGGGATTGAACGGCACATGGATGCCGCATTGCAGCGCGCTGTCTGGCAATCCAATCTTGTTCAAGATCGACTGCACCGCTGCCACATGCCGCGGTTCGCCGGAATGCGATCCGGCGATGATGGCCAGCTCGGCGTCGGTGAAACCAAACCGATCGGCCGCCCCGCTCTCGATCAACGGCAGCAGCTGAAACGGCTTCGCGCTCGATCGCAAATACGAGACCAGCTGCACATCGCCCGCGTGCGCGATCAGCTTGCCGGTGGCATCCACCACGGCAATCGCGCCGCGATGCTCCGACTCCACGCACCCACCGCGTGTTACTTCGACCAGCGTCTCAGTTTGAAATGCCATGTGCCTATCCTTTCCAGACAAGAAACGGCAGACCACCGATTGTTCTTCAGGGTCTGCCGTCCAGCATCAGTGCTTGACTACTTCCTTCTACGTTTTTCCGATTTCAGTTCTTCGTACACCTTCTCTAGGCCGGTACGGATGCGGCGATGCACCCGTTCGTGCTCGTCACCGGGAATCGGGAATCGATCGATGAATTCCGGCAGCAGCTCCGCCGGATCGAATTTGCCGCGCCGCTCGGTCATCATTTCCCGCACACGCTTGCGCATCTCGGTCAGGTAATCAACAACCTTGTGCGTGTCCGATCGTTTGTAGCCGCTACCGCGGCCGGGCACCATCTTCGTGGCGAAGTAATTAGGATCGCGCAGTTCGCTCAAACGCTCCAGCCACTTGGCGGTGTAGGCTTCCGACATGAAAGGGTGAGTATTAATCGTCACGAGATCACCCGTAAACACTACCGCCTGATCGGGCAACTCCACCCACACGCTGCCCGGTGTCGCGCCGCCCACCGGCCGGATCACGATCTGTGGTTTGCCCAGATGCAGCGTCAACGAGCCGCCGTCGCTCACCGTTAAGCTGGGCAGCCCTAATTGCAAATGCCGCGCCAGTTCTTCCGCCGCCTCGATCGCATTATGATGCGAGAGAAATTCCACCACTTGCTGACGCATGGCATCGCCGTAGCTGCGCAGCTTTTCCCACGTTGCCTCGTGCGCCACGACCAGGCCGCCCAACCACTGTTGGCCCAACACCCGATCGCGATGTCCGTCTGTGTAGATGGTATACAAGATCGGCCGATCGGTCAGCGTCGCCAGCTGCGACCGCCAGCTGCGCGCATCGGCGGGCAACAGCGGCGTATCGACGCACACTACGCCCTGCGGTGTCAGGATCGCCCCGACCGTACAGCCGCGATAACCGGATTCAACGTAGACGTGAGGAGTAAGTTTGTCCATGAATGCTCTTCTTGAAACTAGAGTAGGTCAGAAGTGAAGAACGCTCAACGGTTATGCGCCGCTCTTCAATTGCTGCTGCGCCCATTCAATCGTCGCTCTCAATTGCTCTTCGGTAATGGCCGGGCCGCCGGCCTGCGCAAAATCCGGCGAGCCGCCACCCTTGCCGCCCAACTGCGCCGCCGCGGCTTTCAGCAACGTTGCCAGATCAAGCGAAAGATCCCTGGAGCGAGCAAACACCAACGACAGCGCCGCGCCCGTCGAGCCTAACAACGCCACGGTGTGGGGTTGTGCCACTAGCAGACTCGCCACCCGCTTAAGATACGCCGTGTCCCGATTCAGCCAGGTGTGCGCGATTAAACCATAGTCGCCGCGTGGCTCGATCGATTCAAGCAGCTCGCGTGCTTCGACCTGCTGCAAGCGCGTATCCGCTTCCGATAACTGCTTGCGCAGCGCTTTCGCGTCGGCCTGCATCCGCCCGATCGCTTGATCGAGTTCCCAGAAGCCCACCGTCAAATCCGACGCGACCTGCATGATCAGCTGATTCTTACGCCGATAGTCGTGCAAGGCTCGTCGCCCGCAGCGAAATTCCACGCGCGTCTCAGCGCCGCGCCGCTCCAGCTTCACGATCTTGATCAAGCCCACTTCGCCCGTGCGTGCCACGTGCGTACCGCCACACGCCGACCAATCGAACCCTTCAATCTGCACGATGCGGATTGCCGCATCGACTCTGGGGCGGCGCGGAGCGCGCAGCGGTAACGCCTGGAGTTCGCCGTCCGTCACAAAGCGCGCCGCGATCGATCGATTCTCAAAGACGACGGTGTTCGCTAACTCTTCGGCGCGATCAATCTGCGCGGAAGACAACTGCGCCGTGTTGAGATCGATCGTCAACGCGCCCTCGAACGGATCAGGATTCAAATGAAATGAGACCGTTTCGGCGTTGGCCGCCTGCACAAAGGCCTGCGACAGAATATGCTGACCGGTGTGCTGCTGCATCAAATCAAAGCGGCGCGCGCTGTCCACTACGCCCGTCACGCGATCGGCTACCTCGGCCGACAAGACATGCAGCACGGCCTCATCGGCTTCACGCGCAATGACATCGACCACATTGACGTTATTCAGTGTTCCGCGATCGGAGGGCTGGCCACCCCCTTCGGGATAGAAAGCCGATCGGTCTAAGATGACCACGGGCTGCCCGTTCACCACCGCCCGATCGATCACCTGCGCCTCAAACGTCCGCAAATAAGAATCCGAATAGTAAAGCCGTTCCGTCATCTGACACTCTTTACTTGGCGTTGTCTACATACCGCGGCAGCACAACCGTGAACGTACTGCCGCGCCCCAATTCGCTCTGCACCCACACCCGGCCCGAATGTTTCTTGACGATCGCCTTGACGATCGATAGGCCCAGCCCGGTACCGCTGATCTTCTCGGTCGCTTCAGACTCCACCCGATAGAATTTATCGAAGATATGGCGTTGATCTTCCAGCGAGATGCCCAGGCCGCTGTCGCACACTTGCAAGATCAAGAAACCGTCGTCTTCCTGCAAGCTGACTTTGATGTTTCCGTTGTCCGGGGTGTACTTGATGGCGTTGCCCAAGAGATTGGCGGCGACTTGATCGAGTCGTCGCAGATTGCCCAGCACGGGCGGCAGATCGGGCACGTCGACCGTCAAAGTATGCCGGTGCAGGTCGGCCGTGGGCTGCAAGCGTTCGATGACTTCGCGCACCACCGTATGGAGTGCGACCGCGTGCATCTCCCAATCGACGCCCGCTTCGATCTTGCCGATATCCAAAAGGTCGGAAATCAAATCGACGATGCTGTCCATGCTACGTTCGACGCGCGTCACAAAATCCTGCTGCATGTCGGTGAGCGGCCCCACGCGCGGCAGCAAGCTGACGTAGCCGCGAATCGAGGTCAGCGGCGTGCGTAAGTCGTGCGAAACGATCGAGACGAATTCGCTCTTGATCCGATCAAGTTCTTTGAGCCGCGTGATGTCGCGCAGTACCGCACCATAACCCACGCCTTCTAGCTGCGACAATTGGCCCTGCAGCACCCGCCCGTCGGACAGCGTGATGTCAGCGCGCCAGACGAAATCTTCGGTGTTGCGCTGCTCGAACAGATCGATCAACGGTTGCACGGCCACGACCTGGGCCAGCGGCTGGCCGATGGCCGTGTCAGTGAGCTGAAAGGCCTCGTAGGCTGCTTCATTGATCAGGACGATGCGCAAATCATCATCCGTGACGATAACGACATCTTGCATCTCGCGCAGAATCGTGCCGAGTTTGGCGCGCTCTCGTTCGGCAGACCTGAACAAACGCGCGTTTTCGATCGCGATGGCGGCTTGATCGGCCAATGTCGTTAACAGGTGCACATCGTGTTTGCCAAAGGGGCGGGGAGAAACCTGGTTATCGACTGTCAACACGCCGATGACTTTTTCGCCGACGCTCAGCGGTACGCCCAAAATCGAATTCGCCAGCAGTGAGGTTTGCACCTTCTGCAAATCATTGCCGCTTAGCATCACGGGCCGCCCGCTGTGGATCACACGCCCCGGCAAGGTGTCGTTGATTTTGATCCGCAGTTTCTGCGTTGTTGGGGCTGACAGGCTGTGCTGAGCGCGCAGATACAATTCACCTGTGGTCGGATCGAGTAACATCAGCGAGCCCCGCTCGGCTCCGCTCAAGTTCACGGCGGCAGACACTACCAGGTCCAAAATCTCGTCGGTGTAGAACAGCCCGCTGATCCGTTTGCCGACGGTATACAACGCGTTGAATTCTTGCGCCTGACGATCGACTTGTTCCCGGAGCGTCTGCTGCTCGCTCATCGATTTGACCATGCGCAGCGTGCGGGCCAAGGTTCGTGCTAGGCGCTGCGGCTCATACGGCTTGACGAGCACATCGACCGCCCCGGCTTCCAACGCGGCCAACATCTCATCAACGGCACGCTGGGTAGTAGTCACAATGAATGGATAACGCAGGCCATATTCAGCCAACAGGGTCAGCCCATTCTCATGACCCAGCTGGGCCTCAACCATGACGACCTGCGGCGGCTGCGCCAGGATATGCGCCCGCGCCTCACTCAGGTTGGTTGCCTCGACAAACGCGTAACCCTCCGGACGCAGCACGCTTTCAATCAGCCAGGCCCGCGCCTCTGCGTTGTCATCGATCAGGAGAACGGTGTTGTCAGTCATTGCCATCGATAATAGCACAACTTGTAACGACAGGCTACACCCACCAACTCAGGTCGTCGGGTGTATTCAGATTCACCAGCGACCGCCCCGCCGGATCGATCGCGCGCCACGCCGCTTCCTCGATCGTGCGCAGCCGCACGTCGGCAAAAAAACTGATCACGCGGCGATCGCCTTGTTCGATGCGCCGCACGATCGGGTCATAGCACGTCCGCCAATAAATGGCATGCAGCGGCTCATACTCAGCACCCGTCTGTGGCACCACGGCATCATAACCGGCGGCTTGATCGATCAACCAACGTAGCAGCGGTACATTTAGAAATGGCATGTCGCATGCCACCACGATCGCCAACTCAGAGTTCATCGCCTGCAGACCCGCAGCGATGCCGCCCAACGGGCCGCAGGGCGGATCATAGTCGGCTACCGCGCGCGCACCCAACGGGCCGCCCAATGGGCCGTAGACGTCCGATCGGTTGGAGACAACCAGGACATCGTTCGTTAGTTCGCGCAGTGCGGTAATGACATGCGCGATGATGGGCTGACCCTGAAAATCGATGAGCGCTTTATCGTGCCCCATGCGGCGGCTTTGCCCACCGGCCAGGATAATGCCGCTCACTAGTGATGATGACGACTCCATGGTTTGATCATACTCCGCCCGCCCCAGAGCGTCAAACTTGTTATCACAAGCACCGGCGCTATGCGCGTCGAGCATAACGCCGAGAACATCATCTCCAGCACAGTCAAGCCAGGTCGAAGCACAAGCCATGCGCTATGCTCAACACGCATAGCGCCCGTGACAAAAATCACCTTAAAAACAAGCGTTTTTGAGCTTCGAACTTATTGACTTTGAAACAAGACTCATGATAGGATATTCATGTTCTCCCTCATGCAACATATTTTTCTGCCTCATGTTAACGCGCCTGTATTCCACTAGGGGAGGTGGCAACGACATTCGAAAATGGCGGGGTGCACCAGTCTGGTCGATCAACTGTAATTCAAATCCCAAACCTTTTGATGGAGGAAAACATGACACTTGGAGGATACGCAGATCACGTTGGTCGTATCGATCTAACGACGGGAAAGGTCACGTATGAGGCCATTCCCGAAGAGTGGAAGATCAAGTACATCGGCGCGCGCGGCGTGGGCGTGAAGTACGTATTTGAGAACGGCCCCAAAGTTGATCCTCTCTCCCCCGATAATATCCTGTGCTTCATGAATGGTCCCCTCACCGGCAGTGAAGCGAACATGAGCGGGCGCATGGCGATTGTCACCAAGTCGCCGCTTACCGGCACGGTCACCGATTCGCATCATGGGGGTTGGTCGGCCGCCCGCTTGCGCTGGGCCGGCTTCGACGGTCTGATCTTCAAGGGCAAGGCCGCCAAGCCGACATATGCGTATGTGCACGACGGTGTCGTTGAACTGCTTGACGCCGCACCAGTCTGGGGCAAGGGCGTGCACGACACGATCAAGTATTTCAAAGAGAAGTATGGCGAGAAAGATCTGACCGTGATCGCCATCGGCCAGGGCGGTGAGAACCTGGTGAAATTCGCCTGCTGGATCAATGAAAACGATCGGGCCAGCGGCCGCGGCGGCACAGGCTGCGTGGGCGGCAGCAAGCTGCTGAAGGCCGTGGTGATCAAGGGCGAGAAGAAGATTGTGAAGGCGGCTGATCGCGATGCGTGGAAGCCCGCGCACGAGCGCGCGCTGAAGGTCATCATGGCCGAAGAGAACATCACCAGCCCGCGCAAGGGCGGCCTCTCGGTCTATGGCACCAATGTGCTCACCAACATCACCAGCAACATGGGCGCGCTGCCCACCAAGAACAGTATGCTGACTTCCTTTGGCGAAGACGCCGAGAAGGTCAGCGGCGAGTACGTGAAGCAGAACATCCTCGTCAACGACCCCACCTGCCACGCCTGCCCGGTGGCTTGCAAGAAGGAAGTGGAAATCAAGGAAGGCCCGTGGAAGGGCCTGCATATGGAGAGCGTGGAGTACGAGCCGGCCTGGTCGGTGGGCGCCAATGTCGGCAACAACGACGTGAACACGGTCGCCAAGATGATCGATCTGTGCAATGACTTCGGCCTGGACGCGATTGAGGTCGGCCATCCGTTGTCGATCTGGATGGAAGCCACCGAGAAGGGCTGGACCAACGGTGAGGGCGGTCTGAAGTGGGGTGATATTTACGGTATGACGGATACCGTCCGCAAGATTGCCCTGCGCGAGGGCATCGGCGATGTTTTGGCCGAAGGCGCTAATCCGACGGCCAAGCACTTTGGCCATCCGGAAGTCGCCATGACCGCTAAGGGCCAGGGCATCCCGGCCTACGACCCACGCGGCATGAAGGGCATGGGCGTCGCTTATGCTACCAGCAATCGCGGCGCGTGCCACTTGCGCGCGTACGTTGCGGCAGCCGAACTGAATGTCATGCCGTTTGGTTCGCTCAAGGTCGATCCACTGGAGTGGAAGGGCAAGGGCGGACTGGTGAAGGTTTTCCAGGACATCCATGCTTTCTCGGACAGCCTGGACCTGTGCAAGTTCAGTGCTTTTGCAATGGGCACCGATGAATATGCTCAACAGTATTCGGCCATGACGGGCGTGCCCTTCACCACCGACGACGTGCTAAAGACCGGCGAGCGGATCTACACCCTGGAGCGCCACTACAACAACCTGGCGGGCTTTGGCGAAGGCAGCGACACCTTGCCTAAGCGCTTCACCGAAGAAGCCTCGACCATGCCCGGCTCGAAGGGCCATGTGTGCGAGCTCGATCAGATGCTGGATGAGTACAACGAGGCCCGCGGCTGGAAGAATGGCGTCGTTCCGGAAGCCAAACTCAAGGAACTGGGCATCGCCTAAGAACACCTGAAGTGTCATTCTGAAGCGCATCTTTTCGCGCTGAAGAATCTCGATCCTGCTGTACGAGATGCTTCGTCGCACACGACGTTCCTCAGCATGACACTACCGCAAAACCAAACGGGCGCGATCGATACCGATCGCGCCCGTTTTTGTCTGCCCACCGATCGGGTCCGCTAGGAGCAATACTGTTTAGATAAGTCAGCAGAGGTGGCTCCCACGCCGCCGGGCATGGGAGCCCAGCCCGCTAACTAAACAGTATTGCCGCTAGCGTAGGTTTTGCGCAATCAGAGCCGGTTTCGTTAAATCGGATCGAATTTTGCACGGCGTCGGCTCGTCTTCAAGCCTAGTTTCCCGGAGAAAACATCCAAAGTCGCGCCTAAACATCTTCTTACGTCGTGTCTTTCATGAAAACCAGCTGCGTCGCGA
>JBGSPW010000035.1:0-43672 GCA_041738395.1 Thermoflexales bacterium
GTTCGCCACTTGTTCAACAGCAAGTGGCCTACTTTTCGATGAGCGACTGGCCTACTTTTCGATCATCACGATTGAGCGATTCAACACGGTGTGGCCTATTTTTCGTCCATCAAATGGCCTACTTTTCGATTGACAAAAACAGCGATCTGCGTGTCTTTAGATTGCCCTAAAGTATTTTTGTGTCAATCTGCTGCGTGTATTGCGGTGTTCAGCAGGGCGGGCCATCGCCCCCGATCGGCCAGCGTGTCTCAGCAAAAACTCACGACGTGACATCTCCGCCATACGTGTTTTCTTCTTGTGCCGCATATGCTTGTCGGCCAGATTGGAGCTAGATGACAACTCGTCTGCATCGTTACCCTACTATGCAGGCGAGTTGTCGATATCTCGAAGTACCTATAAGGGGACAGACTTACGGTCGATAGGTGACCCGGACACCAAGCCAGTCAAGTGAGAAGTCCCGAGCCGTTGAGGCCGCGATATTGGTTACACGCACGCGGAAGTTGGCGTTAGATAAATTGGTAGTGGTCCAGGGACGCCCCCACGTATCCGTCGCGCTTCCAAGACTAGTGGTGCTGGGGCTTGTGCTTAGGACTGGTGTGGTTTTGGCCGTTGTCCAGGTTATGCCGCCATCCCATGACAATTGAACGCACATTCTCGGTGAACCGCTGCTACTGTCCACACGAGCAGCGGTGTGTACTTCTAATCCCAATACCGTCGCGTTTGCTGGGAGACTGATATTATATGCATAGAGCACATGCCGATCTTTTCTCGTATTTGAACACGAAGTGCTTGTGGATGTGCCGCTGTTGACGTCGACGGCAAAAAGACTGTCCGCGCTATAGGCATTGAGCGGCGTTAGCTCGAAGCCATTGTTGTCGCCGCCACTCTGCGGTGCATTCAAACTAGGACTAAGCAGACCCGTGTTTACAGGAGCTGCGGTTGCCGTGGGCGTCGGGCCCGTGCTCGTTGGGGTTGACGTGGGCGTGTTAGTCGGTGTAAACGTGGGCGTCGGGCCCGTGCTCGTTGGGGTTGACGTGGGCGTGTTAGTCGGCGTAAACGTGGGCGTCGGGCCCGTGTTCGTTGGGGTCGGCGTGGGCGTGTTGGTTGGTATTGATCCGTCTCCGAGAATAGCGATCGGTTCGGGTGACGAGTATTTGCGCACGCGAACATCGTCCACATAGTACGTGGAATACGCATCGCTGATGCCCTCAGCCGTTACCCGCGAGGCATTGTTGAGCTGGGCGCTCAACGTGCCGACTGGTTGATTGTCGACAAAGAAGGTCGCCGTTGAATCAGCTGTTAGCTGAATCCCGAACTTGTGCCAGCCTAGACTCCGCGCTACAGAGGACGGGGTGTAGGCATACCCTGTATTGTGGTACGAGTAGTATAAGTTTGAACTCCCTGTCCATACTCCAACGCCCACTTGAGCGTTGATCCCATAGGTCGCCCGCACCATCTTAAACGAGGGGCTGACCAAGTCGTCGTACAAATCCCATTCTTGGACGAAGTTGTTGGGCAAGGGCTGCGTTTTGGAATGATAGGTTGAGCCAGACCCCGACAGATACTCAAAGTAGCCGCTGTGCCCGCCTCGCTGCGCACGCGTCGTCGAACGCATGAAGGTTGAAATGCCTGCCTCCCTTGTCCATGGGTTAGCAGCCGATTCGAAATCGTCAAACAGGTCAAACGTCGCATCGCCATTCGAGGTGCTGGTGGCCGCTGAATTGCCGTGGAACAAATACAGCAGAATGCTGCCGTTGGCAGGGATTGAGGGTACCTTCACCCAGATTGTAGCGCTACCCGGCGCCCAGGATTCAATCCAGTGCGGCAGCAACGTGATGCCGTCCGCTGCCGTGAAGCGCACATCTGAACCATCGAGGTTCGCCTGGCTAAAATCGAAGTCGCTGCCCAGCGCCACCCGCACCTGATAGTCGGTCAAGGCTGATCCGGTGTTGTTGATGGCTAGGGGCTGTCGATATGTCCAGGCTGCTGGATCAAACGCTGACGGAGGTGTAGTCGCAGTCGGTGTGGCCGTTGGGGTTGACGTGGGCGTGTTGGTCGGCGTAAATGTGGGCGTCGGGCCCGTGCTCGTTGGGGTCGGCGTGGGCGTGTTGGTTGGTATTGATCCGTCTCCGAGAATAGCGATCGGTTCGGGTGACGAGTATTTGCGCACGCGAACATCGTCGACGTAGAAGTTCGTCGGTGTTGTACCGACGCCTGCGACGTCAATGTGAGTGGCGTTGCTGAATTGGTTAGTTAAACTACCCACCTGGTGGTCATCAATATAGAATGTGACGCTTGAATTGGATCTCAACAAGATTCCAAACTTGTGCCAACCCTGCGTGCGCGGAACTGTCGTGGGAATGTAGTAATAGTCGTAAGTATGATAAACGTAGTAACTGGTCGAGCTCTGCGTCCACACGCCTACACCAACGCTGCCAGCGGATCCTACTCGAATTTCTTTAAGGGCGGTCGAATCCAGATCATCATACATATCCCATTCTTGGTAGAAATCGGTTGAGGTGGATAGCGGTCTGGTGACTGCCATGTCGCCTCCCGCGTACTGAACCAACTTTCCGGCATAAGTGCCGCGTTTGACTTGCATGGTTGACTGTGACCAATCCCCGCTTCCGCTTTGAATAGTCCAATTGTTTCCAGTAGGCGCGGACAGAGCTGCTAAAAACTGCGTATAGTTCCGCTCAGTGTAGCCTTGACGCCAGACTGGAGCACTGCCGACCCAATTGTTTGCAGAATACCATACCCTAAGCAGATCATTTGTTTCGTCATAAAGCAGAGTTGAACGATAAATCTCTGCTCCATCCCACGCCGAGCCATACCCTGGGCCGAGCGCCACACGATTGTAGGTGATCCAATTGATGCCATCACTGCTCCGCGCAAAGAACAAATCCGTGTTGTCGCAGCCAGTACCAGTCGGAAACGCTGCTACTAATGCCCAAAACTCCGACTTGGAAGGCACATGGATCACATCCAGGTGCCAGGGCGTGTACCCTGGCTGTGAGAAATTGGCAGAGTGGGGTGCGCTCCACGTGACGCCATCAAGCGAAGTCCTATACTCCAATTGAGTGCTAGGCGGCGTACACCCAAACGACCCTGAGTTCACCGACCACATCCAGTATTGGGTGCCTGCTTTCACGACTGCCGGCGAAAGGAATTGGAAGTCAGGCACATTGAACAGTCTATCTTCTTGATAGGGATCACCCCAATGGACACCGTCGGAAGAAACTTTGCGTGCAACATACGTTTGACCACTCACAGATTGATGCGGGTAGTACATCCACAACTGGTCAGATGCCGAGTCGTAGATTAAGTCTCCGTCAGCCAGGTAGCTGGTCGATGGCATAGCGATCGGGTTAGTGATGCCGGGTGGAGGCGCCCAGTTGATGCCATCATGGGACACCAAGATCGAAGGATTCTCGTAGCTAATGTTTCCGTCGGGGTACGGCGTGACCACCAGCCAGTACTCGTACCCATGCCAACCATTCGGGAAGTGCACAATCCCTGGATGGACGACCTGCCCGGAACCGTCATAGGTCGGCGTGGTTTGCGATGTCTCAGCATTGCTTAGTGGCTTACCGAACGGGTTTTCAAAGCCGTCGTAAAATTCGAAGACGCTCGCCCCATCGGACAGGCTGGTTGCGGTTGGATTGCCAAAGTAAAGATACAGGGTAGTGCTTCCTCCCGACGCAATTGACGGGATTCTTACCCATAGATTGGCGCTCAAACTCTGGGTCCAGCTTTCAATCCAAAACGGGAGCAGCGTGGTGCCATCAGCAGCCGTGATGCGCAGGTCGGACCCATCCGGTCTCGCCGCAGCAAAATTGAAGCCACTGTCCAGCGTAACGCGCACTTGATAGTCGGACACGGCTGGTCCCGGATTGGTGACGGTGACGGCGGTACGTTGGGCCCATGCGGGATCGAACCAACCGACGCTTTGGGTCATCGGGGCTGCCAGTGTGTTTGTCGAATAACTGCCTAAAACTGAAACTATCAGGCCAACGAGAAGAACTAAACGACAGATACGTTTGAAGTCTATTAATCTGCTCATAACTAGTACCTCCTGATCTATCAAAATGCTCAAAAGATATCACACAGCGAATGTGTGTCACATAAGCGATGACTCTACTGCAAAAAGGCCCTAGCGTAATACTAGCCTGGAAATGCTCACAGCCCTCGTCCCGAGGGCGTTCCCCGAGGACGGGAAAAAGTATTGGCTCTAGCCGCCGTTCCAGGCGGCGTTTGCCGTTCAGATTCGCGCCGAGGACGACGCTTTGAGCAGTTCTATCGGTGGAGTCATTGTACAAGCTTACCTAAAAGTACCTGAATTACAATGGTCGCGCTCTAGTTTATACAGATCTCCTACCAATTTCAGACCATGGACGGTTGATTGACGTTCACTTCCTCTCTCAGATATTTATATTACATAATTCATAGCAGGGTAGATGGTACTAGAGACAAATACGTTCGCATCAGTTATAGTGGTTTGCGGAAGGTTTGTAGAAAATTGATGAAAAATAGGAGTTACTATGTTCACTAAGAAACGATCATCACGCCTGATTTTGTTTTTATTAGTTTGGGGGATGTTGAATGCATCTGTTGCGAGTTCCTTTGCTCGATCGGCTGAGGCACTATATTTAGGTAGCACTGATCAGTCGCAACTGATGACGCTAGACCCCAAACTCATCCCAAGTAGCGGTCACCAGAAATCTGCAAGTCCTGTTGCGACTTATAAAATTTTTCTGCCCGTTATCATTAATCAGCGACCCGCCTTGGAGGCTGGCGCTTGGCCAACGTCAGGTGCGAATCCGCAGCGAACGTCGTGGACGTCTGAAGAAGTGCGAGGGCAACTAGAACCGGCTTGGTACCGGCCGATTGAGCCCTACATTCCCGCGAAGGCCCAGCTGATCGCGGCAAATAACACGATATATGTGCCGACCGCAAAAGGTCTATACGCTTTCAACGCCGACACAGGTGCACAAGAATGGGTCTATCCAACTGAAATGCCACTGGGCAATTCTCCGACTATCTACAATCAGATCGCCTATGTGGGCGGTTTTGACAACAAAATTCATGCCATCGATGCGTTGACGGGTCAAGGGCTATGGACTTTTGAGAGCGCGGCTGGATTTGATACCAATCCGCTTGTAGTTGACGACGTGATCTATATGGGAGGCCGGGACGGGTATTTCTACGCAATTTATTCAGATTCCAGTCCGCTTAAAGGTACACTGTTGTGGAAGGTCAAGACAGGCGGCCCTATTCATTTCTCGGCGGCATATAAAGGTGGTACGGTATATTTCGCTTCAGATGATGGATATGCCTACGCCTTGAATGCGCTGACAGGTCAGCAAGTGTGGAAATCGGCGAAGCTTCCCAGCGCGGGTTTTCATTCATGGTGGGTCGTCGTCACTGATGATGTCGTTATTCTAAGTGCTAATCGTCCGTACCGATTTAGGACCCAACCGCAAGACGACATCAATTCTGATTACACTCTTGGTGAGCCTGGCTTGCCGGAGTATGGTTATATCAATCCACTCACGAATGGGACCATCAATGCGGCCCCGGAGGTTGATTATTTTACTGCTCATCCTTCGCTCAAATCCTTCTATGTGCTCAACCGTTTGACAGGGCAAGAATCAGCGATTTTGCCGGCCAGAAGCCAGGGGACTCACTCGGGCAATCGATATCCGGCCGTCATTGGGCCAGATGGCGCTGTGCTCACTGTCAATAGTTTTTCCACGGACAAGTACGGGCAAGGAATTACTCGATGGAACGTCGGTTCGACCTTAATTCGACCTGCCAATAAGGTTGGAATTACTGCGCCTGATGAACCAATGGCTTTTTCGATGGGTGGCAATTTGATCTACTATGTGATGTGTTGCGATCGCAGCGGCGGTTTTGTCGATCTTCAGTCAGGGCAAGGTTCGGCCTACTTCGCCTATAACCTAGACGACCTTGTTTCTGGTTACGATGTAATGTATGCCGGCAGTTTTGAGGCAAATGCGGTATCAGTCTATGGCGGTTGGAACGGCGTGTATGGTGTACATGGGGATCAGAATCCCCCCATTCCTTACAAGGGAAAACTTTTCATGCATCGCAGTAATGCCATTATTGCCTGGTCGGCCGCTGGCGGCGCGCAGGCTCTGCCTCTGGCAAAGACCGTGACCAAGCAAGATCCAGTCCGGCCAGTTGATGTTGGCGCGCTTAAACAAACCTTGGCCGCTGAAGTTCAAAAGATGATCAGTGCCGGTCATCTGCGTCCTGGGTTCGGTGTAGACGGCCTGTTTAGTCGCTCGGGTCAGACAGAAGTTGGAGATAACTTGAGTGACTACTGGCACAACCCGGCTGACACGATCTTGGTTCTGTCGAAGGCTCGAAATCACCTGTCTCCCACTCTACAGCAACAGCTAAAGACTTATCTCAACAGTGAGATGACCAACTACCCCCCTTGCGGGGTGACCACAGTAGGATATCAAACCGGCGCTGGACGGGAGTGGTTTGATTTTCCGCCCGAAGTCCGGGCGGACCTCCCCAATAACGAAGCGAACATGTACAGTTCCATGGGTTTTCCTGGTTGGACTGGACCAGATTGGCGCTGGACTCCCCAGACACTCTATGCGCTCTGGAAGTATGCTCAGTCTTTCGGTCTGACCCCAGCTGAAGTCAAGACTCTCTTTTCTTCGACGTGCCGCAGTCGATTAACGACTCCGCCGGCCGACGCGGTGCTGGCTGAATATCCGCATGCGCATAATGCCTGGATTGCAGGCTATCGGGGATACATGGAACTGGAGAAGCTGGCTGGGGAAATCTCGAACATCAACCAGAGCTCGAAATACCAAACTTACACTCGCCTGCTTCAGCTGCGCGTGTCCAATTTCGACAAGGACAACCCGTGGGGGCCGGATGCACACAATCCGGGCCAGTCGTTCAGTATTGCGCGTAATTTCGTCAATTTGACGCCGGAACTCGGGCAATACTTGCACGATAATGCGTGGAACAAGGTCGCCACGGCCCTCAACGAATATCGTGTTGTTGCGCCTTACTGGTTTGTCACTCAATTTGAGGCGACTTACAATGAGCAAGTTGGGCATCATCTGTATGACTATAATGCAATATTCGCGGCCAAGGCATTGATCGCTGGCGAGTCGCGGGAAGAACTGGCCAAGTATCTTGATGTTCCCGCCTTTGCGCGCGGTGATCTCTTCTATATCTTGAATCTTGTCTATACCATTGAAGCGCCGGGCGCTTAATAGCGTCATGCGGTAAGTTGCCCAAGGGAGACCGGGTTGATGAAACGATGGCTAGGATGTCTGATGGGGTGTGTCCTGATTGGCGGGTCGATTCTGTCGCGGACTGCTCCGCTTGAAGCAGCGTTACTTCCGCAAATACGCCGGGTCAACGCGCCGTACTTTACAGGGCCTGTGCAATATGATCAATCCGGCATATTCTGGTTTGGACGAGTCACCTCATCTGAAAACTATGCCGATGTGCGTGTCGGTTACAATGATACCGAGCTTTTTGTTAATGTTGCCATGTTTGATCGTTGGCTGTGGTACGAGGAGTCTCCGACCTTTCAGCGCCTCACGAACTGGGATGCAGTTTCACTCTATCTAAACATTGACGGTTTGATCGGCGACGTGCCCGGCACGCGCGCCTATCGTTTTGATGGCCAGTTGACTTGGTGGGAGAGTGTGCGCACGCCGTGGCAGGCCGCCTATCAGGGTGACGGAAGCGACTGGGTACTGGCCGCGATGCCGTTCACGACCACGACCGGCTGGCAGGGCAATGCTCCCAACCACAATGAGGAAGATGATCGCGGTTGGACGATCTTTTATCACGTTCCGTTTGCCAGTTTGGGCTTGTCTGGACCGCCAACGCAAGGGTCGCAGTGGGGCTTGGCTGTTGTCGTACACGATCGCGACAATTCTGCTGGCAGTCCGCCTCTTGCTGACCAGACCTGGCCGGAAAATATGATCCACGCGCAGCCACGCACCTGGGGGCAATTGCACTTCGGCATTCCTACCTATGTTCCCCGATCGTCTGTTCCGCGTGGCACACTAACGATCCGCAATAAATTGAACGGGGCCGTCGTTGCAGATGCGGCTGTGGGGGGCACGATGGGCAATATGTGCCCCGGCGACTCGACCTATATTTGGAATCAATGGGCTGACTTCAAGAATCCGCATGACATGCAGTTCAACATCCAAAACCAGTTGGATATTTCGGATTGGCCTTGTTTTTCAAAATATTTCATCACCTTTCCCTTGAATGCAGTGCCATCTGGCAAGAGCATTGTTTCGGCCACGTTGACCTTGCATCAGTTTGGCAATGCCGGACAAGGATGGGATCCGGCGCCGCTGCCCTCTTTCATTCAGGTGCTAACCATTGGTAGTGACTGGAATGAGGACACGCTTACTTGGAACAATGCGCCAGGGGTGCGCGAAAACATCGGCGGTGTCTGGGTGGATCCGCTTCCTGCGTACGGCGGCGATCCAGGTATTCCTAGACAGTGGGATGTCAGTTATGCCGCGGCCGAAGCTTACAGCGCGGGCGAGCCTTTGCGTCTCGCTCTTTACTCGGCCGACTGGGCCTATCATAGTGGACGCTATTTCTGGTCGTCTGACCACGATGACTATCATCCAGAGGCGCGGCCCACGGTGACTCTGGTCTGGGGCGAGCCGGCTGCAAGTGTACGCAGCCAAGTCCACCCTGTTCGGTCTCAAATGGGCCAGCAGATCACCTATACTTTATCATTATTGAGCAATGGGAGCGCGCTTACTCTTACTGACAGCTTACCCTCTCAAGTAAGCCATCCAGGATCAATCCAGCTGGAGGGCGGTGGGGACGTGACATACGAGAACGTGGGGCGTCAGCTAAAATGGAGCGGATTGCCCCCAGTTGGGAAGCCCGTCACACTGACAGTTCCGGTCACCGTACTGGTTGCTGGTCCGCTAGCGGTAAACAATACAGCTGTGTTGATCGATGCTGATGGAAATGTATCCTCGGCTACGACCGTATTTATTATTGACCCTCACAATGTCTGGCTGCCCGTTCTGCGGCGCTAGGCGCAATACTGTTTAGTTAGTGCTCACCCAGCCGCGCGCATCGTGGACGCGGTGGGATCGCCTGTGTCCGCGCGGGCTGCGAGCTTTATCTAAACAGTATTGGCGCTAGGCGCGAGCCACTCGCGCTACCGGGTGTTTCTGGTTTTACTCGTGTCAGACTGGGTCGCCGCAGCTTTCACTTCTGTGTGCGTTGGTCGCGGCTTCCTTTTCCCCAGTTTGCGGAGGGCGATCGGAACGGCTGTCATTGCTTGAGCAAGTGCGTGTAACGGTGAATTTGATCGCAGGGTTGGTCGAGGTTGGTCCACTTCCTCGGAATAGTAATCGTATTGGTACTCCCCATATTTCCGTCGCGCGACTCGGTTAAGGGCCACACCAAAGACGTGCGCGCCCACAGTCTTTAGTGCCTCTTTCGTATGGGTCACTTGAGCTCGCCGGGTTTTGCCGGCATTGATGACCAACAGTGCGCCATCCACCCGGCTGGACAAAACCAGTGCGTCGGTCACGGCCAAGATAGGCGGACAGTCAAAGATAACCATATCGGCGTTCTGCCGCAGCGTTTCAATCAGATAGATCATCCGCTTCGAGCCGAGCATTTCTGAAGGATTGGGTGGAAGTGAACCTGACGTCACGATTCTCAAGGTTTCCACCTCAGTCGGCTGTAAAACCGTCTCCAAGTGGACACTCGTGTCCAAGAGAATGTTGGTCAACCCCACTTTGTTGGGGAGCGAAAAAATCTTATGCTGGGCGGGCCTTCTTAGATCGGAGTCAATGAGGACTACGCGCTTGCCCGTCTGCGCCATCACCACAGCTAGATTCGCAGCCGTAATGCTTTTGCCCTCTTGCGGATTTGCGCTAGTAATCATGAGCACTCGCAGCGGATTGTCCACCATGCTGTACTGGAGGTTGGTTCGCAAGGCGCGATAGGCTTCAGTAGTCGGCGATCGGGGTTGGCTGAGGCTGATCAGTTTGGCCGATGGATCTCCACCCTCGATGGTTGGGATTCCGCCCAACGTGGTCAGCTCAACCGATCGGCGCACGTCTTCCGCTGTTTTGATCGTGTCGTCAAGATACTCCAGCAAGAAAGCAGCCGCGGCTGCCAGCACCAGTCCAATCGTGGCGGCCATAATGACGTTCGTGGCGGTACCGGAACCCGTCGAACTGGTGGGAACCTGTGCCAACTCCACGACGCTCAGCGAGTTTGTCGTTCCCACATTCAGATTGGTTAACATCTGAGCATAGGTAGACTGCCATTCGGTCACCTGGGTCTGCAACGTAGCCTGCCGATCGCGCGCATCTTGTATCGTGCGCGCGCTGGTGGCCTTGGCGATAACACCACCCAGCTGCCTAATCTCATCCTGGGCTGTTTCGATGTTGCGCTTGATGTCCTCAATCTGGGCCAGAAGAAACTGGCGCTCGGCCTCACTTTCTGGATCGCTTCCGCCAGGGCTGCGTAGAATTAGCTGGTGAGCGAGTTCATCGACTAGAATCTTTGCTCGCTGTGGATTGGTGTCGAGCACCGCTATTTCCAACAACTGAGTACCGGGCACGACGCGGCTCGTAATCATATTTTGCAGGGCCACCCAGTCCCACTCCAGCCCGAGTGCTTGCAGTGTATCGCGCAAGATCGGCTCGCGTTTGACGAGATCAGTGTAGCTCTGAGCCAAAGCCTGGCCAGTATAAAACTCCGAGGCATTCGGGTTGGGATTCTGGAGCGCTTGCCCGACCATTAGGGTTGTGCGTGACTGATAGAGACTAGGGGTGGATCGTGACGCCAGAAAGCTTGCCGCAGCGGCGACGAGCATACTGGCCAGGATCAGCCACCACCATTTGAGCAGGACGTTAATATAGTGACGCAGTTCCATAACGTGTTTTTCCTTGATTCAGATCAGGCTGTTCTACCTTTAATAATACTATATTTTGGCGCTGCGTCCGATCAGCCCCGCATCACATCCAACCGTTGTCGAGTCTTCCACTTTTCGGCCATGGTTTTTGCCAGATCATTTAGAGCCAGCGCCGCAAAGGGCATCAGCGTTATATCCACTGGCAAGCGGTAACGTGGCATGGCCCATGTCAGGATATGCAGCACCGAGTAGAAGATTGCGAACAACAGCAACAACGCCAATGGCGTCGCGGCAAACGACCGCCAGCCGCCGACTTTTCTTGGGCCGACCATCTGCCAAGCCCGCCAGAGGCCGAAGAGCATGAACGGCAAGAACAGTCCAATGGAGCCAACTCGCCCCAGGTTGTTTATGAATGACGTGTCGGCCGTCGGCCAGAACTCAATGTAGGCGATGAGGCGGCTTAACGACAATTGCAGATAGCGGCCTGGATCGGCCATGACAAAGCTTAGGCCGCGTCGCATTAGCTCACGATCCATTTGCGCTTCGTTCAACCCCCATAACTCTACCGGCATCGGCGCGCCGCTGAAGGCTTGAAAATTCGTGCCATGCATGGGATGTTGGGCGGAATACATGGCATAGCCAGCATTTGAGTTCAACAGCAAGAACTCTCGATAAACCACGTAGTTTCGAATGGTGAAGGGCAGAATCATCAAGGCGATTACGACGCCGGCGACAATCAAGCGTTTAATCATCACGCGGGTGTGTCCCGAGCGGTGCCCGACCCAGATTAGCCAGATCGACATGATCATGAGCCAGGGCAGGATCGATTGACGCAGCAGGGTGGTGATGCCCAGACCGATTCCCAGCATAAGGCTGCGCCTGAGAGTCGCCTTTTCAGCCAGTTTGAGAGTTTGCCCCAATGTCCACACCAGAGCAGTCAGATAGAAGGTCTCTGTCATCAGCGTGGCCGCATACAGCACGAAATAGAAGTAGACCGCCACGCTGCCGGCCGACAAAAGCGCCAGTCGTTCCGCATGGATCCCGCGCGCTTCAAAGGCTTCGGTGAAGGTCGATGAATGAAAGAATTGCCGGCTTAGTCGATACACGACCAGGGGTAACAGGATGCCGCCCAAGATCGCCTGCACCACGCGAACCGCCAAGGGATTGGGGCCAAAGATGGCGTAGACAGCGGCCACGAACATCGAGTACAGGAATGACCAATGTGCGGTCGGTGTGTTGGCTTCGGTGAATGGATACCAGCCCGTGTCGAAGCTAAAGCCATGCCCAGTGATCAGCCGCTGGCCCAGCGCATCATACGACAGCTGATCGGTCAACAGCGGGGGAGCATCTACGATGTTGCCCAAATACAGCGCGGTTCCCACGCGCAGAATAACCGATACACTCAGAATTGCGATTAACCACTTAATGGACTTATTGAGTTTCATAGTTTAGAGGACCATCGTTGGGCGTTGCCAGCCGATTGATTCACTTAGCCCGCAGAGCCCCATTACCTTGGTCGTTGTGACCGTGATTGAGGAGCTTTGCATACACGTTATCCCACGCCTGATAGACATTCCGCCAATCGTATTGTTGCTCGACCCATTGTCGTCCACCCGTGCGCAAGCGCTGCGCCAGATCAGGCTGTCCAAGCACCCGTTGTACCGCCTGGCCAAAGGCCTGCGCCGAATCGGCAATCAAGATATTCTCGCCTTCACTGAGGTGAATTCCTTCAGCGCCAATACTGGTGGAAACGATCGGCAGTCCCCAGCACCACGTGTCGAGGATTTTGACGCGCATACCTCCACCGGCCCGCAACGGCACAATGAATACGGCCGTTTCTGCCAGAATCCGATTGAGATCGGGCACATACCCTGTTACCTCGATGTTGTGCGTCTCATTGAGCGCCAGCAATTCTTGCGGCGGGTTCTTGCCGACAACCGTCAGGCACGCTCCCGGAAACTGGGCCTGCACTTGCGGCCACGCTTCACGGGCGAACCACATCACACCTTCGGCGTTGGGGGGCCAAAACATGACACCCAGCGCCGTAACACGGTGTGGTTGAGCGACTGGGACGATCGGCAGTTTATCGGACGGATCGGTGCAGATCGGGATGGTGGCAAAGCGATCGGGCGGAACTGACACGCTGAAGCGCTTGATTTGCGCTTCAATGGCACGGCGATCCTGATCGGTAACAAACACGACTTGATCATACTTGGCGCATAACTGTGCTTCATACTTCGCCAGCGCACGGGTTTCACGCCGGGCGACAAGCCGCTTGATGGGATTCGACTCGTGATCGGCCAGCCGTTGCGTGACCAGGTACATAGCGTTATGCAGATCGAGCACGCGGCGCAGGCCGTGCCCGATCAGGCCGTACTGCGACATCGATACTTGATCGGCGTGCACAACATCAAATTGCTTGCGCGACAACAGCTTCGTTAGTAGCTGTTGCATCGGCGCGATTTCGTCACGCGCGATGACGATCGGTTGTTGCAGCGCGAACCCCTTCATGATCGCCCGCAGATCCCGCACCCGTGAACGGAGCATGGGCGTGGTCTGCACGTCGGCGCACACCGTCTTAAGATGTGCGATATGCTCCGGCTTATCCTCTTCGCGCACGAACGAGACCAGTGTGACCTCGTGCTTTTGGCTGAGGTAGCGGAGGACGTAATACTGGCGAACCCTTGCCCCGGTATTGAGCGGATAGGGTAAGACCTGAGTGAGATACAGGATGCGCGCCACGTCTACAAGCCCTTGCCCAGGAACATCGTCGGCACTGTCTGCAAGACGATCTTGATGTCCACTAGTGGACTGGCATGTTTGACATAGTAGAGATCATACTCCAGTTTGATGTGACTGTCTCTGTCGGAGTTGCCGTAACCGTAATTGATCTGCGCCCAACCAGTGATCCCCGGTTTGACGGCGTGACGCGCGCGATAGAATGGCAGAATGAGCGCTAACGCATTGACGAACTCGGGGCGCTCGGGGCGCGGGCCGATCAGGCTCATTTCACCTTTGAGCACATTGAGGAACTGTGGAAATTCATCCAGCCGGGTCCGCCGCAGGAATCGTCCGGCCGGCGTGACGCGATCATCTTGCTTGCGCGCCCACACTGCGCCGGTGCCTTTCTCCGCGTCCGGCCGCATGGAGCGGAACTTGTACACCTCGATGATTTTTCCCCCTTGACCGACGCGCCGTTGTTTGTAGAACAATGGACCGGGGCTGGTGCGTGTATTGATGAGGGCAACGGGCACACTAATGACAAGTATCAAGCATACGCCAATCAGGGCGGCGACCAAATCCATCAAGCGCTTGAGTAACTGATAGGCCCGTTCCCCGGCATTGTCGTCCATCGGGACGACCATCTCCAGGTCGCGGCCCACGTGATCGATAGGGACGCGGCCGGTCAGCCGCTCATACACCGTGGCCATAGTCACTACGCGATACCCCAATTCGCGGCAATGTAACAATTCATTGAACAGGTCATCTTCAATGGTATGCCGATCTGTGATAGCCAGAATGATCTCGTCGATTCTGAGGGTACGCGTCAGATCTGCCAGGGTCTGGTGATTGCCCAGCACTCGGATGTCTTCGATCGTTTCACCTAGCAAGGCGGGATCGTCATCGACAAACCCGATAAGCTGGTAGCCGGTGCCACGATAGGGATTCGAATCTCCGGGTGGTGCGGCATGAATTGCCAATGCCAGTGCGCGGCCTGCCTGACCCGCGCCAACAATCAGTGCCCGCTGTTGAAACCAGGGCTGGGCGAATACCTTGACGTACGTGACACGCCAGAGAATGACCGAACCTGTGGAGAAAGCGACCAAATAAAAAATCATGCCGCGCGAGGTAAGGGACGGCGTCAAGAACGGTATGAGCATATAGGCCAACATGGTGGCCACCACAGCCATCGTGACGCTCTTGACACTGGCCGTCGTGCTGGAGGCGCGTGGCAGGCTGTAGCAGTCAAAGAACTGGGCGCAAAGATACCAGACGACGGTCAAGGTGATGAACCATTTGTTGTAGGCCAAGATCGCGTCAAGCGTTAGAGGAAAATCAGCGAACAAGACCGCGGCCAATAACAGGACGAGATTCAACAAAAGAGCATCCACAACAAACAAGAAAAGACGGCGTTCTGAAATTCGCATTCTCAGACTCGGTAGTTGAGGTAATGCCAGGCGCGGCAGCGTGGTCGGTGCTGGCAGTGACGCAGCTGGACCCCTAATGCTGGAACCGGCCGGAGTATCAGTTTGTTCGAGTTTCATAGGCGTTCCTGATTCAATGGTGTCATGCCGAGAAGGTGTTTCTGTATTAGATTATTGGTCGTTGACATGTCTTCCTCCTTATACTTGCCTGGCTTGCACATCAACAGCCGTTTTTGTGTGACCGACGTAGTCGTACATCAATTGCAGTGTGTGACGCTCGAGGCGACGCTGCGCCGCATACCAGCTGCAACCGGCTTGGCCCATCCGCGCCAACCCCGCCAGGTCGTCAAAAGCCCGTCGCAGGCAGTCCGCCAGCGCCTGAACGTTGCGTGGTTCAATTACCCAGCCGGTCTCTTCATCAAGGACATACTCGGGCAGTGCGCCGGCGCGCGTTACAATGACCGGCTTGCCGAAGAAGTAAGCTGCGGCGACCAGGGCGGATTGAGTAGCGTCAAGATAGGGTAGGACCACCACACTGCAGTTACTGAATAGCTCGATCGCTTCTTGATCGCCGATTTGGCGATTGCGTACTTCAACATTGCCGGGCAGCTCACCGTTTGAATACGGCTGGATGTCGCCTTTACCAGCGATCACTGCGCGCACCGGTGAATTGCCGTCCAAGTGGCGCAGCGCAGCGATCAACACATCCACTCCCTTGTACGATTCTACACGTGCAAAGAACAGGGCAAACGCTGCCTGATTATCCGCGTGGTTAGCCGGCTTGTGTGGCAGCCGCTCCTGCAGGGCTTGCTCGGATTCGTAACCCATAAATAGATGCAGCAACGGCGCATACGTTACCCGATCAGCGGCAAGCCCTTGAGCGATGAGACGAGCACGATAGGCTTGACTGTGAACTAAGATATGATCGGCCAGACGCTTGATCGAATCGTTCCACACATACAAGAGCCGCCCATAGCTTGAGCCGCTGTGGGGATCTAGATCGTGAATGGTGTGAATCGTCGGGATCTTGGCGCGCCGCATCAGCCACAACAAGATCGGATTCCAGATGTGTGGCCCGGTAAAATGAACGACATCTGGTTTTGACTGAATGATCGCCCGATAGACTTTGCGCAGCGCCACGGGATTGAAATTGCCCGGCTTGAGGCCGGTACCTTGCACGTCAATCACTGGCTGCCAATCCACTTGGGGTCCAAAGCGATCGGGCCGGGCCGCACGGCTTGTGATGGCGCAAATCTGCAAGGTGGCCGGGCCTCGCTCGATTGACGGCCCCTCGCCATTGGCCAGATCGGCCGTGTATTGATTCATGCCGAAGGTCGGTGATAGGATTACGTAGCTGAGCCGCACAATTGCTCCTGGAAGAATTAGGCCTAATTAATTCGTGACGCTACCAACATTATTCTAGGCGGATCAAGTTTGCTAACAGTTGAATCAAGTTGGGGCTTATAGGGCGTGTTGTATCTCTTTCGTTAAATATCTTGCACAAACGGCGGTTCCTCAGGCAGATTTGTTACGATGGGGTTAGAGAGGTCAGATTCTTGAACTACATCCACCAGATGTTTCGTATCGTACGCTATCATTGGTAAACCAAGCCCTATCCGTGCTGTGTGTGAGTGGTCATCGAATTTAGAAAACGAGACATTGATTCAGCGTAGATTTCCATACTCGCCTTGTTCCTGACGATTTCCTGGCCGGCTGCCGCAATTCGCTGTGTCTGTTCCGGCGACTGAGTGTACCTTGCAATTGTAGTCGCGAGGGACGCAACCGTGGGTTCGACAATCACTCCTGTGGCGTCGTGAACGAGCTCGTCTGGCAGTCCGCGCGAGCGAGTGGCGATGACGCACTTTTTCATAGCCAGCGCTTCATAAATGGCGTTCAAGCCTGCCGCTTGCGGGGTATCCAGCAATGGGACCACCACTAGCTGTGCCCCGGCATACAGGTCGCGTAATTCGACGTAAGACAGACGTTGCGTGATGGTCCGGACGTTGGGCGGGAGTGAAGCCGACAGGTGTTGTTCGGCTGTCCAGGCGCTTGAGGCCTTCACCACTACTTCAACCGAAAGAGAGCGCACTGCTTCAAAGAGCAGGGGATAATTTCGCATTTCATTACCGACAGAGAGAATGTAAGGCGATCGAGAAGGGGTAGTAGCCCGGGCCGGATCAAAGAATCGAGTATCTGTGCCTTGCGGGATAACGGCGATCGGTGCGCTGTGCGGCCCTAGCATTTCACGCAGTACCTGGGCCTGAACTGAGGTGTAACACAGCCAGCCATCCACGCGAAACAACGACTTCAAAGCACGGATCAGACGACGCCAATTGGCTGAATAGACGCGGTGCGCATACATCACGTGAGTATGTCGATGTCCAGTCAGGCCTTCGGCCAGGCCGATGGGTAACCCCCACGTTTCGCCGGTTGAAAAAATAATATCGCCGCGAGGCGCCGATCGGATGACAGATATGGCGAAGCGGGTATTTGCCCCTAGCGATCGAAAAGAGCGTGTAAGTTTGGAGCCTCGAAAGGCAGCTGGAGTCGGCTGACCTTCCCGAATAATGCCCTGACACCGGTCGGCCACTATCCGGTAATCCAGACGGGGTGCTGTGCCGGCTTCGATCGCCTTTAGACGTTGGTGATCTTCCGGCCCAATGATGATGAGCGTGTTCTTGTCAGCCATAGCTCGTGTCACTTAACCAATAGCCTGCGGTAGTGGCTCAGTTGAAATCAGTGGGGTAACGCCTCTGCGATAATCGCCGCAAACTTGGGGAGTACCTGGTCGTCATCAAACACTTCTCTGGTCCGGGCTTGACCTGCCGCGCCCATATGGAGCCTTTCTAGCGGGTTGGTTAGCAGGCGATCAATCGCCTGGCGCATGGCTGGCACATCGCCAAGAGGGACATGCAGCCCGGTGATCTGATCAAGGATGATTTCCGGCACGGCGCCGGTCGCATAAGCGATGACGGGTTTGCCGGCCGCCATCGCTTCAATGCTAACTATTCCGAACGCCTCACCCGCCGAAGGCAGCACAAGAATGTCCAGTGCTTTCATGATTTGAGGTATGTCTTCACGCCAGCCTGCCAGGTGGAAGCGGGCCTTGGCATTGCACTGATTAATGCCGTCCTGGATCTGCTCCAGGTACGATTGATCCTGCTCGGCAGCTGCGCCAACAATCACCGCATGCAGATTTTCATGTTTTTCTAGCAACGGCGCGATTGCCTGTACGAATTGAAACGGCCCTTTTGCCGCTGAGATGCGGCCCACCACACCGACCAGAACATCCTGGTCGGCCAGATTCAAGCTGCGCCGAAACTCTGCCGGATTTGCGCCGGAAAATTGGGCATTGTCCACGCCGTGATAAAGCACCCGCAGCGTGTTGGCGCGCGTGTCAAAGGCGGCATATTGCCGTTGAACGACTTCGGAAGCGCAAATGACCACCTTGGACTGCTTAACGAGCAGGCGATCAATTGCCGTCACTGTATACAAATTCCCGGCAGACCAGCACAAAGCTCGCCGTTGAAGTTTGACGACCGGTAGAACATACTTGGCGGAACGAGATCCGATGGCATAGATCAGGTCTGGCTGAAGCCTGTTCATGGTCGCATATAGTTTAGGGAGTGTGGTTAGCAGCTCTCGGAGTGTTGTTAGCTTTCCCGCCTGCTTGGCGTAATTAGTGGCCTCTTGTCCGATTGGCAGGCCAACCGTCTTCACGCCGCTGATTCGTCGGCTGGTGAGAAAGGGACTCTGCAGCGGGCACACCAACGATACCTGATACCCCCTGCTGAGCAGAGACTGAACTTGCCGCGCCAGTAGATTCTCTCCTCCCCCCCAGCCCGGATAACAGTCGACGCACAGAATGTGTTTGAGTGGTGCTGGCATTAATGAGCTCCCGCAGTTGACCGGCCGACCAATTGAGCCAGGCTCTCTTTGAGCAGGGCGGTGTAAGCACGTCTCACTTCAGAGTGGGCCAGATCGGTGCTGGATTTGCCAATGGGGGATTTTCCCGGGAACATCACAAATAACCCTGCTTTTGCGGCAAAAACTACCCAGAGGATTTGCGCCGAAAGGTGCGACCGATGCTTGCGGAGAAACAGCACCCGGGATCGCGCGAATTGAATCAAGCTGTGGGCCAAGCGTTGTCTTGAGGCGGCCTGCTGAATATGAATCACCTGGGCCGTCGTTGCTACCCCGATTTGCCACCCGTGGCGGCGTGCCCTGAAGCACCAGTCGGCTTCCTCTGTATATAACCAATAAGCTTCATCCAGGTTTCCCACTTGCTCCAGTGTTTGTCGTTTGATCATTAGACTGGCGCCGATCGCCCACTCTACATTCAGCACGGGAAACGGCAAGTGGTCTGAGTCAGAAATGAGACTGGGCGGCTGACGTGTCAGTCGCCCCCGGATGACCGGCAGCTCAATCCACACGCTGGGAAACACTCCCCAGGACGATTGCTCTGACCGATCGGGGTTAAGCAGTTGTGCGCCGACGGCGCCTAAAGACGGGTAAGACCTAAGAACCTCGTAGAGCGTGTTGATAGCCCCTTCAAGTGCAAGCGTGTCGGGATTCAGCAGGAGAATGGTCGCACCACTGGCCTGTGCCAGTGCGTAGTTGTTGCCGCCCGCAAACCCTAGATTCTTCTGGCTCTCAATGAGTTTGACTTGCGGAAACGCGTGCCTGACTGCTTGTGCGCTGCCATCGGGCGAAGCATTGTCAAGCACAATGACTTCGTACGCAAGACCCTGCACCGTAGCAAACACAGATTTCAGGCAGCCCAGTAACAAATCCTTGGTGTTCCAGTTAACGATGACGATCGATAGATCCACTATGGCTCCTTGACTCGACCGGCGCCGGCAGATTTTCCAAAGCGACCAGTCCTCCAAAAAACATCCAGATGAACACGCTGGCTTGGAACCCCACAAACCCGATGTTGTATACAAACGGCAAGAACCAGTCAGCCAGCGCTGAAATGATCATGATCCCGACCCAGACACCCAGCATGCCGTTCACGTAACCGGCCGCAAAGCCGGTTGGGTACCTGCGGCGCAAGCGCCAGCCCAGCCAGGCGATTTCAGCCATCGCCCACAAAAAGATGCCGAGACCGAGCAACCCGACTTGCGAGAATAGATCGACATAGTTGTTGTGCGAATTGAGGCGCGGCTCAATGTAATACGCACCTTGATAAAAGAGCGGCTTGGTAAATCCATAGGGCCGATAGGCAGCCGGGCCAATGCCGGTGATGGGGTTGCGCATGGACAGTTCGATCACGCGGCCGATGAGTTCTCCGCGCGAGGCGCCGCTTTCATTCCACTTGTCATCGCCGCCGGCAAACTCGTAAATGGAGTCGAAGAGTTTGCCACTAAGGAGCAATGCGATAGCGGCGATCAGGACCAGCCAGCGGACGCGTGGAAAGCGGAACCACACCAGCGTACCAAGTGCTGCACCCACCCCCACCCAGTTTGAGGAGCGCTCTTGTTGAATGACCAGCGAGAAGTAGAGCGCTGCTCCCACAATCGCAATCAGGAACAATCGCCAGCCGGCCGAGAGTTTCTGATTGAAAAGCAATTGCCCGCCAGCCACGGCGGCGAGCAGCATCCAGAAGGGGGCACGGTTCGGCACAAATGTCGTAAAACTGCTCAGGTTACTTTCGCCATTGGGAAGAATACGAATAAGGGCAATGACACCGCCCATCACCAGAAAGCACACGATAATGCGCCGCAACCAGGTGATGTTGGTGATCCACAACCCGACCAGCCAGAAGATCCCGGCCGAGAATGCAAAGATCGCCCATTGTGCCAGCTGTACGATCACGAATCGATCGGATTTGGGGACGGCCGGGTCCCAGGTCGCGTTGCTGATGAGAATAGAGAGCAGCCCGACCAGCAAGAACAAAGCCAGCGGCCGATTGGCACGTGATGGTGCCAGTCGCAAATCCTGTTGGCGTAGGCCGTTGAGGAGCCAAATGCCCAATAAGACTGGCACGATCAGCGCTGCAGCATTGAGGGTCACTTCGGTGCCCGTGGGTATCTGGAGTGGGATGACCAGGGCCGCCGGAATCAAGGCAAGGAATCCCAGCAGCGGCCAGCGCAAGAGGACAACCGCAGCAATACCCACTACCAGTAAAGCCAGCCAGAGGATAGATACGCGGTAGCCAAAAAAGGCGGCAGCGAGTAGCACGCCGAGCACAATGATCCAGATCCGCCAACGCGTCGTGGGCAGTGTGCGGCGAAAGGCATTAATCATATGAGTTACCTGCGCGCCTCTCGACGCTGAACTGCGTCTTCAATCAAAGTCACAAAGCGCCCGCCAATGTGAGCCCAATCATAGCGCTCTTCTACGAGTTGACGTGCAGTGCTCGCTAGACGCTGTCTTAAGCTGGAATTTTGCAGCAGGCGCACGACACTTTCTGCAAAGGCCGCGGGCTCATCGGCCAGGAGCAGATGTTCACCATGCTGTGCTTCAATGCCTTCGGCCGCTTTGGTGGTTGCCACAATCGGTGTGCCGAGCGCCATGGCCTCCAGGATTTTTAAGCGTGTGCCACTGCCGTCTCGAATGGGCGCGATGCAAATCGAGCTGCCAGAGACAAGCGGCCGGACATCGTCGACATAGCCACTCAAGCGCACATTCGCTCCTAATGACAACTCGCTCAGTCTGACACCCTCCGTCGAGCCGGTGATGGTCAACGTGATATCCGGCACGGCCTGCTGAATCAGCGGATAGATCTCTGCCAAAAAGTAGCGCATCGCATCATAATTCGCGCTATACGTAAGCGCGCCGCTAAAGATGAGGCTGTGCGGCGCGACAGCGGTGAGGTTGGGACGGTTGTAATCACAATCGACGCCGTTGGGCACAACTTCCAGCGGCCCGTGAAAACCGGGCAACATGCGCAGGCTGGCCGCTCGATCCTGCTCGGAGACCATGGTGCACAGATCAAACTTTCGGAATAGTCGGGCTTCGTAGCGAGTCGTTTTGAACCAGCTGCTCCAGCAGCGCAGTCGTGGCACTCGACCGCTTTGCAAGCGGTAGCGCTCCCACATCCAACGGCTCAACGAGTTGTGCTCTTCTAGGATTTTACTGGTGGCCGGCGGCGCTTGCAGCGCGTAAGTCGCCATGACTTCGGTTGAGGCAATCACGGCGTCGAATGGCACCGCGTTAAGTAGATGCTGGGTAGCCTGCGCCATGTCGGGCAGTGGCCGCGTGACAATGGGATCGAGCGAGAAAAATCGGAGGCCGGCTGCGATTCGTTCGCGCTCAAATGGATTACGACGAACTACCTGTACCTTGACGCCGAGCTGCCGGAGGGTCGGCGCCTCAAACGATTGCGAGGCGTCCCAGGCAAACGACAACATTGAGACCTCGTGCTTGACGCTGAGCGCACGCAGCAGATAATAGATCCGAATTTTGGCGCCGTTATCCGGAGGCTCAGGAAACCAGGTTGAAAGAAACAATATTCTCATACAGCACGACCAAGTGAATTTGCTTTCAGAATTTTCTACTTAAGTTTCTGACGATGACCGATGACACGCTGAGACAACATCTGGGCCCATCTTGCCCCAGCGGCCCAGGGCGGCGTCGCGCAATGCCAGGCAGCGCGCGTTGCGGCTGGCCAGACGGCGCTTGCTGTGTGACTTGAACGTGTACGTGACAATCGTCAATAGGTCGCGCGCTACGGTGCGCCCCAGCACCCCAAGGCGGCGCAGGCCGTGCCAATGCCGCGCAATGAATCGCAGATGGTTGCGTAACATATAGTAATCGATGATGGGCGACGTTTCGCCGAGGGTGGCTGACACCTTGTGTTGGACAACCGACGCGGGCACCGCGAGTATCTGGTATCCGGCTTGTCGCACACGCAAACACCAATCAGTTTCTTCGTAATACAGGTAAAATGATTCATCCAGCAGGCCGACACGATCGAGCACCTCGCCCTTAATGAGCATGGCGGCTCCTGAAGCGATCTCAACAGGGAATGGTGAGTGGCGCCGCCACTGTGCCGCAGACTCACCCGCGTGCAAGCGCTTGACGGCACCGGTCCGCCACTGGACAGCCGAGCCAAGCGCCCAGATGCAATCGGCGGCATGCGCCTCGACCACGGCAGGGGTAACCACGCCCACATCCGCCGCTTGCAGAGGTGGCAGTAAGGATGCCAGGAAATCAGTGGACACAGTCACGTCATTGTTAAGAATACAAGCATATTCGGCCCCGCGACTGAGTGCGTAGCGCAGGCCGAAGTTGTTGCCACCGGCATACCCCAGGTTGGATTCCGTCTTTAGCAGGGTCAGCGCAGGATGGCAAGACTGAATGGCCGATACGGAGTCGTCGTCGGAATGGTTGTCCACCACGATAATCTCGATCGGCGGATTGGTGACCTGTGTTAGCGAGTCAAGGCACGCGATAGTATCCGGAGCATTATTCCAGTTTAAGACGATAATGGCGATGGATGGCATGCCGCTGTCACTTCCCTCAACCCTTGGGATGATTTGTCACCACACGACGATAGACTTCTTGCAAATCGGTGAGTTCGGCCTCGATAGTGCGTACCGGGCGGATACCGCTCTGCAGTCTGGCTAACAAGCCGGGTTCATTGGTGATTCGCGCTATTTGCCGGGCCAGATCAGTCGCATCGCCTAGATTGAAATGCAACCCGTTGATCTCATTCTCGACTGATTCAGCTGCGCCGCTAATGTTGCTGGAAATGACCGGGCAGCCCGCGGCAAATGCCTCTTGAATCACCAGCGGCGTGTTTTCATGCCAGATCGAGGGCACAACGGTGACATCGATCTCGCTAAAGATGCGCGGTAGATCGCTGCGGCTGTATTGACCGTGAAAAAACACATTGGGCAGGTCGTGCCGCTTGAGTTTCGCCGTGTACGCCAGATCGCCGTCGGCATAGCCATAAATGTGCAACTCGGCTGCCTGGGCTGTTCCCAGCTGCCGGAATGCTTCCACCAACACGTGAACACCTTTGATGAGGATCACGTTGCCCAGGAACCCGACCCGCAGACGTTCGGCCGGTTGGCGTTTCACCTGTGACGCCCACGCTACGGTATGCCCATAGGGCAGATAGGTAATCAGTCCCGGAGGCACGCCGTTTGCTTCGTGCAGCTGCTGGATAGAGCGTGAGGGGGCAAGTATGGCCTGGGCGTGCAGCAATGAATTGAGCACAAACTTACGACGCTGTCCCATATTGCCCAGAGTGCCGTGCAAACTCGGCAGTCTGGCGATCGCCCCATGCTTGCCTAAGCGCTCATAAAGCCGACGTTGCTGGTCATCGTTAGCGATCTTGCTGGTTACTTGATAAGCCTTTGTTCCCCACAGCAGGCAGCGTTGGCAATCCCAATCGCCTTGCGAACCGAAACACAGTTCGCCACTCTTGCGCAGTAAGGTGTGCCGCGGGCAAATGAACCACATGTCGACCAGGTGCACGATCGTTGGAAGATTTAACGAGCGAGGCACCTCTATGGCTTGGGCGGACAGTGTGTAACAGGAGACCACGTGAACCAGATCGGGCTTGACCGCTTCAAGATACTCGCGGATGTGGGGCGCGAGAACCGGGTTGTTGTACAGATAATCAAATGGCCGGGGCGCCAAGGACCAGTTTACGTGCAGCCGGCGCACGGGGACTTCGTTATATGTTTCGTCTGTATAGCCGTTGAAGTGATGTAGACCTGTGTCCCAGTCGCCCGCGCACAAAACATAGCTTTCCATATTGGACCGGCGCAATGCCTCAGCCACAGTAGCGGCGTAGATCATTGCACCGCCGCCCGGGGTTGGGGGATAAAAGTGCGCGAGAATTGCGATCTTCATGGTGACGATGTTGTTCTGGTGCGAATGACCTTCGCCGGCACACCTATGGCGATGCTAAAGGCCGGAATTGACCTGGTCACGACGGCGCCTGCTCCGATTACCGATCCCCGCCCCAGCGTGACACCGTCCAAAATGGTCGCCCGACCGCCAATCCAAACATCATCTTCAATCACGACACCCTGATGATAGACGCCTTGTTGGTCGATGCGCATGTCGGCATTGTCAAAGCGATGGTTTTCAGCCGTGATGGTTACATTGGGTCCCATTTGCACATGGCTGCCAATCTTGATCCCTCCGCCGGCGCCCATCACTCCATTCGGCCCGATATACGAATAGTCCCCGATCTCAAACCAGCCCTGGGTATAATCCTCGGCGGTTCCGCCACAGTGCAGCCACAGATTACGCCCGAAGCTAGTATGGCTTCCAATCACCACACCTCGCGCGGCGAGGCAATGCAGGAAGCTATTGCTCTCAATGGAGACATCGTCGCCGGCTTGCAAACAACGCGGGTACTCGATGCGTACATTGTTTCCCGTACCGAACCGGCGGCCGATCCGTGCACCTCGTAACTTTACTAGCCAACCACGAAGCAGCTCCAGCTTGCGCTCAGCCCTATGTTCTTGTCGATCCCACCAGCTAATCATGTGTTCGAGCACCTTAGTCTTCGTATTGAGTCACTTACCGATTGGCTGCAGACTTCCAGGTACGGGCTTGGGCTGAGGTTTGCCAATCGCGCGAATCCGGTGATTGATGTTTATCAGCAGCTGCCATCCTTGCAATACAGCACGAGCTGCTGAAATGCCTCCGATCCGCACTGCCATCAACACCGCGCGTCCCTTGCGGTCGGTCGGCTGTAACTGGACGCACTGCCGCAAGCACTTCAGTGCAAAATCGGGTTCGGTGTGATCGAGCAAATAGCTGATACCGACCTGACGCCAGAGCAATGCCTGATCATCGGCGGGAAGATCATGGACCCGGCCGTGTTCCAGTACTGCTTGCTGCCTGGCTGGCTGATCGACCAAGATGGTCGTCAAGAATTCAGATAGAAACTGGCGGCGAGTGGGCAGTGACAAGGTTGGAAACCACTCGGCGTTTAAGACTTTCATGCGCCCGTACGCCAGATCGTTAAGCCGCTTTTGCTGACCTGATGTACGTTGGATATTCGTGCTGTGTATCCGGTACATGCACGTCAGCTTATCGAGATACGCAAACCGGGCATACCGGGCCAGTCGAATCCAAAAATCCCAGTCGGGCCCAATGACGAGCTGTTGATCGAATTGCAACTGTTCACGCTCAATGGCCGCCCGGCGCGTCATGGTACAGACTGGCACGGTGATCACACTCGGGCTTAAGACCAGCGGCTCAAGGATGTGACCGGTATAAATGCCGGGGCGGTGTTCAGACAGGCGCATGAGACGCTGATCCGATTCGTCGCAGAAATAGCCATCAGAAAAGACGGCATCAATCTGCGGGTGTGTGTCCATGAAGGCGGTGAAGTCTGCCAGAGCAGTCGGCAGGTAGAGATCGTCGGCGTCAAGAAAGGCGATGTACTCGCCGTGCGCGTTAGCCAACCCGGCATTTCTGGCGGCCGCTTCACCGGAGTTGGGTTGACGCAGCTTGACGATACGGCGGTCACTGTAACTCGCCAGGATGTCCGGTGTTCCATCGGTCGAACCATCATCGACGATCACCAGTTCCCAGTCCGGGTAGGTCTGCGCCAGTAAGCTGTCCAAGGCAGCCCGTAGATAACGTTCGCCGTTGTAAACAGGCGTAATGACACTGACGGTGGGCATTAGAGTCGCTCCTGCAGATTCAAATATTGTTCGATTAGACGTAGACCTGGCACTCGACCAGCTGGCCCCTTCAATGGGAACGCCGCTGCAGGATGATCGATCCTATCAGCAGAAGCGTAACCGGGATCAATGCTGCCACGAGCGGCCAGAAAGCATCCGGCTGTGTGGGTTCTTGTGAACCAGCCCAGTCGGCTAGACCTGGCTCTGACGGGTTTAAGGTAGGTTGGATTGCAGCTGGAGTAGGCACTGGCATAGGTGTCGGCTTGGGGATTGGCAGGCGATCGCGATGGGGCGCGTTTACACTGCGCGTTGAATACCACACACGGGTATCTCCGGTGCGATCGTAGTATGCGACATGCAATTGATTGCCCTGACAGGTAGCAATATCCTGCCCGTGCGGATCGATAGAACGATCATCGATCGGTTCCGGTAACCCCCATTGGGTGCCATCGAAGCTGGCCGAGTAAACGCCGTCGCCCGTGGCCGTCACCATATACAGCTCACCGGCGCTGTCTTTGGTCAAGGCATTCGGGCCACCAAAGGCCGCGCCCAGGCCGATCATTTCAATCGGGCCGTTCCACGTTCGGCCCCCGTCGAAGGACCACTGGTGCAAGCGGCGCGGATCATGCCAGGTCAAATGAACTTCATTATCGCCAAAAGTGTACACGGCCAACGTCGAAAGACCCTGGAAACTCGTGCTCTTATCCGATATTTTTTGATAGGCACTCCATGACTGACCGCCATCCGTCGACTGCATGTAGCCGAGCTCGGAAGCCAGACCATACTCTTGCGAGCGCATCGTGATGGCAACATGAATTCGATCTTGGCCATCGATTGTCACACGGGCGCCAATGTCAGAAGGAATCGGTGTTGCAATGGAATATACCGTAGTGGGCAGGGACCAGGTCTGGCCGCCATTGCTGGATGTGATGTGTTGCACGGCTAATTGGGTAAAGGTCTGATCATATGTCCCGTACACGATGTGAATGACGCCTGCGGAATCGATAGCGATGGTCGCGTTGCCCGTGTTGCTGGCATTACTCACCTGGTTTGCCAGCGGGCGGGGTGTTGACCAGGCGCGCGGATCGCTGGCGCTGGCGAGAGGGGCGTGACTATAGTACAGCTGTCCATTGATCCAGGCATTCATCCAGATGAGGTGAAACATATCGGTATCGGGCGAGATCACTGCGTCAAACCGAATAGCCACGGGTTCCTGCACCGCGATGATGTTCGCCGGTTCTGACCAGGCATTACCGGCGTCAGTGCGATAGTAAATATCCGCTGGCAACCCCGGCTCCGGCAATGCGCCATAGAAGAGATGCACATTATCATACTGGTCGCACACTAGCTTGGGAAAATTTCCCCCACTTTCGCGCGACGGCTGTGTCATGTCGATCGGCCTGCTCCAGCCTGTCGCATCTGTTTGTGCCTTAGCTGCGCTATTGCTCATGAGCGCCCAGCATAGAAGGCCGAGCATTGCTATTCGTTTGGAATGCTTCATGCCGGCAACCCCACGATCTATGAGCTTGCTACCCTAAACTGGGTGGTGACCACCCCGTCTGATACTGGACGGGCGCCGTAGCCTTCACTTTCGGGCGCGACGACTTCCAGGTTCACGCCTGATTCGATATGATCGAATACGATGCCCATTGGATCGGCTAGCCACAGGCCCAATACGTACATTCCGGGATTCAGGTGCAGCCGCTCGATCTGTACCTGCACTTCGTTGTGTCCATGGTGGACGGCGATCGGGTATCCCAGGGCGACGGTATCGGCATTAACCAGCTTGGTGCCATACTGATCGTAGATGGTCAGCGCCAGGCTGCCGATCGACCGATCGGCGTCCGAATGGAGGCGCAGGTTGAATTCGAGCGGCCCGTCTGAATACGGTTGATTGCCGAAGGCTTTGTTACTGCTGGTATAAGCGATTGCTTCGATGCGGCACTGGCCGGTGCCTTTGCGATGGACCTCCGCCAATTCGATCCACTCGTCAGGTGCCGCCGCAGCTACGCCCGACGACCAGTAACGCGTGATAATCTCCTCGCTTGGCCCATCGGCGAGCAGCCGCCCGTGTTCCAGCAAAATGGTTCGGGGACACAGACGCTGCACCGCGTTCATGTTGTGACTGACAAATAAAACAGTGCGGCCCTGTTGCGCGACATCACCCATCTTGCCGAGACATTTCTTTTGAAAGGCGGCATCGCCTACGGCCAGCACCTCGTCGACGACCAGCACTTCCGGCTCCAGGTGTGCGGCCACCGCAAACGCGAGCCGCACATACATGCCACTGGAATAGCGCTTAACGGGCGTGTCGAGGAAGCGTTCGACCTCGGCAAAGGCCACGATCTCATCGAACTTACGCTCGATTTCAGTGCGGTGCATTCCCAGAATTGCGCCGTTCAAGTAAATATTCTCACGTCCTGATAGCTCAGGGTGAAAGCCTGTCCCAACTTCGAGCAGTGATCCTACCCGGCCGTGAATCACGGCGCGCCCCTCGGTTGGCTCGGTGATGCGCGACAGAATTTTGAGCAGGGTGCTCTTGCCGGCGCCGTTGCGTCCGATGATGCCGATGACGTCGCCCTGCTTGACCTCGAACGAGATATCGCGTAAGGCCCACAGCAAATCGTCGGGCTCACGGCTGGCCGGCGTGTTGCGGCGGCGGAGCCGGCGGACGGGTGCGCTCAGGCCATCCATCAGCGCATCACGCAACGTATTGTGACGCTGCTGAAGCTGGGTCAGGTGAAACAGTTTGCTTAGATGTTCAACGGTGATCATGACTGTTTTCATATGATATCCGCGAAGGTGCGTTCAGTTCTGCTAAAAAATGCCAGCCCGCTGATCAGCACCACAAACATGGTCAGGATGGATAGCCCAAACACCCAGAGTGATGAAGACTGTGCGGCGGGTGCTTGTCCCAGCAAAGCCCACCGGAACCCAGCCACCACACTCGTCATCGGATTGAGTCCCAGCAAGAATTGATACTGTTCGGGAATGAGTGAGACGCTATAAATGACGGGCGTCACGTACAACCAAATTTGGATCAAGAAAGGAATAACATACCCGATATCTCGGTAACGCACGTTGAGGGCTGATAACCACAACCCAAACCCCAGCGCCGTCAACATCGCCAACAACAGAAAGGCGGGCAGGAGTACCACGGCCGTGGTCGGAACGATGCCGTACAAGAGCATCAAAACCACCAGCACGATGAACCCCGCCGCAAAATCGACCAATCCCGCCAGCACTCCGCTTAAGGGAACAGTGAGGCGCGGAAAGTAGACTTTGGTGATCAAATTGCGACTGTCGACCAGGCTTGTTCCAGAGCGCGCGAGGGAGCCGGCAAAGTAATTCCACGGCAGTAGGCCCGCGTAGACGAAGACCGGATAGGGTGCGCCGTTTGATGGCGCATTGAGCAGCACCCCAAACAATCCGCTGAAGACCAGCATACTGATCACGGGTTGCAATATAACCCACAGAACCCCTAAGGCTGTTTGCTTATAACGCACTTTAACGTCACGCCAAACCATGAAGTACAACAGTTCGCGATATTGCCAGACGGCTCGCAGCTGCAGCGACGACCAGCCCTTCGTCGCTTGAATGATAACGGCGGGTTGCGCCGGACGCGCACGGACACCTGCTTCGGACCCGTTTGATGCGGTGTTTTTTGTCGAATTAGTCATCATCTCAAAGCCTGTTGATCCTGACGGCCAGCCTGCCAAGATCGCATAAAGTGAATGGACAACAACCAGCCAAGCGTTGTACTTCTGGTGCTGTTCTATGGTGCTGCCTAAGCCGCGTTCTGTTGCGATAGCAACAGCCGGGACAAGCCCGTGCGCAGTCCCACTTCGGGTCGAAAACCTAGCCTGGTGGCGATGTGTTCACCGCTGCCGCGACTGTGTATGATGTCGCCGATACGCGCTGGTCGAAAATCAGGCGCGCTGTGTGTTTCCAGCAAGCGTTCAAGTTCGTCCAGCAGATCCAATAGCGACACGCTGCCTTCCGTCGCTAGATTGAAGATTTGCCCCACGGCCTGCGGGTGGGCGCAAGCCAGAAGATTGGCACGCGCTACGTCGCTCACGTAGACAAAGTCGCGCGTCTGCCGGCCGTCACCGTAGACGATGGGCGCTTCACCGCGCTGCAGGCGCTGCATAAATTTTGGAATAACCGCAGCGTATTCACCATTCGGATCTTGACGCGGCCCATAAACGTTGAAATACCGCAGGCAGACGGTGGGAACGTTATACGCGCGATAGAAGGTCTGGCAATAAACCTCGCCCATGAGCTTGGAGGCAGCATACGGTGATAGCGGCCGGGTGGCTGACGCTTCGCTGAGAGGCAAATCGTTGTTGTCGCCATAGACAGCGCAGGAACTGGCCAAAACGACGCGTTTCACGTTGAATTCGCGCGCGGCGTTTAGCAAATTCAATGTGCTGCTAACGTTGACGGTGTGACAAGCCGCCGGATCGGACATCGATTGCGACACGCTGACCATCGCGGCCTGATGAATTACGTAATCGGCGCCGGACGTGGCACGCCGCACAACATCCACATTACGAATGTCGCCTTCGATGACTTCTAGTTCGCTCAGGTGTGAGATATTTGCGCGCTTTCCGGTAGAGAAGTTGTCCAGCACTCGCACCTGTTCACCGCGCTGGACCAGCGCTTCGGCTATATGGGAACCGATGAATCCTGCCCCGCCTGTAATAAGGTAGATCGACATTATTTTCTCCGTAGAACCGTCGCCCGTATGACGGCCATGATCACAATGATAGCTGCCAATGCGATACCCAAAATGAGGGGAGGCGGTCCACTGTTTCCTACACCGGGCTGCGGCGAGGTCGGCGGCAGTTGGGGACGCGGTGTAGCCGTTGGCGACGGTGTCGGCGTGGGGCTGGCGGTTGCCGGCGGCAGCGGCGTGAAGGTTGGAATGGGCGTCACCACCACCGGTGTGACGGTGCGACTGGTCACTGCAATTTCAAATTTGCCTGTATTGTTCGGAACCCAACCATACAGCCGCATGAGTACATTCAGCCGATCGGTTTGTGAGGCAATGCCCAGTGAAGCCGCATTGCCCACGATCGGCCCCTGACCCAGATTGACTGTTTCGCGGTCGCCCCAGGTCTGCCCCATCCATCGCGCCAGCGTTAACGCACTTTGGTTTTCAGTTTCTTGCCCAATGGCGGCAATGTGAAGTGTACCAGCCTCATTGGCAAATAAGTCGACCGGGCCACTGATTCTCCCAAAGCCCGGCACCGCCGCAGGATTGGACCACTGTATTCCGCCATCTATCGAGAATTGTCCCCAACTATCAAACGGGGTAGCGGTATTGCTCGTGTCTTGATCGGTTTTTACATTCCAAGCGAGATAAACCTGACCGCCAGTGAACGCGGAAATGCGCGGCCAGTCGACTGCCCCCGTTACAACTTTGAGAGGAGAACTCCAAGTCTGACCGTGATCGGTTGAACGTGCATAATAGACTTCCTGAGCGGCCGAATTGCCCGGAAGTGCAGTTCGCAGCCAGGTTACGTGCAAGATGTTGGCGACAGGGTCCAACGCCAAGTGTGCCTTGTCGAGACTATCCCAGCGAGCCATTGCCGCGTCAAAAATCAGAGTTGGCGTTAGCCACGTTGTACCGCCATCGCGCGATGGCACCAAATAGACGCCGCGCTGTTCGTTGTAGGGTATCGTATAAACCACGAACAGATCACTTGTGCGTGGATCTGCCACAATGTCCGGCCAGCTGCCAGTCGATGCGGGGACCGGCAGTGCTTGTGGATCCGACCAATTTTGGGCCGACTCGAAGTCGCGGCTGTAAGCCCAGCTATGCAGAATCGTGCCGATGGTGCCTGCGGTCCACACAACCTGCGCTTTGCCCGCTGCATCGATCGCGATGGCGGGCTGTTCGGCTTTCGTGCTAGTCGCCTGGGTATTTTCTGGCGAGCGCAGCATAATCACCGGGTTTGACCATTGGCCATTGTTATAGGTTGTTCCATACAGGGCTGTATCCGCGAGATTGGAAGAAATGCCCTGACTCCACACGGCGTATAGGTTGCCCTGTTGATCAGCCGCAACGTCAGCCAATCCGCCGATTGAGGCCGGGTTGTTCTGATCGGAGACGAATTCAAGCGGCGCCCACACCCGCTGTGAGGCGCGGCTGAACTGGCTCAACTCTACGGCATTACGGGCCGCATAGGCATCCTGGTTGGAATCGCAGCCGACGATGCCGGCGGTCTGACCAGCGATGGATACATTCAGGCAACTTAAAGGAGCCGTTCGTTTGCCGGCGCCGTCAACGGTATTAAACACGCTCACAGTTGGCGGCGACCAGGCCTGACCATCCCAGGAGATCACCGTCACTGAATTGAGATTGGCGGTTGGGGCATGTGTTGACGGCTGACCGATCAGCCACAATCTGCCGTCGGCGTCAGACATGAAGGACAGGGTCTGCTGACAGAGTGTCGAACTATTAAAAATTCTTACGGGCGCGCTCCATGTCTGCCCGCCATCGCTCGATACCCGTTGCGCAAAAGTACAGTCGTTGGTGGTCCCGGTGTCTTGCCACAGCATCAAAATGTTGTCGTTGGGCGCTGCAGCTATGGACACCTGACGTACAGGCAACGACTGTGTGTTACTGAGGGGCAGTGGCGCGCTCCAGTCAGTTCCGTTGTTGAGCGAGAAGGCCAGCTGGCTTTGTTGTAGCTGAGGCTCATCCCAGGCTACGACCAGTTGTCCGCGATTGTTGCCTGCCAGGCTGAGGTGCAACGCTTCCGGCTGAGCCGCGCGAAAATACGATGAGGCGTGGATCAGACTTGGCGGACTCCAGCGTCCTTCGCTGTTGACGCGATAATAAAGGCCGGCCGGTCTTTCTGGGGAGTCGGCCGATTGGGTGTAAGCCAGATGAAGCGCACCACTCGCGTCTGTGGCGGTGCTCAGAATTGTTGCCGCTTCTGCCAAAACAGCGGCGTCGCTCCAGGCCGCCCCTGCGGTCTGCGCGTGCAGCAATTGATCCGCCGCATCGAACCAAAATGCATGCGCCCGGTTGCCAGCATCCGCTGTGAGCACTACGCTGCGCGGCTCGGTGAGAGTCACACGATTGGTCTGCGCATCGACCTGGCGTTGGCCGATAATCTGCGGCACATTGACCGGTCTGGTCCAGACGGTCGATGTAAGATTCGTCCGGGCGTATTGTTCTCCGTCTAAGTCATCCCACCACAAGACATGTAAGACGCCGTTTGGTGCCGCCGCTATGACGGGATTCAAGGCGGTGCCGGATTGTGAGACATTGACGGCCGGCGTCCAAATATCACCATTGCCTTGTGCCATGACCTGTGCGCCCATGATGGCGAGTAGGCATCCACCGATGATCAAGATTCCCAAATTTTTGAAAGATTGATAAGATCGCATAAATATCTAGGATTACCGCGCTATTCTTGGTTTAGCGCATCTATGGATTGCTTCAACATGTCTGCCTGATCAGGTTCGACCAGATAAGCGTCATACCACCAATGGCGTGCCAGCAGCTGTCCGTCGCTGACATCGATCGTGCGCCACAGCTGAATAGCTTGCGCACTCTTCCCTTGCAGGGCGTAACACTCGCCCAATAATTGCACCGTGGCACGTTGCTCTGGGGCAACCGCGTAAGCCTGCTCTAGATGACGACAGGCCGCTTCCAGGTCACCCAGTGACAGATTGATCTGGCCCAGCCGCCGGTTTGCCGAGGCATTGTTCGGATCGATCACCAGTGCCGCTGCATAGTGCGTAAGGGCTGGTTCCAAATTTACGACACCCGTTCGGCGCAACACATCCGGCAAGCCGTAGCGTGGCCATTGGTACACCGACAGTTCCGCTCGCGTTTGAGCTACGGCTCCCCAGTTTGTTTCGAGCATTGCCCGCCCGCTTGGCAAGACAACCGCCATCAGCGATACTGCGAGAGTGGCCGTCCAGACGGCGAAAGCGGGCTGTAACTTCACAAAGGCGGTCCGTCTGCGTTGAGTGGGTGGTGCAGTATCGATCGACGCCGGCGTGTCGTCTCGAACGAGTAGCGCCAGTGGAATAAGCAGCAACGGAATGAGTATACCACCGTAGCCATAGAACGGATCGTCGATCAGACCGTGCAGCAACATCACCGCTAACGACGCCAGCGCACCCAGGCGCCATGGCCCGCTATGGAGCCTGGGCCAGATGCCATTAACGAGTAACCCACAAAACGCCACAATGCCCAACAGACCTTGTTCCAGCCAGATATCGAGCCACAGATTGTGGGCATGCATGGTATGCCCGACGTGTGTCAACAATGCGTAACTGGCATAGACCATTTCGAATCCGCCTAAGCCATAACCGGTGCCTGGATAATCACTGATGAGCGCCAGGCTGTTGCGCCAGATGTCAGGTCGTCCACCGCCCAGTCGCACCAGCTGCTCGCCGACGGGCGTTGCCAGCATCACTATCAGGCTCAATAGACCACCGGCGACGACTAAGCCCCATCCCATGCGCGCCCGGTGCAGGTTTGCGGAGCGCTGCTGCACAATTCGCCAGACTAACCACATGAGCGTGGTCAGTCCTATGGCTAACCAGGCCCCGCGCGTTTGACTAAGGGCCAGCCCCGCGAGCGAGATTCCCAAGAGTATTGCTCGCGTCACGTGTCGGCTATCCTTCAACGCGACGATCTGGAGTGGCAGCAAGGCCGCAATCGTTCCACCGATCACATTGGGGTTAATTTGCAGCCATTGAGGCGCGAATTGCAGTGCTGCCAGCAAACTGGTGACCGGGCTTAGGAAAGCCAGTTTCTCACTCCACCTGGCCCAATCATTCGTAAGCAAAAAATACACCGCCAAGATCGTTGGCATGGAGCCTAGGCTGAGGCGCACGAATGAACGCTGTCTATTCGATGGTTCGGACTTGTTGACAAAGAACAGATATATCATCAGACTGGCGGCGATGAGAGCCAGACGAATACTCGCGTGGGCCAGATCATGTGCGATGATCAGTCCTAGCGTGGCCGACAACGCGAAGAGCAGAATCTGCCAATCGAAACGTAATTGAGCTCGGCCTAACCGTATCGCTACCATCGTCTTTACGTGAATCCAGGCCGCTGACCGGATCGAGCTGCGTCAACGGCCTGGGAAATTCGTTTTTCAAAAGAAAAGGTGAAGAGAATCGTTCGCTCGGTTCTCCTGGCGCTAAATCTACTTGACCCACCCTAGCGTGCCCAGCGCAATTTCAAACGCAGACTTCCAGGAATGCGGATCGGCCATGCCCTTCAGGTACGTCCAGATCGGGCCGGGGCGGAAGGCCCATTCGCGGAAGGCTTTCTTTTGCCAGTATTCCAACTCTTCGGCTTTCAAGCCCTGATAGTCCAGCACCGTGGACTTGTCCATGTCCACTTGTTCCCACTGCGTGCCGGGGCGGAACCAGTTGTTTTCCAGCACTTCGAAGAAGAAGGGCGTGCCAGGATAGGGCGCGGCGACATGAAATAAGGCGATATCCAACGGCAGCGCCTTGGCAAACTTGATCGTGGCCTTGATGGTCTCTTCCGTTTCACCGGGTAGGCCGATGATGAAGTAGCCCCAGTCCTTGATGCCAGCCTCATGCGCCCACTTGAGCGCGCGTGGAGCCTGCTCCAAGCGATAGCCCTTAGCCGCTTTCTTGAGAATCTGCTCGTTGGAGGACTCGATGCCCCACGCAATGTAGATGCACCCGGACTTGCCCATCAGTTGCAGCATTTCCTCGTCGACGTAATCGACGCGGCTGTTGCACGTCCAGGTCAAGCCCAGCTTCTCTTCGATCAGTAACTTACACAGGCCCATGACCTGTTCGCGATTGACGGTGAATAGGTCGGCATACATATTCACGTGCTTGATGCCCAGATCACGCAGCACGCGCAGCTCCTTCATAATGTTTTCAGGCGTGCGGACGCGAATGGAGAACTGATAACTGACATGCTTAATGCAGTATTTGCAACCCGCCGTGCAGCCGCGACTCGAGACGATGAACGTGTACGGGCCTTTGATCATCGGGATGCGGTACTTGTCGAAGGGCAACATGTGATGCGCCGGAATCGGTAGATCGTCGAGATTGCGAATGAACGGTCGATCCCAATTGACCCGTACTTCGCCGTTGATCCGCCAGGCCAGCCCGCGAATCGCCGTCAGGTGAGCGGGGGTCAGGCGCAGGCGTTCGTCGGGCAGTGGTTCTTCGGCCGTCTCAATGGCCCACGCCGGAGTCCACATCGGATCGGCGTCTTTCATCATGTAGGCCAGATGTCCGCTTTCATCGGCAGGTTGGCCATTGGCCCGCAGAAGCTTGCCGTCCTGTACCGTCCACAGGCCATTTGCCAGCATGATGGTGTCCATCAATTCGCGCAGCGTCAGTTCGGGTTCGCCGCGCAACACAAAGTCGAGCGCCGGGAATTGCTCGAGCGTCTCGCGTGGCATCGGCGTCACATGGGTGCCGAAGCCGATCGTGATGGCGCCCAGACTGCGGGCTAAGAACGCACCATACATATCGTTGGTCAAGGTCGGCGCAGTCACCTGGGTCAGGTAAAAGCGGGGCCGTAGTTCTTTTAGCTTAGCCTCAAATTCGGGCCAACTCATGCGCAGCGCGTTTGCGTCGATGATCTCCACTGTGTAATCCGGCATCAACATCGCGGCCATCTGCGCCAGTTCCATCTGCGGCCAGATCATGTTTTCGCGGCTGCGGCGACCCACTCGATGCTGACTGCGGATCCAAATGGTTTGATCGGGCGTAGGTGGATTGACCAGCAGGATGTCGACTTTGTAGGGTGGGCGGCGAATACCCTTGGCTCGCACGGCTAGATCAGCATCGGGGAACTTGGCCATGGGTAGATTTTTGACCTGGCGCGTCCCTAAATTCAGTTTTAATTGTGTTTCTTGATCAATCAATTCAATTTTGTCGCTCATCGTTGTCTTCTCTCCCTTTGTCTATTCATTCTACCTTGTAATTCGGCTTGATGGGACTTCCCCGCATATCTTGCCCCTGTTTGACTTCCCGATTGCTCAAGTCAAACAATACATTCATGATGACACGTGCGACGATCAGCTGTACGCCGATTAGCGTCGCCATCGCACTCGCGATCATCCACAACCACATCTGTTCTAGCGTGGCGCCCGTGGCGCCAGCGATGAGGAGCAGGAGGGCAATCACCACGCCCACGGTGACACCTATAACACCCAGAGTGCCAAAGTGCGTCTCTAGCGGTGGGTCAAAGACGGGCTTTCCAAATAATCCGCGCTGTACCACCCGCTTCTGAAACAAGGATACCAGGTAATTGAACATGGCACCCAGGCTGAACAAGCTGACGCCCGTTACGCCCAACACCAACGCGGTGAAGACGGCCAGGATTCCAAGCGATTGTAGCTGTGTAACGCCCGTCAAGCGGAGTACGACGAGCACGGTAGCCACCAGGGCCGCAAAGCCGACGCCCGACAGGCCGAGCAGGCCCAAGACGCGCACCGGATTGTAGGACATGGCGGTCAATACAATCGAGTTCAAAAAACGCACCCCATCTTTGATCACATTGAGTTTAGAACGGCCTAACCGCTCGCTGTAGGGAATGGGCACCTCCACCATCTTTATCCCTTCATGGATAGCGCGGGTACTCATCACCGGCGTGAAGTTCAACCCGTCGGGCAGGGGATACATGCGCTCCAGCGCTTCACGGCGGAAGACCCGCATGCCACTGGCACTGTCGGTGACGTGTTGATTGCCGATGACGCTGACCAGTCTGGCAAAGATGAGGTTGCCCAGGCGGCGCGTCTTGGGCATTTCGCTTTTGGCTCCGGCCATCCGTGAACCGATGACGAGTTCTGCGCCATCCAGCGCGGCCCGGCACAGCTCGGGAAAATGCTCGGGCGGATAAGTGCCATCGGCATCCAGGAAGGCGAGCAGATTGCCCGTCGCATTAGCAAACCCTGTTTTAAGTGCGCCACCATAACCACGATTCTTCTCGTGGCAAATCAGCCGCACGTTGGAATACTTTCGCACAACTTCCATGGTGCGATCCTTACTACCGTCGTCGACTACAATGACTTCTGGCCCGCTTACGCCCACGGCCTCCAGGCTGGATTGAATGCTCAAGACCCGATCGAGAATGTCGGCAATGCCATCCTCTTCATTATAAGCCGGGATGATGACGGATAGTGAGTCTGCTGACCAATTCGAGGTTGTGTCACGGTGTTCATTGAGTTGTATAGCTGCCATCGCTTTGCTCCACATCAAGTTATGAGCATTATTATCGACGCGGGTTTGCGCGGCGTTGAAGCAATCTGCGATTCAGTGGCTACGCTTGTATATCTTTCGTCAAAAACGCATCTGGCTTTTTGCCCGCAACCTTTGTCTGTTGAAGAATCCGTCAGGGATGGTTAGATTTTTTGACGCCCTAGACCCAATACTGTTTAGTTAGCGGGCCGGGCTCCCATGCCCGGCGGCGTGGGAGCCGCCTCTGCTGACTTATCTAAACAGTATTGGCCCTAGACCCCCCGGTTTTTCGAGCCGGTAGAATAGAGAACGACCGACAGGGAGAACCCCGGACGCTAAAAGTTTGGCTGCGCTAGCTGGGTTAGCGCGCTTGTTTGAACTGCGCTACAGCCGATATCACAAATTCAACAAAATTCGGCCCAATGGTCTGGTTGGCTAGCTGATTGGGATGCGAATCGGCTTCATTTCGGAAAGATTCACGAAGCATATTGAAGTCAAGCACGGCAGGATTGTTCTCCGCCAGCGCGTCAAAAAAATCGAAGGTAAACAAGTTGGAATGTCCCTTAAGATATTCGTCTGATTTCAACCAGTCCGCAATCGCCCGTGCGCGCCTGGCGTCTTCCAGATTTGTCTCAGCCGGATTTAGCGGCGGGGGTGTGACGAGAATGAAAACGTGATCGGGATGCTGATCGATGATGTCACGCATCTTGAGATACCAGGCCTTGCGTTCCTCCAACTGCGCATCCGTTGTGATATTGCTGGCCGGAAAACACGACTTGAAGGCAATCACTTCGTGCTGCAGCAGGCCGCTCAGAGTGTTTAAGGGAAGTCCGTAGGCTGGCTGCGAAAAGATGCGCAGTAAACCGTCGGGGTCGGTATTGTCATCGGGCACGTTGTAGTGATAGCCGGTGGCCTTGCCTGTCGGATCGGAGAGACCGGGGGAATTGTAGTCGTGGTCCCAAAACTGATAGCCCGCTTCTGTGAGCAGCTCTCGCACCGAACCTTGCTCGATGAGATTGTGGCCGACTGAGTGATGCAGAAAGACGACGTTCTTATAGTCGCCAGCGCCGGCTGTGACGGTTTGCTGATCTCGCACGGCGCGCAGCGTGTTCATGACTGCGCCTGCGAAGGCGCGTACATTCAAGCCATAGCCGGACAAGGTACTGGCCGCGACCATCAGCGCTATCAGGGCGATGAGTGCGATGCCGATACTTCCCACCGCCCACTTTAGACGGGAGCGCGGGGTCTTAAGGGATGGAGTTGAAACGGTCATGATTCTTGTCTCCTCTCTTAGCCAATACTATGTGCTTTTTTTTCCATGTCTAACCGAACAGATAGCGATACCATTTACGCGCCGGGGAACGTGCCACGCCCTTCATGAACAGCGTTACGATTGCAATGGCTTCAACAACTAGCACCAATTCCAGTAGTAGTGGCTGCGCGAGTAATTGTGGAAAGAAGCGGTGGAAGAAACGTGCGCCCAATCCCAGCAAGGGAAAGTGCAACAGATAAATGCCATAAGAACGGGTGCCCAGCCAGCTTAGAATTTGAGCGATCCGTCCCTTCTCTCCCTCAAAAGCCATAAAGGCCAACACAAAGGCCAGCGCATAGAGTCGCGACGAAATGGTCATCGCCTGCCACTCCGGGGTGGCACTCATCACTTGGCGCAGCCATTCATTCTCGACAATTGAGAGGAAGCCAAACGCGGCGGCCACAATCACCAGGATCCACTTGAATTGGATGAGTCGGGGACGCACGGCTGCCCACCGGAAGCCTATCACTACCCCTAACGGAAAGTAGAATACTTGCCAGATAAACAGCCAGCCATTGCCGAAGGTGCTGTTAAACACCTCGCGTGCATTAGTCTGCAAATAGACCAGCCATAGACTAATGAGTAATTGGATCGCACCGGTTATGCTCACGAGAGCAAGCGGATGCTTCTTGGCTAATCGAACAACAAGCGGTGAGAGCAAGTAAAACTGACACAACAGCGGGACAAAATAGTACGCGCCAATGATGTCCCCGGTCAGGATTCGGCGGACATAGTCGAGGGGGAAGGAGATTTTGCCCTGCTGCACAGCTTCCAGAATAAGCAGTACGACTGACCAAATTAAATATGGCCACAGCAGGCCCGTGATCCGCCCTTGCACAGTTTTCCAGCTAAGGACACCGCCCTTCCCGCGAGCTGCATAAGCAACAAAGAAGCCCGAGACGAAGAGAAAAGCCGGGACGCTGAACAGAGTCAACTCCTGGATGGCCACAGTGCCGTAGTAGGCGGCACTCCCCAGCTGATCGTAGTTGGGCACAGTAACCGGACGATAGCAATTGGTCCACCAGAACATCGAGATATAGACGTACGCCGTTGCGTGGTTGCAGACTACGGCCAGAATCGCCAGGCCATTCAACAGCAATAGGCGTTTGCTCATGATCGCTCTTGCGCGTTGGGTGACATTAGGATTGTTGCACGGCACAATCCAACACGGGCATCCGCAGATAGGCAGTAGCCCGCTGCTTACTGCCAATGTCGGCGATGATGCGCTGCACTTGCTCGGCCGACAAGTCTAGAACTTGTGCAATCTCAGCCGGCGGTAGACTACGCTCGTGGCCTAGCCAGACTGTATCCAAAATATCGAATGGCACGCGATAGAAAAATTCTTCCTGGGTACTGCCGCCGGGATAGGTATCGGTCGTCGGTGTGCGGCGCTGAATCTCGTCTGGCACGTTCAGATATTTGGCCAGCTGGTAGACCTGTGTCTTGTAGAGATGTGCAATCAGCTGAATATCGACGCCACCATCGCCGTACTTGACGAAGAAGCCCAGCGCGTGCTCGTTCTTGTTGGCGGTGCCGATGACGGCATAGTTGCGCAGCTCGGCGTGATAATACAACATGCTCATGCGCAGGCGTTGCTTGAAGTTGGACGCCGCTACAATCTGAGCAAATTCGTGCATCGGCAAACGCTTGCTGAATTCTTGCCCTTGCGGGTCGGTGACGATGAGTCGAAAGACGTTCAGGGCGGCCTGTTCCAGTAGATTACCTGCCAGGACGATCTTCGCTTTCCAGCCCGCACTGAAGTTTGGAAAGATACGTTTAATCGCCTCGTCGCGGCGGCGATAGCAACCGGCGCCTTCCAAAGCCCCCGAAATGTCTTCCGTGACCGTCGGTACACCATATTGCGCAGCGAGCTGGTGTGCTAGATTGGCGCTCTCCGGGCTGGATTCCTGCTCCGGCAGCAAGACTCCCATCACATGCTCTGGACCAAAAGCCTTGGCGCACAAAGCCAATACCAGAGAAGAGTCGATACCGCCGCTGATGCCGACAACAGCGCCTTGGCGGTGCAGCGTGTCGTGCACGCTGTGACGCAGCTCATTTACAAGTCGTTCGGTTTCTTGCACCACATCGATATCCAGCGATTGCCGGCCGAAGGCGGCCGGAACTTGGGGAGTGATGGACTGATTCACCGCGTTATCTCCTCATGGGTGGGATGTACAACCTTCACCCGATCGGTGGGGCGCAGTTGAGACAATCGGGTGTTGAAGTCTTTCACAAATTGCTGATGGACCAACTGGGTGGATAGAATGCCTGCGATCGCCATATCATCCACTTCGCTTAGCTGGGCGCCGCCGACTGCTTTGCGTACAAGCTGGGCCACGGCCTGCGGATTGAACAATCCGGCTGTTTGAATTGCTCGCTCGGACAGTAGCTCTTGCGCGTACGCCGTGGTTCCCTCGGCGCCGAAGAAACTGCGGTGAATCGGCGCCCGGTAAGGGCGTTTGCGGCGTGTCCAGATCTCTGCCGGCAGCAGCTTGCGGCCGACCTGGCGCAGCAGCCATTTCTCACGCAGGCCCCGCATTTTGTATTTGGCGGGCAGCCGGCCGCAGAACTCCACCATGCGGTAGTCCAGAAAGGGAAAGCGTCCTTCGACGGAATGACCCATTGCCACCCGATCACTTTGTGAGGAAAGCAGGTACGGCGACAGGAATGAAACCACTTCCAGATATTGCGCTTGGCCGAAGTGCGACCACGTTTCGAATCCGTGCGGAATGGGAACCAATTCTTCTTCCAAGTGTTTGCTGGCCGCATCTGGATTTAACATGAAACGCTGCAAGCGCGCTGCGTTGTTCCAGCGTATGGCGTGCGAATAAAACGTGTCGTCAGTGGCCGTGAGGCCCCGTTTGAAGAAGGCGATTAAGAAGGCGGCGCTGGCACTGTTCAGTTGGCCGATTTCCGGATAGAGTCGTTTCAGCAACAACGGGCGGATGGTTGAGTCGGGGTCCTTGGCCCAGAAGCGGCGAATGACCATCTCCTTGAAGATGTCGTAGCCGCCCAGTAGTTCGTCAGCGCCTTCACCCGTCATGACCACTTTGAAATTGTGGTCGTGCACCAGCTGCGATAGCATAAACATCGGCGCGGGCGCGGTTCGGACGGTGGGCGTTTCCGTGTGCCAGATCACTTCGGGAAAAACGCGGCCGATGTCGGCGTGCGTGCAGTACACCACTTGATGATCGGTGCCCAGATATTCGGCCATGCGCCGTTGAAAGTCGCTTTCGTCAAAGGCCGGATCGGAAAATGCGATGGAGAAAGTATCGAGCCGGTTCTGCGTATATTTGCGGATGATGGCCGTCGTCACCGACGAGTCTAAGCCGCCGCTCAAGTAAGCGCCCACGGGTACATCGGCGCGCAGCCGGATCAACGTCGCGTCGATCAGCAACTGCTCGAACTCGTCGAGGTAATCAGCGGCGGTGCGCTGTGTGTTTTGTTCCTCGGCAAAGTTCAGCGTCCAGTAAGG
>JBGSPW010000077.1:0-6626 GCA_041738395.1 Thermoflexales bacterium
CGCGTCGGATTCAACCATTTGACAGGCTGGCGGCAGCGCATGCAGTAGGCTTCGTCTGCCTGCAGCCGTGGCGCGGCCTTAGAGCGAGTCAAGGTCTTCACCCAGGCCGCCACCTGCCGACCGTCGATCCAGAGGTGACCGCGTTCGTCGCGTTGATGCGCGAGTCCTCTATCCAGCCAGTCACGGATGGCACGGGCCGGCACGCCAAGTTCTTGCTCCAATTCACTCGGCGTATACAACATAGGCAGCAGCCCCGGCGCGCGGACGATGACGGCGTGCGGCAGTTTGAACCGCTCACCCGGCCGGCGGTTCGAATCAATCAAGTTGAAGGGTTGCGGGCTTTGGTTGTCCAAGTGTACGTTCTCGCCAATCAAGATTGGCTCCAGTATAATCAGTGGCTCGCAGCGGCGATTCAGATTTCTTGCGAAAAAGCGACGAAACTGTGTTCAGCTGACCGTCAGCCCGGCAGCGATGCATCGGACCGGCTACGGGCAACCATCACCCGCAGCGACTGCTCATCCAGGTCTCTGAGCGAGTCTTTGTAGCGCTTCTCAAGAGCCACCAGCTTGCCGACCTCCACCGCCATCAGCCCGTGCGGGTAGCGTACATAGTCGAGATTGGCAGCGATCAGCCGCTTGAGCCGCTGGATCTCAGACAAGCGGAAGTTGGGCACGCGCTGCAAGCGCTGCAGGCGGTACTGCAGGTCCCGGTGTCGTTTGATGAGGTCCATTCCACCCCGCGCCGCAATCAGCTGTTCAGCGGCCTCTCGCTGTGGCGTCGTCAACTGGCTGTCACTCACCAGACTCAACAACGTCTCCAAGACCTGAGAGGAACGTTCGGTATACCGGAGCCAGCCGAAAGTCTGGGCGATGTCGAGAGTGTGGTTGATCACCAGGTCCGTAGAGCGGGCTTGCAAGGCGGGCAGCAGGCTATCATAGGCCGTCAGCATCCAGTGCCATGGATAGATATTGACCGCCCAGCGGGTGATGGCGCAGGTGTCACACACCAGGAGATAGTAGCCGTCACACTCCCGCATGACGGCCTGAACTTGCCCCACCGCGCCGCACGTGGCGCAGGAACTGCCCGGCGAGTAAACCGCGCCCATGAATACGGGTTGGCCGAAAATGTGGAGTTCTTCCCGATCCAAGGCTAAGATGAAGTCCGTGTTGTATTTGGCCCACATGTGGCTCTCCTTGATTTGAGGGCAGGTGTCTGTTAAACTGGCGGTCGGATTCGCCTGACCCATCCCGCGCGAGAACTATCTTAACGTACTCAGTCCGGCGCAGGTTCATAATCCATGCGAAAATCCTGCGAAAAAGCCGCGAACCGGAGACTCTGGCCGATGCTTGACATTAAAACGCTCGGATTTGTTATCAAGGGGCTACACAAGCCCGCCCAACTGGACGATCATCCCCTGACCAGCGCTCAATTTGTAATTGACTTTCTGCGCGAACATCCCGACAAACAACCTTTACCGCCCGGCAAGCGCCTGGGCTGGGCGTTGGCTGATCTATGGCTTACCTGTTATCGACCGCCCCGCATTGCTCCAGAAGATTGGAATAAATGGAATACCTTCCTGAGCCTGGAGGGCGGGTACTTCTATCCTTTTCGGCACAACGCGCCGTTCCCCGGCAACCCGGCGCAAATCGGCCGTGCGCTCTCTGACCCGGAATATGTTGCGGAAGTCATCGCCGACCATGACGCCGTGCAGATCAGCGAACTTCGACAGAAGAAATATGAGGACTTTTGGCAAAAGGTTTTGCCGCCCAAAGATGAGGCAATATTGCCCACTACGGCGAGATCACGGCTGCTCAAGGCGATGGAGTTGCTGCTCCAAAAACTGCAAGAGGAACCCATCCCCCATGCAGACGCGCCGCGTGCCACCAGGCTGGAAGCGCATGAACAATCGTCGGATCCTGATTCAACTCCGATCGTTGCCCCCGAACCCCTTCAGTCGGTAGTTCAAACGACCGGACCGGTATCGGCTACGCCCTTTGCCCTGGCTGCCTATCAAGCGCTGATTGATCGGCAGTATCCCGCGCTGGCGGGCTACAGGCCACCGATGTGCCGATACGATTTACTGGGCCAGCGGCAACAAGTCAAAGATCAGGCTGACGCGCAGCTGTTGCTGGAGAAACATCAAACCGTGCTGGTCACCGGCGAGACCGGCATTGGCAAAACGACGTATCTCACTCAGGTTCTCGTGCCCGCGTCTCGTCAGCTGGGATTGATTCCAATCGTCGTATCACTGTCGGCGTACTTCGATGCCCGAGAGAAGGTCGGCGATCTGGCAAGCTTTGTGCGAGAAAAAGTCTTTGGTCACTGGCAGCCTGATGCAGCGGATAGGGACGCCTTCGCGCGCGAATTAGCTGAGGCCGTCCGCGATCAGCGTGCAGTCTGGCTGCTCGATGGCTACGACGAACTAACGCCCCGCGAACGCGGCCTACTCAATCAGGAACTGGAGCGCGAGGAGCGCTGGGCCTTGACCACCCGCCAGGTCAGGCCTGAAGCGCGCCGTCCGATTGAGGTGACACTGCAACTGACTCATATCGGCCGAAACGATGCGCTGGAGTACGTCGGCACCCGCTACTCCGCCAACGTGCGTTCACGCATCGAGACCTGGTGCACCCGGCACACCGCGGCGACGAACGCGCTGACATCAGGCTGGTGGCTGGCTGAAACGGCCCGGTTAGCCGATGATCCGTCGCAAGTCTTGAGCCTGGCCACCGTGCTCGAGAAAGCCATCAGTCGGCAGTTATCCGCGCGCGCCCGCTTCCAGATCTCGACCAGCGCTGATGTCTATGCGTTAGCGCGGAATACCCTGGGCAACCTCGCGTTTGACTCGCTCAGCCCGAAGTGGCGGAGTGGTAAGGACCCCGATCGCTTCAGTCGCGCCCAATTGATCTTGGCCTGGCGCAACCGCTCAGCCGAGCCAGAAGCCCTCTTCTTCGAGGTGATCGGTTCGACCGGGTTGCTATTGGAAGACGGCGAACGGTGGCGCTTCCCGAACGAATTCGTGCGCGATAAATTGGCCGCCGAGTTCATTCAGTCGGAAGATTTCATGTTAAGCGGGCGAGCGCTCTACCCGCAATTCGAGCGACCCCTGAGCTTCTGGGCAGCTAGGTTGTTGGAAGCGCGCCAGCCGCAGCGCGTCGTCGATTTACTGACCATCTTGCGCGATCTGATTGATGATCCTTATGGTGCGCGCTGGTCAATGATCGTGCGGATTCTCAGTGAATGCCGCCCCTTCGATCATAGCCGCCTGCACGCGGTGCAGCTGGAGACCGAGCAGGTTTTGTGGGAGTGGCAGCGGGCCACGTCCTCCACCCGAATGAAGCGACAGATCAACTCGTGGCTGATTGCGATCGGTTCTGATCAGATTCCAGAGAGGTCGAACATCGTGGGCGAGAATGCGCTCCGCAACCTCGACACCACTCGGCCCCAATTGGAATTGCCTGAACTGATGGAGTGGGCCGGCCACGCGGACCTGGCCCGCCGCCTGGCAGAGGGCGGCCGCGTCGACCAACAAGCCGTCACCCATGTGCTGATTGACATCATTATTGATGACCCGGGGGGAATGATCACCGACGCGGCGGTCTATCTCACCCAACGCAATTTGGAGCCGACGATGCTGGACGAGCTGAGAAAAGAGGGCCCGATCGATCGGTTGGTGGATTTAGCGCGAACGCGCCCGGTGAACCCTGACATGACCGATCGGGACTTCAACCGGGCGCAAGCGGCGCAATCCGCTGCATTGGGAATCCTGGGACGGCCAGTGGTGCTGACCAATGAGTCGCTGTTAAAGCGCATTCCCGATGACGTGATTCACACCCTGATGGTTGATCTCAATCTTCGCGTTCGCAAGGCAGACAATCGGATAACGGTCATCACCGCCGACGGGCGCGAATGGCAGGCGTAACGCGCGTTACAAGTGGCCTGGCCGTTACCGCTCCGCTTTACCTCGTTACTCGCAGACCATGCCGCTGTGTGCTATACTCTGCGCACAAATAGAACCGCTGTAGCCGACGCCAACGCGATGGAAGCGTGTCGTCACGATGAGTACACCACCGAGCATCACCCCGCAGTCCTTCGTCGATAAGTGGAAGCACGCCACACTCAAAGAACGCTCGGCCTATCAGGAACACTTCATCGATCTGTGCCGCTTGATCGGCCACCCGACACCCGCCGAAGTCGATCCCATCGGCGAGAATTTCGCCTTTGAATATGGGGCCGCCAAGACGACCGGCGGTAACGGTTTCGCCGATGTATTCAAGCGGCGTTTCTTTGCGCTCGAATACAAAGGCCCCGGCGGTGATCTGGACAAGGCCTACAGGCAACTGCTGAACTATCGCGAAGCCTTGGAGAATCCCCCACTGTTGGTGGTGTGCGATATCGATTGCCTCATCATCCACACGAACTTCACCAACACCCGCAAGCGTAAGCGCACGTTACTGCTCGATGACCTCTTAACGCCCGATGGTCGCCGCGCGTTGAAAGCGGTCTTTGAACACCCCGCGTTTTTCGAGCAAGCCGAACTGCCGGTGCAGGTGACACAGCAGGCGGCCGATCGGTTTGCGACGCTGGCCGCGTATTTGCGTACCACGTTGCCCGGCACCTCGCCGCAGACCATCGCGCACTTTCTCATTCGCGGCCTGTTCTGCCTGTTCGCCGAGGATGTCGATCTGCTGCCGAACAACGTCTTCACGAAGTTGGTGGAACAGGCGCGTGTCAGGCCCGAAGCGTTCACGCCCAAGTTATAGCAACTCTTCGCGGCGATGGCGGCGGGCAGCGCATTTGGCGTGGATGACATACGCCACTTCGACGGCGGCTTATTTAATGACGGCGCGGCGCTGCCGATGGATCGGGCCGCGATCAAGATTCTGGCCGGCGTCGTGGCATTGGATTGGTCCAACATTGAGCCGAGCATCTTCGGCGAATTGTTCGTGCGCGGCCTCGATCCCGGTCAACGCTCAAAGTTGGGCGCGCAATACACCGACCGATCGGACATCGAGTTGATTGTCGAGCCGGTGTTGATGGCGCCATTACGCCGCAAGTGGGCGGAGATTCAAGTGCAGGCCCGCGACCTGGCCGCGCAGCGTGACGAAGCGAAAGGCACCAGACGCACAAAACTCGAAAAGCAAATGAGCGACCTGTTGCGCGACTTCGCACTCGAACTGACCAGCATCCGCGTATTGGACGTGGCCTGCGGCAGCGGCAATTTCTTATATGTGGCCTTGGTGATGCTGCTGGAGTTATGGCGTGAGGTAGCCGAGGTGTTTGCCGAACTAACGTTGCAACGCCTGTCACCATTGGAAGCGCCATCGCCGGCCCAGTTGCACGGAATCGAAACGAACGAGTATGCGCGCGAACTGGCGCAGGCCACGATCTGGATCGGTTACATTCAATGGTTCGTGAAGAACGGCTACGGTTTTCCCGGTGAGCCGATCCTGAAGCCGATCGATTCGATTGAGCACCGCGATGCGATCCTCAACCCGGACGGCACCGAGCCGGACTGGCCGGAGTGCGAGGCCATCGTGGGCAATCCACCGTTTCTGGGCGACAAGAAAATGCGGACAGAGATGGGCGACGCCTACACTGAAGCGCTGTTCAAGTTGTATGGCGATCGCTTGCCGAACTTCAGCGATCTGGTCTGCTACTGGTTCGAGAAGGCGCGGGCGATGATCGAGCATGGCAAGGCCCAGGCGCGTTGGCTTGCTGGCAACGCAGGCCATTCGTGCTGGTGCGAGTCGTAAGGTGCTTGAGCGCATCAAGGAGACAGGTGACATTTTCTGGGCGCGGTCTGAGCAAGAGTGGTCACTGAATGGGGCGGCGCTGCGAGTCTCAATGATTGGCTTCGATAACGGAGCAGAGCCACAACGCACGTTGGACGACCAGCTCGTGAGTAGCATCAATGCGGATCTGACGACATCGGTTGATGTGACTCGTGCACGTCGATTAGAAGAAAACAACGACCTATGCTATCAAGGCCCATCCCCGAAGGCACCATTCGACATTGAAAATGAAAAGAGGCCGGTACCAGTCTGATGAGCCTGCCCGTGTCCTCGTTACCGGAATAACTTCAGTCACGATCGATGTTCCTTACTGTCGCAAATGTGTACGACTAGCCTTTGAGGCCACTGGTGGCGATACTTTGCACGAAAGCTTTCCAGAAAGGCATAAACAAGATCAAGGCTCAATCGGCGTTTCTTCGAGGAAGTAGGCTTCATCGGTCTGATGGCCGCCTTAGTGCTAGTGCAAGCGACGCGCGTGGTGAAGCCAACGGCCAAGACTGAGTCGGCGAGCAAGGCCCGCTTGATCGCCGCGCAATCGATTCCAATCTCGCGCCTGTTCCAGCGGGTAAATAAGGTAACGCACGTGGATGCGCGCTGGAACAATCGGTTGAGCAGCTCACGCCGGCCGCTCGAGAAAGCGAGCGCGGTCGCCAGCCCATAATCCACTTGATCGCGCTCAGCACTTTGGCGCAGACCTCCGACCCAATTTTTGCCCAAATTAGGCTACATTTCATCTCTCGGGCTGATCAAGAAGGGCGCTCTGAACCCTAGCCGCGAGAGGATGGTTGGCCTGTAAAGTGACGCTAATGACCTGTCCGGTCGTATCTAGCTGGA
>JBGSPW010000211.1:0-9103 GCA_041738395.1 Thermoflexales bacterium
GCGATCCGGCTGAAGCCTCGACTCCACCGGGCATGTTGTGCAATCATCCACATGCGTTCCTCGTTTCTCCGCCAGGAGTCGCGTGTTACAATCCCCGCGCGCTGTTTTCTCTTCACCATTTCAACAGCTAAAGGGGATGTATGATCTCATCAGAAACCCAACAGGTTCAACCGTCTCAGCGTATCATCCGATCGCGCTCGGGGCCGATCGGATTTGTGCGCAGCCTCGCTCGTCTATTGTCCGGCAAACCCAATGTGCCACCTTCGCTGGCCGATAATCCGCTGTTGGAAACGATCCTCAAGCGCCGCAGCGTGCGCAGCTTCGCTCAGCGCGAAATTCCCGATGATGTCTTCGCTGCGATTCTGGAAGCCGGGCGCGTGGCGCCCTCCACGGTCAATCTGCAATCGTGGAGCTTCGCCATCTTTACGGCGGCGACCTGGCGCACGACCTTCGATCGACCGATTCCGTTTCAGGGTCAGCGCGCCGTTATCGTGATGGGCGACACGCACCGCGATCGCCTGGTCCTCGACGCCTTTCCGCAATCCCCCTTGATCGAGTACACCCTCGGCGTGGTGAATGCTTCGCTGGCGGCGATGAACATGAATATCGCGGCTGAAGCGCTGGGGGTGTCATCGGTCATGTTGTCGGAGACGGGCCGCACCGGTTTGTTGGATGCCGGCTATTTGAAGCAGACCTTGGGCTTGCCCGATGGCGTCTTTCCCCTCATGACCATCATCTTCGGTTATCCACGCGGGTCGTATCCGCCCATGCCGCCCAAGCTGCCGCTCGATCAGATCTGCTTCGAGAGCAAGTACCGTGAACCCGATCACGCCGTCATGGAAGATTGGCTCGCGCAGATGAAAGCGGGCTACAAAGCCAGCCATCTGCTGTCGTCCTTCGAAGCGCAGCTGCGCCTGTACGTGAGCAAGATCGGTCGCGCCGAGGCCGATCTTCAGGCGATGGTCTTTCGTGACAGGAACAAGTAGAAACCGGGTTTCTGTGTCACGTCTCCCAATGCAACAAAGAGAACATACTTTCTTCGCTCAATTCCTTTTGGAATGGAGAAACCCGGTTTCTGACCCCCACACAGGACAGCACAATGCGAAAACGAGTCTACATCGTCTACACCGGCGGAACCATCGGGATGATCTCGACCCCCGACGGCTACGCGCCCGCCCCCGGCTATCTGGCCGAACAGATCGCGGCCATGCCCGAACTGAAAAGCGATCTCATGCCGGAAGTCGAGATTCATGAATACGATCCCTTGCTGGATTCGTCGAATATGACGCCCGGCGACTGGCACAAGATCGCCGGCGACATCGCCGCGCACGATGAGCAGTACGATGGCTTCATCGTCTTGCACGGCACCGACACGATGGCTTACACTGCCTCCGCTTTACCCTTCATGCTGCACGGCTTGCGCAAGCCCGTCATCCTCACCGGCTCGCAAATTCCGCTGTGCCAGATCCGCAACGATGCCCGCGCCAACCTCATCACGGCGATGCTGATCGCCGCGAACTTTCCCATCCCCGAAGTTTGTCTATACTTCGGCCAGCAGCTGCTGCGCGGCTGTCGTTCGGTCAAGGTCAGCGCCAGCGGCTTCGAGGCATTTGCCTCGCCGAATTTGCCGCCGCTGGGAGACGTGGGCGTCGATATTCGCATCAACTGGGATTTGGTGCTGCCTCCTTCGGCGGAACGTGGCATTCACGTGCAAGAGTTGAAGCCCGTCAACGTCGGAGCGCTGCGACTGTGGCCGGGTATTTCGGCGCAAATTGTGCGCAATCTGCTACAACCACCGCTCACCGGACTGGTGCTGGAAGCATATGGCGTAGGCAATGGGCCGACCAACAATCCAGATTTTCTGGCCGCGTTGCAAGAAGCGACCGATCGCGGCATGGTGATCGTCGATTGCACGCAATGCCTGAAAGGCAGTGTCAATCTGGAAGGCTATGCCACGGGTTCGGCCCTGGCCCGAATGGGCGTCATCAGTGGTTTCGACATGACCGCCGAAGCCGCGCTGGCGAAGTTAGTCTATCTCTTCAGCCAGAAGCGAACTGTCGCCGAAATCAGAGAACTGATGCAAACTAACTTGCGGGGAGAACTCACCCTGCAGCAAGCCAAACGAAGTTGATCAGCCTCACCCCCCAGCCCCCTCTCCTGAAATCAAATGGCGGATTTGCAGGAGAGGGGGAGCGGCTTTCTCCCCTCTCCTGAGAACTGCTTCTCGTTCTCAGGAGAGGGGCCGGGGGTGAGGCCGTAATTCCTCAGCCCCGCTCAAGTGCATTTGGGTGCGATCAGGATGTAAGGTACAATCGAGCGCACTTGAGCCGCTATGCCGTTTACCAAAACCATCATCGAACCAACTGAATCCCCGGCCAATCCGATCGCACCTCAACCCGATCGAGACTCTGAAAATCTACGGGCCGCCGAAGCCGATCGGAGTGGGGGCATCACGCGCGCGGCGGGCATCGTCGCAGCCGGTAATGTACTCAGCAGCGTGCTCGGCCTGGTGCGCGAGATCGTCAAGAGCGATCTCTTCGGCGCGTCGGGCTTCGTCAGCGCCTACAACGTAGCTGCTTACGTGCCCAGCATGTTGTTCGATCTGCTCGTGGGCGGGTTGGTCAGTTCGGCGCTGGTGCCCATGTTCAGCGAACTGGCCGCGCGCAAGGACCGCGGCGAGTTGTGGCGCTTGCTGAGCCTGCTGCTATCCGTGGCCGTGGTGTTCCTCTCGATTACGGTGCTGGTGTTGGAGTTCTTCGCGCCGCAGGTGGCGCGCCTCATGGCCGGCGGCTTCGACGACGAGCTGCTGCAAGTCACGACCAATCTGCTGCGCATCACCGTGCCCGCCGTGTTGTTCCTGAGCATGTCGGCCACTGTCTCCGGCGCGCTGTACGCGCTGAAGCGCTTCGCCTTTCCGGCCTTCGCCGCGCCGTTGTTCAATCTGGCGACGATTATCGTAACCGTGCTGCTGGCCGCACGCCTGGGCATCGCGGCGATGGCGCTGGGCTTGCTGGTTGGCTCGATCGCGCAGCTGCTGTTTCAACTGCCCGGCCTGCGCGGCGCAGCGCTGCGCTGGCATTTCGATCTGCGCGATTCCGCGCTGCGGCGCATTCTAAAATTGTATCTACCCGTGCTGGCCGGATTGATCGTCGGGCAAGTGGCGATTGCGATCAGCCTGAACCTCGCCTCGCGCACGGGCGCGGCCGGCATCGCGCTGATGGACTATCCCACGCGCCTGATTCAGTTTCCGCTCGGCCTGATCGTCAGCGCCGTCTCAATTGCGATTCTGCCCTCACTGTCCCGCTCCGCCGCCGCGAATTCTTCACGCGATTTTCGCGCGACGCTGGCGCAGGGCTTACGCTTAGTGCTGGTCTTGATCATCCCCTCGACCGTTGGCCTGTACGTGCTGGGCTTCAACATCGTCGGATTGTTGTATGAGCACGGCGCGTTCACTCCGGCTGACACGCAAGCCGTGACCTTGATGTTGTGGCTGTATCTCGTCGGCTTGATCTTCGCGGGCGTCGATCAGCCGTTGGTGTTCGCGTTTTACGCGCGCAAAGATACCTTGACCCCCGCCATCGTCGGCTTGATCTGCAACGTGGGCATCTATCTGGCCGTGGCGCTGATCCCACCCGCGTTGTATGGTCGCCCGTTGCAAGTGACCGATCTCGCCATTGCCAACTCGGTGCAGTGGATGAGCCATGCGTTGATCATGCTGTTCCTGGCGCGGGCGCGGCTGGGCGGACTGGGCGGCTTCGGCCTGTGGAGCCTGGCGGGCAAAGCCCTCCTCGGCTCGATGGCGATGGGTCTCGGCGCGTATGCGGCGCTGCATGGGCTCAACGCCCTGCTCGGAGAAAGTTCGGTGTTGCGGGAAGGGATTGGCGTCATCGGTGCGGCGGTGGTCGGTGCCGGCATTTATGCCGGAATCATGCTGCTGCTGCGCGTGCCGGAAATCCATTCGATCTGGCACATCTTCGCGCGGCGGCGCGTTGCTTGAGGGCAGACGAAACGGTATAATCGAGAAGAGATTTGAGATTTCATCACAGAGAACGCAGAGGCACGGCGAAGGATTGAAAGACCTAGTGCTCTTCGCATTCTCGGCGGTGAATAATTCTGGCTCTTCTGGGTTGAGCGGGATCATTAGCAAATGCTCCTGGCGGATGGTCACATCCGCCGTTCAAGTACGCTCGTGGAGCGTGTGACCATCCAGCTAGAGCAATTCTCGTTGAAGTCGGAAGACCCTGTATTCTTAACGGAACGGAGATTCTATCTTTGTCTCAAGATACCAATAAACCCTCGCTGCCCTCAACGCTTTACACAGAGGAATACTTCCTCAATGCCTGCGAGGGTTATGAAGAATTTGTCGAATCGCAAGGCGAGCGCCTGTCGCGCCGCTTGAGCGAGGCGTTTGCCTATGCCGAAGTGAAGCCCGGCATGAAAGTGCTGGACGTGGGCTGCGGACGCGGCGAGATTCTGCGCCACGTCACCAAACTCGGCGCGCGCGCGTATGGCGTGGACTACGCCGAGGTGGCGGTGAAGCTCAGCCGCGAAGCGACCCGGGATGAGCCGACCCCGATCGGGGTGTACCGCACCGACGCCAAGCGCCTGCCCTATCCCGATGGAACGTTCGATCGCATCCTGATGTTCGACGTGGTGGAGCATCTCTTCCCGTGGGAACTCGACGCGTCGCTGAAAGACATCCAACGGGTGTTGAAGCCCCAGGGGATGATCGTGGTACACACCGCGCCCAATCGCTGGTACGATCAATATGCGTATCCCATCGTGCGCGGTGTGCGCCGCTTGCAGGGCAAGAAGTATCCGGCCAATCCGCGCGCCTTGAACGTGGAAGCCAACGTCGAAGTGCACGTCAACGAACAGAGCATCGTCAGCCTGGGACAGTATTTGAAGCGCGCCGGTTTCACGCAAGTGAAAGTGTGGCTCAATAGTCCGCCGCAGCACCGCAGCGAAAGTATCGTCTTTCGCGGCGCGCGGCACGTGTTCTTCAAGTGGGTGCCGTTCCGCTGGTTCTTTGAGCGGGAAGTCTTTGCGGTGGGTGTAAAACCCGCCCGTTGATCGTTTGTCATTGATCATTGTTCATTGGTAATTGACCTATGCCCGATCGCCGTGCCATTGACGAACTCACCATCGAAGAGCTAGAAGAAATTCTGGCGATTCGCAAACACGCGGCCCGCGAGGCGCGCTTGAAGCGTCTGCGTGCGGAGGGTCGCGTGCTGGATGTGCCGGAAACAGTCAGCGCCCTATCCGATCAATCCACCGCGCCCAACGGGAATGCGGCGGCTTACGTGCGTCGTTCCAAATTCAGCGAGGTGTACGAAGACGATCACGCGCAACGCCGCACCAGAGGTGTGCCCAGTCCCCAGACCGTGCGCAAGTGGCGCGATCGGCTGCTGCTGCTGATCGAGCTCGGCGCCATCGCCGGACTGATTCTGATCTTCATCAGCGTGCAGCAAGCGCGCATCGAAACCAATCAAACCGCGGTGGCCGCGCAGCCGGCTGTGCTCACGCCCGCGCCGACGCCGCTCATCAATGCCATCGTGCTGCCGTCGGGCCACCGCCCGCCCATCGCGCCCGGCGGGGCCGCGCCCAACTTCGACGAGATTCCGGCGCATTTGCGGGCGTATGCCCAATCGGTTACGCCGCAGCCCATTCCCACGCCCGGTCCCGGTCAGCCGACGCGTCTGCAAATTCCGGCCATTAACGTCGACGCGCAGATCGTGCCGGGGGACACGTGGGAGCAGTTGAAGAAAGGCGTGGGGCAGCACTTGGGGACGGCCAATCCGGGCGAGCGCGGCAACCTGGTGCTGTCGGCGCACAACGATGTGTTTGGTGAAATCTTCCGGCATCTCGATCAACTAAAAGCGGGCGATGAAGTCATCGTGTATTCGGGCCAGCAGCGCTATCGCTACACCATCAGCGAAAGCCGCATTGTCGCACCCACGCAAGTGGACGTCATGGCGCCGACGAATGAGCCCACCCTCACCTTGATCTCGTGCTATCCGTATTTGGTGGACAACCAGCGCATCGCCGTGTTTGGGCAGCTGATGCAGTAAAGCCGGAACCTGTGGTAAAATGAGCGCCATTCTCGCAGTGAGGTAACCTTCGATGGCAAAGAAAACCCGTAAAGTATTGAAGCAACAATCGCAACAACGCGCGATTCAACAAGCTCAAGCTAACATCAACATCGTGAATAACGCGCCGGCTGCGGCCCCCGTGCGGCCTACCGCGGTGGCCGCGTCCCAGCGTGCTGCCAAGGCCGAGGCGATCACGCCCGATCAGGAATTTGGGTTCGTGAAGTCGGATGTGCGCAGGAGCCTGACGCTGGCGACTGTGTTCGCTGTCGTGATGATTGCGCTGTCGTTTGTGGTGCGCTGATCTCAGTTTGCCCAAAACGCCAAGAGGCGGCCCGCGCGGGTCGCCTCTTTTGTTGTCTGATCAAGCTGCCTAATTTTTACCAGAGTTCCAAGCTCGCGTTTTCGCGGGTGTCTGTGTTCGTGTCCGCGCGGACGGAGAGCAAAAAAGTTATGGACAATCACCGGGCCTAATGAAGCGGCCGCACATCCGCATCGGGCCGGGGATCGATTGGGGCGGCCACCGTTTCGATCGGGGGGTGGACCAATCGGCCCAGCCACGCTTTCCAGATCAGTTCGGTCATCAGATGCAGGCCGATCAACAGCCACAGGTTTCGCGTTAATACAAAGAGGGTGGCGCTCAACGCCAAGAGCAAAAAGCGCCGCAGCCCGCGTTGGCGATCTTCCGGCGCGCGGCTCAACCCATTGCGAATCAGTTCCACACTCCACTCTACGCCCACCAGCCCCAGGCCGACCAGTGCGGCGGCATACGCGTTTTCCAACAAAATCAAGGGCGCTGTTCGATAAAACGCCCAGTGGATTTCCGCGTACAGCGCTTCCACCAGCACCGCGCCTACCGATCGATCATCCGCGCCCAACGCCGCACCGTGTGATGAGCGCGCGATTTGCCAGCTTGCCAGGCCGATCGGCAGCACGACGATAATCCCGATGGTGAACGTGGTGTTCAGGCCGCGCAGCCAGATCGCTACATCCCAACCGAACAGCGTCCCACCCATGCCCGTCAAGCCCAGATCGATCGGCGCGAGACTGCCCGTGAACAAGGCCGCGTAAGGTAATCCAATGAAGTATAGCAAGCGGAGCAGCTGCACGGCCAGCCGCTCGCCGAGTGAGGCGTGCAGCCGCGCCCGTAACGCGGGGCTGACGAACAAAATCACCAGCACGGCCAGCGTCATCGAAACCAGGGTCCACACGACGGGCAGCAGTTGCGTTTCGTTCATGCCTGGATGCGCTCCAGCGGAAAGCGCAAGATGACGCGCGTACCCTGTCCCACGGCCGAAGCGATGGACAATTTGGCCTTCATCACTTCCGCGCGTTCACTCATGTTGACCATGCCCAGGCTGCCGCGTTTGTCGTAGTTGGACTGCACTTTGCCCACGTCGAAGCCGGTGCCGTTGTCGATGACTTCGATCAGGTAAGCCGTGGTGTCCCGCGTGGAGCGAATCCAGATGTCGGTGGCTTGCGCGTGTTTGCGCGCATTCCCCACCGCTTCTTCGACGACGTAGAAGATCATCCCCTGTGCGTCTTTGTCCAATCGCTCGGCATTCTCGTCGAGTTCCAGATGCACGTTGAGATCGGGAGCGTTGTCGTGCAGCTTTTGCACCAACGTCTCCAAGGCCGCCCGCAAACCCTGCGTTTCCAAAATCAGCGGACGCAGCGTGAACAACATCTGCCGGATTTCTTTGGTGGTAGAACGCGCCAGGTTTTCGATCTTTTCCAGTTCTTCCGGTACGCGCGCCGGCGACTTTTGCAGCAGGGTGCGGGCGTAGTTGACGCGCATGGCGATGGCCGCCACACTCTGCGTCGGGCCGTCGTGCAGATCGCGCGCCAGTTTCTTGCGGGCGTCTTCTTCGATTTCGACGATGCGCGCTTTCTCGGCCTGTAAACTTTCAAACAGCTGCGCATTCTGCAGCGCGATCGTGGCTTGATTGCACACCGCCTGCAACACGTCAATATTATCGGCGGTAAAGACGTTTTGATCGAGGCTGGCAAACACCGCCACGCCGTAATTCTCAAAACCGGCCCGCAGCGGCACGCACACTACCGACACACAGCGGTGCAGCGCCGAGTACGTGGTGAGTTCGGGGTCGTGCTCTGGATCGGCACACGTCACCGGCTCGGCGCGAGACAAGGCCCGCGAAACGGAACCGCTGCTGATGAGTTGCAGAGAAATCTTTTCGTCGCGGCTCGTCAAGTGGCGCGAGGCCGCCACAACCATCGTATCGGCGGAGAGTAACAGCACGATGCTGATAATCCGCGTGGAGGCCGGCCCCATTTCCTTCAAGCCCAGAATACTCACATCTAGCACCGCGTCCAAAATGCGTTGATAGTTCAACGTGGCGCTGAGTGTGGCCGCCATCTCGAAGATGGCGCGGGCCTGCTCGCGCGTAGAACGCAGCCGCTGCAATTCGCTTTCCTCTTCGGCCTGTTTTCTTTCCAGAGTCTGGCGGCGGATGACCGTGCCCAACCCCCCGGAGATGAGCGCGGTGCAGGCCAGGATCAGCAGCCCGGGTACTTTGCCGCCCAGGCCATAGTAGCCGGCCCCGATAACGGCCACCGTGATCAGATCGATGATGGCGTTGAAGCGCAGCGCCGCCGTTAAGATGGGGAAAAGGGCATAGTACAACAGCGGACTGGACGTGCCGCCGGTGGTGGCCAACAATGCGATTGTTACCAGCGTATCGACGAGCAGACTGGCAGGGGCTAACAGACGCGCTGGCACTTCAAAAACCAGCAACACCATCGCGACCAGATTGAACACACCGGTCACGAGCACCAGAATCAGCGCGGCTTGCAGATAATTGTTCTCAGGCTTGGCGTGAGCCGGCAGGCTGACGATCAACACAGGGATCACGCTGATCAAGAGGAGCCAGCGCAACCCGATGATCCACCAATCTACGCGGGACGCCCGAGATGAAGATAATCGCATCTCGAATAAGACCTCATACGTCAAAATGATTGCGAGAAAAAAGCCGCAGTCGCGCTGGGGTTGTGCC
>JBGSPW010000204.1:0-28891 GCA_041738395.1 Thermoflexales bacterium
CAATGACTTGCCAGGTGGCAGGTTTGCTCAAACGCCGCAACAGGAGCGTCAAGCGGTCGTCGGTGAAATCCAGTTCGCTGACTTTCATGCCCGTGATTCTTTCAATCGTTTCGCCAGCTTGACGTATACTGCCCACGGGCAACTTGCGATGGTTGCTCTCGGTGAGGATATGCGCCAGCCAGATGGCGGTAATCCAGCCCCAACTCAAGCCCTGATGCGATCCGTGACGCTTCAGGCGCTGATCAAGGATGTCGGGAAGCCCCAGCCGTATCATCACTTCGAGCAAAAGTGGAAAGTTGTCAATCCGTTCTGTGGTTATGCTGATCTCAGGGTTCATGCCCCGAGCTTATCAGGAAATTCGCGATTTTGCCAGAATTTTCAGCGAAAGGTCAGTGACTGCTTCCGTTTTTGGCAATCAAAATTTGAGCGGTCGGCTGCAAACCAAAACGCCCTAAAACTGGGCAAATACTTATTGTCAGCGCGCTCATGTTGTGTCCAGATTAACGCAGGGATATGAAACTGGCTGGCCCTCGCGAGGACGAGCACGATCTAATCTGGTGCCAGGGTATTGAAATCGAGATTGCGCCGTTGCCGCTTTTTGAAGATTGGAGACACTTCACTCGAGATGGCCCAGTCAGGAATATCCGCGACTACGAAGCGTATTAATACTTCATGGTGAGTGCGGAAATGCTTCTCGATTTTGCGCTTATAAACAAGGAAGTTTTTCACCTGGTCATAAGCGGAATGAGTGATTTGACTGATTCCGCTTTGGCGGCATGACGCTTATCTAAAACACGATGATGATCTGGCTTAAGCGGAATGAGTCATTGACTGCTTCTATCCTCATTGAACGACGAATCTTTCCTCAAGCGTCGCGGGCTCGATCGGGATCTGCTCAAGCAGGGGTGGACCACTGATGATCATCCCGCCGTTGTGAATGCCCAGATACTTGGGAACCCCGTCGAGCGCCGAGGCTAGGCTCAGCCATTGCTGCCAACGCGGTGAAGCCAGCTGCTCGCCAAACGCCTGACGCAGGCCGGGCACAGCCAGAAGATCGTGACTCGTCTGAACATCCAGTGCTTCACTGACGCGATCGATGAGGTCGGTCGAAAAGCCCAGCGTCATGCCCACATCGCGCAGCGCCTGGCGAGCACCGAACGTGACCACCGTGCAAGCCATCGCCGCATGGTCAGGTCCATATTTCTGGTACAGATACTGCAAAGCTTCTTCCCTGCGGTCAGCGGCGAAGTCGATATCGATATCGGCTGGTGTGGTGCGATCGGGCGAGAGAAACCGCTCGAAGACCAGACCACCCGCGATCGGATCGATCGGCGTGATGTCCAGCAGATATGCCACGAGGGAATTTGCGGCACTGCCGCGCCCCTGACACAGGATGTTGCGCGAACGCGCGAAGCACACCAGATCCCATACGATGAGAAAATAGTTCTCGAGACGCTGTTCGGCAATGATACGGAGTTCGTGTTCGAGCGCGCGACGATAGAGCTCACTCTGGCGTGGTTCGATCTTCTGGTTCAGGCTCACGGCACACAACTGCTGTAGGTAGTTCAGGGCCGGCAAACCATGCGGAGTCGCTACGGCAGGCAGTGCTTGCGGCCCGGAGGGTAGACGCGCCTGACACCGATCGGCAAGCTCCAGCGTCGCGCGCAATGCCTCGGGCCAGGCCGCAAACAGCACACGCATCTCTTGCGGCGAGCGCAGATGGTACTGCGCGTTGGAACGCAGCAGACCCTGCGCCTGAGCGAGCGGCACGCGATGTCGAATGCAAGTGAGCACATCGTGCAACGGGGCTTGCTCAGGCGCGAGGTAGTGGACATTGCCGGTGGCGACCAGCGGCAACTTGAGGCGTTGCCCTAACGCCGCCAGACCATCGTTGAGGCGGCGATCGTGCTGCTCGTGATGACGTTGCAGTTCCAGGAAGAAGTTGTCTCGGCCGAAGATGGAAGCAAAGCGCTCAGCCACCTGCTGGGCTTTGGTGAAGTTGTGCTCCAGCAGGGCGCGCGCAATCTCGCTCTTACGACACCCCGACAGGGCGATGAGCCCGTCATGGTTATTCGCCAGCCAGCGCCAGGGCAAGGAGGCAAAGCCCTTGTGTTGATCGCGGCGCCCCAGCGTGATCAACCGGCACAGGTTGGCATAGCCGGTTTGATTTTCAGCCAGCACAGTTAGGTGTTCACCTCCGTTAGTCAAGGTAAGCTCCGCACCGAATATCGGCTTGATCCCGGCTGGCGTGGCCGCGTGGTAGAAGCGCGCCGCGCCATACAGCGCGTCGTGATCCGTCAGCGCCAGCGCCGGCATCTCAATCTTCACCGCGCGCTGGACTAAATTTTCGGGCGAAGGCACGCCATCGAGCAGTGAGAAGTATAAATGGGCATGCAGTTCAACATAGCCCGGCTGCCCGTTCATGGTGCTGTCCAACCACGCCGCCGATCAAGGAACCACTGTCCCTCGGCGTCACGAAAGAGGATGAAGACGATGCCTTCCCCGGCTTCGATCTGGTAGTAGTCGCAAGCCAGGGGCTGCTCCCACCAGGCACGCTGCTCGCACTAATATTCATACACGTTTGTCACGCGGCGTGACCAGCGCCCCCACCCCAGACCAAGTGGTGTGCCGTCGGGTTGCGTATTGACGCGAATCGGCACTGGCAGTGGCGGTCCCAGCGTGCTGGCCAGACGAATGACCGCCTCGCCAAGATGAAAGCAGCAGGCTCGCCACCCGCTCCCAGGCAGGCACGGGTAGATCCTCGAATCACGGATATTCGATGGGGAGTGGCCACAGTTTGATGCCGTCCACATGCGGACAACTTAGAACGACCAGGCCGCCTCGGCTGTAAAACCAGTCGACATCGCAGGGTCCCAGTGGGCGCGTGATCACGCCGGGAACTTTTTCTGCGCCATGATAGACGAAGCCAAGCATCAGGAACAACTTCGTCCAGCTGCGCCAGCGCTGACGATGACGCGTGGCAGCTGGGCGATCTGATTGCTGCGGCGAAATCGATTGGACGATGTTGTCGTCCATCCTTCCTTCAAAAGCACCCACCTTATTGCCAAATTTCGCGCAAGAACGGATCTATCTGGTGACTGCAATTCGCATTCTATGGGCTGTAACCAGCGGTGTCAACTGGGTGAGCTAAATTTGAGTATGCGGGCAGTTTGAACGGTGGCGAAAAAGCGTAACGAAGTGCCGATTATGACGAAGAATAAGTAAAAATACTTATTTACATTCCACCGCGAGTCGCGTAAACTGAGAGCGGCACGTGTTCCGTTTGGACAATTCCTCTTTTGTCCTCGGTTGTGCCATAATGGAAACCTCACAAAAGAAAAACGCCCGCGACGTTGCCCACTTGCGGTGGGAGAGCGTCCGGGCTGGGTGACCACCGCGAGTGACCGCGTGGGTAGGTTTAGTCTACCACGTTTTGAGGTTGCTTGCGTTTGAAGAGATCGCAAGCGGCCTTTTTCTATCCTTGATTTGATGGCATTCGCTGCACACTGCCGGCCGGATAGCGATCGTCGATCGAGTACACGCAAACAGCGCCCCCCAGTTGTGGTTGGTAGACCGCGAGCCATGGCGCAGCCCGATAAGTGAGAGCCAAACTCGTATACACCCAGAGCGGAAGTTTACCGTTCAGGATGACGCCGGTCATGGCGGGTACGCTGGGAGCCGTACACCACTTCAGGTCTTCGTAATCCAGGTAGGGATCACTTTGACAGGCGAGCTCGATCTGCCCAGGTTGAACATGAAGGGTGCAACCCAACGTTGGTGAACTGAGTTGCGCGGGCTGCGTTGCTAGCGGCACAGCGGGTTTCCAGCCGAGGCGTGGATCGAATTGAGAGAACTCGCCGGGATAGGTCTGGCAGGCAACGGCTGAATATAGCCAGGCTGGCCCACGTCCGTAAAGCCCAAGTGACGTGGCCGACGGCAAGTAGTCGAGTAGACGCGGCAGATCATCCGGATGCCAATTGGCCTGACCGCCCATGTGCGCCACGCCCAGGGTAAGCGCCAGTCGATCGAGATCGATCACCAATTCGACCGGCGCATGGCTAACCTGATAGCGATGCAATTCAGTTTGGTCGCGATCAAATAGGGTGGCCAGTCGATCGGTTAAGGCTTCAAACACGGGGCCTTGTGCCACCTGACTGCGCTCCAGCCCTGCAATGATGCCGTGTACAATCGGGTCATGTTCCGTCAGCCGATTGGCCCCGTGCAGTTCCGAGGATAGATCGGCCAGCAGCGGTACACCGTGCTGCGTACAGCGTTCCAGCCAGGCCGCGCGGGTAGGCTCATCGCGTGACAAAATAATTGCCTGGGTGCAGTCGTCGAAGATGCGCTCCTGATCGAGCGTGGGGTTGCCGCCCATATCGACGATCAGCGGCAAGTGGCGCTGCGCGATGTCGCGGCAAATACGATCGACCCATTGGGCTGTGCCCTGGCCTTTGCGGCGAATGAGGCGCACCACATCTTGATCGGCTTCGTTGGCCCAATCGCCCTCGCCGTCGGGATAGGCGCGGATGACGTAGTGCTGAAGGCCGCGCCGACGCAGGGCCTGGCTGAGACTGTAGGCCAGCACCGATTTGCCGCTGTGCGGCGGACCGCCAATGAGAACGGCCGGAAAAATATCCATAGCAGCTCCTGTGAGAGTCTTTCTTTCAGAAAGAGGCTTTGATGAATGCGACGACGACTTTGATTTCAACGCTGGGCGGGCAGGCGCAGATTGTCACCTTTGCGCTGGATTTTCTATTGGCGCGCGGCGAACCCATCGCTGAGGTGCTCGCGCTGCACGTTGCACCACATGACGTGCGCATTCAGCGGGCGCTGGCCCAACTGCGCGCCGAGTTTTTGCATGGTCGCTATGGGACGCGGCCATGTCACTTTCGGAATCTGCCGGTGCGCAACGGCAGTACGCCGCTGGATCAGATCGGCGATGAGGCGGACGCCGAAGCCACCTGGCAGACCGTCCACGGCCTACTGGCGCAACTCAAGGCCGAAGGTCACCACTTGCATTTGTGCGTGGCCGGCGGCCCGCGCCTGATCGCACTCATGGCGATGTCGGCGGCCACGCTGTTGTTCGATCATCACGATCGCCTGTGGCACATGTCCACACCGCCCGACTTTCTGGCGCGCGCCAAAGACGGCGCGATCTTGCACGCGCAACCCGCCGATGGCGTGCGCTTGATTCAAGTCCCACTGGCGCCATGGGGGGCGTATTTTCCTGGCTTGCGTTCGCTGGCGCAGGCCAGCCCAACTCAGGTCATCGCCGCGCAGACGCAGTGGCTCGATCGGGCGGAGCACGCGCTCTGTGAAACCGTGGTGCACGCTTTGACCGGTCGCCGGCTGGATGTGCTGCGCGCCTTTGCGCACGGATTGAATCCGCAGGACGTGGCCGAGAACCTCGGGCTGTCGATCAAGACAGTGGACGGCTACAAGACTGAGATTTTAAGCGAATGCCGCGTGGCGTGGAGCCTGCCCGAAGATGGGTATCTGTCCTATCATTTTTTGCGCCAGAAGTTCGAGCGGTATTTTGTCTCAGAAGCATAGCATAGAATGACGGAGGTGACACCGGAGATAGTTCTGATCGAAAGCGGAAGTAGTTCGGTTGTTTGTGTGAGGGCGTAAGGCTATACTGAGGTAATCAGGAGGTGCATGGCGATGATGCGGAAATTGGAAGTGACGGTAATAACTCTTGCTGGGGGTCTGGAATCATGAATGAAGAATTGGAACGATTGAAACGGCATCAAACCGATCACCTGATTTTGCTGGTCGGCACCAATCCGCTGCCGAATTACGTGGCGGCGCAGTTGCTGGTGAAGCCGGGTGGGACCGTGCATTTGTTGTGTTCAGATGACACCGAGGAAATTGCTAAGCGGCTTGAGGGGAAGTTGTCTCAGCTGTCGTTACAAACGCAGTGCCACCCTAATTTGAACGAAGGTCACCCTGCTGACATTTATCAGAAGACTCACGCGTTAGCTGAGAGTTTGAAAGGCACACTCGGTTTGCACTACACCGGGGGCACAAAAGCGATGTCAGTCCACGCTTATCGTGCGGTCAAGCAAGTGGAGCCAGGCACCGTCTGTTCCTATCTGGATGCGAAGGCGTTGCGGATTGTTATCGATGGCGGCATGAAAGATGGACGGGATGATACGATATCAGTCGGTAAAGCCGTATTGCTCAGTGTTAAGGGTATCGCTGATCTGCATAACGTCGAGTTTGCTGATGCAAAAGATTCTCCACTTCTCCTTCAAGTGTCACGAGAATTGCAGGCGGATTTCGAGTTGTCAGGACAATGGCGAAAATGGGCAAAAGAAAATCTGATGACGCCACAGGACAACCACAAACCTAGGCCAAGCACCGAATTAAGAGTTGTCCGAGCGCCCGCCAGCGAATTTCCAAAAATCTGCCAGGCGTTTGCCAATCTCGGCGCACCGACTGACGCCATTGAGGATTGGGCAAAGGCAACCAATCATTTTAAGATCAATTCGGACGGTTTGAAAAAATTCGCCGACTGGCTGGCAGGCGGGTATTGGTTGGAGAGTATCACATTAGATGCGTTACTACACATCAAAAAGGATTGCCAGCTAGATGATTGCGGAATGGGATATGTTGCCGATGAAAGCAAATTCGAATTTGATGTTGCGGCGACACGAGGCTATCAGTTGTTCGCCATTTCTTGCACGACGGATGCCTCAACTACTATCTGCAAGAGCAAGTTGTTCGAAGCCTATGCGCGCGCTAAACAAATGGGCGGTGATGAAGCGCGGACAGCATTGGTGTGCTACTACCGAGATCCTCAGGCATTGCTTGCCAAATTCAAGAGTGAGAATTATTTTGCCGAAGGATCGGTCAAGGTCTTTGGCGTGGAAGATCTAAAGGACCTCGCTACCAATCTGAAGCTTTGGATCATTAACAATTGATACGGAGCCAACCATGACCTACACACTAACGATTCTGGACGTGAGCGGTGTTCAAAAGTACCTGTTCGACAGCAACCGCCTGATACACAACATCGGCGCGTCGTATCTGGTTGAACAGGCGACAGGGGCCTGGGTAAACGACGCAACGGACGGCATGCACAGTGGGCCCATCGAAAGCGGGCACACTGACTGCGAACTGGTGTACAGCGGTGGTGGTAACGCCGTATTGCTATTCGCTTCGGGCGAGTTAGCCAGGCAGTTTACCCGGCGTTACACCAGCGTGGTGTTGCAACGCGCGCCAGGCTTACGAGTCGTCGTTCAGCACACTGATTTTGAGTGGGCAGATTCACTGGCCGACAAATACACAAGCACAATCCGCATGCTGGCTAAGAAAAAAGCGGAGCAAACACCGGTTCTGCCCATGCTAGGGTTGAGCGTCACTGCTGCGTGCCCGTACACGGGCTTACCGGCGGCCGGTCAAGATACTGACGGTAAATTTATATCCGCCGAAATTGATGCTAAGCAGCAGGTTGTCAAAAACGCACGTGAAAAGCTGAAAGCGGATTTCAAAGAACAGTTGGGCTTGTATGATTTTGTGTATGATTTCAACTTGCTTGGCGCGCGCGATGAAGCCAGTTATCTAGCGGTGGTTCATGCCGATGGTAACGGGATGGGCAACCGCAAGGAAGCCATTTGCCAGGATCAGGTGAACCGCAAAAATAATCGCCAGTTTCTCAACGCGCTGTGCGCCTTCTCGGCACAAGTGAATGACGCCGGAGTGAAAGCACTTCAAGCAACCTTTAAGCGCGCACTGAAATGGATTGAAGTAGATGCCACACGTGCAAACCCACAAGAAAAAACTAGCTACATCACACGGGGTGTTGATGAACAGATCAAACGCGTGAAATTTGTCCCGCTTGTCTTCGGCGGCGACGATGTGACCTTTGTGTGCGACGGGCGGCTTGGTCTGTCATTGGCGGCGATTTACTTGCAAGAGTTTAACAAACACCTCGTTGGTGGAAGGCCGTTGTACGCCTGCGCGGGTGTTGCTATTACCAAGAATCGTTATCCGTTCGCTCGGGCTTACGAAATGGCCGAGCAGTTGTGCCAGAACGCCAAGCGCGCAGTCCGCGAAGGCCTGACAAAGCAATACGGTATTGAAGATGCACTGGCGCTCGACTGGCATTTTGCCGTCAATGGCGCAGTGTTATCAATTAACGACATTCGAGCTCGAGAATACACCTTGCCGGATGGCGGCAAACTCAATGTGCGTCCATACTTCATCGACGCAGCGAAAGAACCGCTCCAAAACTGGGCGTCATTCCGCCACAGCGTCTTTGAGTTCACAGAAGGCGACTGGAAAGACAAGCGCAACAAAGTCAAAGAATTGCGCGAGTATTTGCGGCAAGGCAAATCCGCGACTGAGCAATTCCTCAAGTTACTTAAGTTACCCGACTTACCGGATATGGGCATATCGGACTGTCGCAAAAACGGCTGGTACGGCAAGACCTGCGCGTACTTCGACGCTATCGAGGCGATGGATCTGTTCGTCGATATGGAAGCAGATGAGCGCGAAGCGGTGAGGAGCGTCTAATGGCTACCTACATCCTTAAACTGACTTTGTTGAGCGAGGCCACATTCGGACGTGGCGATGGCGTGGCCGGCTACGTGGATACCGAGGTCGAACATGACGATCGCGGGTTGCCGTATCTGCACGGACGCGGCGTCAAAGGATTGCTTACAGCGCAGTGCGCCGACATCCTGGGGGCGTTGGAAAGTTTGCCTGCACATTCGAGATTGGCAGAAGCAGCGACGCGCTTGTTCGGCGAGGGTGGCAGTGACTTACGAGCCAATGGCGCATTATCGGTAGGCCCGGCACTATTGCCAAGAAACTTACGCGAGGCCGTTGAGGCGGTTGAAGCCAAACACTTGCCGCGCACTGACGTGCTGGAAGCACTGACCACCATTCGTCGCCAAACGAGCATTGACGAGAAAACCGGTGCAGCACGGGAAAACACGCTGCGTTCTATGCGAGTCTTAATACGCGGGCTGGTTTTTGAAGCCACACTAAACACCGACCGCGATCTCGACGTCACTGAGCGAGCAGTGCTGGTCGCGTGTGTCAAAGCAATTCGACGGGTTGGCACGCATCGCTCGCGCGGGCTGGGGCGCGTACAAGCCGAATTGTTCAACGCAACCGGCCAACCGATTACTGAGCAGGGGATGCGCGACTTCGCGCAGGAGGTGCAGCAATGAAAGCCCTTACCTTCACCGTCGAGTTGCTCCAACCGCTCCTGGTCACGCAACTGGGAAGCGGCGACGAAAACAGTGCGTCAAGTCTGGATTATATTCCGGGCAGCGTCTTGAGAAACGCGCTAGCCGCGCGCTATATTGCGGCCAACCAACTAGGCGACAAGGCCGCGAATGATCCGCAATGCCGCTCGCTCTTTTTTGATGATCGAGTATTCGTGCTGAATGCCTTGCCTGCCGACCGAATGCAGAGGCGCAGTCTGCCGACGCCGCTCTCGTGGTACGCAGAGAAAGACGCGCTAGCAAGATGGAAAGCAGGTGCCAGCTACCTGAATCTAACCGATGCCGCTACTGACGGTCGCCTTCTGCAAGATATGACGAATGCCAAAACGCTCGACCAAAACGACCGGTATTGCTGCTTGAACGAGGAAGGCGTCGAGTTTGTGTATCCCAAACGCCAGGTCAGCGTACATATTTCGCGCAAGCATCAACGCAAGTTAGAGACGAAAAATGATACACAAGTTTTTGCTTACGATACATTGGCCGAGGGTGAGGTCCTCTGCGGCACAATCTTGGCGCGTGACGAAGAACTGCTCGCCTTAATGAAGAAGCTGCTGGCTGAAGCCGCCGAGATGAACATCGGCGGCTCGCGCAGTGCAGGCTATGGCCGGATTCGGATTCGCGAGGTGGCGCAAAACGCTGACTGGCGTGAGACGATCACAAGCGAAAACGATGAAGCAACAATCATCGTTACCTTGTTAAGCGATGCCATCGTGCGCGATCCCCGGGGACAGTTCTCGAATGACATTAGCGCGCTCATCGGGGCCAAGGAACCGCAATGGTGCTATCGCAAGATGAAACAAACTGGCGGCTTCAATCGCAAATGGGGATTGCCGTTGCCACAGGCACACGCGCTGCAAGCGGGCAGTGTCTTTGTCTATGCTGAAAATGATGTCGATCAACGACAACTCCAGCAGTGTCTTGAGGAAGGTCTCGGCGAACGTCGGTCGGACGGCTTCGGGCGGATTGCCGTCAACTGGAATGTTCAATCCGAAATAAAAGCACAACGCAGTCCGCGAGAATCGCGACCGCAGGAAATCTCGTTGGCGAGGAATCCCGTCGCGCAACGTTTGGCCCAGCGCATCGTGGAGCACCAGTTGCGAAAACAACTTGATCAGGCTCTACAAAAAATCATTCTCGAACCAACCGTAAAAGGTGGCTCCAAGTCGACCTTTGCGCGTGTACGCCTGGCAGCACGACGGGCCGTCGTCCAACAATCCTTGAAGCCATTGAGTGAATTGCTGAAGGATATCGATCGCAAGCCAGCCGGTAAAACGCTGCGTGACGCACGACGTGGTGCGCAAAGCCTGCTCGACTGGCTAAACGAACGCATCGAAAAGCGTGACGTTGAGTATCAGCTCAAGCCAGAGATTGACAAAGTTGCACACCTGGGCGATGTTCGCGCGGAGCTTACGGACGCACTGAAAATTGAATATACCGCGCGACTGATCGAAGGCGTGGCCCGGCACGCGCAGAAGGAGGCCCATCGATGAGCGGATCACGTTGGAAGACCCATCGCCGCATTGAGGATCGCTGGATTATCGAAGGAACTTTGGAACTCGAATCGCCCGCGCACTTTGGCAACGGGGACGTGAGCATCGTCACCGACATGCCCGTCGCGCGCGACGCCGAATCAGACCGCCCTGTGCTCACCGGCGCGTCGATTGCGGGTGCGCTGCGAAACTACCTGCCTGAGGAACAAGCCAGACAACTCTTTGGCAGCGTAGACGGTAACACGTCAGTTGAAAGCGCATTGATTGTGAATGACGCGCTGGCCCAGGATGCCGACGATCTGGAACTGCGCGACGGTGTTGCTATCAATCCCAAGACACGCACCGCCGAAGATGGGAAGAAATTTGACATCGAGTTGATTCCCGCGGGCGCGCGCTTCGATTTGTGTTTTGAACTGAATGTAAGCAAAGGCGATAACAGTCTGGTGCCTGCCCTGGCGATTGCGTTGCGGGGTCTGGAAAACGGCGAGATTGGTCTGGGCAAGCGCAAAACGCGTGGCTTGGGACAGTGCAAAGTGAAAGCTTGGCGGGTGCGTCACTACCAGGTCACTCGACCACAAGATTTGATCGCGTGGCTGAACGATGAGCCTGAGCGTGCTCAGACTGGCGCGCACATTGCCGCATTGCTCAATGTGCCGGAAAACGAACTGCCAGCCAGTGGCCTTGCCTTCGCGCTTTCGGCGGAATTTCGTCTGGATGGCTCGCTGTTGATTCGGGCGGAGGGCGCAACGGTCAATTCGCCCGATCTGGCACAGCTTCATTCAAAGCGCAATGGTAAACCAGAACCCATTGTCAGCGGTACCAGCCTGGCCGGAGCACTGCGGGCGCGGGCCTTGAAGATTGCCAACACGCAGGCGACCAAGCCAGACTCGGCAATCAAATTTGTGGATGAGATGTTCGGCCCGCGCTCACGTGACGGTCAGAAAATCGAATTAGCGGCCAGCCATGTACGGGTCCGCGAGAGCGTCATTGAGCAGGGCCGCAGTGATCTGGTACAGAACCGCGTGGCGATTGATCGCTTTACGGGCGGTGCATTCCCGTCGGCCCTGTTTAGCGAACAACCCGTGTTTGGCTTGCCTGAGACGCGCTTGAAGATTGAGCTCGATCTAGTCAAACCAAACGATGCAGAAATTGGGTTGCTGATGTTGCTCCTCAAAGACCTGTGGACGGGCGACTTGCCGTTGGGCGGCGAAAGCAGCGTCGGACGCGGGCGGCTGACCGGGCGCACGGCGACGTTGAAATCTGGCGAGCATGAATGCACCTTACACCAGCAAGGCGATAAACTCGCCATTGAGGGCGACCGCGCATGGCTGGAAGAGTGTGTTACGAATTTCGTAAAGAAGATGAAGGAGCCGACTGATGCGCGCGCTTAAGCAAATTGAAACAACATTTACGCTCTTGACCGAGATTCCAACCGAGCAAGCGGCGTTTGATCACTGGCTTGTCGAGCAGGCTCAAATCCACGGGCTGACGTATGCGTTGGCCCATGCCGACGATGGCGTCATCTGGGGACACTTCGCTGCGGACTGGCATTGGTCGAGTGAGGCTTTCAACCAGGTTTCGCCGCCGTTTCGTCTTCTTACACTGCAACAGCTACGTTTATTTGGTGCGGATGCCGAGCTATTCGTGTGGCGCACCAGTGCCGGGTGGGCGGGACGTGTGATTGTGGAGCACATTGGTGAGGTCTGTGACTGCTTTGACGAGCCGCAGTACCTTTGGGGCACGGAGGGCGAGGCGCGCGACGGTTTTGTGTTGATGCGTGAAGGTCAACAAGGGTTGCTTCATACTCCGCCTGCGCCCATTGCGCACATGGGCCAATTGCGGACTCGCACGTATTTCGGCTATGACAAAGACGGCTGCGTGAAGGTTATTGCCAGCCGGTTGGTGTGGCAGGCATAAAGGAGAGATATGTCCATTTCCAAACATTCCAACCCGACCAGGCCACGCAAGACGCCTGGCAAATTGGGCAAGGACAAACGTGACTTTGAGATTAGTGCGCGTGCGCCGTACAACTTTGTGCCATTGCCCGATCGAGTCGTTAAACTGCTCGACGAAGACAATTTGAAGAGTCAGAGTGTTGAGCAACTCCGTCTGGCCCTTGACGCCAATCTTCCTGATCACGATACAACTGTGGGATTGAGCGGGTGGATCGATTGCGAATTGGAAACATTGTCGCCACTCTATGTTCGCGGCCTGATGCACCAGACCACATTTGCCGAAACAGGCGACAAGCCTTTCTATGATGACGCCGTTACCGACGAACACCGCCGAGAACGCTCACGATTTTTTACGATTACAGATGAGCCAATTATTCCGGGCAGCAGCCTGCGCGGAATGGTGCGCGGCTTATTTGAGATCATGACTTTTAGCAAGATGTCGCAGGTGACGAATGAGCCGTTGGTGTATCGCGCAGTGGCCGATGGCGAAGACACAGCCCTTGGTCGAGAATACAAGTCTCAGATGGCGCGCGACAGATTACACGCAGGTTATATCGTGCGTTGTCATTCAGACAGCGGCTGGGGCATACAACCCGCCTGCCATTTTGTTCATGGTGACAAAGAATATGCCTTTGCAGTTACCAAACAAAATTACCCGCAATCAGCCGAAAAATGGGACAACTTGCGGCAGGCGCATGTTGTTTTAGCCGCGAATCCGCGAGTGGACGCTTACGGTGATTTGAAGTTTGAGGAAGTAGCGCCCGGTCAGCAATATGTCTTTGTCGAAACAGGCCGTGCGCCATCAAAGAAAGGGGTTGTCAAGAATAATTATCTGTTTGGCCTGCCTGACGACCGCGCACCCGTTCTCGAGATTTCGCGCGAGATCGCACAACGCTATGTCGAGCAAGTTACTCAGGAGCAGAAGAAACAGCTCGGTGGTAATCGCAATGGCGTACTGCATGAGCGCGAGCGAGTACCGGTGTTCTATCTCGCGGACGATGAAGGAAACCTGATCTTCTTTGGGCACGCCCGCAACTTCCGCTTGCCCTATCGTCAATCGCCACGCGATCTGGTGCCCCCGTCGTTGCGACGAGGCGGGGATTTGGACTTGACCGAAGCCGTGTTCGGCTTTGTGAAACAATCAGACCTGCCGGAGTCGTTGAAGAAGCATCTGACGAATGTGCCGAAATTAGGCGCGTATGCCAGTCGCGTTACCGTCGGAGATGCCCGAGTCATTCAGGGGCAATCGGACTATTGGCTGCCATTCGACGGCAAATGGCTGGAACCCCATGTGCTGAGTTCGCCCAAGCCTACGACCTTTCAGCACTATTTGGTTCAAGATGCGATGAAAGGACACGAACCTGACTGTCCGTCCGATCTCGCGCATTTTGGAACGAGCAACGATGAAACGGCAATTCGTGGGCATAAATTGTACTGGCATAAAGGCGATCAGACGGCAGCGGTGTTGCGTGCAACACCGGCAGAGTTGAAAAGCCAATCGCAGCTCACTGGCATTCAACCGGTGCGTTCCAAAGTCAAATTCCAGTTTCGTGTCCGGTTTGAAAATTTACGCGACTATGAGCTGGGCGCGTTGTTATACTCGCTTGATTTGCCGGAGGACTGTTGCCACAGTCTGGGCATGGGCAAGCCGCTTGGTATGGGTGCTGTCAGAATATCAGCCAAACTTTGCCGCAAAGAACCTGAGACACGGTATACAACGCTCTTTGCCCAGGATGGCGGTTGGCATGATGCCGCTATACAGGAAGACACCTTTCAGTTCAAGACGGCGTTTGAGCAATTTATGGCGCAACAGTTGAAACTGAGCAACCGAACGTTCAGCCAGCACGAGCGAATTCGCATGTTATTTGAGCTGCTGAAATGGCAAGACAGCTCAGGCGCTTGGTTAGAGCAGACGCGTTATATGCGCATTGACCATGAACAAGAAGGCTACACGATCAACGAATACAGCCGTCGTCCGGTGCTGCCTGATCCACTTCATCTTCATCCAATAGATGATTCTGCTCGAAAATCGCAGCCCTGCCAGCCGAAGCCAGAGAAAACGCACAAAACTACAATTTCGCGCGATCAACGAACGCCGCCGCCCAAACCCGTCCCGGCCATATTGCCAGAAGTGCGCGACACGCCCAGTAAAGAGGCGGAATCTCTAGTGGCTGCTCTTGCCAGGCGAGATGTTAGCGAGGGCGAAGAACTGGAGATTATCATCTCCGCTGTCGCAAGTAGCGAATACGAGTGTCGTTTAGGCGAGAAGATGCAAATGATTGGTAAGCTGCCCCGTGACGAACGTAAAGATCTGAAGGTCGGCGACTCAGTCAAGGTTCGAGTAAAGCGTATTACGCCTAATCGCAAGACGGCGATTTTGACGGTGAAGGGTATGAAGGGGTAGACATCAGCATACACGGCTGCCGACGCCTACCAGCCGGTGCGATGTTGAGGCTAAGGCTGTGGCGCAATCAACGCTGGCGATGAAGTGGGACGGGCAAGTTGTCGGGCATGCGTGAGCAGGTCTAGAGTGAGTTGAAGATCGGTCAAGACTTCGCCAGTACCCGCATCAACGCAGACTGGGGCTTATAACACGGACACCGAGGTGTGTAATGCTTCTCCTTAACTTTTCCCACCCCCTCACCGCTGATCATCTGGCGCAGCTGGAGGGGCTGATCGACCAACCGATCGAGCGCGTGATCGACCTGCCCAGTCAAATCGATGCGACTCAGCCGATCGAGCCGCAGATCGCCGCGTTGATCGATCGGGCCGGGTTGACGCCGGCGGAGTGGCAGACGACGCCGCTGATCATCAATCCACCGTCGCTCAACTACAGCGCGCTGGCGCTCATTGCGGCGCTGCACGGCCGCATGGGCTACTTTCCGGCCTGCGTGCGATTACGGCCTGTGCCCAATGCCCTGCCGCCGCAGTTTGAAGTGGCCGAGGTGTTGAATTTGCAGGCCATGCGCGAAGCGGCGCGCAAAACACGCTGAATGTGGCGCGACAAAAAAGATCAGCGCAGCAGTGATCGCTGTATGCACTCCTCTTCGGTAGAATGAGGACATATTCCATCAGGAAAAATAGTCATGTCCCAACGTCAACAATTGGAGCGCATCATGGAGATCGATCGGCAAATTCGGGCCGGGCTGTATCCATCGGCTGAGCGCATTGCCGCTAAACTGGAAGTTGGCAAGCGAGTGATCTTTCAGGATGCCGCCTTCATGCGCGATCGGCTGGGAGCGCCCATCGCGCATGACCGGGAACGCGGTGGCTGGTATTACACCAATCCGATCTGGACGCTGCCGACCTTGTTCGTCAATGAGGGCGAGTTGATGGCCTTTTTCCTCAGCGTGGAGGTAGCGCACCGCTACCTGGGCACCGCCTTTGAAGCGCCGCTGCGCGCGGCCATTGCGCGCCTGGGCAAAAGCCTGGGCAACCCGGTCCACGTGAACCTGGAGGAATTGCGCGAGAGTTACACCTTTGCCGCGCCCGATACGCCGCACGTGAACGCGCAATTGCTGGTGGAGATGCAGCGCGCCATTCAACGGCAACTACAGGTGCGGATGCGCTATTACACGGCCAGCCGCGACGAGTGGAGCGAACGCACCGTCAACCCCCACCACCTGTACAACATGCGCGGCGACTGGTATCTGTTTGCCTACGATCAGCACCGGCAGGAGATGCGCAATTTTCATCTGGGCCGCGTGGAGTGGTGGCAGGTGTTGGCCGACGACTTTGAACGCGTGCCCAACTTTTCACCCGGTGAGTGGATGGGCCGCGCTTTTCAGACCGAGCGCGGCGGCGAGGCCGAAGATGTGGCGATTCGCTTCGACGCGTATCAGGCGCGCTGGATTCGAGAGCGGCAGTGGCACGAGACTCAGCAACCACTGGAAGACCTACCCGACGGCGGGGTGGTGCTTCGTTTCCGATCCGCCGGACTGGATGAGGTGAAGCGCTGGGTTATGCAGTACGGACATCACGCGGAGGTGCTGACGCCGAAGTATCTGCGGCAGGCCGTGGCGGAGGAGATGCGGCAGGCGGCAGCGAATTATGCGGTTGGCAAGTGAACCGGGTTAGTCAGGCTTGTAGCTGATGCGCACCCGACCAGGTTGCACCACCACAAATGCGCCAGTGAGTTTTTCGCCCTGATCTTGCACCAGTTGCAGAATAACAGGCGCTAGAGTTTGGCGGAGTTGGCCGGGAAAGCGGATGAGAATGACGCCGGGCGAATTGACGTGGCTGGCAAAGACCAACCAGCCAAAGTCTTTGTCTTCCGTGATGAGGATGCGCTGTTCGCGGTTGGCCTGTTCGATCAAATCACGGTCGATCGACCGATTCATGATTTCGCTGACTGCGAGCACATCCAGGCCCGTCGCGCGCAGGGCGCGCACGACGACAAAGTCGCAACTTTCGTCGGCCAGAAAACGAAGCGTGCTCATCAGGCCGGCTGTAAGACGATGGTTTCGTGGGCCAGCGTGTCTGCCGCATAAGCCAGCGCGGCCTGAATGTCGGCGCGGGTCAGGCGGGGATAGGCGTCCAGCAAATCGGCTTCGGTGGCGCCTTCGCTGAGTTTGCGGAGCAACAGTTCGACCGGCAGGCGCGTGCCACAAATCACCGGCTTGCCCAGCATCACGTCGGGGTTGATTTCGATACGATTGGTGGTCATACACTCACCTCCAGGTTCAGAAGTATTATACCTGATTGTCGCACGGCAGCGGCGTAAAAGAAATTGCCTCGAAAGTGAATTGATGAAAAAACGGTACGGCACAGTTTTGAAGTGGGACTATCTGAATGAAAGGAGTGCGTGAATGCTGAAATACACAGGACATCCATTGATTGATGTAGGAGTCGCCACCATTTGGGCGTACAGTGGCAAGCGCTCGGTGGACAAAATCACTGAAAGCGATCTGGATAAAGTGGCGGATTACATCGAGAAATACTACGTGGCTAATCCGCTCAAGTCTTTCTTGAATGTGGCTTTTCCCAACTCGGGTTTCACGCAGCCCGCGTTTGAGAAAACACCTGAACGGCGCGTGAACTATGCGCGCCGTGTCACGCGCGGCTATCGCCAGAATACACCTGTACTTGAAGAGCGGTGTGCTTTTACGGGCGAACCGGCAGTGGCCGTTGTGCTCAGTGCCGGCGAAAAAGATGCAGAAGATTATCCGCCGGGTCGGGCCTTTCGCCACGTGGTGCCCATGTTGACTGGCGAAGATGTCATCAACTTTCATGCGGGCGGCGATGCGGGCCTGCCCATCTCCGGTATGGCACTATTGTGTATTCAGGCTTTTCCAATGGGCTGCGCCAAATGCGGCGGCAAGTTGCTGGCCGTTCACTCCGACAACCCGGAGCTCACATATAAGTTTGCCGCGAAGTTCTTAGCCGTGAATCGCCAGCAAGTTAACCTGGCACAAGCCTCGGGCAGTTCTAAATTGCCGGAGGCGGGCGCATCCGCTAAAACTTTGTTGGTTGAAACGTTGGTTCAGATCGAGCAGGCTCGGCGCGATGAGCGTGAAGACCATCGTCCGTATTCAGTCACGGCCTATCATCTAAGCAACAGTGGGCAATCGAACCCGCTGGACGCGCGCAACCCGCCGCTGGAAATGTATCACCTGCCGCTGGAATTAACCGATTTTCTGGGCGCGATTACGCACGTTGAATACAAAAGCGAATGGCAGGCCATCGAGCGCCGCGCCTGGCGCATGACACAAGCTGAGAAAAATGCATCATTGGAGGATAAGCCCAAGAAACGAAAACCGAAAGCCGACACGCCTGTTAAGGAAGATACCCGACCCCGCCGCAATTTTCTGTATGAAGACCTGTTTGACTTGCCCGGCAACGCGCCCAAGTTTATCCGCCGCTACCTGTTGCGGATGCCCATTCGTAACACGTTTGAGGATGATCCGCGCCGGGGCTACTCGTTGAAATCAGACGCCAGTCTGGTGAAGTGGAAACTCACACAACTTTTCTTAGGAAGGGTGATGCGCATGAAAGCCAGTCGAATTGACCGTATCCGTGAATTGGGCGATGACCTCGCCAACTATGTGCATGAAGAAAACGACCAGCGGTTCTTCACCACATTTTTTGCCGAGAAACGCAGCTATGATGTACTCCGCAACGCGCTGATCAAAGTGAACCACGCGCAATTGAAGCGTGGCAAGCCGCCGGTCGTCAAACTCGATCCGTATCTGGAAGTCTTTGAAGACGTGGACGAAAACGGCAAAGCCGATTGGCGGCTGGCGCGCGATCTGGTGCTGATCCGTATGATCGAACGGCTGTATGACCTGAAGTGGATCGAGCAGCATCCGGAAGCACTGCCCGAAGTTAGCGACGACAACGCGGCCGAATAAATCGACTTCAAATTCAACAGGAGACTAAACATGACTCACGTGACTGGACTGTTTCTCATTGATGCGCCCGCCTCGGCGCTCAACAATCTCGGTACAATCGAAGGCGAACGCTACGACAACAGCACTGGTGTCAAGGTGATCCGCGCCAACGATGGTCAGTATCCCTACGTGTCTGCGCAATCGTTCCGCTACTGGCTGCGGCAAACCCTGCAAGCCACGAACACGGGCTGGTTGTCTGCACCGATTTATCGTGAAGAAAAAATCGCGTACACCGATGCCAACCCGATTGAGTTTTGGGATGACGACCTGTTCGGCTACATGCGCGCCCCGTCCAAGCGCGAATCGGCCAAAGCCAAACGCGATGCGGATGCTTCACGCACCGGTGAAACCGAGACCAAAGATACCGTGACCCGCGTTGCGCCGTTCCGGGTCAGCACCCTGGTGTCGATAGCGCCGCTGCGCCCGACCAACGATTTTGGCGTCATGTCGCGACACGAGGGCGATCCCGTACCGCACGAACACCAGTTTTACCGCACGACGCTCAAGGGCTTGTTCTCGCTCAACTTGAACCTGTGCGGCAAATTTTCATACAAGCAGAAGACCGGCTATCGCAATCTGGACGAGGTGCGGGTCGAGATTGCCAAAGCGAAAGGATTGGATCTGCTTGAATCTGAGAAAGCCTATCGTCTGCCGCTTGATCAGCGCCTTCAGCGCGTGACTGCTTTGTTTGAAGGCCTGGCCCAACTGGAAGGCGGCGCGAAGCAAACTCTGCACTACACCGATGTCGCGCCAGTCGTAACGGTGCTGGCCGTGACCAAGGGCGGCAATCATATCTTCGGCCACGTGATTGGCGCGAATGACAAAGGTCTGCCCGAACTGAAGGTCGATGCATTGACTGAAGCCCTGCGCGTCTTCAGCGACGATCTGCTCTCCAACGTTTACGTCGGTTGGGTGCGCGGTTATGCCGACGACGAGCGGGCCAAAGTCGATGCCCTGGTGCAGTCTGATCCGCGCGTCAAAGTCAGCCATCCCCGCGAGGCGTTCCAGGCTTTGATTGCCGACTTGAAGCAGCATCCCGAGTGGCTGGGCTAAACAAGGAGGCGCAATGCGCGTACTCAAAGTGGTGGCGGAAGGGCTAACCACGTCCTTCCGTTACCCGCACTTTATGCAGGGCATGCATCCGACGTTTGAAGTGCCGCCGCCCGCCACGATCTACGGGCATGTGTGCAGCGCACTGGGCGAGTGGGTCGATCCGGCCAGCTTCACCTTCGCCTATCATTTCACCCATCAGGGCGCATTTGATGATGTCGAGCACGTGCATGTACTGGCCTCGGCTGGCGGCAAGTTGCCCGGCACAACGCTCCCCAAAGTATTGGAAGGCGCGGTCAATCCCTTCAAGCGGGCGATGTTGTTCAAGCCGCGCCTGACGCTCTATCTCAATCGCCCCGATTGGCTGGAGGCGTTTCGCAGCCCGCACTACACCGTGGTGCTGGGGCGATCACAAGACCTGTTCACCTATACCAACGTCAGCGTGATCGATCTTGAACGCTCCGAACGGGCCTACTTTGAACACACGTTGGCCCCGTATCAAACGACGCTGCATATGGCCAGCGGTTACGTTGCACTGATGCCGCGCTATCTCGACTATGCGCGCAATCGGCAGCCGACGTTCGCGCGCTATGTCATTCTCAATCGGCGCGTGACACAGTTGATGCGGTTTGAGGGACAGGCGGATGTGCCGGACTACTGGGTCGATCCGACTGCGCCCGAAGTCGACGGCGCGCAGCTGGGTTTATGGTTTCACACGTTCGTAGGTGACTATGACGACAGCCCGCGTTTGGCCTGATTGGCTAAAAGATGTCTGGGCCAAAAGCGCCGAAAAAGGTGCGGGCGGCCAGCCGGAAACTCTCGCCGAGCATACCTGGTGCGTGCTGGAAAAACTCGCCGAGACGATCCGACTACGCCCCACCTTGCCGGCGCAGGTTGGCGTGCCGCGCCTGTGGCAGTGCCTGTTTTGGGCGGCGTTTCTGCACGACTTCGGTAAAGCAGGGGCGGGCTTTCAGGCGCGGCTGCGCCCCGGCGGTAAGAAATGGCAGCACCGCCATGAGGTGTTGTCACTGGTGTTTGTAGACTGGATTGCGGCGGCTTTCTCTGACGAGGAACGACGCTGGTTAACAGCGGCGATCGTCTCTCATCACCGTGATGAAGCGGACATCCAGCAACTTTACAATGAGATCGGCGATCCGACTGATCAAAGTCTGACGGGGTTAGTTGCTGAGTTAGACGAGTCGACACTGCGCGGTCTATGGCAATGGTTAGCGGACTGCCCCGCGAGTTGGCTTGAGGCGTTGGGCCTGACTGACCTCGGTATCGGCGTGCCGGTCTTACCTGATCAGGACGAAGCCATTCGATCCATACAGCAGAAGGGTGCAGGGCGCATTCGTGACTGGCTAAAACAGTATCATCGCTGGGTTGAGCGGACCATCAATCGGAGTGATGACGCCGCGCTGTTGATCGGCACGGTCGCCTTGCGCGGGCATCTGATCTCATCCGATCACATGGCGTCCGCGCATGTGGGCGACTTACCGCTGTCGCAGTTAGCCGATCCAGAGCGTTTGTTGGCTGGCTGGAAACTAACCATCAATGATCTCTACGATCATCAACGGGCTTGCCTGAATGTTCGCGGCTCCGCCGTGTTGATGGCTCCAACCGGCAGTGGCAAGACTGAGGCGGCGTTGTTGTGGGCGGTAGCGCAAGCCCAACCCAACCAGCCGGTACCGCGACTGTATTACACGCTGCCGTTTCAGGCCAGCATGAACGCGATGGAGCGCCGCCTGGGTGAAAGTCGAGATGGTCAGATGGCACCCTTTCCCGGTCAAGTGGGTCTTGAACACAGTCGTAGCAAGCTGGCCTATTATCGCCGCCTGCGGGAAGACGACACTGCGCCGCAAGATGCAGCCAAGGCTGCCAAATGGCTCGATAATCTGGCCCGGCTCAATTACTACCCGGTGCGCATCCTCAGCCCGTATCAGCTATTGAAGGGGCCGTATCGCTTAAAAGGCTACGAGACGTTACTGACGGATTGCTTTGGCGCCACGTTTGTCTTTGACGAGATCCATGCGTATGAAGCGAGCCGACTCGCCAAAATACTCGCCACCGTCAAATACTTGCGCGAGAACTACGCAGCGCGCTTCTTCGTCATGTCGGCCACGCTGCCGAAGTTGTTGCGCGACCAGCTGGCCGAGGCGTTGGGCGATTATCAACTGATCGAGGCTTCGGCGGCAACGTATGCGCAATTTCGCCGTCACGCCTTGATGCTGAAAGATGGCGATGTGCTTGAGGAAGCCAACTTGAAGCGCATCGCGCGCGCAGCGGCCAGCGGGCAAGCCGTGCTGGTGTGCTGCAATACGGTCGATCGGGCGCAACAGGCCCGACAAGGACTGACCGACCAACTCAGCCGACTGAAGGCCGAAGTTAAGGTTGAACTGCTGCACGGTCGGTTTAACGCTGAAGACCGCTTGCGAAAGGAAGGCGTCGTTCGCGACGCGACGGGATCGCGTTCCAAACAACGCCAGCCCATCGTGTTGGTGGCGACGCAGGTTGTGGAAGTCAGCCTTGATATTGACCTCGACGTAATCTATACGGATCCGGCTCCCCTGGAAGCGCTGCTGCAACGCTTTGGACGCATCAACCGCCGCTGCCTCAAAGAATCCGCGCCGGTGTGTGTGTTCCGCGAACCCGTACCCGATAAAGAACGGCCCTATGATCCGGCGCTGATCCGCGCGGCGTTGCAAGTATTGGAGAAGAACAGAGATCGCCTCATTGATGAAGCCCAAGTCTCGCAGTGGCTCGACGAGGTGTATGGCGATGCCGACATCGCCGGCAAGTGGTTGAAGGAATACCGATCGGAGTATGAAGAATTTACCGCAAGCACCCTGACCACTTTGCGGGCGTTTCAATCCAATGCCCAATTGGAAGAGGCGTTTTATAAAGCGTTTGACAGTGTCGAGGTGCTGCCCGCCGATCTGCTCGAGCGATTTGACGCGCTGTGGGATGAAGCGCCCTTGCAGGCGTATCAATTACTGGTGCCGATTCGGTGGTGGCAGTGGGCCAATCTTCAAAACAAAGGACTGGCGTATCCCGAAGACGAGAAGCGGCACCTCAAGGTGGTCAAGGTGTACTACGATTCAGATACTGGCCTGGACTTCAAGCGCGACTATCGCGACGAAGAGGACTTCTAAGCAACTTCGATCCACTGTGGATTTCAGGAGCATATATCATCCCACCAACAGAGGGGGACTATTTCGTGTTCAATTTGACTGCACTTCAACTGCGTTTCACCTGCGAGGCCGTCACACCCATCAACCTCAACGGCTACAACGCCGGCTCCAATCTGCGCGGGGCGCTGGGCAATGTCATGCGCCGCGCCTATTGCGGGCATGGAACCCCCACCCCTTACCCCTCCCCCGCCGACAAAAAACAGTCGGCAGGAGAGGGGAATGGTTGCCCCGTGTGCTGGCTGCTGGCGGCCAATGAACATCCCGGCGAGGAGCGGCGCGGCTATACGCTGGTGCCGCCCCTGGAGACCTGGCAGGTTTCTCCTGATTCCGTACGCGACCAACCAGACCGTCAAAACCTGCCAGGTCTATACGTTCCCGGTCAACGCTTTGCCTTTGGCCTGACGCTGTTTGGCGACGCGCAGCGGTTTCTACCGTACTTCATTTTGGCTGTGCCGGAGATGGGGCGACTGGGGGTCGGCGCGGGGCGCGGGCAGTTTGCGTTGCGATCGGTCACGGCGTGCGATCCGATCGAGGGGGCCGATCAGATCGTGCTGGCGGAAGGCGAAGCGCTGGTGCGCGTGCCCGATCACCTGATCACGCCCGATCGGATGCAGCAGGCCGCCGATGGCCTAACGCCCGCCGAGCGGTTGCGGCTCAACTTTCGCACGCCCTTGCGTCTGATCGATGATGGTCGCCTGATCAAAGCGCCGGATTTTGGCGTGTTGTTCAAGCGGCTGCTAGAACGGCTGGACGAACTCAATGTGCAGTATAGCGGCGGCGCGGCCCGCCCGGCCGGCGAGGTGCAAGCCCTGCAAACGCTGGCGAATCAGGTGCGCCTGATCGACGCAGACACGCAGTGGCTTGAGCTGCAGAGCGGCTCCCGCCGCACGGGCCGCGCCACGCCCATCAGCGGCTTTATTGGCTCAGCCGAATATGGGGCACCCTTTGGCGTATGGCGCGCGCTGCTGCCGTGGCTGCTGTGGGGCACTGTGGCGCAGGTGGGCAAGGACGTTGTTAAGGGAAATGGCGTTTACCGACTTGAGGCATGAAGCAAGAGGCATTCCTGCATCCTGCATCTTGCCTCCCGCAGCTTGCCTCCCTGGAGCAACCATGACTATCACACAGCATCTCATCGTTGAAGAATATGGCGCGTTTATCAGCAAGCACAGCGAGCGGATCATCGTCAAACGCAAGGACGAGAAAATTGCGCAAGCGCCGCTGCTGTATTTGGAATCGGTGTTGATTGCCAGTTCCGGCGTCAGCATCAGCGCGGATGCGGTGCGTGAATGCACCGAACGCGGCATTCCGATTCATTTCATTTCCAGCACGGGCACGCCGTACGCCAGCCTGTATAGCGCCGGCCTGACAGGGACCGTGCTGACGCGGCGGGCCCAATTGGCGGCCTTGAACGATCGCCGCGGGCTGCTGGTGGCGCTGGCTTTCATCACCGGCAAGTTGCAGAACCAGGCGAACCTGCTCAAGTATCTGAGCAAGAATCGCAAGGACAGCGCCCCGGAGGTGTACGAAGAGTTGCGGCAGCGCGCCGATGACGTGACCGATCACCTGGTGGAGATCGAGCGCATGCGGCGGTATCCTGAATTCTTAGACGGTTCGGCCACGATTGACGATCTGCGCGGCGAGTTGTTGAGCATTGAGGGGCGCGCGGCGCAAGCTTACTGGGCGGCCGTCAAACTGGTGCTGCCCGCCGAACTGAACTGGCCCGGTCGGGTGGGCCGTGGGGCAAAAGACCCGTTCAATGGCGCCCTGAATTACGGCTACGGCGTCATGTATGGGCAGATCGAGCGCGCGATTGTGCTGGCCGGGCTGGATCCCTATGCGGGATTCATGCACGTCGATCGGCCGGGCAAGCCCAGCCTGACGCTCGATCTCATCGAGGAGTTCCGCCAGGCGGTGGTCGATCGCACGCTCATCGGGTTGGCCAACAAGAACGTGAAGTTTGAGCAGGATGAGCGCGGGCGTTTCACTAAAGAGACCGCGAAAATGTTGGCGACCAAGATTCTCGATCGGCTGGAAAGCAGCGAACCGTATGAGCAGAAAAAGTTTCCCCTGCGCGTTATCCTTCAGCAGCAGGCGCGGCACCTGGCGACGTTTTTGCGGAACGAACGCGGGGAATATACGCCGTTTGTGGCGACGTGGTAGAGCAGGAGGCAGGAGGCAGGAGGCGATATGACTGATGATGATTGGTTGAAGACCGTGCCGGAGAATTTGAAACAAGATGCTTTGTGGCAGTTCAAGGTTTATCCCAAGACCGTGTGCTGGTATGACTTGCTGTGGGAAGACTGCGATCGACTGATGAAAGATGGGCGCGGGGAGGCCATCGTCAAACAAATCATACGAAGCGGCGGCTCTATTTGCGCCAATATCGAAGAAGGATTCGGACGCGGCTTTGGGGCGGATTTCGCCTACTTTCTGCGGGTGGCGCTGGGGCCGGCGCGCGAGACGCGCGGCTGGTATTATCGGGCACGCCACTTGCTAACTGCCGAAGTGCTCCAGCATCGCATGGAACTGCTCGATGAAATCATTGGCGTCCTGGTTGGCGCGGCTGCCTATCAAAAGCGCCAGCCCAAACGCAAACCATAGTCCTGCATCCTGCATCTTGCATCTTGATGACCTATGCAATGTATTCTGGTCTACGACATTCCTGATGATGGCAAGCGCACCAAGATTGCGGAGGCCTGCCTGGATTATGGGCTGGATCGCGTTCAGTATTCGGCCTTTGTGGGGCCGTTGCTGCCGACGCATCAGGATGAGTTGATGTTGAAGATTAAACAGATTCTGGGGAAGCGGCCCGGAAATGTACAGTTGTTTCCGTTGTGCGTAGAGGATTGGGAGAAGCGGAAGGTGATTGCGCAAAAAGACGGTGCGGCGCAAAAAGACGGTGCGGCGCAAAAAGACGGTGCGGCGCAAAAAGACGATGCGGCGCAAAAAGACGATGCGGCGCAAAAAGACGATGTGGTGACGGAGCGACTGGGAGAGGGGGAGACGGAGTGAAGCGGTGCCGGGAGGCAGGATGATCGCGCCCTAATCCCTGACCCCATTCCCTGATCTTTGAAAGCTGAGGACTGAACCATGTTAGACGAGGCGCGTATACCGCCGTTCAAGGTGACGGATTTGAAACAGTGGGTGTATTGCCCGCGCATTTTGTATTATGAATTGTGCCTGCCGGACGTGCGGCCCACAACGTACAAGATGGAAGCGGGGGCCGCTGCCGGCCAGGCCGAGGAAGGGCGCGAGGAGCGGCGCTCGCTGCGAGCCTATGGGGTGGCCGCAGGCGATCGGGAGTTTGCGGTTTACGTGCGGTCCGATCGGCTGGGGCTGCGCGGCGAAATCGATCTGGTGATTACCACGCTGGACGGCGAGGTGATCCCGGTCGATTACAAACTATCGGAGATGACCGGCCCGCACGTCAAATTGCAGGTGGCGGCGTATGCGCTGCTCCTGGAAGAGATACGCCAGTGCCAGGTGCAGCGCGGCTTTGTCTATTTGATACCCGAGCGGCGGGCCGAGGCAGTCCCGATCGGCCCCGGGCTGCGCGCCAAGACCCAGGCGGCGCTGACGGAAATGCAGGCGATGCTTAAATCGGAGAAAATGCCCCCGCCGGCGGATAGCCTTCGCAAATGTACCGCTTGCGAGTTCCGGCGGTTCTGTAATGACGTGTTGTAGAGGTATTTCATACGAGGACGGGTTTCGCAAATGAGAGGCTATTTGGAGCAAAATGCGGTCTGCGAAAAATTGCGTTGGAAACATACCAACGGGCAGTGGCGCTGCCGGAAAAAACGCGCCAGAAACGTCGGAGTGCCGCGCGGCGCTTTCACCCTGTACGTTTTGCGGTATGATCAGTAGAAATTATGGGCGGTCTCAGGCAGTTTCGATCCGTTGAGGATACTGAAAGTATCTTGTAATACCCGTTTGAGGCGAGCATCAAATAGTCTCAGGCAGTTTCGATCCGTTGAGGATACTGAAAGAGCACACGGCGCAGCGGTATTCAAAAATCAGAGTGAGTCTCAGGCAGTTTCGATCCGTTGAGGATACTGAAAGTTTTTACAATACCTGTGAGTGAGGTTGTCTATGGTGCGTCTCAGGCAGTTTCGATCCGTTGAGGATACTGAAAGAAACCCGGCAAATCATTTTGGGGGTTCCATGTTTTCGTCTCAGGCAGTTTCGATCCGTTGAGGATACTGAAAGCGGTTCTTCCTCCTCCCTTTCGTGCAAGGTTTTTAACGTCTCAGGCAGTTTCGATCCGTTGAGGATACTGAAAGCTCGTCTTACCGCGATCGTGTCTGGACTGATTGCAGTGTCTCAGGCAGTTTCGATCCGTTGAGGATACTGAAAGATGTACTGCCCGCTCCAATCGGCAGGTGAATCAGGTCTCAGGCAGTTTCGATCCGTTGAGGATACTGAAAGGTCGTTGGCTTTGACCACGGCGGCACAGGCGAGATTGTCTCAGGCAGTTTCGATCCGTTGAGGATACTGAAAGCGAACGGGATCGGGCGCATCGTGTACGCGCAGCAGTCTCAGGCAGTTTCGATCCGTTGAGGATACTGAAAGGAATTTGTGGCGAGTCTGTTACCGCCATTGATCGAAGTCTCAGGCAGTTTCGATCCGTTGAGGATACTGAAAGATTGGATGCAGACGACGCGATCGCGCCTGAATTTGTGTCTCAGGCAGTTTCGATCCGTTGAGGATACTGAAAGGCTTCCGTCTGTCGATCCGTCATCCACGATAATCACTTCGTCTCAGGCAGTTTCGATCCGTTGAGGATACTGAAAGACTCACGCGGAATCAACGCCGTGAGGCCGTGTAGTGTCTCAGGCAGTTTCGATCCGTTGAGGATACTGAAAGTTTTCCAGTCGAATGTCTTCAACTTCACAGCCACAGGTCTCAGGCAGTTTCGATCCGTTGAGGATACTGAAAGGTTGTCGCTCATGTAGCGGCACGCTTTCAGGTTCAGTCTCAGGCAGTTTCGATCCGTTGAGGATACTGAAAGGGTGTGGTGGTCGCGCTGCGCTGTCGTCTAGTGTGCGTCTCAGGCAGTTTCGATCCGTTGAGGATACTGAAAGCTCGGCAGTGCGTCAATATCAGGCGTCAACTTGCGGTCTCAGGCAGTTTCGATCCGTTGAGGATACTGAAAGCGTATCTGCAAGCGCGGGCATATGGTCATTGGCAGGAAGTCTCAGGCAGTTTCGATCCGTTGAGGATACTGAAAGTGTTTGGGTAGACATCCATCATGCGTGTGGCCGTCGTCTCAGGCAGTTTCGATCCGTTGAGGATACTGAAAGATCGTCAATCGGCGTGTTCCGTTCAACCCGATCGGCGTCTCAGGCAGTTTCGATCCGTTGAGGATACTGAAAGCGCGCATGGTCGTCTTCGTTGGCTTGTCGGTGCAATGTCTCAGGCAGTTTCGATCCGTTGAGGATACTGAAAGTGACAGTACGCGCAAGTTCGGCGCGGCGTTGAAGAAGTCTCAGGCAGTTTCGATCCGTTGAGGATACTGAAAGCATACAGCGCGTCATAGTCGCCCGGTCGCACAAGCAGTCTCAGGCAGTTTCGATCCGT
>JBGSPW010000232.1:0-11506 GCA_041738395.1 Thermoflexales bacterium
AGGGAATAGTTGGCTGTTAGTGGTTGGTCAATGTCAGTAAGTTAGCGAGTTGGTCATGTCATTCCCGCGTGCTTCCGCCTAGCGCGTCACCGGCACAACGTGCCGGGTACGACGTGGCGCGAACATCCCGTCTCTATTCTCCAGCCTCCAAGATTGTATCACGCCTCAGTCACCCACTGTTTCGATGCTGACGTTGCCGGCCGAGGCCATGGCGACAAAATCTGTGGGCGCCGCCGCCATACAACCCCGCACTAACGACAATACTATCGCCCCGCTGGCGGAACGCTGGAGGGATTCCTCTGCCGCTTCCGGCAATAGCGTTGTGTCGCTATTAATCTTTCTCCTGACGTGAATCACCCGACGTTGAATCCCGTGGAACGGGCTCGATGCCCAGCACCTGAGGATCTGTTTGGTGGGTTGTGCATATGTTCGGATTGACGGATGGTATAATCGCCCCATCATGGAATCTTTCATGTTGTTCCCCCGTGCTGAATTTGAACAACTCGTCGCACAGGCCCTGGATGACCTGCCGCCTTACTTTCAGGCGAAGATGAGCAACGTCGAGATTGTGATCGAAGTGTGGCCCACGCGCGACGATCTGCGTCTGGGGGGTGTGCCTGACGGGCAGACCCTGCTGGGGCTATATCACGGCGTGCCACTCACGCAACGTGGCAGTCACTATCAGCTGGTGCTGCCCGATCGGATTACGATCTTTCAGGGACCGATCGAGCAGACTTACCGTACCCCGGAGGCCATTCGGGCCGGCGTGCGGCATACCGTAGTCCACAAGACTGCACATTTTCCTCAAAAGAATCAACTAGGCGCCAAACGATTCGGCGCTTCCTGAGATCTATCCCCAATACGCGTGCGCGGCGGCAGATTCCCGCATAGGATCGATGCCCGAGAAGTACTAACATTTCAGTGTACGCGATTTTACAGATGTCAAAGTCGCGTAAAATTTGATCTTCCTCGTCAGTCCAGTGGGGGTTTTTGCTGCCAGTCATGTCGGGAAAGCTGCGCTTAACAGTCAAGAGGTGGGCACGGCGGCGAATTTCGTCCCAAGGCCGCCTTGGTAGCAGTCTCATCATTTCCTCTGGCGTGCTGGTGGAATAGTGTTGTTGGATGAGTACTTCTTCTTGCTCTGTCCAGCGCGTTTTCGGAAGCGATACTGCCGGGCGGTAAACAATCAACTTCTGCTTGAATCCAGAGTGCCAATGAATTTCGAGATTGAAGCGATCCTCAACTTCTTCCACCAAAATGCGATCAAGAACTACCCTCAGGAATGCGTTCCGCATGTCATTGGGGATTTCATCCCAGCGGGTGCCAAGATTGGCAAGGAACTCACGCACCATGGTGACCTCAGTGGTGGTTAGCACGTTTTCAAATGGCGCCAGCTCTGCCTTGGCTAGCTCTTCAAGTTTTTCTTCGCGCTCATTGATTTTCTGGTTGATCTCTTTGATGCGGTGTTTGCGTCGCTGCGGATCAGGCTCTTCCTGTTGGGTGTAGGCTAAGCTTTCAAAGAGACTATCCCGTTCACTCTTTAGCCGCGTCTGCTCTCGGCGCAAAGATTGGGCGCGGTTTTGCCGCTCCGATAACTCCTGCTCCAATTGGGTGATAATCTTGTCGGCCCGATCTGCGTACGAGAGTATTCCGAGAAGAGCCTGACTCACCGGTATATCGAAAATGTCACTGGCGGCTGTGAAGCAGCGTTTTAGCGTAAGCCCAATCGACTGCTCGTATGCGCATTGATATGTCCGGCCGGAGCAATAAACCAGGAACTGAGTAGCCTCATGGGCGATACAGAAAAGCAAACCGGCTAACAGTTGGGAAGTGCTGCCGGCGCGCGAAGCAGGCGCATGCTGTCCAAGAATTGCCTGCACGGCGTCAAACGTCTCAGGATCAATAATCGCTAAAGCGGGATCGTCTTTGACGATCTTCCCTTCGCGCATAAATTGGCCCTTGTAGGCCGGGTTGTTGAGTATATGACCGATGGTTGAGCGCAAAATGCGCGTACCGATGATTTCGCCGCCAGGGCCGAGCATCGGGCGCATGCCACGCGCGGCGCTGCGCGTGGTCATGTAGGAATATTCGGGAGCGAAGGCGGGAAAGTATAGACTTTGCTGGTTACACCAACGTGCTACGGCTTGCAGTCGGCGTAACTCCAGCATTTTGGCGAATATGAGCCGGACGATCTTGGCATGCGGTTCGTACATAGCGAATTCATTGAAACGATCGCCCTTTTCGTCGGGGAGAACGATGAACCCAACCGGGACGGCATCGCCCGCATACTTGCCCATTTCGGCTTTGGCTTTACGGCTTCCTCCCAGGCGATTCAAAATCATTTTCAATTCGCGTGATGCGTATTGAGCCTGCATCATGAAGATCTCGCGATGCATGTCGTTCCTCAAATCGAAGACCATGCTTTCGGTAATAACAAATACGCCTTTCTCGCTGCACAGCTTGACGAACTGCGTAGCGTTAATGAGGTACTGATCACGGAACAGGCGAGTAATGTCGACGACATAGATGACACCGACGAGCCCACGTTCAATTGAACGGATCATATGTGCAAATCCTGGCCGTCCTTCCTGGCCTTTCGTACCGGATACACCGACCAAGTCTCGTTCTTCGATAATGATTTGTCCATCCTGATACCAACCCGGATAATCCGGCGCCAACTTGATTCGCTCGACTGCTTCTGGCGGCAACTCGCTTTTGGCGCCCTGTTGCAGGGCTTGCTGCTTAAGCCGATCTTGACGCTCGCGCGAGTACGCATTTTTCAATTTCTGCTCGCGGGTCGAAAATCTTTCATAAATGAAAACCAGCTTCTCAAAGGCGCGGCTAGCCCAATCGTACACGTTGTTGGGCTCTTCTTTGGGTTTTCTTTCCAGTCTGCCGCCCAGTTTCTTACGGTCAGGTTTGTCAGCTCGGCGTGCGCGGTGCCTGATAAAGGGCTGCTGTTCCACTGACCAAAGCTGGAGGCAAGCCTCGAGCGTTTCGTGTTGGCTGATTGGGAATCGGAGGATACGGGGGTATCGTGATTCTGTGACGGGCAGGGGACTCCCCAAAAACCACGCAGAACTTAGCTGCAAAAAGACATGTAGCGCCAGCGCAAAGGGAACAAGCAAATACTTCCGCGACGTACGCGCTGAGCACCCAAGAGATACCGCTTTTCTACTCATGTTCGCCTCCTGCGATAGTATTCATATTGTCTGGCAGATTTGTTTGTACGAGAGTAAATCGCGGCATATCCCCGCCAAGCTTTCGCTCACGTGAGGCGGTACGTGGTTCTTCGACCGTTCGGGTTCCACCGGGAAAACGTAGGATGGCTTTCCATAGCAACCGTTCGCGGCACATATGGAAAGCCGCCCAACGTGACGATAATCCCGCTCAAGTCGGAAGGGCCAGTTCTTTGAAAAGGCGGCCACGATCTTCTACACGGCTTCCATCCAGGGTAATGATCTGAACGCCTGTCGGACTCAGGCGATCTAAAATCTGGTTCAGCACATGTGGAGCCCGCGCTAACCGACCAACATCCGATAGCAGCACATACGACACCGTGCGCTGCTCAACGTAGGAGAACAGGTTCTGTAAGCCAACTCGCTCAACGGCATCGCCACTCGCGCCCCAATCTGTAAACGTAGAAATGACGTCATAACCCAACGACATTGCCAGAGTTTTGAGCGCTGGTATTTGTGGTTGTTTGCTATGGCCGCGGCGGCTGGCAGTTCGTGCGTAAATTACTGCGGTCGTATTTTGAAGTGTCGTTCTAGTGTCCATGTTGTTTGATCCTCTTGTATAAAATGTGAAAAGCCGACCAGACTGTAAGGTGTCACAGTCTGGCCGGCTGATCCGGTAACAGGAACGACCCTTTGAGCTGCTCACACCAGTTAGGGTATTGGTTCACATTGATGTTGGCGCACCAATTGAACATGCTTGAGTTGAGCGCATAATAGCACAGATGTTCTAGTTGTCAAACTGATCATTTTGCTGGGCTTGTGTGGTGGCGGATGTCACAACTTGCATGTTATTCAATTGTTGATGCGCCAGGCTGGATCGGCTTGTGCTAACCAAATGGCGGGCCATCATGAGCAGCACTGAGTCGAGAGGTAGTTCGGTTTGAGCCGAATGATCGGCCTCGGTTTGATTGAGCTGTTGTGTGTAAGGCTGCAATTTATTCGTCATGTTCTTTCTTTCCTGTCGATAAGATGTAAGCCACTTCCAGGATGCCGGTCGCTTGACCAATCTCGCCCGTTGCGTTATGCTCAGCTTCAGCCACTCCGTCACTCACACTGGCGGTGTCGGTTAGAGCCGCCGTGACGTTGGCGCGTTGCGGCGGTTCGCTTTTGTGGATCATCAGACGATCCCGGTCAGATGGGATTATTTTAGTCGAGCAAAGTACGGATTGGCCGCACTTTGTACGGCACCCTGTACGGCTTTGGTCTATGGCTGAAATTCTTGAAAGCAGTTTTAGAGAGCAACTTCGTGCCCTACGTCAGCGTGCCGATCTGACACTAGAGGATCTTGCGCAGGAAATAGGCGTCGGGGGAAAAACGACCGTCTCGGGTTGGGAGACTGGCAGGTATCTCCCTCAGCATCGTGATCTTATCGCGAAGATTGCCCAGGCGGTTGGAGCTTCACCCCAAGAGGAGGAGCATCTACGAGAACTAGCTGGTTGGAGCGGCAAGAACACCGCAGGTCCAGGAGATGCCCCTTCTGCAATTTCCCCGGTGACTTCAACGAGCCTAGAAAAAGGCTACTTGAAGCAGGTTCGTGAACGGATGGGGAAAGTTGTTTTAGCCTGGGGTGGGGTTGGTAATATTGAACGGGCCAATGTTCATGCACGCCTCGCACCATTGGTTCCACGGACATGGTTATCACAAGATGTGCCACCGACGCCTGAAACCTCGCCCAAGTTTTTTGAAGCGGAGAGCCTACTTCTCGGCACAGAAGTGCGGGCCGCGATTCTTGCTCCGTTGGGTGCAGGAAAGTCAACTTTATGGCGCCGGCTAGCCGGCCGGTTGGCGAGTGCCTCAATGGGTCATGTCATACCCGTCCCCATTGATTGGCGCTGGCTATTTATTGACAAGCCGGATAGTGTTCAAACATTGCTCGCTTCAGTTGTGAAGCATGTTTGGTCGGAGCCAGCTAATGGCCGGATAGATAGGGTGGCGGCGGCCTTGAAAACTGAGTTAGAGGCCGGCACCGCCGTTGCCCTGATTGACAATTGGAGCGGATTTGATGGCTTGCCTGATTCGTTGGCTGCACAAATGCGAGGCATATTCGCCAACAGGCGGTGGAAACGTTTTGTCCTGTTTGGACGCTACGAGCCGTTAGAGAGCGATGTGGGCCAACTTGACCTTTATCAGTTGACGCCACTTAACACTCAGGAGGTTCAGCGCTTTGTACAAGTCTGGCCATTGATGACCGGCAAGTCTCTGGATGTTCAGAAAACCATTGACGCGATTTCTGCCTCAAAGCCGATAAGCGATCTGGCCTCGTCGCCGTTGTTCCTCGATTTATTATGCGCGAAGGGCGCGCCCACCACGTTTCCCCAGAAACGTTGGACGTTGCTTGAGTGGACCGTCCAACATATGCTCAAGGCCGCGATGGGCGGTAATGTAGCCGGGCTGCGGTTCCGAGCCATGCTGACTGATCTGGCGTTGAGCGGCTATGTCAATCAGAATAACAACTTGCCCGTGCAATATCAGTTTGACGCGGCCAAAATCGATCAACTATGGCAAACCAAATTAGGCGACAACGGCGAAAAGATGTTCCGGATTGCCTATGAACAAGGCTTGTTGCGCACCCTGCTCAATGAGCAGCAGATTGCGTTTTCGCATCAGGTCGTGCAGTCTTTTCTGGCCGCCGAGGCCTGGATCAATCAAGATCATTGGCTAGAACAAGTCACTCAGGTGAAAAGTGAGCCGCCGTGGTCGGAGGTGATCATCTTGGCTGCCTCTGCCCTGGCGCATAACGGGCGTCTGGTTGAATTGGAACGGCTCTTGCAGAATCTGTGTGATGCAGCCGGGAGTGATGTCGCTGATCTGAATTGGCAGCTGGCCGGACAATGCCTGGTCGAGTTGAACGAAGCCGATCAAGCGCAAATTGATCGAACGGACATCGGCCAGGCGCTCCGGCAGCGTCTTATCGAATGGCTCCGGCACCCAGGCTCATTTTCGATTGCGATGTGGCTGCAAGAAGCCCTCCCCCAAATGCAGGGAGAAGTTTGGGCTATCGATGTCGCCGAGGTGGCGCGTGATCGCGCTGCGCTGTTGTGGCCACGGTATACAGCGATTGGCCTACTTGGAGAACTGGGCGGCACGCGGGCGATTGAGACGCTAAGCCAAATTGCACTCGATGACTTTGAAGAAGAGGGTGTGCGATTGCAGGCTGTCACGGCTCTAGGACGCACCCAGGCTGTCGAAGCACTTGCCGCGCTAGAAGAGCTGTTGCCCCAGCCGGCCTGGGCGGGTTGGGTGGTTGAGGCGCTCGTTGTTCACAACAGCCCAGGCGCAGCGCAGAGACTGCTGCGTGCCTGGGATGGCACCCAAATCATCGGCGAGGCGATCCGCCGGTTGAGCCTTCCGCAGGTGCTGCCGATTCTCCGTCAAAAGCTGGAGGCCCATCCTGATTCTACTTTGACTTATTTCCTGCTGGAGGCGGTGGCCAATGTGGGCAGCGCCGAAGCCAGTGAGACGCTGCGTCCTTATCTGGAACATGCAGAGTGGGCGATGTTTGAGCATGTTACGGGACTCCTGAGCAAGATGAAGTCCCGCGCTGCGTGCCAGGTGCTGGTTGAGTATGCTGAAGACGAGCGGCATTCCTGGCACAGGCGTGGACACGCCATACGAGCGTTGCCCCACGAACCCGGGTTGTGGGATGTGAAGCGGCTCGTCACATGGCTGCTCTTGTCTGATCAATCGGCGGATTCTGCGATGGATCAAAATGCGGATGTGGAGGAAGCGCAAGGTAGTTACCTTCAGATCGTGTCGAGTGCTGTCGCAGTTTTGTCCCAGACCTCTGACGCAGAAATCGACCTACAATTGGAGAAGGCCATCAAGACTGCGAAGGCGCCATTGGTACGTGCGTGCATTACCAATGTGCTGGCTGACAAGTCTGCCAGACCCCGCCTGGTTACACTCATGACTCAACTCGCACACGATCATAGCTACTTTGTGCAGCATGAAGCGATTTGCGCGTTAGGCCGGTGGCAGGTGCCAGAAATAGCAAATCTGGCTCTTCACGTTCTGGAGCGTGACTTGTCCAAAGGCCGAGACGTCAGCCGACTTTGCCAGGCTTCAGGCTATTTCAAAGATCAGCGCGCGGTGCCGCTTCTGGCGAATATTTTGCAGACCGAAGATCAGCCTGCCGCTTACGAGGCGCTGGTGGCGCTGGGGATGATCGGCGGAGCAGAGGCCACTGCGGCGTTGGTGATTCAGGGGCGGCGTTGGAACGAAGACGGCAAAGGGGAGTGGCTTCAGCAGGTATTGATGCGTGTGCTGGCAGAAAACGGCGAGGCAGACGCCGTGCGGCTCTTGATCGAGTTGGGCACGTCGCAGAAACGGCGACTGGCGCAAATTGACATCCTGCGGAACTTAACCCGCGTGCGAAATGCCGCAGCGGTTGAGGTCTTGATCGCTGCCCTGTCGCATCCGCTGGACGATATACGCGGCTACGCCATTGAGGCGTTAGGACATATCGGCGATGAGCGCGCGGTACCGCAGTTGATCGCGCTGGCGTTCGATCCGATTGAGTGGGTGCGCGAAGCGGCGATCAAGGCCGTGCAAGATGGGTTCAAACACATTCGATGGACCGAGTCGATTCAGGCTGCCGTGCGGGCCTTGCGGCATGCCGAGTTGAACGTGCGTTATTTGGGTTTAGTGGTTCTGTCGCAGGCGTCGCCCGAATTGGTTTCGCCGGAAATTATTGCACAGATTCGTGGGCGTCTGGTAGCCGACAAATCGCTGGGCGTGCGCCAGGCGGCCGTCAAAGCGTTGGGGAAATTGACCGGCGCCGAATCGACCTTCTATTTGTGTGAGTTGCTGCAGCAGTCTGATCGGCCCGATTGGGCACTCACTCTGCTCGAAACGCTGCACGACATCGGCGATCCGCGCGCCGTTGAAACAATGGTTGAAGTCTTACGGTTGAGCGGAGGTACGGGGATGCTGGATATGTTCAGCTCGCCGTGGCGGTATCTGCTGCGGATTGAGCTTTTGAGTGAACTGGTCCGGTTTCTGCCTGTGACACAACCGCTTGTCGCCCGACTGTCGTTGGCTCACGATCTCCGGGTTTTGCCGGATGGTTCGATCTACCTGTCGGACGGGCGTCGGCTCTCGCACGAAGCGGCTGTGCATTGGCTCCAAATCGAGCAACAGGACTGATGCTGCGGCCCAGTGCGACAACCTGCCGATTTTCTTGATTGAAATGCGCACTTTTTACGGGTTGACACAACCTTTCGAAAGCCTCAAAATAGACAGCGAAGGTAGCGTACACTGGTCGGTTTCTCAGCTACACTCGCCAGGTCAGTATCGAGTGAAACTGTATGAGGAAAACAACGACATCGGATCAATTTGATTTCGAGGCATGGCTTACCCCACGGGAAGCCGCAGAACTCATCGGTGTGACGGCGCACCAGGTACGGCATTTGGCTCGTAGTGGCGCGCTTGAAGCGCGACGGTTTGGCCGTGCCTGGATGTTGAAGCGAACTTCGGTGGAAGAGTACGCTGCAAGCGAACGCCGACCTGGTCCCCGATCCATGACCCCCACATCGCCCGAATGATCTTCCTGCGGGCGTTCTTTTTATATTGACAATTATATACGTTTCGTATATAATTCTAGCGCAATAAGACGTCGGTCGATGGCGCGCCAATGCTTTCGATAGACGATGGTCGCTGGTGTGGGCAGCGAGTTACCGAAGTGCGATCCGAGATCGGATCGTACGCTGACGAGCGGCCTCCCTGGGAGCAGCCGCTCGTTTTGTCGTGAAAGGAGGAAGAATGCTAGCCAATACTGATGAAGTGGAAGCCGCCCTGACGCGTTACTTGACGGGCCAACTCGAACAATTCCGTGCGAAGCTTGAGGCGGAGATGAACCAGTCGATCGGGGTGTTGGAAACCAATGCGGCGTTGCTGCTCTCTGATCTCTGTTATTTTCTGGGGCTGGCTGAGGAGCAGCATGCGCTGGTGTTAGGGCCGGCTGGACTAGAACACATCACGCGCTGTCTTGATGCCAAGGTGACTATCGCATTACCCTCGCTGCCTCTGAACCTGCAGGTCCCGATATTGCTCGAAGCCTGACGATCAGTGCTTCTGATTAACCGTTCGTTTGCTGGCCCACACCACGCCGGGCGGCAGAGAAATTTCTCCACCGCCCGGCTGCTTCTGGCAAAAGCGTTGGGACGCGCTTGATCATTCTTCTGAAAGGAGTTGCCGGGCGTCGAATTCTGCAAATCAGATTTGACATGCTCTGCCACTAAGTCTACATTTAACCTCGTCGCTATTGCTTTTCAGTGAGTGTAGCGCAGAATGAAGACACGAGGCAAATGATTACGGCGCAACTCGAAACGCAAAGAGAGCTTGCTGCGCTGATGCCGTCGGTGCTTCTTCGGTCGCGCGCTTCGCGGAGAGTTGTGGGGTGTCGAAGCGAGATTGCACGCCGCGCCCGACGCTTCGGCATGAGTTAAAAAACTATCGAAAGTTTTTCAGATATTCCGTGCGCCACCGGGCAGGTTTTGCGGCATCACTGAAACAACGTGCTAATCAACTCCCAGTTCACGCTCACATCGTAAAGCCCAATTCCCACCAGCATCAACCCGGCGATCAGATTGATGAGGCGCGCGCGCCGCGCCAGCATCTGCGTGATTTGACGCTGCATACCCCCGGCCAGAAACGACAGGATCAGCAGCGGCACTCCGAATCCCAGTCCGAACCACAGAAATACCGACATGCGGCTCAGCGCGTCACCCACCGAGAGGGAGAGCGCAAAGATGCTCACCACCAGCGGACCGGAGCAGGGCAGGGTCAACGGCCCGTAGAGCAGCCCGTAAACAAAAGCGTTGGCGAAGGGATGCCGGAGGGCCGGCACTCTGATTTGCGGCAGCGACTTGAACGGGTTGATGTTCGCAATGAGCAGTACGCCCAGCCCGATGATGATCAGGTCCGACACGGGCACCACCCAGCGCAGCGCCGCCCCGACGGAAATCGACAGCAGCGCGATGAGCGCGCCCAGCGCCAGCATCATCACCAGCACCCCGGCCAGCACGAAGAACCCTAGAAAATAGCGATAACGCGCACTGATTTGCAGCTGCCCGCCGCTGAGATACGCCAGAAACCCCGGATACAGCGGCAGCACGCAGGGACTCATGCTCGCCAACAGCCCTACACTAAACGCGGTCAATGCTTCTTGCATAGGTGATACTCTCTCGCCTTAAAGGTGATTTACCACGAAGAACACTAAGTCCTGCCAGCGAAACTTAGTGTTCTTCGTGTACTTCGTGGATCGCATCTATTACATCGACTCGTTCAAAAACGGCTCCAACGCCTTCTGCAAGTCGGCCGCGCTCTTCACACCGAATGGCAGCGGATGCACCTCACCATGCCGATCGATAATGAACATCGGCGCCGACGGCGGATTGAGAAATTGCTGGCCATACCGCTCGCCGAGCTCACGCGCCAGATCGGCACTGGCAACCGTATACAGCCAATCAAACCCGTTCTTGGCCGTGTAATCTTTCAAAGCGGCGAGGCTTTCATTGATATCGACGCCGATGCCCACGCTTTGAAAATCGTCCCGGTCACCCAGCTGCTCGTATAGAGCCTTGACTTCCTTTTGTTGGCGCAGGCACGTGGGGCACCACATCGCCATCGTCTCGACCAGCACCACTTTGCCCTTCAAGTCTTGAATCTTGAACGTCTCGCCTGTCGCCGCATTCGTCAGACTCGCGTCGAACCAACCGGGCATTTCCATCATGGCCTCGGGCGTCTCGCTCATCATGGCGTCCGGCGTTGCGTCCATCATTGCTTCGGGCGTCTTATCCATCATAGCGTCCGGAGTTTCCTTCATCATCGCTTCGGGCGTCTCGCTCATCATGGCGTCAGGCGTCTTTGCCATCATCGCCTCGGGCACTGTGGTGGGCGGCACGTTCGCCGCTGACGGCGCTCCACACGCGGCCAACATTATCCCGGCTACTACCAGACCACTAAACAGTGCAATTCGTTTTGACATGATTGTCCTCCTGAGAGAAATGTGTTGCTGCTGCTTCAATCTTCACATGCCGCTCTTACAACCAGTTGACAAGACGCTTAACAGACGGTTAACGCCGCCGACAAACCGTAATAGTCTTGTAAGACTTCCTTAAAAGCGGCTTAGAGCCTATCTCTAAACCTCACACTTGCGCCAACAGATGATGGCACAAGCGAAATACAACAGGGAGAGATAATTACGGGCTTTCTTCTCCCAACGGATGAGCAATCGGCGAAAACGATTGATCCATGAATGAGCGACT
>JBGSPW010000233.1:0-25274 GCA_041738395.1 Thermoflexales bacterium
GCCGACGGTGACGATCACTTCGTAATTTTCCGTCGCAAACTGATCGATGTTCTTCTCATAGTCGGTGGGCTGCTTGGATTCGATGAACTTGGCCTCGAAACCGAATTCAGCCGCCGCCTTCTGCACGCCGGCCCAGGCCGACTGGTTGAAGGACTTGTCGTTGACGCCGCCGGTATCGGTCACCAGACCGACTTTGAGCTTGGCCGCCGGGGGCTGAGTGGGCTGCACGTCAGCGGGTTTAGCGGTCGCCTGGGGAGCGGGCGCTTGCGTGGGAACTGTAGTTGCAGCACCACCACAGGCCGCCAGGGTCAGGCCGGCGACGACTAACAATACCATACTGAGCGAAAACAACTTGCGCATGTTATGCTTCTCCTCATTGAGATGTGTGATACAGATTGAAACAGCGTTATTCGACATTCGGGAATGTTACTCTGAGTTTTTTGGAGGTGAACACCTCCTTTCTGTGTCAGAGAGTGTTAGCGTAGATAACGAATGTTTGGTATTGACATTCGCTGCGAACCTTTTGAACAATTGGGGCTAAGTGCGTCGTTTATTATAGATGAGATTAGGAGGCATGGCAAATGATAGAGGTATTACAAAGAAGATGACAAACCTCCCCCCGTCATGACAAACCGGGGTTTTCTATGCTCAACCTAACGGAGAACAACACGAAAACCCCGGTTTCTGTTACTCGTCTTCTACACGAAACTGTCGATCATCGCCTAACACCAGCACTTCGCGAAAGCGGCTGTCTTCGGTAGCCGGGCCGACGATGCCCTTCTCTTCCATTTGATCGATCAGGCGCGCGGCCCGCGTATAGCCGATGCGCAGCTGCCGCTGCAAGAGCGAAATGCTGGCCTTCTTCTGCAACTTAACCACCTCGATGGCGCGCTGCAACAAATCATCCTCGCCATTCGCCTGCGCCTGCTCAATCTCGGATTGAATATCCGGCATGTACGAAATCTGCTGCGGTGGTTTGGTTGCCGCCGTGCCGCCCAGACCGGGCACCGGCGTTAGCGCGGCAGCACCACTCAGGCCCTTCCAGTAACGCACCAATTGATGAATTTCTCGATCGCTCACAAAGCAGCCTTGCAAGCGCTGTGGCGATCCCACTTCTGGCGCGACATACAGCATGTCACCCCGTCCGAGCAATCTCTCGGCCCCCGTCGTATCGAGGATCACCCGCGAGTCCACCGACGACGCCACCGAGAAGGCGATGCGCGCCGGGAAGTTGGCTTTGATTAAACCGGTGACCACGTCGACACTGGGGCGCTGCGTAGCGATGATCAAGTGAATGCCCGTAGCGCGCGCCATCTGAGCCAGACGGCAGATCGTTTTTTCAGTTTCGTCGGGAGCCAGCATCATCAAGTCGGCCAACTCGTCGATGATGACGACGATGTACGGCAAGATCGGTTCCGGCGTCACGCCTTCTGTGGCGTTGTGCTCTTCGATCTTCGTGTTGTAATCGTCGATGTTGCGCGTGCCGCTCTTGGCAAAGCGGCGATAACGTTCATCCATTTCGCGCGTGACCCAATTCAACACGCCCGTCACTTTTTCCAGATCGACGACGACGGGCGCCAGCAAATGCGGCACACCATTATAAGTCGTCAGTTCCACGCGCTTGGGGTCAACCATGAGCAGGCGCAGCTCATCGGGTGTGAAGTGCGCCATAAGACACGAAATGATCGCATTAACGCACACGCTCTTACCCGAACCGGTGGTGCCTGCAATCAGCAAGTGCGGCATGGTGGATAGATCGGTAGCAACCGCTTGACCGGAAACATCCTGGCCCAAGGCGATGGGCAGCGCACCCTTGTGCTTCACTTTCTGGAAGGATTCACTCTCGATCACATCGCGCAGCGCCACGGTGGCGATCTCGGCATTGGGCACTTCAATGCCGACGATGTTGCGTCCCGGCACGGGCGCTTCGATACGAATCGTCTTGGCCGCCAGAGCCAACGCCAGATCGTCGGCCAGCGCCGTGATCTTGCTGACTTTCACTTTGGTGATTTTGCCGCCACGCTGCACAAAACCCGGTTCCACACCGAACTGCGTAATGGCCGGACCGCGATTCACCTCGATGACTTTGCCTTCCACGCCAAAGGCTTGCAGGGTTTCCTCGATGAGGCGCGCATTCTCACGCAGATCATCTTCGCTCAACGCGGCGTCTTCGCCGCTTTCAAACACATCTTCGATCTTGGGCAACTCCCACGGCTGCTGCAAGCCAATGACGTGCGGATACAACGGGCCGGTCGGTGAAATGTCTGTGGGCGCCGCAGCAACCGTCGGTGTGTTGACCGGCGGTCTGGCCATCGTTTGATCGCCCAGCATGCCGGGCGGCGGCGCATCCGGGCGAACGCGCGGCGTGACGCCATAGCGCGAGGCGGGTGGCGCAGCAGGTTCAACCGTTGGGATCGCGGGTCCCGATCGGGTGGGCGTAGCTTTAACGCCATTGCCATTTGATCGACCGGGGTTGATCATCACATCGACCGGCTGACCTGGCTTGAAGACAGGCGTCGTCGGCACATATTGAGCGGGGTTCGCTGGCGCAGCTGGCGTCGGCTTGAAGCGGCGAGCCGCACGCGCCATTTTCGTAGCAATCTCGCTGGGCGTCACGTCAAACAACAACACCGCGGCAATGATCCAGCCGACGATCAGCAAAACGACCGAACCACTTTCGCCCACGGCGCGAACAACCCCGCCGAGCAAACCCGTACCCATCGACCCGGCTAGAGCTTGATCGAAAAAAGCCAGCGACATGAGCGCGATGACGAACAGCATGATCAGCCCGGTGATTTGTTCGCGGGTCAGGCGCGGCGTCTTTTCGAACGAGCGCAGTAGCAGCCACAGGCCGATGAGCAGGAAGACAATCGGGATGACGAAGAAGCCCAGCCCGAAGGTCGCGCGCAGCCAGCCGATCCACTGGCCGGTAATATCGGCTTGACGGCTGGACAACATGCTGAGGATGGTCAGGCCGCCGAGGCCGATCAGGATAAGGCCCACGATGTCGAGCTTCTGATCGAGGGTGAGTTGGATGCGCGGCGCCGGCTCGGTAGCTTTGCCTCTGCCTTTGCTCTTGGGAGTGGACTTGGCCTTTTTGGATTTGGCGCTTTTTTCTTGAGTCTTAGTCATGATCGACCAATGTGAGTCAACAGTGAGCCGGGATCAGGGATTAGGGATGAGCGAATAGGACGGATGTTCGATAGGCTTCGATTATAGCATAGCCATGATCGGAAATAAAGACCGCGAATAAACGCCAATCACCGCGAACAATTGATTCGCGTTCATTCGCGTCAATTCGCGGTCGAAAAGAAATGTCTACACGCGCCCTGCCGCCTTCAACACGCGCAGCGCATTGAGCGTAATCATCTCATGCGGCCCGCGCCGTCCCCAATCGACCACATCAACATTCGAGGTGCGCTTGCCCAGCGGAGCCCAGTAGAATCCTTCGGCTTTCCAACAGCCATCCGGTTGGCGCTTCGCCTCGACGAGGTCCAACGCTTCTTGCATTCTTGCATCCTGCATCATGCTTCCTGCATCCTGCGAAGCGCCCCTGTGGGGTTGCATCCTGCCTAGAATCACCAATGCCTGCAAGATGTCATAGTGCCAGTATAACGGATAGTGCAATTTCAGCCATTCGGGATCGATCACCTCACCGGTCGTGGTCGAGCGGCACAGCCGATGGCTCAGGAACATCTCGGCGGTGCGCTGCGCGGCGTGCAGCGCGGCCTCATCGCCCGTGGCGTGGTGATATTCGATCAGGCCCCACATAGGCGAAAGACTTTCGTAGAATGAGGAATGATTCGCACTCGGGCGCTTGTCGCAGTTCCAACCGCCATCGGGCCACTGCCACTTGATCAACGACTCGGCCAGATATTGCACGCGCGGATCGTCGATCAACCCCAGGCGGCTGCACACGGCCAGCGCATTGCCTTCCTGCGATCCGCAGCGTCGCACGCGACCAGCGATCGCTTTGATCTTACTGCGGTGAAACTCGCTAGTCAGCCACTGCAAAACCTGATCGGCGGCAGCCACGGCGCGCGGCTCATGCGCGGGAATCCCCAACTCCACCAGCGACACCAAGCGCCAGTGCGCGCCGTCCCACTTCTTGTAAGGATGCGCACCGAAGCCGCCGGGGTGAATGGCGAACGAATCCTTCGATTTCTGTGGGCCGCTGTGCTGACCCGCCAACAGCGCTTTCACGCGCGGCCCGTCGAGAATCTGATCGCGCGCGGCTTTCACTTCACGCGATCGATTTGATTTATCGAGCAGATCGATCAGCGTGAAATAGTGCACCGATGGATCGTTGGAATTGAGCAGAAACTGAATCGAGGGATCGCTATTCTGCATTCCGCCTTCCGCCTTCCGCATTCATTACAGTTTCCGCGCAATCTCTTCGAACTCCGCACGCGACAGGGCTTTCATCGTCGTCGTGCGCACATCACCCGCTGCGCCGAATGCCAGCAGGAAGCGCATCACGATGGCTTCATTAGGGGCTTCCAGACAGGCGACGTAGTCATACTCGCCCAACGTGGCGTAGAACCCCATGATCTTGCCGCCCAAAGTGTCCAAACTGCGGATGCCGGCTTCGATCCGATCGGGCGCTTCCTTCGCCGCGCGAATGCCTTGATCCGTCAACTTCATCAGAACGATGTAGGTATGCATGTTGGTCTCCTTGATTAGTCATAGAAACCGGGTTTCTCCGATCCGGCCTTCAATTCCATTAGAAAGGGAGAAACCCGGTTTCTGGCCGCAAAGTTTCCCGCCTTATCCAGAAGAATCGTCATTCAGAATACGATCGTTGCAACATTCGCTGCGCGATCAACGTCAGCCACGCCGACGGTGCACGCTTCTGTCCGAAGTCCCACTCACGCCACGCCTGCCAGATCGACTCCGGCGTGAAGCGATCCTGGTTATCAGTCTTCGCTTTCACGATCGACACCAGCTCGCCCAGACGTTTATCCTTACGCAGCCACTCGAATTGCGTCAGCACCTCCGTTACGTGCAGAATGTCGTACCAGATCAACGGCGCTTTGAGTTTGGCGAAGTCGGTGCCCATCGCAAACAGATACGGACGCTGTTCCTTGCGCTGTGCCCACAAATTCAGCAGCGCTTCTGCGCCAGTGTGACACGCCTCATTGTCGTGCCACTCACGGGTTTGCGCTAACGCCTTCAACATGATCAACGTCGCGTAGGGGCACGGATCACTCTTGCGGCCCGGCCCTCTGAACTTACCCACTTCGGCGGAGGCCGCGCACGGCCAGCCATTGTCCCGCAGCAAGCTCGCCAGCTGTTTCGCCGCTGCCTTCACCCGCCGATCCTTCACGCCCATTTTGCTCAGCGCATACACGATCGACGGCGCATCACACAACATCCACGCAAATTGATCTTGGCCCGTGCCGCCAAAGTGCGTGGGGATATTGACCTTCACCTGAAACACATCGTCCGCTGCCTGGTGATCCAACACCCGATTGACGATTTGCTCGACACCGGGATCAGTCGCGCGCACTCCCAGATCGGCGATGAAGACCAGCTTGTGCAGCAAATGACTCGCGTCGTTATGGCGCGTGAGTGGTGGGCCTGGCCACTGCTGCAACTCGATCAACAATGACTGCACCTGCGGATGATCGAGCATGGCTTGACGCGCAGCTTTCACGTCCTTGCTGCGTTCCGTTTCGCCGAGCAGATCCAATCGGGTGCGGTACTGCACCCACGGGGTATCGTTCAATAACCAGTCGAGGGGGACATCCATGCGGATCGGCTCCTGAATTGAATCTCAATTTAGTATACACCCGATGGCAAGCGAGAAAGCAGGCTCAATTACCACGACGACAACCACCATCCGACCTACCGAACTGTCGCGTTTGTTCAACGCCACAATTTTAAAGACCCTCAATAACAGTACGTCATGAGTACTGCCTCAAGAAATCCTGTCCACCATGAAAAAGGGGCTCGCAGGCCGAGATGCTGGTGACACAGCAACGAATGATGCATTGTCACCCTCCGGCTGTTGATGGGGATGGAGCAAGGGGGATGAGGGATCAGGTCACTTGGCTAACTTCAATCAGGAAGATGGCTAACGCAAGATTTCTTCAAGGACACTAATCATCGCCGCGCTCGATGGCCCGGTGTTTCTTAACAGTACAATGTCAACCGACGGGATGCCCTGCTCGGCGGTCCAGGCAATGGCTTCGCCCGTGGTGGCATAGCTCCACGCCGTATTATACTGGTAGCCAAGGATGTTCCCCACTTGTTGCGTTAATGTATTCGATGCTTCGTGAATACCTGTCGAGGTATACCCCGGGAAGACTTGATCGCGCGAGCCTGAATTCACCGTCGAGTGAAGCGTGATTAGAAACACCTTTCGCCCCGAACTATTAAGTTGATTCAGCAGATCGCGCAAAGCACGCGTCTCCGGTTCAGAAAATGGAGAAGAACCGCCAGCGCCGGGTTTGCCTTTTGGATAGCCAGGCACGACGGCATCACGGACCCAGTTGCCAGCATCCCAATTGCGATTAAGATCCACCTCATTGGCATTGAAGCGGGAACTGCGGGCATTGCCATCGGGGCAAAGGCTGGGGATCAGGTACAGCAGGCCGCCGTTGGGTACTTGTTTCGGTCGTGAACGGTACCAGTCCATAAGCTGGCGGACAATATCGGATGTATCCGCTTGGTCGCCTTCAATGCTGCCCACGAGGACGACCACTGGCCCATCGGGATTACCGACTTCCAGCATCGATATCGAGCGGCCCCCGGCCGAACGGCCCAGCTCGCGATCTTGAGCGATAACCGTTGTCACAATTGATGTGGCGGTGACTTTCGGCGACTGTGTCCCCACACGTGGCGTGATCGTCACGACTGATGTTGGTGTCAATGTGTGCACCAATTGCGCCACACGCAGATTGCCATAGTCAGATTCAGCTGAGTTAGCTAAGAAAGCAACCAGGCCGGGTCGGCTGTCGACGAGTTTTCTAATCGCGCTAGCGATCTGCACGTAGCTGATAAACTGGGATCTGAACGGTGGCTCCGTGTCTGGCCGTGGCGGCTGCGGCTGCGCCTGACCGACCACAGTGGAGACCGGCACTGGCGTCTGTCCCTTGGTCACTAGGATTGTCGGCAAGACGGTTGGCGCGGGCAAGTGTATCACGGTGGCAACCACCAATGTGGCATTAGGACTACTACTCCCCACTTGAATGGGAGTAGATGTCGGAGTGGGGGAGACATCGGGTTGAGGCTCACCCGGCTTCGCTTCAGACACCTTGCGGGCAGCGGACAGCGCGGTGTCGAGATCGCTTAACGCTTGCGAATAAACAGGTGAAGACAGGCTAAGCATAACCCGTGCCCGTTCAAAATGCGTTGCCGGGTTGCTATCATCCTGGTTCGCTTGAATCGCCTTGCCGTATTCTGCCAGGGCATAGTTGTACTGGTTCTGCCGGGCAGATTGCCGTGCCTTTAACCAGTAATCGATCTCGTTATACAAACGCGGCGCTTCCGCATCTTGCGTTCCGATTTTTTGCAGCACATCACGCATCGTTGTCAACAAAGCATCATTTTCGCCGCTATTGTTCACATCGGCCAGCGCGATGTATACCCCTTCAATCACCCCTACCACTCGATCGTCTTGCACTTGGAACAACGCCAACTGATCTTGCCGGCTGTTCATCTCGAAAAACAATCGACGTGCGGCATCGTCAAAGTTCGAAGTATTGAGAATGCCCTGCAAGTCGAACAGCTGCGCCAGGCGATCGAGCCGCTCCGCAGGTGTGCCCACCTGCGTAAACTCGAGCTGCAGTTGCTCAGATTGACGCTGCAAATTCGAGTTGTACAACAACACAAAACCGGCCAGCCCCACCACTAGCGCGGCCACCGCGATGGACGCATACGCTACCAGGCGATTGGTATCGTGCGGCGTGTTCGAGGTGATCCACTTCGCATCGAAGATGACGCGATAGATTTCGTTATGCACCCGCAGATTGCTGCCAGCGGTGGTGACCAGGCCCGCCAGTTTGAGTTGGTTTTGCAACACCGACTGTTCGTCGATGGCAACCAGCTTGCCCGCGCGCACCTTGCCATAGAGCTGAAGCAGCTCGCGGCGATGCGGACTGCGCAACACGCGATCTTGCACGAATTGCAAGTTTTGCTCACGGTTGGTCTGATCCGATAGAAACAGATCGTGTACCACGTGATCGACTGCGGCTGGCGTCCACGGCTCCTTGCGTTTTTGATCGACCACCTCGCGGCACAGCCTTTGCGTCAAATACGGATGACCGGCCGTCCAATGGTAGATGCGATCGAGAACCGCTTTGCTCTGGCCGGGATAGGCTGCGTCTAACCCTTGCTGAAGTACCGTCGCATCCGTCCGATCGAAATCGCGCAGCAGGATGCCCTGGCCGATGTTGAAGGGCGTACGCGTGCGGTCCCTAATCAGATCGGCCGGCGCAGCGACGCCGAGGAAAATGAAGGTCAGCCGCTTGAACTGGGCATCGTCGGCGCGCTCGTTGTAAATTGCGCGCACGGCGGCAAAGAAATCGTCGGCAAATGACAGCCCCAGGGTGGAATCGATCTCGTCGACAAAGATGACGATCTGATCACTAATCTCCGTGAGGACGACATCGCGCAGAAAACTTCTAAAGCGAAGCACGGCGCCCAGCGTGGCATGCGCGTGCCACCAGGCTTCGACATCCTGAGCCAGGCCCAACTTATCGGCCAGTACACTCAAGAAGTCCAGATACCACGTGTCCTCCACAGTGCGCCCAATCCCGGTCAAGTCGACTATGGCCGTGCGGATGCCCAACTTTCGCAAGCGGTCTGCCGTCCGTACCATCAAACTCGACTTACCCATCTGGCGCGTGGTGAGCACGTAGCAAAACTCACCGGCTAAGGCCGCGTTGAACAGCTGCTCGTCAGCCGGACGGCTAACATACGATGGAGCGCTGGCCGGCAACGTGCCGCCTGCTACGAAAAAATCGTTAGACGACGATCGCGGGCTGAGATTCATAACAGCTTGCCCCTGAAGTAAGACTCGTAGAGGCCGCAGCGACACGTGCCATGGGCAACGCTGCCTTTCACTAGCCCGGCCTTCAGCAAGCGGAAGAAGGCCATTTCATCCGAGCAACGGCGCGTGTTGACGATCTCTTTCAGGGCCTGCTTGAGTTCGGGTTTGTCGCGGATGCCCCAATATTGATGCCGCAGATGATCGCTGAAAGGCCCTTCATCGGTTGGCGCGTCATGCACGAATTGTGCCCAGCTCATGCCCTCCACAGCTAGCGCATACAACGCCCGGCGCGTGAGATAAGGATGCCCTTGCAGCAAATTCATCAGGGATGGCAAGTCAGACGCGGCCACTGGCGCACCGTGCCGCGCATTAAGGTCGCGCACCTGCTCAAACGTGAAATCGCTCAACTCCAGATGCAGCCCTACGTTGAATGGCGATTGATTCACATCGGGGATGAGCAGATACGGTTCGGTCGAGATCACCAACACCATGCTGAACTTGTCCCATTCCGGGTTGGTCGCGCGCCGATTGTGCCACGAGCGCAGCAGGCCGAAGAAGTCGATGTAGAAGCTGGTCTTTAACAGGCCATCCGCTTCGTCGATCGCCAGGATCAGCGGCCTATCCAAACCCGGCAGAACTTGCTTCTCCAGGAAACGTTGAAGTTTAACCGCCGTGCTCCGTGTACCGTGCCACGCCTGATCGAGCAGCGACTCGTCGAGACCCAGCTCGTCGGAGATCGCTTCGGCCAGGCCGCGCAGAAAAACATCCATCGAGGCCAAACACTCGCGGCCCATGCCCTGCACGTCGAAGAACACCGCAGCATGGCCTTGCGAGCGCGCCGTGTAAATGCCACGCATCAACAGCGACGTCTTGCCCGTCTGGCGCGGAGCGCGAATGGTGGTCGTCGTGCCCCATTTGGCGAGCTGATCTTTCAGACGCACATCAGCCTCGCGCTCCACGTACAGCTTATCGCTGAGCTTTACGGCTCCGCCCGGCACTTCGAGTTGTTTCAAGAAACGTGGATCGAATTCCGGCAGGGGTGGATGAAACGTCGCCTCATCTGTGATGATACGGCCATCGTCAGACACGGCCAACCGATTAGCGCTGAGCGGGATCCGCACGGGGTTCTGATCAGGCAGTTGGCCAACAATCGCTTGCTGAATCTCTTCACAGACCCGCGCTGTATCGGCCTCGCTCTGCCATACCACGTATTGCAGGGGATTCAGAAAAGCGTCGATTGAGTAAGGCAGCAGTCCTTCATAAGCCACGCGCACGGGCAAGGTCTGCGGGTGTCCCTGCAATTGGCGATATTTGTACGCACGGCGCACCTCGGCCCCCACCATTTCGCTGTCCGCCGATTGCCGGGACAACAGCACGATCAGGAAATCGCTGGCCTTCAATTGCCGATCAATTTCCTCCAGCCAAGCGTCGCCCGTACGCATCGTGATATCCATGAAGACTTGATGGCCGCTGCGTGACAAGAATTCATACAGGGCTTCCGCTAATTGCTGATCAGGATCGGCCCACCGTTTATAGGAGATGAACACTCTTGCAGCCTTAACACCGGGCGCAGGAATCTCCAAATTCCCCGCTGACACGCTACCATGAACGTGAACTTCGACATGCCCGATGTAGGTTCCAGCGCTGATGATCTTGTCACGACCAACAACGTCTCCGCCGACATTGAGATCGCCGTCTTCAAGATTAGCTTGCACGCCGCCGCTCACGTTAGAAGTAGAAACCTCGCGTGGCGTCAAATTCTCCCGCGTTGAATTGGTCATATCCACCTCGAAACAACAAATTACCGCGAAGTCTAGAAAACAACGAGGAAAAACTACCTGCCACTTTCAACCATACCACACGACGGCTGAAATACCAAACCTGCGCCTGCCTTTACTATACACCTGTTGGCAAGCGCGCTGATCAGCGGCACAAAAACCTCCCAGAGGCTTTGGGGTTTCCGGGAGGTTAAGAACGTTACACAACTTCACGAGTCACCTGCTTTACCAGGAGTTCTGCTCAACAGAACCAATTCTTGCCGAGGCGCGGATTGAAGGGAATACGCCGGCAACATGCGCTGTTTGCAGGCGGGCTGCCGCGGGTCGGAGTAGCGGGCGGTGCAGGGGCGTGAAATCGAGAAAACAGCCTGTTTTCAGGCTTGTTCTAATGCAAAGGAAAAGTATTCTTTAGAAGTGGGGTGTCCAGAATACGATTGACAACCGTTTTTATTTGGAGTAGAGTAGTAGCAGTTATCTTCAATCATCAAGCTAAGGTGGCCGAAATCGCCTTAGGATTGGGATAACAATTCTTTCCCGCCTCCCTCCAATGTTCCCAGCCATTCGTGGCACACCTGCACGCCTACGTGGCGCACGTGACATGTACAAGCGTTCTTATCCGTCTCACTGATGCGAGTGGCGCTGCTGGAAGGGTGCCACATCCATTCTCGCGTGAAACGGGCGACGAAAGCCCAAAAAGGAGAAAGGGAAAATGAAACGCAAGTCGGTCCTCGCAATGTTTCTCGTCGTCGTGCTGGTGACCTCGTTCTTTCTATCGGTCAGCGCAGCACCAGTAGGGTCGTCTTCCCCCAGACTTAACCGTGATGGGCCTAATGGTCCCGCACGCGTCGAAGACGATGGCGGAATTGCCGAAGTCGGTGTAGAGTGGATCACCGATTGGCCCGGTACGGACGCCGACCGCGCCAATTGGTACTATTCGGCCAACTATCTCTACAACGAGCTGCTCAGTCGCGGCTGGATCGGCCGCTTTAACTGGGGCAACACCAACGCTTGGGAGCGGGATTTCAAGCCGGCTGGTGGTGCGTATGGCGGCAATGGCGATATTGATACCGTTGACCTGGCTCTGATCGGCACGCACGGCACGTCTGCCTATGACCCCAAGTGGGGTAAGAATCTCAGCGCCGTTTACTTTAGCAGCGACAATGACAATTGGTTCCTCAGCCCCGGCGAGGCCTATCGCTATTACGGTAAGAATGACCTTGAGTGGCTGGCTTTTGATTCGTGCAGTGTGCTACGCGACGACAGCATGTGGTATTGGCACGAGACCTTTAACCGCCTGCACCTGATGCTGGGCTTTGCCAATACGATGTACGTGGTCTATCCGGGCGATGGCGGGGTCTGGGCTGACCAGATGCGCTACAAGGGTTGGTGGCATCCGGCCAAGACCGTGACGCAGGCGTGGTTCACCGCGGTCAGCAATCAGCAGCCGCATGGCGTGCTGGCACGCGTTTTGGCGGAGGAGCTGAATAACTATAACGACTATATCTGGGGCGAGGGCTATGTCAGCCCCGACTATGCCAACAACGGCGGCTACTGGTACTGGGATCATTGGTCGGGCACGCCGGATCCGCTTCAACTCACCGCCGCGGTGCCCATCAGCCTGCCCGTCTACACCGTCATGACGCGCACGGTTGACATGACCTACACGGCACGGATCGGACAAGCCTTTGGCTTGACAGACACCAGCAAAATCCACCAGGATGGCTCGACCTTCTACATGGTGGACGTCGAGGCTCCTTTGCCCCCATTCCCGCCCCCGACTTTGGGAGCGAACGCCGTTGTCACCCCGACCAAGCTTTTGCAGGTGGACATGGCAAGCGGCGGTTTTTTCTTCCAAAACCTGGGCGAGTTGTGGACCAACCCCGAAATGCCCCGCGCACTACCACCCAGTGGAGGCCGAGCCGAGAGTGTGGCAGGCAGTTTCCTGCAGCAGAACGGCGAACGCCTGCCGGGTTACTACGGCTATCACCAAATCGTGACGCCAACCGTCCAGCTTGAGGGGGCGACCAACGGCCCGTTGACGACCACCACCGTCATCGCCGCCAGCACGCCGACTAGCCCGACAAATTATGCCATTGACTACGCCCGCATGCTGGACATCGGCGGCGGCCAACAGCTATCCATAGTCGGCCCTGGCTCGCGTCTCAATGTATATCTCGGAGACAACAGCCAGGTGGTTGGGTTGCAAGGCGGCTGGCGCGACGTGATGCCGGCTCCGGTCAACTTGGGCGTTCAGTCCACGGCGGCCGTGACGGTACCCATCAAGACGGCCGGACAAGCCTGGGCTGACTTTATCGCCGATCCGCACATCGCCCTGGCACAGCCGCCGGAGGCAAACCTGTACATCACCGAGACGAAGCCGCTCCCAACACTGGCTTACTATGAGCAGGCGTCAGCCATCAACCAGACTCAATTGATCCCGGTGTGGGTGTTCGTGGCTGATCTATACACGATGACCAACCAAGCGCACCTACAATCCACCCAGGCGGTGAGCGCGCTGGTCGCCAGCGACGTCTCACTGTATCTCCCGGCTTCGGCAGAGTCGGCGGCTGCGCCGCAGGCTACCATCGTCAGCCCGACGCCGGGAGCCAAGATCATGCCAGGCCAAAGCCTGATCCTGACCGGCACGGTGAGTGGCGGTCAGGCACCCTTGACCTTCCAGTGGTCGTCCAGCGTGGACGGAGAGTTAGGCGCCGGCCCGACGCTAACCATCCCCGGTCTCCACTCGGACGTGCATGGCGGCAACCCGCAACCCAACATTATTTACCTGCTCGTCACCGATGCTAATGGGCAACAGTCCACGGCGACGGTCAATGTCACCGTGTTCTTGCAAATGTACTTGCCGATCACCATCAAGCAATAGAGACCCTCCCGCCAACAGACGGGGATTGTTACATTTTCCTGGGGATGCTTGAAAACAGCGAAACCTTGCGAGGTTCTGCAACCTCGCAAGGTTTCGTTTCAGGTCGTGGGAACACGGGCGAAAAGACACACGAGGATGCTCGTGTGACTACGCAATCACAGCCGTCAGGATTAATCCGCCGGCCTGTTGCGCCGGGTCGAGTTGTTCACGCGTACTCTAGAGCCACCTGCTCTTCCAGCGGCTCTGCTCAACAAAACCAATTCTCGCTGAGTCGCGGCGCCGGCTGATGCGAGAAAGCAGGCAAGTCGCGCCGCTCGCCTGCCGCTTCACAGGCGGCCTGCCAGATCCGCTCGAAAATTTCACTGCGCGCTTGTTCTTTGTCTTGCCCATCTTTGACGATCGCCAGAACATCCTCACACAATTGATCGACGCGTGGATCGGGATGCGCCCACCGATAGGCCAACGCAGATTCGTCGAACTCACCCACCACCGATCGGACTTCGGCCCGATCGAGCAGCAGCGATCCCGCTGGAATCAACAGCCGCACACCCCATTGAATCGGCGCGACGTTTTCCACCAGATCGAGTTGCGCGATCGTCTGCATGAGATCGAGATAACCCGGCAGCGTCGTCCACGGATTGAACGTGACAAATGTCGGCTGCAACACTAGCCCGGTATCCTTGAACAGCGCCGCGACTTTCAGAAAATCCTCACGCGTATGACCCTTGGCAAAAATCTCCAACACCCCGGCGTCGATCGACTCGACCGCGCTCGTCACGAAGGCGCAGCCGGTATCGCGCAGCAGCGGCAGCCAGCGTTGATACTTCAGCAGATGCTCGATCTTGATCGTCACATCATAGGTCAGATGCGGCCACAGTTGATGCACCTTCTCCACGATGGGGACGACGTGCCCCGGCCCGTTGAAGAAATCGGGGTCGCCAAATGTGATGTGCCCCGCGCCCGACTTTACCTGCTGCTCGATGTCTTCGATCACGATCTCGTTCGACACGCTGCGAAACTGTCCGCCGTACACCGGCACCACGGGACAGTGGCGGCAGTGATGCTTGCAACCGCGACTTGCTTCGGTGTAACCGCCTACACGCAGGCACTGTCCATCGACGCGAATGAGATACGCGTACTTGCTCAAGTGAGGCAGCGTGTGCCGATCGGGCAGGATGAAGTCCTGTCGGGCGAGAGAGATGATCGGTTCTGGCTGCCTCACCCCCGTCATTGCGAGGAGCGCTGTTGGCGACGAAGCAATCTCCCCCTCCATCACCGAGATTGCTTCGCGATGCTTCGACTCCGCTGCGCTCCGCTCAGCATCGCTCGCAATGACGGATAGTCGTCGATACAGCGCCACCAGCCCTTCTTCAAATTCTCCACCGAGGATCGTGTCGACGCCGAGTTTACGCAGGTACGCTTCATTCATCGGCGCGTAGAGGCCAAAGCAGACCACGTGCGCGCGCGGATTGTGTGCCTTGAGGGTGGGGATGAACTGCGCGGCGATGCGTGTGGCGGTGTGCATCGGCACATAGAAGCCGATGAGATCCGCTTCGGCCAGCCGCGCTTGATCGAGGTGCTGCACGGCCGCATCCTGGCACGTGACCCTCGCGCCTGCGCGCTTCAACCACGCGGCGGCCGATGTCAAGCCAAAGGATTGATGCCCCAGCTCGTAAGTGGAAATCAAAACGACGTTCATAACCCGTAAAACGTGACTTGATTTACTTCTTCTTCTGGCCGAAGTGCTGCTGGGCCTGCTCCCGCCAATCGTTGAGTTGCCGCTTCGTCCGCAAGCGCGGAAGCGGCCCTTGCAGCTTCGCCCGCAGACCTTGCGGCTGGATATTCACGTCGATCGAAACGCGCGTCTTCGCCGTCCCGATTGCCTCACAACGAATATCATAGCGCGCCCGCGCGCGCTGCTGTTGATACTCGCCCTCCAGATAATGCGGCGGAGCCTGCGTCACGTACTTCACGGTACCGCGCTTGGTTTTGAACGACGTCACCTGCTCATTGTCGCGGGTCGCGTCCAGCACCTCTTTGGCGCTCGACACCATCGGGCCGGTGGCAGGATCTTCAACATAGGCAAACACCTCGGCTAACTTGGCCGGCAGATCGATAGAGGTGCGGATCAGGTCGGGCATACGAACTCCTCGGCTGAGTGGTTGAGTGCGCTTCAAAGTTTACCAGCGCACGGATGATTATGCAATGGCGTGATCAGGCAACGCGTTTGGGTTTACTATTCTGCTCTCAGTCTGCGTCCGCGCGGACGCCCGCGACGACGCGGGCTGAGAGCAACTGTAAATAGTCACTAGCGTCACACACCGACACGTCTGGGGTTACGTCGCGCCGATCGAGCCCTGCGCTTCCCGCCAGATTGCCTGCCCCGGTGTTTCGGGCAAGCCGGGGCGCTTCTTCGCAAACGAATACAAGCCATAGCCGCATTTGTTCTTAAATGGCCCGCCCGCCCGCTCAAACCCCTGCTTCTCGGCAAAACGCAGCGAGGCATCGAATTGCGGAATCAACAACGTGCCGATGCGCGTCACTTTCGGATCGCTGAAAATGAAATCTTCCACCGCCCGATAAGCTTCCGTGCCGTAGCCTTCCAGCCGATTCTTCTCCTGAATCATGATCGACGCCAGCCACGCATAATCGCGCTGGCCGCGGAAGCTATGCGGCACGAAGCTGATCACACCGATCGGCTCGTTCGTTTCACGCCGAAAGACGCCGCAAGTGATGCAGTTGTTTTCGGCGGCCTGCGCCAGATCCGATCGCACCATCTCGCTCGACGGCTCGTCCGGCGTCTGCGTATCCAGATAATCCGCCGAGCCTTCATATACCGGCAAGATCATTTCGATGTCGGCATCCGTCAACTGCTTGATGATCAGTCGTTCAGTCTCTATCTGCTTCATTACGCATTACTCGTTACTCGTTAGCATGCCCGCCAGCTTCCCCGGATCCATATTCCCGCCGGACAGCACCACGCCCACTTTCTTGCCCTGCACGTTCGGAACTTTATGCGCCAACAACGCGGCTACGGGCGCAGCGCCGCTCGGCTCGACGAGCAGCTTCAGGCGCAGCAACAAAAAGCGCACGGCCTCGGCCGCTTCATCATCCGTCACCAGCGCCACCGCTTCCAAATGCTGCCGCATGATCGAGAAGGTGAGTGGTCCCGGCGCGGTGGGCAGCAATCCATCCATAATCGAATGCGATTGCGGTGTCGAAGTAATCTCGCCTTTCTGCAGAGACAAAAAGGTGTCGTTAGCCGTGTCGGGTTCGATGCCGATTACGCGGATGCCGGGCCGCAGAGCGTGCGCCGCGATGCTGCACCCACTGATCAATCCACCGCCGCCGATGGGGACCAGCAGCACATCGAGATCAGGCACATCCGTCAAGAGTTCCAGGGCCGCCGTGCCCTGTCCGGCGATGATGTGTGGATGCTCGAACGGCGGCACGAGTGTGAGGCCGCGCTCAGCGGCGAGCTGCTTGGCAATCGCCTCACGCTTCTGTTCCACCCGATCGTACACGACCACCTCCGCGCCATAGCCGCGCGTCGCGGCCAGTTTGATGGCGGGCGCATCGTGCGGCATCACGATTACCGTCGGCGTATGGAGCAGCTTCCCGACCAGCGCCACAGCCTGCGCGTGATTGCCCGACGAGAACGACACCACGCCGCGTTGACGCTGCTCGGCGCTGAGTTGACTGATTGTATTGTATGCGCCGCGGAATTTGAAAGCGCCCGCCCGCTGGAGATTCTCGCACTTGGCGTATACCTTTGCGCCGACGAGATCATTGAGCGTGTGCGAAGTCGCAATCGGCGTGCGGTGGGCGATGCGATACAACCGTTCGGCAGCGGATTGAATGTCGGCAAGGTTCACCATGTTTCTTCTCGCAATCTCTCCATCTCTCCTTCACTCGTTCAACGGGTTCCCCGTCCGATACGACTGCAGCGCCAACTCGGCCGGTTCAAAGATCGGAGAGGGCAGCTGATCGATCGGGTACCACGCCCACTCGGTTAGCTCATCGGGTGCGGTAACGTGCGGCTCGCCGGAAACGATATCGCCTAGAAACTCCACGTCGATCCAGTGTTGATCTTCGACGATGAACGACGAGATGCACAACAGCTTCAGATGGCCGACTTCGACGCCTGCTTCTTCCTGTGCCTCGCGCCGCGCGCATTCTTGCAGAGTCTCGCCGAATTCCAGCTTGCCGCCGATCCAACCGTACCAGCCGGGCCGCTGGCCGTTCATGCGGCGGCCCAGCAACACGCGCCCGTCCTGCACAATCATCACTCCCACGCCGACACGCGGAACACTCATCTTGTCACCTCATTCCGAATCTCGCTCCGGCGGTCGAGCTCGACTTCCGCCGAAGCGTCTTCACTCGGTTGCGCGCACGCCGTTTTGAACGGCGCAGCGTTATTCGCCTGCTGGCTTGTCCGCAGCAGCCACGCGGGCCATGACCTTATCCAGCACAGCCTCGCCCGCCTGAAGCAGCTGATCTAAAATATTCGGGACGCCAGCCTGCACCGCCTGAAAATCGGGCACGACCTGCGCCGGAAGCTGCGCCACAGAATCGCGCCCGTTCCACAATGCACTGGCCTCGATGAGCCATTGTTGATCGCGCGGGGTGATGTCCATCCACCAGGTCAGCGTCTGGTTTTCCTGCAGGGCGGCTTCCAGGCAGATGCAAATGTACACCTCGTCGCCGTAATACCGGCATTCGACAAATGACGAGGAACGCAGCTGCCTCGTCTGCTTAAGCCGGTTGCGAAAGGCGTCGAGCTGGCCGCTTGTCCTGGCCAAGAAAGCCAGTGTCGTCAGCACAATGTGATCTTCGTGTGTCACCATGAGGTTCTCGCTTGGATAGGGGCTTGATCATAGGGCCGTTCTGCCCAGGATAGAGCTGCGATCATTATCGCACCGAGTCACAGCCGGGTCAATTGACACCCCTTTCAATCACTTCTATAATGCCGCTCACGTTGCCCTGGCCCGCTGCACGGGCAAAATACTTACCGGGAGAAGCGGCTGTGACTCAATACGCATTTTTCAAAGGGGCCATCGTCCCCATCGATCAGGCCAAGATCAGCATCATGACGCACGCCTTCAATTACGGCACGGGCTGCTTTGAAGGCCTCCGCGGTTATTGGAATGAAGCTGATCGGCAGTTGTATGTCTTCCGTTTGCTGGAGCACTATCAGCGTTTGCTGCAATCGGCCAAGATTCTGCTCATGTCGCCGCGCTACACGGCCGAGCAGCTGTGCGCCACCACGGTGGAGCTGTTGCGTAAAGAAGACTTTCGGGCCGATGCGTACATCCGCCCGGTCGCCTATAAGACCAACGAGCAGATCGGCGTGCGGCTGCATAATCTGGAGGATGACCTGTGCATCTTCGCGACGCCGTTCGGGCGCTACGTGGAGAACGAAGAAGGCGCGCACGTGGGCTTCTCGTCGTGGCAGCGTATCAGCGACAACAACATTCCGCCGCGCGGCAAGATTACGGGCGCCTACGTGAACTCGGCCTTCATGAAGACCGAAGCCATGTTGAACGGCTACGATGAAGCGCTGGTGATCAACGAGCGCGGTCACGTGTGTGAAGGCAGCGCGGAGAATATCTTCATTTTGCGCGGCGGCCAGTTGATTACGCCGCCGGTGTACGAAGACATTCTGGAAGGCATCACACGCGCCACGGTCATCGAACTGGCGAGCCAGGAACTGGGGTTGGAAACGATCGAGCGGCCGATCAGCCGCACGGAATTCTACGTGGCCGACGCGGCCTTCTTCTGCGGCACGGGCGTGCAGGTGGTCAACATCGCCAAGGTCGATCATCGCCCGGTGGGGGATGGCCAGCTTGGGCCGGTGGTCAAGGCGTTGCGCGATCTCTACTTCGACGTGGTGCGCGGCAAGGTGGCGAAGTACAAGCCGTGGTGCACGCCGGTCTATTAACGCGCCGCTCCACCGGCCTAGCAGCAATACTGTTTAGTTAGCGGCCGGGCTCCCATGCCCGGCGGCGTGGGAGCCACCTCTGCTGACTTATCTAAACAGTATTGGGCCTAGCAGCAATTCTCATTTTTGGTGAAATGCTCTCGCTCCGCTGCGCGTGGTCACATCCGGCAACTGCTGGCGATGGATGTGACCATCCATCGCCAGCACAATAGGTCAAATTGAGAACTGCTGCCGGCATAGGGAAAAGACACCTGGAACGAAAAACCGGGTACAATTGTGCCCGGTTTAGTGTTGAAGAAACCCGGTCTCTTTGCAGGAGCCGGGTTTCTGTGGGAGTCTGTATGGAATGGATCACCGATAAACGCACCGGCGCACAGACGGGCCTGCTGTTCATCTTCGGTCTGATCGTGCTGGACATCATCTGCCTGATCGTCATGACCACCCAGCCGATCGGGCCGCTCACTTTTTTTATGGGCGTGCTGATCTTAGCCAGTCTTCCGGTCATCGGCGTGCTCGCCTATCAATTGTACGGCTTATCCCGGGCGGGGTACGACGTCGATCGGAATGCCGTGACGATTCAGTGGGGGGCCATCCGGCAGATCGTCCCGGTGGAATCCATTCAGCGCATCATGCTGGCGACCGAACTCGAATATGGCGTCTCGCGCTTTCGCGGCTGGCGCTGGCCAGGGTTGATGCAAGGGCACGGCGAATTGCCGGAAGCGGGGCTGACCTTGTTTTACGCTTCAGCCGCGCTGCAAAATCAGCTCATCCTCATCACGCCAACGCTGTCCTACGCCATCTCGCCCGTCGATGCGGCCGGCTTCATCGAATCAATCAAGGCGCGCTATGAACTGGGGCCTACGCAGGCCCTCGAGCAGAGTACCTTGCATCCGGCGTTTTACGATTGGCCGCTGTGGCGCGATCGCGTGGCGCACGGTCTGTTGATTGCAGCCGCCACGCTGTGCATCCTGCTGTTCGGGCTGGTGGCCTTTCGCTTCCCCGATCTGCCCGAGGTGATTCCGCTGCATTACAATATCGCCGGCCTCGTCGATCGGCGCGGCGCAGCGACGCAGGCCTTTGTCTTGCCGCTCATCGGATTGCTGGCGCTCGGCGCAAACATGCTGCTGGGCGGATTGTTCTATCGGCGCGAGCAGATGGCGGCTTATCTGCTGTGGGGCGGAGCGATCGTTGTGCAGCTGCTGCTCTGGATCGGCACGCTCAATCTGTTGAAGATCTGAAACTGCCGTACCCCGACGACTCCAAAATTTACCCCCGCAACAACATCCACAAGCCTGTCACCAGCGCGCAGATAAGCGTGATCACGCTGAAGGTGGGTTGCCCCACCGCCGTTAGCAGGATGGAACCGAGGAAAAGCCCCATCGACACGATGGCCCACGGGATGCGATAGGCCGATCGGTTGAGGCGGGCCAGTTCGCGCAAGATGCGTTCGTTCTCGTTGATGGTGACGCGCAAATCGCCGCTGGCGAGGAGATCAGCCAGCCGATCGAACTGGCGCGGCAGGCGCACTAACGCGAGGCCGGTCTGGGTGATTTGATCGAGCAATTCGCGCCCAAACGTGCCGCTTTCGTCGGCGATCATCTTCTGGGCAAAGGGCGCGGCCGCCTCAAATACGTTGAAGTTCGGATCGATCTGTGTCGCCAGGCCGGACAGAATGCTCAACGCTCGCCCCAAAAACAAAATATCCGCTGGAATCTGGAACGGAGCCTCATAAATGAGCGAGCGAAATTCTTTCAGGAAGTCGCGCATCTCGTTGACATCCAAGTTCTGAATGTCACTCATGCTGATCCCCCAGTAGCGCGCAAACACCTTCGTCGCCGCGCGTTCGATCTCACGCCGATCGGCCGTGGGCAACAACCAGCCCGCACCATCGATGGCCTTCACGACGCGCGGGGCATCGCGCGTCGCGATGCCCAGAAACATTTCGCGCAGCTGCGACCGGAGCTGTGGCGAGAGCGTGCCCACCATGCCAAAGTCCACCACGTTGATGGTGAAGTCGCCGTCTTCATACGGCTGCACAAACATGTTGCCCGGATGGGGATCGGCGTGGAAGAAGCCGTTGATGAACACCTGCTGCAAATAAAAATCGTAGAGTGTCAACGCCACTTCGGACGCCAACACGCCTTGCGCTTGATAGCCCGGCACGTCGCTCACTTTGACAGCGCCGATATCTTCCATCGTCAGCACGCGGCGCGTGGATAGTTCCCAGTGCACGTGGCTGATGCGGATGGTCTCCCAATCTTTGAAGTCGCTTCTAAAGCGTTCGATGTTGCGGCCTTCGGCGAGGTAATCCAGCTCTTGATTCAGCGTGCGGCAGAATTCGTCGTACAGCGCATCCAGATTGGCGCGGCGGCGAAGGGGACCATAGCGCTTGAGCCAGCGCACCGCCGTGCGCAGCGCTTCCAGATCGACCGCGACCAGCACGTCGATGCCGGGCCGCTGCACTTTCACGATGGCCTGCTCGCCGCTCTTCAACACGACCCGATGGGCCTGTCCCAGCGAAGCGGCCGCTACGGGCGTCGGCTCAATCGATCGGAAGCTGTCGCCGATCGGGCGGTTGAGTTCGCTTTCCAACACGGCGCGAATGTCGTCAAACGCTTCGGGCGGCACTTCGTCTTGCAGACCGGCGAGTTCGTCGATGATCTCTTTGGGCAGTATGTCCACACGACTGGCAAAGAACTGGCCCAGCTTGATCATGACGCCGCCCAGATCGATGGCGAGGAGACGGAAACGGCGGGCCAGCTGCGTATAGCGCTGCAACGCCGTCCGGGTGGCCCACGGGCGCCCGCCCAGGTTGCGAATCAGCACATCCCACCAGAACGCGGAGACGAGGACGCGAAAGTAGAAGGAGACGATGCGGTTGCGGCGCTGGCGTAGTTGAGTGGGGCGTTTGGACATGGCAACAGATAAACAACGAATAACCGGATGAGCGGCCGCTCACAAGTATAGCGCATTTCAAAGCAAGGGGGTACTAAAGCAGCTTCCGGTTTGAGGGTGAAGGGTTGATTTTACGGCTGGCTTACCGCAATCACCACGCGCGTTCCTCCCCCCGATCGATCTTCGACGCTCAACGTGCCGCCGATGACGGCCAGCATCGCCGTGTGAAAACGCAGACCGCTGCCGGTTTCGTCATGCGGCTGATCGATCGGGCGGCCCACGCCGTCGTCCTCGACGATCAGTTCCAACCCCGATCGGCTGTGCAGCGCGACCTCGAGGTGCAGCGGGCGGCGCGCGTCATCCCCTCGACCGTGCTTGGCCGCATTGCGCAGGGCTTCTTGCGCGGCGTAGAAAATCACCTCGCTGGCGAACAAGGGCAGGCGTTTGGCTTGGTCAATCGCAACCGGCTCGGCCTGCCAGTCGATGCGATCGAAGCTATCGCGGAAGTCGTGCGCGAGCGCGCTCTGCATGGCGGCCGCCAGCCCTTCGCTTTCCAGGCGCGTGGGCACGGCATTGCTCATCTCGCGCACCAGAGCCGAGATGCGGCGATGCGCTTGCATTAACGCGGTGGTCGCTTCGTCGGTCTGTTGAGCGCCATCCGACGGCGAGTTTGAATCCCGCCCCGCGCTGCGCAAAGATTCGACCTTCAACAAAGCCAGATGGATTTGCGGCAGCACTTCGTCGTGCAGAATACGCTTGTGCTGCGCGCTCAACACCTGCACTTGCGCGATGCGCTGCTGCAGCAGATTCACGGCCACGCGCGCCAACTGCTCTCCCGCCAACGCATCGAGAATGCGTTCGGCGCAAGCTGAAGCAACTTGCAGCTCTTGTACGTTGTACTCACTGCCGTTGAGCTTGGGCCCCAAGATCAACCGGCCGATCGCACCGCGCGAATCACTCAACGGATAACCCCAATGATCACCGTCGAGGCGCGACCAGCCGGTCAAGCGGGTGAGGGCTGCACGCAGGATCGTATCGTACTCCGGCCGCCAGCGATAATCGATGCGCTGATCGGGCGGTTGACGGCCGCCGATTGAGACGTCGAACAGCAGGCAGGCATGATCGGCGCGCAGCGCATCGCGGCACAACGCCGTAAACAAATCGCGCGATTCGATCTCGCTGTCTGCGCCGCTGGCCAGGAGATGTTCGTGTAGATGCAGGCTCGTCACAAAAGGATCGAGACGGCGCATGAATTCTTCATGCTCTTCATATTGCCGCCAGTTGAACAACGCATAGGCGGCTGCCGCCAGACCCGCGGTAAGAATCAAGCTGTAGATCGGGCGAATGGGCGCCACGTAGAGAAACGAGACCAACAGCGCGCCGGCTGCCGACACCAGCACTACGCTGCGCCAGCGCGCAAAGAAACCTTGCCCGGTGGGCGGCCGCTCGGTGAGTACGGTGTTTGACAGGACGGCCCGCCCCAGGAAGATGATGGCCAGCGCGATGAAGCCCGCGATGACTCCATCGGTCACGTAGAGCGCGCGACTGATCTGTTCGGTTAAAGTGTAGATCGGCAGGGCGCGGGGAATGATCGCGTAGGTGACAAAAGCAAAGGCCACGAAGGCCAGCGCAAACATCGAGGCGGCGGCTAACAGCCACGGACGCGCACGATGAAAAGGATCGCGCTGACCGCGCAGATTTCGCTGCCGCCGCAAGGCAATCAGCGGCAGCATGAAACAGAGGAAAAGATACGCGACGTAAGCCCACGCAATCGATGCCGGCAGCGCCGGGGACAGCAGTAGTTCATTGAAGGACGGCAGCGGGCTGATCACAAAGAGCAGCAGCACCAGGATCATAGCGGCCACCGTTAGAATGGCGCGCACCCAGCGGCCCGTGGCCGGGTCGCCGGAGTAGTAATAGATCGCCAGGCCCCAGAAGAACGGCGCGGCTACCGCCACCACCCACATGATGCGCCAGACCAGATTGACACCCGTGCTGCCGAAGCCAAACGTGTGCGTGATGATCAGGGTGTGCCCGCCAAAGAAGATCGCGCCCAGCAGCAAGCCGGCACTCCCGGCAATCGTAGCGGGCTTGCGCCGATCGCCGGTGAGGAACACGGTCAGGCCCAGCCACAACAGGGTGACCGTATCGAAGAGCGAGACCGTCATGGCCCCGCCAAAAATGGCGTAATCCATCCACCAGGGCATAGTTGCAATGACCAATGAACAATGAGCAATGATCAATTGACAATGATCAATGCGCCAAGGACGTGGGGCGCGTTGAGCGCCGCACAAGACGATAGGCAAACAACAAAGGCATGATCCCGATCACGCCGAACGAACAATCGAGCAGCTGCCAGAGAAACGGCAGGTTGCGCACCGTCCCGAAGATCAGCGCCGCGGGAATGACGAGCAGGCAGGCGATCATCCCGAATTCGATCACCCACACGTTGCGGATCGGATCGCGCAGCGGGCCGCTGAAGGCGACGGCGATGGCGATGTGCGCGAAAGCCAGCCAATCAGTGCCGACGGCGATGAAGGGATAAGCTTGATACATCACCGTCAGACCGGTGTGCACGTAGATCAGCCAATCGACCAGGCCGGGCGCTAGCTCACGCAGCCACGCAGCGTGGTCGATAAAGTTCTTAGAGCCTATCTCTAAACCTCACACTTGCGCCAACAGATGATGGCACAAGCGAAATACAACAGGGAGAGATAATTACGGGCTTTCTTCTCCCAACGGATGAGCAATCGGCGAAAACGATTGATCCATGAATGAGCGACT
>JBGSPW010000030.1:0-32714 GCA_041738395.1 Thermoflexales bacterium
TGTTTTTGTCAATCGAAAAGTAGGCCATTTGATGGACGAAAAATAGGCCACACCGTGTTGAATCGCTCAATCGTGATGATCGAAAAGTAGGCCAGTCGCTCATCGAAAAGTAGGCCACTTGCTGTTGAACAAGTGGCGAACCGGAGCGGGGGCGGTGCTGACCGTCGCCGCCGCCGTAGGGGTTGTGGACATGTGGGTAATTCGGAGAATTATCCACATGTCCACAACCCAGACCGTCACGTGTCAGGTCCGAGCGGACGAGTCGCCGCCTGGTGCTGCCGTTGCCGGAAGCGATAGGACTCACCGATGAATTCGAGCAGGTGGGCGTGATGGGTGAGGCGGTCGAGCAAGGCGCCCGTCAAGCGTTCATCGCCGAAGACCTGCGTCCAATCCGCAAAGCGTAAATTGGTGGTGATGATCACGGCCACGCGCTCGTGCAGGGTGGAGCATGTTTGAAACAGTAACTGCGCGCCGGCGGTGGTAAAGGGAATGAACCCCAGTTCATCGATTACGATCAACTGTTGTTTGAGCAAGCCCGCATAGAAGCGCGGGAGTTGATGCTTGTCCTGGGCTTGGAGCAGTTCATTGACCAGGCCCGCGGCCGAATAAAACCGGACGCGGCGGCCTTGCAAACAGGCGGCCCGCGCCAACCCGATCGCGACGTGCGTTTTCCCCAGGCCCGGATTGCCGAGCAGAATGATCGGCTCAGCGTGTTCGAGATAACTGCCGCGGGCGAGATCCAGCACCGTCAATTTGGCCGGGCTGGTCAAACAACTGAAGTCGAAGTCGGCCAGGTCTTTGAGCACCGGGAAGTGCGCGGCTTGCACACAGCGCCGTTGCAGGTTTTGCTGGCGCTGCGCCACTTCCAATTCGGCCAGCGCGAGCAGGTAATGTTCGTAATCGTGTTGTTGGCGGGCGGCATCGTCGGCCACGGCGCGATGCTGGCGCACAAAGGTCGGCAAGCGCAGTTGCTTGAGATAACTGTCGAGCAACAAGGTTTCGGTCATGGCTCAGCCTCCCCCCGCCAGCAGTTGCTCATACTGGGTCAGCGACACGGGTTGCTGACCCAGTGACGCCAGCTGCGGCCGCGTACTGAGATCGAGCCGTGCCGCGGGCGCGGTGGGCTCGTGCAACTGATGCAGACACAGCCGGACGCCCTCCCAATCGGCGCGGCCCAGCGTCAAGGCCTGCTGAATGGCGTGCGCGAGGTCGGCGGCGGGATAGTCGCCGTGCAATTTCAGAATCAACACGAATTCACGCACGCTGCGGTGCTCCGGCTCGCGGCGGCGCAAATGGGCGAGCAATTGCTCATACACGGGCGGCCACGTTTTGCGCCACTCGCGCAGCGGGCGGGCATGTTCAAAGGCCCCCGGCCGTTGTTCGAGCAAGGCCAGATAATGCAGCGGATCGAAGAGATCCTGATCGCGCTGATAACTGCGGGGATGCGTCGTGAGCAGCTGCGTCTCATCCCACACCTCAATGCGAAACGGATAGGCTTTGAGGGTCAAGTGCGCGCGGGCGGTTTCGACCGGCACCGAATACCGATTGGTCTCGTAGGTTACCTGGCTGTACGGGTTCAGCGCCACCGGCAGGCTGACGCAACAGGCAAAGTCACGGTCGGGCAAGACCTGCAAGTGAGGTGTTTCCTGGGCGAAGGCGGCTCCGATCGTCCGCGTCCAACCATCGGGTTGGCGTTGTTCATCGGCTGCACAGGCCGCGCACAAGTGCGCGTTGAGCGCGTCAAACGAGGCCAAGGCTGGACAGCCCGCCAGAAAGTTGCGTCGGGCATAGCCCACCCCGTGCTCCACGCCGCCCTTTTCGTGACCTTCGCCCGGCGTGCAGAAGCGGCTGGCAAACAGGTAGTGGCTGCGAAAGGCGATGAAGCGCGGATTCACTTCCCGCTCGCGCCCGAGCAAGACGCGCGTCACGGCGCTGCTGAGGTTATCGTAAGTCAAGGTATGCGGTACTCCGCCCAATACCTGAAAGGCTTGCACATGGCCCTCGAAGAACGACTCTTGTTTTTGGGTCGGAAAGGCCATCACGAACAAGCGCCGCGAGTAACACAGCCGCAGCACAAACAATTGCACCGTGACGCGCTCACCCGCCAGTTCGACCTCGGCTTCGCCCCAATCCACTTGGGCATCTTGGCCGGGATCGAATTCCAGCGGCAAGAAGGCGGCCGGGCGGCGCTGCCGTTGGCGCTCGCGGCTGATGTACCCGCGAATCGTCGACTCGCCGCCGGTGAAGCCGCGCTCCGCTTGCAATTTCTTGAAGATGACGTGACTCGTATAGCGTTGTTTGCGCGGCAAGGTCTCGTTCTCGACCAACCAGGCGTCGACCTGAGCTTTGACCGGCCCCAACACCGGCGCCGAGCGCGGCTGGCTCAGGTGGTACTCCGCCGACGCGGCGTCACGCAACGCCTTATCGACGGTCGTGCGCGCGTAACCCAGTTCACGTGCAATCTGTCGTTTCGGTTTGTGTTCGACGTAGTAGGCCCGCCGAATCTGTTCGCGTTCGTCCACAGGTAGCATCTCCTTGTTCCTCCGTTAGCGTTGTCGCCCAACGATAGCAGAGGTGTGAGGTGGCCCTGTTTTCGACCATCAAAATTCCGACAGGTGGCCTACTTTTAGAATATCAAAAACACTCTGTTTCTTTCCTCCTATCCCGTCAATCAGAGATTGGAAATAAAAGGGTGAAGTTCTGAACTGGAAGGGCTGAGTTCGGAACTACTCACATCGAATTTCGTACCACGAATTTACGACGGCTGAACTCGTAATTTGCCTTGACCTTTAAGGAAGGCCGCAATGAAACACAGACTATCACGTTATACACGTTACTTCATCCCGAACATCGGTACGCTGGTGTTGATCGCGTTGATGCTGTTCGTCTATCGCGTCAGCGCCGCACCGGGGTCGCCACCCACTGCGCTCGATGCAACGCCCGGCACGATCAGTTACCAAGGGATGTTGAACGATGCCGCCGGTCAGCCGATCAATGGTAGTGCCGGCATGACTTTCAGACTGTATGACACCCCGACGGGTGCGACCAGCGCAGCGTTGTGGACGGAGGCGCACACGGGCGCGAATACTGTGCCCGTCAGCAACGGTCTATTCAATGTGCTATTGGGCAGCCTCGATCCGATTCCGGCGAGTGTGTGGAGCAACGCTGCTGTCTACCTCGGTGTGCAGGTGGGCGGTGATACGGAGATGACGCCGCGCGAAATCGTTAGTCCAGTGGGGGCAGCCATGTCCGTGATCGGCGAGCAGCCCTATTACTTCACGGGTGCGTTTGCCACGCCAACGGAGTGGATGGCGGATGTGATCTTCAATGGCAACTATGCGCGGTTCTGCCAGGCAATTGGGAGAACATATTCACGTGCAGATGAATTGCAGGCTCATTACACAGAACCGAATCTTGAGAGGGGCCGAGGCAACGGTTTTTTCTACCAGGATTGGTATTACGTTGGAACTCGCTATGCCCTGACAGATACACATGTGTATGGAAACGGCAATGTCGATGACCCGATGAATGTCTGGCAATACAAAGGTGGAAACACTTGTTGTGTATGGAAGCAAGCCTGGACGTTGGAACGCAGCGCCATCATCTGGTGCAAGTGAAACCAGATCACTCCAGTTCACGTTCGAGGGTGTCTAGCAAGGCGATCAGGTTTAACACCTGACCGGGCACGACCGTGTTCTCGTCGCCGATGTGGATGTGATGCGGGTATGTCGCAACTTCGGGGTGATCAGGGGTGCAGTCCCAGCGTTTACGCAGCACAATCTTGCTGGCGTCCATCCATTGATAACGGTAATCGTCGGTCAGGATAGCATCACGCTCAAGAATAAAGTATTCCGCCGCTTCAAGAAAGTCGCCGTTGATGAGCGTGGCCCGGACACGGATATAGCCGTCGTCAGTGTTGACTTCGGAACGAATGACTTGATAGGCAGCGATGATCGGGCTGCGGATTAACGCGAGTTCAATGTCCGTAAGATACGCCGACAAATCAGTCATGGGGAGAATCGGCCTGCAGGATTTGCTGGCGCTGCGCAATGCGCTGGCGCATCTTGCAGTAGGCGCTCCACTCCGTGAAGTCGGCGGTGTCGGCCAGTTGTCCGGCCTGGTATTGTTTGAAAAACTCGTCGGACGTTAAACCATACTGCGCTTCGAGTTCACGCAGATGTTGTGTCACGCGCTGCAAATCGGCTTCGTCTCGCGCAGCTTGGCGCTCCACGATTTTGTGCAAGGCGCTATCGAGAAATGCATCACGAAAGCCGGTGGTGTACAACCGGTTCAGACGTTCCAAATCTGGCAGAGGTGTGGTGGTCATATCTCACTCCTTGATTTTAAGCCAATTCCAGTGAATCAAATTATACCTTGTTCTCAGGAGGCTTTCCATGCAGCACGTATTCTCGTCGCGTTGGACCCGCTACTTCATTCCCAACATCGGCACGCTGGTTCTGGTGGCACTGTTGCTGTTCGCTTATCGCGCCAGCGCAGCGCCGGGATCGCCCCCGGCAGCACCCAATGCGACCCCTGGCACTATCAGTTATCAGGGCATGTTGAATGATGCCGTCGGGCAACCCATCAACGGCAACACCGGCATCGCCTTCCGACTATACAACACACCGACCGGTGCGACTAGCGCGGCATTGTGGACGGAGGCGCACATCAACGCCAATGCCGTGCCCGTCGGTAATGGCCTGTTTAATGTGCTATTGGGTAGCCTCACGCCGATTCCGGCCAGTGTGTGGAATAACGCGAATGTCTACCTCGGCGTGCAAGTAGGGAATGATGTGGAGATGTTGCCCAGAGAAACAATTGGGGATGTACCTTCGGCGTCGATGCTGAAAGGTGACCTGGCCTATTGGGCGGACTACCGCGCTTATTTGCGCTTGGCCAAACAGAACGGCGTTACCGAAGCGGCCTTATGCCCGGAAGGTGGTCAACCCGTTGGCGTGACCAGCCCCAAACAGTCACTTGCTCTAAAAACAGGCAATGACATCGCACAATCTCAATATCCAGCTAGCGGCAGTTGCATCAACGTTCATCGCTTTGCTGTGTGTGGCTCAGTCATGTACGATTTCTATCCTTATGCAGCGGAGTCTTGCGCTGAGGACTTTTCGGGCAGTTGGGCGCCGTTCTATTGGTGGGACGGCAGTCCATCCCACGACGTGACTTACAACATTTTTCAGGCGGGCGTCGGTTGCCAATCGATTCGATACGCCTGTGTGCAGTGATCGCTGACGTTTATCACACAAATCTTTCTCCAGGAGACCAAACATGAAACGCATTTTCAAGAGCAACCTCGCTCGCTACTTCATCCCGAACATCGGCACGCTGATCTTGATCGCGTTGATGATGTTCGTCTATCGCGCCAGCGCCGCCCCGAATGGCCCGACCGCGCCCGACGTGACGCCTGGCACGGTCAGTTATCAGGGGATGCTGAACGATGCCGCCGGACAGCCGATCAATGGCAACACCGGCATCACCTTCCGATTGTACAGTGCCCCGACCGGCGGCGCGGCCTTATGGACGGAGGCGCACACGGGTGCGAATGCTGTGCCTGTCAGCAACGGCCTATTCAATGTGCTGCTGGGCAGCCTCGCGCCGATTCCGGCCGGTGTGTGGGCGAATGGCAGTGTCTATCTGGGTGTGCAGGTGGGTAGTGATACCGAAATGTCACCGCGCGAGGTGATCGGCAAAGTGCCATACTCGGACAGTTCGACCATCAGCCAATTTGGCGGCCGGCCGAACAGTTTCCCGTACGTGCTGCACTTGCGACACTTCGCCTTGAATGTTGGCAACTATTGCTATGGTTTCGCACCTGGTGACACAACTGCGGCTGGATGTGATTCTTATCCAGGGCTTGATCGATTCACTGCGGGCCTAAAGACTTATGTTCCCAGCGGAAACGGCTTTGTTAGTGCCGCCAATAACTTGCCCTTTGTGCCAAATATCGACTTTGCAAATCAGACTGCTACACAGTATCCACGCTGGGGATATGCCTACAGTTTTTTCCTCAATAACCTCGGCGCAAGTCGCACAATTACGCTACCAATAGGTGCTTGCAATGATGTGGCAGTGTATGTGACCCAAGGTGATGTGAGCCCCGACCGTTTAGGCAGCTCCGTTTTACAGGCATATCATCGTTTTCCAGGTGATTACAACAACAGTAATTTGCAAGGATGTCCGTGCGCTAATTTGGATCCAACAATCCAACTACCCGCAGGTTCATTCCGTCTCACGATGCTTACACGCGGTGCAATGTGTACTTCCTATGCCGGCATCGGTAGAGTTGACAGCACGTATGGCCTGCCGTTAGGCAACTGGATTCAAGAGGCGGGCCTCTCGATCGATTGGCCGAATTTGCGGACGTATCTGGGCGAGAATTGAACTGGGCCAGCGTGGCCGAAATTAGCCCATCAGCACGGAATTTCATTTCCGTGGTCAGGAGAATAATGATGAACAAGAAACATTACTTCATGTCTATTTTAGCTTTGATCATGGTATTGATGGTTAGTTCTTCACAGAGATTCGTTTCAGCTCAGAGAGGAAGCGATATCCGGACATTTCAAGATGCAATTTATGGATATCAGTTTACTTACCCATCGACTTTACAATTGATTCAGCAATGGGACAGTGGTCTAAATCATATCGTAGAGTTCAAAGATGCAACTACTTCTTCCATGCCGCTAAAGATGTATGTTGTAATCGGAAACTTTGGACCGTCATATTCCACGCTTGAAGATTGGATAAACGCACAAGAAGACGATTATTTTGGGGAAAAAATCGCTACACAATCGGTTTATCTGGACGGGGTTTCGGGTATAGAGCATGTCTACAAGAATGAATATGAATATACAATCGCACAATATTACACACGGAATGGAAAATCCTACCTTTTCAATATGGGACCTCTTCCCAGCGCGACGGCTCGCGTACAACTTGATTCAATTATGAAGAATTTCGAATGGCTACCAGGAATTTATGCACAACAAGTTCCGACCTTGCCGAAGCACGAACAAAAACCGATTGCGGCACCAACCAGCCCTGTAGTGTTACAGTTTCCTTTTTGCGGTTCATTTAGTATTACACAAGGCTACAATCAGGGTTCTCATGTTGGTCAATATAATGCATATGCATTGGATTGGAGCCTGGGCAGGGGCGACCCTGTTTTTGCCGCTCATAGTGGAACGGTGACAACAAAGTGGGATAGTACTGGCGGTGGAAACTTGCTGAAGGTCGAGACTTCGGTTAGCGGCACTCAGTATCAAACCTGGTATGCACATTTACTTAGCTTTGCTGTTGCGAGTGGTTCATTTGTGAACGCTGGCGATTTAGTTGGATACGCCGATTCAACAGGATCAGCATCGACTGGCGACCACTTACATTTTGCTTTACTACAAAATACGGGCAATGGATTTTGGAGTATATTACCTGAGCCCATGTCAGGACAGAGCGGTTTTTCTAACGGACAACAGCATAGTCGAAGATGCAGCTCGTTCAATGAAACCGCAGGTATTGCTGATACTGAATTGGATACGGTCTGGTGGTTCCCCTGGTATGACTCTAGCGCATCGAATCAAGATTGGATTCTAATAGGCAACCCGGGTCCGGCTTCTGCTCAAGTTGAAATATATATTGCAGGAACCAAGACAAGCGATTCACCGCATGTCATTCCCGCGGGACAGGTGTGGACTCCCCAGTATGCAGGAATAACCGGGCGCGGCCCCGTCAAAATCGTTAGCACGAATGGGCAGCCAATCTTTGCCAGCCAGAGGGTGTATGCAGGCTCCTGGGCCGGGCAGAATCTTGTAGCAAGCCAGAATGTTCAACGACCTGGTGGAAATGCATTTGCCCTACACTCAGGGCTTACTAAGACGTGGTGGTTCCCCTGGTATGACGCAAGTGCATCAAGCCGGGATTGGATATTCGTGGCTAACCCTGGTCCCAATTCAGCTCAAGTCGAGATTTACATTGGCGGCAACAAGACAAGCGACTCACCGCATACGATTGCAGCCGGGCAGGTATGGGCACCAGAGTATTCAGGAGTAATTGGGGGGCCTGTTAAAGTAGTAAGCACTGGTGAGCAATCGATTTTTGTCAGTCAACGAGTGCTTCAAATGGATGCCAAAGGCTTTAATGAACTTACTGGAGTAAATTCGAGAGGACTTTCTACAATCTGGTGGTTTCCCTGGTATGATTCAAATACCCCTACTAAAGACTGGATTCTCGTTGGGAATCCCGGCCCTAATTCGGCCCAGGTTGAAATATACATTGGTGGAAATATTACCAATGACTCACCACATACCATTCTAGCCGGAGAGGTATGGACGCCATTATATGACGGGACTGTGGGCGGTCCGGTCAAGATTGTTAGCACGAATGGGCAATCAGTGTTTGCCAGCCAAAGAGTTTCGGAAGGTACGTCTGGGTTTAATGAAGTGATGGGGGAGATTCAGGCCGACTTATCTACACTGTGGTGGTTTCCGTGGTATGAGGCAACCCCTCCAGCTAGAGATTGGGTGGTAGTAAGCAATCCCAGTCCGAATTCAGCCCAGGTCGAAGTTTACTTTGGCGGGAATATGACTAGCGATTCGCCACACACCATTCCCGCAGATCAGGTGTGGGCGCCAGAGTATCCTGGCGCATCAGGCGGACCGGTCAAAGTGATTAGTACGAACGGGCAGCCAATATTAGTAAGTCAACGAGTATCACAAAAGGGTAGTTTCAATGAAGTCATGGGAATATCTGGGAGTGATACGGTTGCTCCCGCTATTTCTATAATCCAACAACCTGTCGCCGGTACGTGGTACAACACTGATCAAACCATCGCCTTCACCATTAGTGACGCTAGCTCCGGCGTGCGCGGCTATAAACTCGCCTGGGATCAAAATCCGCCGGGCGGCAGTGAAGTTGCCGGCGCATCTGGCTCAATCAGTCTCAGCTCGGCGGGACAGGGACAGCACACGTTGTATATTCAAGCCTGGGATAACGCTGGCAATCCTTCTGCGGTTAGCGCCGTGGGCTGGTTAGGCTATGATACCGTCGCTCCTGCCAATCCCACGTCCAGCAGTCCTGGCTGCACCGCCGCCAGCCGCGTGTGGCAAAATACCTGCGCCGATGCTAACTTCACCTGGAGCGGCGCGAGTGATGCGACCAGCGGCGTGGCGGGCTATGAAGTCTACTGGGGCACCGATCCTAACGGCACGGGCACGTTGTGGTCGACCACGGCGGCTTACAATCCGTCGGCGGTGAGCAGTGGCACCTATTACCTGCGCGTCCATACCAAAGACAATGCGAGTAATTGGAGCACGTGGTTAACACTCTTTACCTTGCGCTACGATGGCACTATACCAACCGGCTCACTACAAATCAACAGCAATGCTTCAACCACTCACGCCACGCTAGTGAAACTGCACACCACCGCCAGCGATACGCATAGCGGACTGTGCCAGATGCGTTTGCGCGATGCGGGCGGCACGTGGACGGCCTGGCAGGGCTACACTACCTCGACTTACTGGCAACTGCCCGGCCCGACGGGGCAAACCTTCAATATCGAGACGCAATTCAAAGATTGCGCGGGCAACAGTTCAGCCACGTATGTTGATGCTATTGCGCTGAACATCTATCCTGCCCGGCCAGCCTCGGCGAAGTATCGAATTGTAAAAAGCACGTTGGGTGCAGCTGGATTGACGGGCGTCTCAACCAACTATCGGATCAACAGCACTTTGGGGCAACCCTCAATGATTGGTCAAATGACCAGCACTAACTATGGCATGACTTCAGGCTACTGGGCGGTACAGTACACTAACTTTGCGGTATTCTTGCCCGTCATTCTGCGCTGAACCATCTGCAACTTCAACTCTCACACCGGCGAGTCAGACTTCTGGCTCGCCGGTGTGCTTTCTCGCTGTGGTACAATCTCGTCACTCCCTCTTCAGGTGATTCAATGGATTTGCTTCACGGACTCAATCCTCAACAGGCGCGCGCGGTGGAAGCGCCTGACGGGCCGGTGTTGGTTCTGGCCGGACCCGGCTCGGGCAAGACGCGCGTGTTGACGCATCGCGTGGCGTATCTGGTCGAGGTGCGCAAGGTCTGGCCGCGTCAGATTCTGGCGGTGACGTTTACCAACAAGGCCGCGCGCGAGATGCGCGAGCGGCTCGATAAGATCCTCGGCCCTACCCGTGCGGGCGAGCTGACCCTCGGCACGTTTCACGCCATCTGCGCGCGCTGGCTGCGCCGCGATGCACCGGAGATCGGCCTGAGCCGCGATTTCGTGATCTTCGACGAAGACGATCAGCAGCAGCTGATCAAACGCACGCTGGTTGAACTCAACATCGACGATAAGAAGTACAAGCCGTCGGCGGTGTTGAATGCCATCTCGAACGCGAAGAACGAACTGATCACGCCCGAGATCTATCAACCACCCACCTACTGGCACGAGATGGTGCGCCGCATCTATCCGCGCTACCAGGAACTTTTGCGTCAGAGCAACGCCCTCGACTTTGATGATCTCTTGCTGGAAGTGGTGCGCCTGTTCGACGAGAAGCCCGACATTCTGGCGCGGTATCAGGATCGCTATCTGCACGTCCTCGTCGACGAATTTCAAGACACCAACACCGTGCAGTACGCGCTGATCAGCCGCTTGTCCGCGAAGTCGCACAATATCTTTTGCGTCGGGGACGAAGATCAATCGATCTACAAGTGGCGCGGAGCCGACTTCCGCAACATCCAGCGCTTCCGCGAGCACAATCCCGGCCTGACGCAGATCGTCCTCGAAGAGAACTATCGTTCCACGCAGACCATCCTCGATGCAGCGCGCGGCGTGATCGATAAGAACGTGCAACGCACGCGGAAAAACCTCTTCACGCAGCGATCGGGCGGCACGGCGATCAGCATGTACGAAGCCTATAATCAGGACGACGAAGCGCAGTACGTCGTCGATACGATCCGGCAGTTGATCAAAAAAGAGCAGTACAAGCTCTCCGACTTCGCCGTGTTCTATCGCACCAATGCGCAGTCCCGCGCGATCGAAGATACGTTCGTGCGAATGGGCGTGCCCTATCGGTTGGTGGGCGGCTTGCGGTTCTACTCACGCCGTGAAATCAAAGATGTGCTGGCGTATCTGCGCCTCGTCCACAATCCGCACGATGCGGTGAGTCTGGCCCGCGTGATCAACGTGCCCGCGCGCGGTATCGGCGCTAAGACTTTGGAGACGCTGGACGATGTGGCGCGCCAAACGGGACGAACGTCCTATCAGCTCGTCAGCGATCTGGCGCACAGCGACACACCGCTGCCTGGCGTCACAGCCAAAGCCCGTCAGTCCTTAACCGCTTTCGCGCAGCTGATCGATCGGTGGATCGATTCGCCGCAGCGGGCGCGCAGCGTGGCCGAGCTAATGGATCTGGTGTTGCGCGATTCGGGCTATTTCAAGTACGTCAACGATGGCACGCAGGAAGGCACCGATCGCTGGGACAACATCAAGGAACTGCGCAACGTCGCATCGGACTATACGGAAGCGTTGGGCGATGATCCGCTGGCGCACTTTTTGGAAGATGTGGCGCTGGTGGCCGATGTCGATTCGCTGAAGGATCAGGTCGATGCGCCGGTGTTGATGACGCTGCACGCGGCGAAGGGCCTGGAATTCCCGGTGGTTTTTATCACCGGCATGGAAGAGGGTCTGCTGCCGCATGCGCGTTCGCTGGAAGATCCCGACGAGATGGCCGAGGAACGCCGCTTGTGTTACGTGGGCATCACGCGCGCCAAAGATTGCGTGTTTCTGTCGTATGCGTTCCGCCGTTCGATGTGGGGCAGCAGCGATGTGGCGACGCCCTCGCGCTTCCTGAGCGATATTCCCGCGCAGTTGGTTAGCGGGACGGGATCGTATGCGGGTGTAACGCCAAAGCAAGCGATGGCTGTGCGCGCTTCAACGTGGGAAACGCCCGTGGGGGCCAAGCCCAGCCGATCGGCCCCGGCACCTGCACGCGAGTTGAAATTCCGCGCGGGCCAACGCGTGCAGCACGCCACCTTCGGCGAGGGCATCGTGATCGAGAGCAAACTCGATCGCAACGACGAGGAAGTGACGGTGGCCTTCAAGAAGGCGGGCATCAAGCGCCTGCTGGCGAGCTTTGCGAACTTGCAGAAATTACCGGGATAAGAAAGCAAGAGGCAGGAAGCAAGAGGCAAGCTCGCGCATCCTGCATCCTGCTCCTTGCATCATGCAACGACTTCTCATTGACGGCCACAATCTCATCGGGCAGACGCCGGACTTATCGCTGGCGGATCCCAACGACGAGCAGAAGCTCGTCGTGATGCTGCGCAAATATGCGGCGCGCAAGCAGGCCCGCATCGTCGTGGTGTTCGATTCGGGCAATCCCGGCGGGCGCTCGAAGGAACTATCGGGCGGGAATGTCACCGCCATCTTTGCCGGATCACACACCATTGCCGATCGCATCTTGATGGAGCGCATTCGCGAGTTGAAGCAGTCAGGCGATTGGATCGTGGTGTCATCCGATCGGGAAGTGCAGCAGGCCGCGCAGCAGCGCAAGATGAATGTGTGGAGTTCCGTCGATTTTGCCAGACGAATGGGGCCGGCTCCGCAGCGCGAGAGCGAGCCACCGGAGCCAAAGGACAGCGGGCTGACCAAGTCGGAAGTGGATGAATGGCTGCGGTTGTTCAAGCAAAAGGGAAAATAAATGGACGTGTGGGGTGAGATCAACGAGGCGCTGGCCGCTGCGCCGCCGCTGTTGCTGCACTTGATCGTCGGTCTGCTCGTTTTTGCGTTGGGTTACTTGATCACGCGTTTCATCCAGCGTCTGGTGGTGCAGACCGTGCACCGCACGCCCGGCGGCGTAACCGTTGAGCATGCCTTAGCGCGCGTGATTTCCATTGCCGGCATTACGCTGGCGTTCCTGACGGCGCTCTCGACGATGGGCGTGGACATCGGGGCATTGATCGCGGCGCTGGGTCTAACCAGTCTGGCGGTGGCGCTGGCGCTGAAAGATACAATCGAGAATGCCATCACCGGTGTGCTGCTGCTCATTCAACGGCCTTTCAGAGTGGGCGATGTCATCAAAGTCGGCGATGTGACAGGCACGGTTGCCGATGTGGCGATTCGCACGACCAACCTCAAGACCTTTGACGGGTTGCACGTGTTGATTCCCAACCGGCACGTGTACAACGAGGTCATTACCAACTGGACGTATTACCCGCAGCGCCGGGTCACGCTGACCGTCGGCGTGGCCTATGACACTGATCTGGCGCGCGCCTATCGGGTCTTGAGCGATGCGGTCGCGTCCACGCCGGGCGTATTGGCTGATCCCGCGCCGCTGGTGACGTTTGAAGGCCTCGACGAGAGTTCGATTCGCATGGTATTCCGGTTTTGGATCGAGTGGCAGACGACGAATGCCGCCGACCTGCAAACGCAGCTGACTCAGGTGATCGTCGATGTGGCGCGGCGCGAAGGGATCAATATTCCTGTCTTCATCCGAGCGGTGCTGCTGCAACCCCCGATTGATCCTGCGCCTAAAAATGCAGCGACTCGCTGATACACAGCGAGTCGCTTTTCTTTGTGGGCCCAGCTGGGGTCGAACCGGCAACCAACGCTTTATGAGAGCGCTGCTCTAACCTTTGAGCTATGGGCCCGTTACGATCATTATAAGCAGTTACAGAATCCCGTCAAACAGTTGCCCGCCGCAGGCCAAACGCTTGCGGCGGGCAACTGTTTCATCCGTTTATCCGCTCGACTATCCGTTGAAGAAAAATCCGCTTACAACTTCTGAGTGGCGCTCCCGGCCATTTGTTTGCCGATGGCGACGACGGCCTCCACGGTGAAGCCGAACTTCTCGGCCAGCACGCCCGCCGGGGCTGAAGCGCCGAAGCGCTCGATGCTCATGATCTTGCCCAGATCGCCCACATACTTATGCCAGCCCTGCGCGATGCCGGCTTCGATGGCCAGGCGCGCTCTCACTTTCGGAGGCAGGACACTTTCGCGGTATTCGCGCGGCTGCAAGTCGAAGAGCTTCCAGCTGGGCAGACTAACCACGCGCGTCTTGATGCCTTGCTTGACCAACTCTTCCCGCGCCTTCACGGCGAGTGCCACTTCTGATCCCGTTGCGATCAAGATGATGTCTGGAGGGCCGTCACTATCGATCAAAATGTAGCCGCCACGCCGGACGTTGTCCGCCGAAGCCATGACGGATCGATCGAAGGTGGGCACGGCCTGGCGGGAGAAGATCAACGCGGTGGGGCCGTGCTTCCGCTCGAGCGCAATCTGCCACGCGACCGCGACCTCATTCGCATCGGCCGGACGAATGACGGCCAGATTGGGAATCGTCCGCAGTGCGGCCAGATGTTCCACCGGTTGATGCGTGGGGCCGTCTTCGCCCAGGAAGATACTGTCATGCGTGAAGACAAAGATCACCCGCTGCTCCATCAACGCGGCGAGACGAATGGCGGGGCGCATATAATCGGCAAATTGCAGGAACGTGGCGGTGAAGGGAATCACGCCGCCGTGCAGCGCCAGCCCGTTGCTCAAGCTGCCCATCGCGTGTTCGCGCACACCATACGGAATGTTGCGGCCGGCATAGTTCCAGTCGCCGCCGACCGCGCCTTGCTTGTTGGCGACTGGCGCCGCGGGACTTTGGAAGTCGCCCAGACCTTTGAGCGCCGTGTTAGTGGATGGGTTCAAGTCGGCCGAACCGCCGATCAAGCTCGGCACCTGCGCGGCAAGCGCGTTGAGAACTTGCCCGCTCGAGACGCGCGTAGCCTGACCTTTGCCCGCCGGGAAGACCGGCACATTGTTGTTCCACGTCTCCGGTAGTTCGCCCTTCAACGCGCGCGCCAACTCAGCGGCGAGTTCGGGATAAGCCTGTTCGTAGGCATCGAATCTGGCTTCCCACGCGGTTTGTTGCGCCTGCCCCAGCTTGATCGCTGCACGAAAATGATCGAGCGCTTCGCCCGGAATGATGAACGGCGGCTCCACCGGCCAACCCAGATTTTCTTTGGCAGCTTTCACTTCAGCGGGGCCTAGCGGCGAGCCGTGCGCTTCGAAGGTGTTCTGCTTGTGGGGCGCGCCGAAGCCGATAATGGTGCGGACGCGAATCAACGTAGGGCGCAGGGGTTCCGATCGAGCGGCCGAGAGCGCTGCTTCAATCGCCGCCAGATCGTTGCCATCCTCCACCTGCAGCACTTGCCAGCCATACGCTTCAAAGCGCCTGGTTACATCTTCGGTGTAAGTGAGATCGGCCGCACCGGCCAGCGTGATGCGATTGTCGTCGTAGAGATAGATCAACTTGCCCAGCTGCCAGTGCCCGGCCAGCGAAGCGGCTTCGTGCGAGAGGCCTTCCATCAGATCGCCATCGCTGACGATGCCGTACGTGAAGTGATTGAGGATGTCGTGACTTGGTCGATTGTAGCGCGCAGCCAGATGCGCTTCGGCCATGGCCATACCCACGCCCATCGCAAAACCCTGGCCCAATGGGCCGGTGGTCACTTCGACGCCGGGGGTGAGGCCGTACTCGGGATGTCCCGGCGTTTTGCTATCCCACTGCCGGAAGTTCTTGAGCTCAGCCAGCGAGAGATCGTAGCCGGTAAGATGCAGCAGCGAATACAACAGCATGGAACCGTGCCCGCCCGATAGGACGAAGCGATCCCGATCGGGCCAGCCGGGATCGCTCGGGTTGTGGCGCAGGAATTTAGTCCACAACACATACGACAGCGCCGCCGCGCCCATTGGCAAACCGGGATGACCGGAGTTCGCCTGTTGCACGCCGTCGACGGAAAGAAAGCGAATGGTGTTGACGCAGAGTTGATCGAGGTCGGATACGGAAAGCATAGGTTTCACCTGTGGGCGCTTCAGCGCACCCGTGAGATGGAGCAATTATACGCCAAAATTCGCTAACACTTCCAGTGCGGACTCGCCGGCTAAGGCCAATACTGTTTAGTTAGCGGGCCGGGCTCCCATGCCCGGCGGCGTGGAAGCCACCTCTGCTGACTTATCTAAACAGTATTGCGGCTAAGGCAAGTCTGCACTAGTTGTGATATACTCGCCCCTAACCAATTCAGACGAGGAGTGAGCCAATGGGGATCGGTATTGTACTCGACCTGATCATCTTGTTCGCGTTGGTTGGCGGCATCCTGTGGAACATGAGGCGCGGTTTTATCCGGGCACTGGTGGGCACCGTGATGCTGTTCCTGGCGTTGGCGTTTGCGGCGCTGCTGTACAGCCTGCTGCTCACCTGGTTTGACAATGTACTGGAGCATCCCGGCTCAGGCCGCACCGGCGGATCGGTGGTGTTTGGCGGGATGCTGATTCTGTTCTACAGCATTCTGGAATATACGGTCAGCCGCAACTATCCGAACTTGAAAACACGGCGGTTGGGCGTGTGGGACAACATCTTGGGCGCGATCATGGGCATTGCCTGGTCGATGCTGGCCATCAGCCTGGCGCTGATGGTGCTGGACTTTGCCGTGATCACCGTCGGTGACCAGGTATCGTTTATCGGCGAGCTGCTGCGCACGTCGTTTATGGTGAAAGTGTTCCGAGCGTTCTTTCAAATCCCGATGGCTCCGCTGCGGCTGTTGTTTCCCAAGGGCCTGCCGGAAATCTTGCAGTACTTCACACGCAAGTAGTCGATGGGGGTATTGGGCGAGTCCGCACTCGTCGACGGGGGAAGGGCCGCGTGCTTTTCCCCCGTTTGTTTTGTGAAGGTGAAACATGTTAAAGGCTCATCACTGGCATACTCTGGAACTTCCTAAAGTCTTAGCGAAGCTGGCCCGTTACACCTCGTTCTCGGCCAGCACCGAACTGGCCCAAGAGTTGGAACCCTCGACGTTTGCGGACGTGGTGACGCAGCGTCTGGCGGAAACGCGCGAAGCCCGCTTGCTGTTGACCACGCGCAGCGATCTGGGTTTTGGCGGCGTGCACGATGTGCGCCCGCTGGCCGAGAACGCGCTGCGCGGCATGCGCCTGCTGCCCGTCGATCTGTTGGCGGTGCGCAGCACGTTGATCGCCGCCCGCGATCTGCGCCGCTCGTTAATCCGCCTGGAATCTCCATTCCCCCGCTTAGCTTCGCACGCCCAACGGTTGTTCGAATCGAGCGGCCTGATCAACGAAATCGGCCGCTGCATCGACGAGAACAATGGCGAGGTGCGCGACGACGCCACGCCGGAACTGGCCGAGGTGCGCCGCAGTCTGCACGAGGTGTTTAGCCGCGTGCAGGAAAAACTGCGCCGCATTCTCAGCACGTCGCGCAACGCACCCTATCTGCAAGAAGCCATCATCACGCAGCGCGGCGGCCGCTACGTCATTCCGATCAAGGCCGACTTCAAAGGGCGCATTCAAGGCATCGTGCACGATCAATCGGCAAGCGGCGCGACGTTGTTCATCGAGCCGCTCGCGACGGTGGAACTCAACAATCAAATGCGCGAGTTGCAGGTGCGTGAACAACACGAAGTCGATCGGGTGTTGGGCCTGTTGTCCAATCTCGTCGCCGCCGATGCGCAGCCCATCATCTGGAGTATCGAAGCGCTGGCCGAACTCGACGTGATCTTTGCCAAGGCGAAGTACGCCGACGACGCCAACGCGATCGAGCCGGCCATCGAAAACGGCCCGCGTGCCACGCTGCGGCTGATCCGCGCGCGGCATCCGCTGCTCGATCCGCAGACCGTCGTGCCCATCGACATCGATCCGGATCCCAACACGCACATCATTGTGTTGACGGGGCCCAACACGGGCGGCAAGACCGTCACGTTAAAGACGGCCGGACTGCTGGCGTTGATGACCCAGTGCGGCTTGCACATTCCGTGCAGTGCAGGCTCGGCGCTCAGCATCTTTGAAGACATCTTCGCCGACATCGGCGACGAGCAATCGATCGAGCAGAATCTCTCGACGTTCTCGTCGCACGTGGTCAACATCACCGGCTTCATCGATCGCGTGGGGCCGAAGTCGTTGGTGCTGTTCGACGAGTTGGGCGCGGGCACCGATCCGGCGGAAGGTTCCGCCTTAGCCCGATCGATCCTCGACACGATCAAGCCCACGAATGCGATGACGCTCGTCGCCACGCATTATCCCGAATTGAAGGTGTGGGCGCACACCACGCCGGGCGCCGTCAACGCCTCGGTGGAGTTCGATCCGGAGACGCTGCGCCCCACCTACAAACTCACGATCGGCTTACCGGGCCGTTCGAATGCGTTTGCCATTGCGTCGCGCCTCGGCTTGCCAGCAGACATCGTGACGCACGCCAAATCGATGGTGGCCGAAGGCGATCTGAAGGTGGAAGATTTGCTGGCCGAGATTCATCAGCAGAAAGAAGCGATCGCGCAATCGCGTGAGATCGCCGATCGGGCGCGGCACGAAGCCGAAACCACCGCGCGCCAACTGCGCGAACGATTGAACAAAATCGAAGACGAACGCACGGACATCCTTGCGTCAGCGCGCGAAGATGCGCAGGCGCAAGTGGAACTACTGCGCGAAGAGATTGATCGGTTGCGGAAGGGTCTAGCGGCTGGGGAAAAACCGGAAGTGGCTGCGGCCGTGGAGCAGATCGAGCAGCTGGAAGATCTGGCGGAGGCGATCGCGCCGCCCCTGCCGCCGATCGAGAAGCCATCGCTCGGGCCGCGCAAGCCCATCCGTCTGGGCGATACGGTCTATGTCGAAAAGATCAACTCGACGGGCGAAGTCACCAAGATCGAACGCGGGATGATCGAGGTCGCCGCGGGTTCACTGCGCCTGAAGGTCAAGCCGGACGAAGTGGAATGGCGCGTGTCGCCTAAACCGGCCGAGGTCAGCGTGGCGTCTGCGCAAGTGAAACTCACCTCGCACGCGCGCATGGAGGTCGATCTGCGCGGGCTGCGCGTGGACGATGGCTTGGATGACCTCGCGCGCCAACTCGATGCGGCGTATCTGAATGGCATGCCGTTCGTGCGCATCATTCACGGCAAAGGCACGGGCGCGATGAAGAAGGCCGTGCGCGAAGCGCTGCATACCAATCCGCACGTCAAACGCTTTGAAGGCGGCAAGGACGAAGAAGGCGGCGAGGGTGTAACGATTGCATTTCTGATCTCTGATTTGTGATTGCTGATTGTGGTTGAGGAAATCTACCAAAGTGTCGAAGAGCAGGCTTCATGCTTCGCCCGTTCCGAAGTTGTCAGGGAGCGGATCGTTAAAGCTGGGGCTGATCCAGATCGAGCCGTTGTGCAGGCCGGCCACGCGTTTCATGGCCGCGACATTGAGCGGCGTCAAACGCGCCACCGGCAAGTCGTTCTGGGTGAGGATGACCTCAGTGCCACCGGATACCGTAGACATCAGTTCCGTGAAACGGCTCTGGGCTTCGCGTACATCGACCGTTTGAGTAGGCATGGCGTCTTTCCTTTCCATAGTTAATTGTACTACAAGCGGTAGATGAGGCAGTGCGGCAGGCAATCGCCTGGCAGGCGTCGGGCAAGCGTCGAAATTCTAAGGCGAAGCCGTTGTATACTGACGGCATGAACACAATCAATCGCCGAATCATCACCTTTGTTTTTGTTGCCGTTAGTTCCGTTGCATGCACTGCGCCTGCGCCTCGAGTAGTAACTCCGGCGGTGGCAGCGACCGTTGGCACGACAAATACGGTCACGCCACCGTCCACGCCCACGAGAACCATCACCCAGACACGCGAACCAACCGAGACACCTGAACGCATATCTGCACGACCGACTCCGTCAAAGCCAGCGGCGACACCAATACCGCCGCATCGCACGCCCGAAATTAGCGAAGGATACTGGATACAAAACACAACCGAAGATGGGCTGTGCAGCGATTCGCCGAGATTCATTGGATACGATGATTCAAACAATCGTGCTTACATTGGTGATGATCATTCGACGATATGTTACTTGGGCTCCCGCGCACTCGAGTATTGGCCCTATGAATATGGCTCAGGAGGGCCTGGGGCTTTTCCATCCTGGCATACGAAGAAAGTCCCGCAAATAGGGCGCGTTACTGGCGCAGGTGATCTACGTGCATCGACACCAGAGTGGGCAGCTTATGGGATGCCCAGTTTTGTTGGAACACAGGGTAAATGCGTTCTAGAATCAGAAGGGGATTATCCTGACGTGAAAGGAAAATGGCGTTGTTTAACCGCCGCAGAAGGACTTCCGTTCAACGATATTCGTGATTACGACACAGACTATTGGAGTTCCAATGTCGAATGGCTGATGTCAAGCGATAGCGTTTCAAGTCGAGGACTTGCCCCGCAAGACCAGACGTATTTCATTCCTGAGCTGGTCGGCGTCTCGAACGCACGCCCTATCTGGCTCAATGCCAATCGATTTGGCAGAATAGGGGTCGTATGGATCGGTACTAATGGTTACGGCATGATACGCATTGAACCATCAAAACAGAGTGTCACACGATATACAACTGCGGATGGGTTACCAAGTAACGTGGTATATGACGCCTTATGCAATGAGACATGCACGATGGTAGCTACCGATCGCGGCATTGGATATTGGAACGGGGAACGCTGGCAGACTTATACCGTTGAGGATGGACTTCCAAGCAATGAGGTATATGGTCTAAGCGCCGGGCGAATTGACGACAAGTTGACAACATGGGCGGCTACAGCAAATGGCCCCGCACTTCTTGCAACAGACTCGAACTACTGGCAAAGCTTTCCAAGTTTTCCGGCACAGGATGCAGTTACGGACGTGGAGACCGACGGTAGTAGTGCTGGCGGCATATTCAGCACACAAGGGCACGGCTTGATCAAGTTCGTTCAAGCGCCAGCAGTGCGCGGTAACGCAACATCACTAACAGCTAGTGATGGGTTGCCAAGTAATCACATCACAGCATTAGCCGCGACTGCAAATGGAATCCTTATTGGAACCTCACGTGGCGCAGTTGAGTGGGACGGCAAGACTTGGTTACAGATCACAGACGAACTAATCAATGACGTGAGTGGCAATTTGATCGCAACTGATTCAGGGTTGTGGGCCTGGGATGGCAATGCCTGGACAAAGGTCAACGACGACAGTGTCACTTTAGTGGCAGAAGATGGGTGGTACGCCACACTTCGTACGGTATGTAGGTGGGCAAACGGTAAATTAAATTGTCCTGCTACTTCGGATGGTCAAGCTCTATTGGACGCCAAGACTCTGTACGTTGATCCAGTGAGCCGAGAAGTATTTGCGCTTGATAGGAACAATAATCCGTGGAAGTATGATGCTGGGGCCAATCATTTTGTCGCTGGCACTGACGACAACTGGTTCCCGGATTATCTTCCGGACACGATTCATGATATGGTTGCACAATCCTCTGAATGGCAGTACGCAACTGACGTGGGTGTGTACTTTGTACCGTTTGATTCGGAGGAAGGTATCAACGGCGTACCCAACCCTGACTATACCTTAACGGGTGGCTGGCCTGTTCAGGTGCGCAAAATGAGCCTTGATACGGCGACAGGGGTAACTTGGCTGGCTACAAATCAAGGGGCATTCTATTCTGATGAAGAACGTGGATGGGTCTATGTTGCCGGCTTGCCCAGTAGAAATATCACAGCTGTTTTGGCAACGTCTGATGCAATTTGGTTCGGCACGGCAGACAAGGGCCTGATTCGTTTTACTCCATCTATGCCTTGACACAGCACCGACCATAAGCCCAGTGCAACGCTGCATGCGACATTTTACGGGTTAGTCCGTTAGCCTCTCTGGTTAAACGTTTTGTGTTACAACTTCAGCATGGCTTTCTTCACTGGTTCCGCCGTTTGGGCGCATCAAGGGTGGGTAGGCAATTTCTTCCCGAAAGGGACGAAGCAGGCGGACTATCTGCGCGAGTACGCCAGGCGCCTCACCACCGTTGAAGGCAACACGACGTTCTACGCCACGCCTTCAGTTGAAACCGTTCTCCGGTGGGCTGAAGATACTCCTGCGTACTTTAGGTTCTGTCCGAAACTTCCGCGCAGTGTCAGTCATGCGGGTCAGTTGATGCCGCATCTCAGTGAAGCCCAGCGCTTCGTCGATCTGATGCGCAACCTCGGTACGCGACTTGGCCCACTGTTTTTGCAACTCCCGCCGCGCTATTCGCCCAAGTTGAGCAATGACTTGCAGAAGTTCCTCGCGGCATGGCCGCGTGAGGTGAAGCTTGCCATTGAGGTGCGCCATCTCGATTGGTTCGGCGAGCCGCATCATTCCGCGTTGAACGATCTGCTGCGGGCGCATGATGTGGCGCGGGTGTTGATCGATACGCGACCCATCCGCAACATGCCGGAAGCGAAGATTGAAGACGGGAAGGTAAAGGTATTGCTGGAGCAGGCGCAAGAACGCAAACCCGACGTGCCACTGCTGCCCGAACGGACTGCTTCGTTTGCGTTTGTGAGATATATCGGCAGCCCTGATGTGGCGGCGAATGCTCCGTTGTTAGATGAATGGGCTGATCGAATGGGGAACTGGCTCAGTGAGGGTGCGACGGTTTTCGCGTTTTGTCATTGCCCCGACGAAACCACCTCGCCGCAGATTTGCCGGGAACTGCATCAGCGTGTGGCGGCGCGTGTGACGATCGATCCGCTGCCGTGGGATGAGGTGGGACAAGATGATGGCCTCTTGTCCTACACGCAAGCCTCATTATTCTGATCCACGAATTCACACGAATCAACACGAATATATTAGTGAAGATTCGTGTTGATTCGTGGATCGCTTTTACTTCAGATCGACCTCACGCCTCACCGTCCCTGCCCGCGCGTGCCGCGCTTCGATCTTCAACGTGCCACCCTGTGGGGCCGCGATGACCCACTCGGCCTTCACACGATCGGGCGTGCCTTCGTCGGTGGACCAGATGATGCTGCGCTTTTGAACGCGCCCTTCCAATTGGCCGCACTCGATCTTCTTCTCGCCGTTGACCAGCGTTGCGCCTGCGGGCAGAGTCAATTCCACTGCGATCGGGCGCACGGCTTTGCGATCGAGCGCTTTCTGGGTGACGTTGGTCGGCAGCCAGCCGGTGTTGCACAAGACCAGGCGGATATGATACACACCGTCGCCCACGGGCTTTACTTCGAGGGTGTGGACTTCCAGCTTCGGCGAGATCAATAAATGGAAGATTGCAAAATCGCTATGCGGCGCGATCTCCTTCTCCAGGAATTCGGCGGGCGGATTGCTCCAGCAGTACATGAAGTTCCAGCCGCCCAACTCCACCGGCCCCAACTGCGGATGCTCGAACGGATACCAATCAACGTAGCCTTTGCGGTTGAGCACTTCGTCGTTCCATTTCAGCAACTTGAGATCATCTTCAACAGGATGATCGCGCATCCACTCGATCAGGTGGTAGTCCTTCAGGCCGATTTGCTGCTGCGGGCTCCAGAACTCGGTCGTCCAGGCGAATACCCCCACGTGGTCGTACATCCAATCGTCTGAGCCGCCGCGAATGACCTGCTTGGGTTCGTATTTGAAATCGTGAAAGACCGACTTGGCCGGGTAGCCTGTGAGCTTGGTGGCTCGCTCGCCGATGTATTTGTAAGCGCGCAAATCGGCGTTGGGGAAATCATCGTCGGCGTGGCCGGAGTAGGGGCGCAAGTGTACGCCGCTAAAGGTGTGATAAGAAATGTAACCTGTGATGTTCGGGCGATCGATCACGGCCTGCACCTCGGCGCGAATCTCCGGTTCCGAGGTGGGATACGGCCCCGCCCCTTTTTGATCGCTTTCGGTCGACCACTCCATGGGATAGTTGCGATTGAGATCGAGACCGTGCAGCGCGGGCGCGGTCTTGATGGTGACGCCGTCGTAATTTTGAAGCGTGCCTTCGGTCAACAACCGATAGAACTCGCCGCCGGGCGCTTCGTCAGGCTCGCGCGGGATCAGCAGGCGCGGATCGCCAGGGTAGGGTTTCCACGCGCCGTTGGGATCGCGCACCCGCAGCATGAGGATGCGGCCATCCCCGTCGAGGTCTTCTTCGATCAGGCCGTCCTGCTGATCGGTGCGCGGGTAGGGGCGCACACTCGATCGGATAAACTTGGGCCGATCGGCTAACGCCCACTCCGCGCCATCGGGATTTAGACGAGGAATGACGTAGAAGGCGCGGGTATCCAGCACGCGGGTGACTTTTTCAGCGCGGCCATATTGGGTGAGCAATTTGTCGATCAGATGCAGCGCCGCCGTGCAGCCGGTGACTTCGGTGGCGTGGATATTGGCTTCGATGAGAAAGGCGGGCTTGTCGGCATCCGGGCCGGTGGCAAAGTTGGTGATAGTGGCCAGCCAGATGTCGCGCCCTTCGAACGATTTACCGATCGAGACCAGCTTGAACCGATCGGAGTGTTCATTGACCCACGCGGTGAGAAGCGCAGTGAGCTCGTCATATTTGTAAAATTTGTCGAAGCGGACGGCAGGCATAATCAAGCTCCGAAAGAGGATAAAGGGATTGTACGCCAAATGAAGTCGCTTGTCGATTGTGAAAGTCGATTTGTGCATTGGGGCGTGATTGACTATAATGTCATTGCATCAAACAGACAGCCCATGTTTGCCCCGGTTTTTTTACCAAGCTTTAACTACTTTCTCAGGCTATGCTAACCAGTTTGCGTTTTTCACCAATCCATTTCCACTCTGTTATTGCGAGGCCGTTATTCCTTCCTCGGTTTAATCTGCTCGCTGGTTGTTCCGGTTGTCCCTAGCTTGTTTCTTTAACGTGTTGGGGGAGTACCGATTCTGTTCGATCAGAATGTTCCACGTCGTACGAACTACACAATGTCATCAGGCAGTCGCATGAAAGGAGGTCGCTCTATCTCTATTTGCAGACAAGATGACCCCAGCGCAATAAGTCGTCCGATCGATCTGAATCCATCTAACGTACAGCACAGTGAGGCATTTTCCATGAAAACGAAAATCCACCTATTAAATCTGTTGGTAGCCTTAAGCTTAACCTTGGCGTTGGTCGGGTTGCCGATTCAGGCGCAGCCCGTGGCCGACCCTCAAGCCGGGCCAGTGCTCATCAAGCCGGCTGAGAAAGGCGAAATCACTTGGGAACAACTGCCTGTCGAAATTCAATCTAAAATTGATCCGCGCATTGTGAAGGAGCTAGCTGGCGAGATCGTCCCTGCGCACTTAGAAGGGACTTCCGACCAGGCGGCGGTCGCGCCGCAAAATCGCAAGCCGATCGATAAAACCCGCTTCATCGTCTATCTCAAAGCGAAGGCCGATCTCAAGGCTGTTACCGCGCAGCGCTTTGCCACGCTTACACAACAGCGTTCAGCGGTGGCCGATGCGCTGATCAATACTGCGCAGACGACGCAAGGCCCGGTCAAGTCATTGCTCGACACAAGCATGACTAGCGGTCACGTCGCTTCGTACCAGTCGTTCTACATCTTTAACGGCTTTGCGGTCGAAGGCAACTGGGATACCGTTGTCGAGCTGGCCAAGCGCGATGACGTCGAACGGATCTCCGCCAACTATCCATTAGTCAAGTTCGACCAGCCGACCAAGCCCAGCGCTGCGCCGGCCAGTGACCTGGGCGGGCTGAATCCAGCTAACTGGAATATCGATCTGGTCGACGCCGACCGCGTCTGGAATGAGCTGGGCGTCAATGGTGTCGGCGCAGTCGTCGGTGACTTTGACACGGGCGTACAGTGGGATCATCCCGCGCTCCAGTCCCAGTATCGAGGCTGGAACGGCGTCACTGCAAACCACAACTACAACTGGTTCGAGCCAGATAGCAACCTTTATCCTGGCGGAAATCTAGGCGCGAGTGTCAGCCCTGTACCAACCTGGTGTGATGACCACGGCGTTCATACCATGGGAACCATGGTCGGCGATGGCGGCACGGCCGATACTAAGATTGGCATGGCCCCCGGTGCTAAATGGATTGCCGTGCCGGGTATTTGTGGCAATACAATGCCGGGTTATTGGGGTGACGACATCGGTGGCAACAAAGCTTTCCAATGGTTTCTATGCCCGACTGATCTGACGGGCAACCTCGCCACACGCGACTGCTCCAAAGCGCCCGATGTCGTTAACAACTCGTGGGGTTCGTCTGACCCGGCGGACGACGCTTTTCGGCCGGCGATTCAGGCGCTGCGCGCAGCCGGCATCATGCCAGTCTTCGCCGCTGGTAACCCCAGCGCCGGCCCGGGCAGTATCGGTTCACCCGGCTCTGCACCCGAAGCATTCACGGTCGGCGCGACCGACATTGATGACCAAGTCGCTTCGTTCAGCGGGCGCGGACCTTCGTTCTATGAGGGCGTGCAGAAGCCGAATGTGACCGCGCCGGGTGTGGACGTCAAATCGTCTGTCAGTGGCAATGCCTATCAGGGTGGCTGGTCAGGCACGTCGATGGCAGCGCCAGCCGTGTCTGGCCTGGTGGCCTTGATGGTCTCTGCTGACTTGCAGGATGGCCGGCGCGATCTCAACGTGGACGAGATCCAGAAATTTATCGAGTCGACCGCCGTCAAGCTAGGCGCCACGACGCCGAATGATGACTACGGCTATGGCCGGATCGACGCCTACAATGCGGTGCGCTGGGTGCTTGCTGCAGGTAACGTGAAAGGCGCGGTCACAGATGCCAATACGTCCGCGCCCATCGACGGCGCAACGATCGAGGGTGTCAAAGCGCCCGACACCTTTACCTCTCGTTCCGCCGCGAATGGCGCCTATTCGACGACTGTTCCGGGAGGCTTATACAACGTGACCGTGAGCGCGTTCGGATACCATCCCGGCGTGTTCTCCGGTGTAAGTGTCATCACGGGCACAGACTCAATTGTGAACTTCTCACTCACACCCCTGCCGACGGCCATCCTGACCGGCACGGTCCTGTCTGGCACAACGCCCGTCAATGGCGCGGTGGTGTACGTCGACGCCAAGCCAAGTGTCTCTTTCACTACAGATGCGAGTGGGATTTACACGCTGACGCTGCCAGCCGGAATACAGGCGCTGACAGTCGAAGCTAAGGGCCACCGCATCCAGCACGAGGATGTGAACGTGTCCTCGGGTGGCGCGGCTCACGACTTTGCCCTGACATCCGCCCCAACCATTCTGCTCGTCGAGGCCGATGATTATCTCGGTTGGTTTTATGGGCGGCCGGCACACAACTTCTTCCAGTTGTCGCTGGACCAGCGTAACTACCTCTATGACACCACCGCCGTCACGAACTCAGCCAGCTTGGTTCAGCTCACGACGATGATGACCCCGGCGAATTATGGCGTGGTCATCTGGATTCACACGGCGAATGCGCCCAGTAACAACGGCTATGCCACGCTGTTGCAAAACTACCTGAACGCTGGCGGCCGACTGATCATCTCTGGTCAAAATATCGGTTCCATTGATGGAGGCACAACGTTCTTCCAGAACTACCTCCACGCCACCTACTCAATGGATACAGCAGCAGGGATGGGCGACAAAGTCTCTGGTCGTAATTTCCTAAATACCCTGAACCTGACGCTCAACGAATCGGCGCAGTACAGCTATGCCAACACGGCCTTCCCTCTAGCGCCGGACGCCGTCGCGCCACGCGACGGCAACGCCTACCCGGTGATGACCTATGACAACGGCAACGGGGCAGCAGCGTTGGCGGTTGATCCATGCGGCGCTCCTTACCGCGCCGTCTACTTTGCCGTGGGCTATGAAAACCTGGGGCCGCGGGCCTACAGCCGCCCGCCCGAGTACGCCGACGTGCTCGACCGGAGCATCCAGTGGGTAATCGGCAGCAAGCCGGCCTATGGCGTTGACGCTTCCGTTGTGCCTGGAAGTAAGATCGATCAGCCTGGCTCGGTCTTTACCTACAACCTGACCATCGCCAACACGGGCGTCAACACCGACATCTACAACCTGGCGCTCGCCGGCAATGTGTGGCCAACGCGCATCGTCAGCGGCACGACGCCGACAACGCAGACAGTGCAATTGGCGGCGTGCAGTCAACAGGTATTGGGCGTCGAAGTGAGCATCCCCGGCACGGCCAACGCGGGTGCGTCTGACACGTTCACCGTCACGGCTACGTCGCAGGCCAGTCCAGCAGTCAATAGCCGCGCCAGCGCCAAGACGACGGCCTTCCCGCTGTGGCAGATCGAAGCGCCCATGCCAACACCGCGCTACAGACTTGGCGCAACAGCCCTGCCGGGTACGCCGTACTACTTTGCCATCGGCGGCCAGGGCGGAGCCAGCTGGGGTGATCCCATGGATGCCAACGAGCGCTACAACGCTTGTGCGAATTCGTGGGACATGATGGCACCTATGCCGGCAGCACGAGGCAATATCAATGCCGCCGTGCTGAACGGCAAGATCTATGTTGTCGGCGGCTATGTCGGTGGGACTGTTTTCAATAGTACCTATGTGTACGACCCAACGACCGATACCTGGTCATCAGCAGCCGACTTCCCTGAAGCCCTGTCAGGCGTCGCTATCGCAGGTGCCAATGGCAAGTTGTACGCGTTTGGCGGTTCAGGCGCGAGCAGCTTTTCCAGCGCCACCTACGAGTATGATCCAGGCACAAACACTTGGACGACCAAGTCTCCGATACCGGGCGGCGCTCGCGGATATGCCGCGGCGGCTGAGCTGGGCGGTAAGATCTATGTCGCCGGCGGGTGGCCGAACCTGAATACCGTCGAGGTTTACGATCCGTTGACCGACACTTGGAGCACGGCCGCACCTTTGAACGTTGGCCGACAATCGCCCGGGTTGACAGCCGCACCCGATGGGTATCTCTACATCTCTGGCGGTGGTAACGTGTGGACCGGTTTGACCAGTGCCGAGCGCTACAACCCGACCACTGATACCTGGACAACCATCTCAGCGCTTAACAGCGCGGACCGCGCCGGTTCGGCTTCGGCCTTTGTGGCCGGACGCGTGTTCGCGGTGGGTGGTGTCAGCGGCAGCCTCAGCAACGTCAATGAATCACTCAAGCTAGCTGATGCCTTCTGCCAGTCTAACAAGCAGGCGCAGCAAGCCACTGTACAACCGGGCGAGCGCATCACCTACACGCTTGAGCTGCACAGCGATCCGACGACGATTGCAAACGCGCGTGTGCTCGACCCGCTCCCGGCTGGAACGACGTTTGGCGGCTTCGGCCCCGCGACGGTCAGCCCGGCGCCGATCTTTAACAGCGGCCAAAACCGCGTCGAGTGGACGGGCGCAATCCCCGGTGGTCAAGCGCCGGCCACTTTCACTTTTGGTGTTGTGGTAAATTCTGCCGGTTGGACGAACGGCCAGTTTATCACCAACACGGCTACCTTCAGCGATGGTGTGAGCTTGGCTTTCAACAGCACGGCGGGTTCTACTCTCGACTTCTTTGACCTGTCGTCCTCGACCAAGAAGGTGGACAAGGCAGCGGCAACAGCTGGCGAGGTGCTGACTTACACCGTCCATGTTGAAAACGCCTCCACCCAAAATGGCTCGGTCACGCTATCAGACCCGATCCCAGCCAACGCCGCCTATGTGCCCGGCAGCCTGACGTACACGGCGGGCAGCGGCGGCTACGCGGGTGGCGTGGTCACTTGGACGAGCCAGTTGCCCATTACCCGGGTCAACACCAGTGGGGCCTATCAATGGGGTAACAGCAAGGGTGGCGGTGTGGTGCATGTGACGTACGACTGGCTCGAGATCAGCGGGACAGGGAACGCAGTCACTTTCTCCGACAACGACGATGGCCACTTCTATCCACTCTCGTTGCCGTTCACTTTCAACTTCTACGGCACAGGCTACACCAACCTGGCCTTGGCTACCAATGGTACAGTGTATTTCCAGAATACCTATCTCGGATATGGGAATACCGCGATCCCCAGCTCCAACGGCTACGGTGTAAACACGTACATCGCCCACCTGTGGGACGACCTCGACGTGGCGCCTGGCTCAGTTTACTACCAGGTACAGGGCAGCGCGCCAAACCGCCGGATGGTGATCGAGTACTATCACGTGTCCGGGTGCTGCGACACGGCCGATTATGGGACATGGGAGATTGTCTTGTATGAGGGCAGTAACATCATCCTGCTGCAGTACCAGGATGTGGACTTTGGCGACGCTGCCTATAACAACGGGGCTGGCGCGACCGTCGGTATACAGAATACGACGAGCCAGGGTGTCCAATACTCGTACAACACTTCGGCCCTGTCCAATGGACTGGCTATCCTGTATCTGCCACCAGGTGCAACCTTCCAAACAAACGCAGCGGATATCACCTTCGCCGTGACAACCACTGCGCCACTGCCGACGAACACGTGGATCACGAACACGGCCACCTTCACCGACAGCCGCAACGTGGTCTACCAGCGGAGCGCAGGCACGTTGATCAATGGTGTGGACTTGAGCACCTCATACAAGATCGCCAATCGCGTCGAGGCTCAAGTAGGTGATCCGGTCAACTATGCTGTCTGGCTGATCAACTCTGGAACATACACAGCCACCAGTGCCAGCCTGAGCGACCCAATCCCGGCCAACACAACCTGGAATGGCATCGCGCCGACCTGCACCTCCGGCACATGTGGATTTGCTTCAGGTGCGATCACCTGGACAGGCAATATCATACCTGGCGCGGCGGTCGTCGTTAGCTTTGGTGTGACTTACACTACGCCGCTGGTGGACCGCTCACCCGTCACCAACACGGCAACGATCGACGATGGGTTAGGCAATGTGCTGACTCGTCAGGCCGCCTTCCTGGCGCGAACGCCTAACCTGAGCGCGGCCTACAAGACGGTCGATCCGACTGTAGCTAACCCGGGCCAGGTTGTAACCTACACCGTTTACCTGCACAATTCGGGCGGTGTGGATGGTAACGCGCAACTGGTCGATCCGATCCCCGCCGGCCTTACCTACGTACCGGGCAGCCTGATCGTCGGGTCCGGCTCCGGCGGGTATGCGAGCGGAGTGATCACTTGGACCGGTAGCGTACCAGCCTCAAGTCAGATTCCGGTGCGGTTCCGCGCGACGGTGGATGCTGCCGCGGTCGATGGTACGGTCATCAACAATACGGCGACCATCACCGACGTGACGTGGAACACCAGCTATCAGCGTTCGGCCGCGTTCACCGTGCGGCGCATCGCCGACCTGTACGTGAACAAAGCCGGTCCGGGCACGGCGGATTCAGGCGCGACGTTGGTTTATACCCTGACGTATGGCAATGCCGGACCGAATGCGACGCCTGGCAACGTCAATGTTGTGGACACGCTGCCCGTGAGCGCCACTTTCGTCTCGGCTTCAGCGGGCGGCGTCTACAACTCGACGACACGAACCGTCACCTGGAATGTGGGCACGCTCGCATCGGGTGTGAGTGGCACGTTATCGCTGGTGCTCAGCGCGAACTCGAATCTCCCCGCGTTGACCGTACTGACCAACACCGTGGCGATTGAGGCCATCCCACAAGATGCCAACCCGGCCAACAACACTAGCCAGGTGTTTACGGTGATCGGCAGCAATGTCAACCTGTTGGCTTCGACCAAGACAGTGGACAAAGCCAGCGTCAATCAGGGCGGCATAGTGACCTACACCATCACCCTGGCCAACACCGGCAATGTGACGGCTACGGTTACCCTTACCGATCCGATCCCAACCGGTGCGGTGTATGTCCTGGGGAGTGGTACACTCAATGCGGTCTCGGCGGGTCTCTACAATGATGCGGCCAACCGAATTGAGTGGAGCGGCGTCATACCGGCAGGTGGTACGGTCACCATCCGCTTCCGCGCTGTCATCTCAGCCGTGGGCGGAACGTTGGTTACCAATACAGCTACCATCAACGACGGAGTAGGAATGACCTTTGATCGGGAAGCCGTGACGCGGTCTGTACGGTACACGGTGTACCTGCCACTGGTCACGCGTTAGCAACGTTTGCGTCCATTCAACTAGAATGGAATCTGCAGAGTAGGGCCTGGCCCCCGCGTTTCGCTCAGAGGCGCGGGGGCCTAACTGGTTGATGCGACCGGTCTGACCGCTCTTCCATAGCCTCACAGGACGCTATTGCAAAAAGGCTGCACGCCGCCGGCGACGGCGGCGTGTTCCACGTTCAAATCCGTCTCGAAGAATTACTACTCAACCGTCATTTCCGCAAAGGCGGGAATCCAGTTCCAACGTCTGCCGAAGGTCCTGCCTTCGCGGGAATGACCAAGTGCAGTACGCGATATCATGGCTGATCTGAAAATGCTCGCAGCCCTCGTCCCGAGGGCGTTCCCCGCAGACGGTGTGCGAGCGCGGAGCGTTTTCAGGCTTGGTGGTGAACGCAGTTCATGGGGTCTGATCTGAAAATGCTCACAGCCCTCGTCCCGAGGGCGTTCCCCGCAGACGGTGCGCGAGCGCGGAGCGTTTTCAGGCTTGGTGATGAACGCAGTTCATGGGGTCTGAGTAGTAACCCCCGAGGACGCTTGTCGATTGTGAAAGTCGATTTGTGCATTTGAGCGTGATTGACTATAATGTCGCCACATCAAACAGACGGCCCATGTTTGCCCCGGTTTTTTTATCAAGCTTTAACTGCTTTCTCAGGCTATGCTAACCCATTCACATTTCTCACCCACTGACCACCAGTCTGTTGTAACGTGGCCGTTGTTCCTTTCTCTGATCTGAAAATGCTCACCGTCCTCGTCCCGAGGGCGTTCCCCGGGGACGGTGCGCGAGCGCGGAGCGTTTTCAGGCTTGGTGGTGAACGCAGTTCAGGGGGTCTGATCTGAAAATGCTCACAGCCCTCGTCCCGAGGGCGTTCCCCGCAGACGGTGTGCGAGCGCGGAGCGTTTTCAGGCTTGGTGGTGAACGCAGTTCAGGGGGTCTGATCTGAAAATGCTCAC
>JBGSPW010000068.1:0-30410 GCA_041738395.1 Thermoflexales bacterium
TTGGTTTTCATGAGTCTGGTGGGAAACCTCGCGGCCTTTGCGGCGATCATGCGACTGCGGCGCACTTTACCCGATCGCGCGGTGACGGCTAATGCGGTGTCTGAGGAATTGACATGACCATTCAAGCCAAGTACGTCCACACCAATCTCATCGCCGCCGATTGGCGGACCCTCGCTAATTTCTATCAGCATGTTTTCGGCTGTACGCCCGTTCCGCCCGAACGCGATCTCAAAGGTGCAGCATTGGAAGCCAGAACCGTCATCCCCGGCGCGACCATCCGTGGCATGCATCTGCGGTTACCGGGTTACGGCGATAGCGGCCCGACCGTGGAAATCTTTCAGTACAACCAATTGGCGGATCGGCCAACGACGGCGGTCAATCGTCCGGGCTGGGGACATCTCGCGTTTGCGGTAGAGGATGTGGCCGCGGCTCGTGCCGAGGTGTTAGCGGCTGGTGGTAAACCCATTGGCGAGGTTGTCACGACGACCATTGCGACTGGCGCAAAAGTAACATGGTGCTACGTGACCGATCCCTAAGGCAACGCCATCGAATTGCAGGCATGGTCGGCGTGATTGACCAGCGCTGGCTGTTCAATTTGAAAATCGCCGTTACTACTCAGACCCCACTATGAAAACGCTCCGTTCCCCGTCCCCGGGGAACGCCCTCGGGACGAGGGCTGTGAGCATTTTCAGATCAGCCGTCGCGTTACGCACTGTGAATGTCATTCCCGCATGCTTTCGGCGGGAATCCAGTGGTCCTATCAGCGTGACTCGTCACAGTCAATCTGGATGCCCGACACGCCCCGTCGTACCCGGCACGTTGTGCCGGCGACGCGCTGGGCGAGCGCGCCTCCGCCGCAAAGCGACGGGTAAGGCGTAAGCTTTCGGGCATGACGGCCGAGTAGTAACAAATTGCCGGTGATCATCTGATCCTCCGGACTCGCCGCCAGCGCAACCTCACTCGTTCACGCCATGTCGATCGCCACGCTTGCCGCACCACTGCGACATCCGATCGTTCCGGTGGCGTAGGCATGAACACCGCACGGATGTAGAGTTCAACCACTTGTCGCACACTGACCTGCAAACGCGGCTGATCGTACAATCGATCCACACAGTCACTCAAAAATTCAGCCGGAGTCGCACTGCCCGCGGCCTCGACGCCCAACGACACTAACGATCGCCGCGTCTGCCAGTACAACTGGCGCGCTTGAACTTCGGGCGCTAGTTGCAACAACCGCTGACGCCGCCACAAATAAAACGCGGCAAATCCCCCACTGCCGATCAACAACACCGCGCACGCGCCGATCACGATCACCGTCGAGGCGGCGTTATCCGATCGGGCTGTTGAGGTTTCCGGCAGCCGATCGGGGTGCGGCGCTTCTTTATCCGTGTACTCGAAAGTTGATCGTGCCGCTGTCGGCTCAAACTCAATCCAGCCGTAAGTCGGAAAGTACACTTCCACCCACGAATGCGCAGCATTGGCCGGCACCACGTAGCGGCGCAGCAGGCCGTCGTAATCGCCCGCGGCAAAACCCACCACCACGCGCGCGGGCACGCCTTGCGAACGGAGCAAGACCGTCATCGCCGAAGCATAGTAGCTGCAAAAACCGCCCGGCGCATCGAAGAGAAAGTAATCGACCACATCGCGATTGGGCGGCGGCGCAGGCACGTTGAGCTTGTAGAGATACGTGGCGCGCAGATATTCTTGAACGCGGATGGCCTTGTCATACGGCGAGGCCGCACCTTGCACCAGCCGCGCCGCTAAATCTTTCACACGCTGCGGCACACTGTCGGGCAGCTGCAAATAACGCGCGGCGATCTCCGGCGGATAGGCAGCCGTAGCGGCTTCTAATTCTTCCGCAGAAACTTTAGGCGACCACGACGTGATTTCATACTTGGGGAAACGGCCGCGCGGTAATATCGCAGTGGCATCCTCGGGCGCGGCTTGGAGCGCGGCATCTTTGCTGGCGACGGGCTGCCCGGCCGCAAACAAGCGATCGTCTTGCAGCGAAACAATTTGAAATTGCTGAGTCAAGGCATAGCGGCCGGGCGCGACTAGGTCGATGGATTCAGGCGGCAGCGCTGCAACACTCACGTTGAGTTGCTCCCAGCCGGCGCCCGTATACCGATCGTAGATCGCGCCCCGCCAGTAGTGCTGCTGCTTGGGCGGCTTCGCCACGCCGTTGCTCTCCATGCCCGAGGGCGCATCGCTGGTCGTGACGTAGAAGATCGTTTCGGTGGATTCGGGAAACGACTCACCCACATACCCCATGCTGGGCACAAAACTGGCCGCGTAATCGCCGGTAGGTTTGACGTGAACGACGATGGGCGCAGCAGGTTTTTCGGCAGGCGACGGAGGCGGGCGCAGTGACTCCATGAAGCGTTGCATCGAGTTGCGCCATTCAGGAGTGCTGACACCCGCTAATAGAATCACCACAACCGATAAGATCGCGGCGACGGCTGTCCAGTCTTCACCGATGAGATCAGGAAAGCCGACCTGGCGTCGATCCCAATCGCGGACGGTGTAAGTAAACGCGGTGCGCGCCATTAACAGCACACTGCCCGCGATGAACCAGAGCGGTACCGACGGCCCATCTTTCCCGAGGCTGGTGTGATAGGCGATGAGCACCGTGATGGGCAACACGCCGCGCAGCACTCGTTTACGACGTGCGACGCACCACATCAGCCACGCGGCGGCATTCCACATGGCGAAAACATTCAAAAACAAAAACAGGCGCGTGTTGGGAAAGTAATTCGTGGTCAGCCACTGCACATCATCGCGCAGCGCTTCCAGCACGGTGAGCATGCGTGCGTTCATCAACCAGATCGTTTTCTCAAAAAGCTGTGCGGTGAGCAGCTTCGCTTCAGGCAGCACCCGCCCCACCAGCAGCAGCGCAAACCCCAGCGACGTGACGAGATCGATGATCAACGCGGTGCGTCCGCGAAACCGTGTTGAGGCCAGCAGTGAGCCATACAACACGCCGCAGATCGCGGCCGAGACCAGCACGTTGGCTTCGCGCAGCCAATCGGCCGCAGCGATCACTTGCAGCCAAGCGACTACGACCACACCGACCAACGCGCTGGTGATCCAGCCTTGCTTAATTTGATTCCACGCGCTGTCACGAAGAGTATCGAGCATAGTTGTTGAATACCTCACCCCCTCCCCTGAAATCGCATCCCGTCCAGCGCGCCGCCCGGCCCAAGGCCGGGACACGGCGTGAGCGGAGCACAGCGAAGTCGAAGGACGATTTCAGGGGAGAGGGTCGGGGGGTGAGGCCTAAGCGCCACGCGGCGTCTGCATCACCGCCACGCGTCCTGTGCCCAACGTCTTAAATTCCCAGCGGCGCACATCGCCGTAGGTGCCCGTCGCGGGTCGAATATCCTGCCGGCGCACAACGTGCGCGGGCACGCCCTGTTCGGCCAACATCGAGCGGAAGCCCTCGGCCCCGATCGAGCCGCCGAACGAAATCGGATCGAGCAGCACGACTTCGACACCGCCCATCCGCGATCCGCCGGAGAGCTGCGGCAGTGCCTTCATCCATTCCGCATCGAGCGACGGCGTCAGGATCACCGACGAATCACGCAGAGAAACGATCGACCGGGCGTGCATCAACGTTTGCGCCAGAGGCCGATCGGGGGTTGCTTGAACCAAAGCCAGTGCGCGCAGGATCGTCCACAGGTGCGCCGATCCGGCCTGTGGCAAAACCGTGTGGCTATGCGCCGCGTCCAAAATCACACCCACAGCCAGATGTTGATCCAGCAAGCGCGAGGCAATGGTGGCCGTGAGGATGATCATTTTCTCCAGCGAAGAGTCCACATCTTCACCGAGTTGCACCGTCGCATCCAGATCGAGAATCAGCCACATCGTCGCCGAGGCTTCCGGCTCGAAGACCTTCACGAACAAATCGTCGTGCTTGGCACTGGTGCGCCAGTGGACGCGCTGCAGCGCATCGCCCATGACGTAGGGGCGCGTCGACATGGCGTTGATCGTGTCCGCCGACACGGGCTGCCGCAACGGGGCGCGATCGCCAATCGCCCGGCGCTGTTGTGCGATCTCCGGCGGTAAAGCGGCTAGCGGCGGATACACCACAATCTCGGTCTGCTGCCGATAGGCTTGTCGCGCCTCAAAAATTCCAAAGGGATCGCCCAGCCGCACCTCCCACGGGCCGAGGGCATACACGCCGCGCTGCGAACAGCTGGTGTGCAAGCGCCACTGCTCCGTCTTGCGACTGCCCACGATCCGCACACCTGAGATCGAATAACCGGGTGCGGTGGATTGATCGACGAACTCCGCCCAGATTACGGGCAGCACCGATCGATTATCGAGCGCCACCAGTTCTTCCAGTTCATCGCCCACTTGCACGGCCGAGTAACGCAGCACCCGTTGGGTAGTCACACGCTTAGCAAGTGAGCGCGTCCACCCGTAACCGATCAGCAGCAGGCTTCCCAGCGTGACGAGGCCCGTCACTGCGAGCGGATTGGGCATAAGGACAAACCACGCCAGCAACACCAACCACGCCACGAGAAAGAGACGCTGCCGCAGGTAAATAATGACATCGCACTCGGCGCGTGAGAAGCGCCACAACCCTCTCATTATTTTGCTAGCCCGCCTGATCATCGTCATCATTCACGCACCACGCACCACGCACTACGCACCACGCACTACGTTTCCCGCATCGGGCAGCGGCAGACGCTGCAACAGATCGGCGATCACACGCTTGGGCGTCACTTGCTTCAAGCGCGCCGAGGGATTCACCAGCACGCGATGCGCCAGCACCACTTCGGCCTGCGCCTTGATGTCATCGGGCAGCACGTAATCGCGGCCATGCACCGCCGCCCACGCCTGCCCCGTGCGGAACAAGCCCAGGCTGCCGCGCGGACTTGACCCGAGATATAGGCTGTCGTTTTCGCGCGTGGCAAAGATGATGTCGACCACGTACTGCTTCACGGCTTCCGAGACAAACACGTGCTTCACGGCTTCTTGCAACGCCAGCAGTTCATCGCCAGAAACGACGGCATTCAACGTTGTGAGCGGATGCGCGAACTGCTGTTGTTCGATCATGCGAATCTCTTCGCGCTTCGACAGATACCCCAGGCTCACGCGCAGCAGAAAGCGATCGAGCTGCGCTTCGGGCAGCGGGAAAGTGCCCTCGTACTCGATCGGGTTCTGGGTGCCGATGACCAGAAAAGGCTGCGGCAGCAGATGCACCACACCGTCGATCGTCATCTGGTGTTCTTCCATCGCTTCTAGCAACGCCGACTGCGTCTTGGGCGTGGCCCGATTGATCTCGTCAGCCAACACGATCTGGCCCATGATAGGACCGGGGCGAAACTCGAACTGGCGTGTCTGCGGATTGAAGATCGAAGAGCCGGTGACATCGCTGGGCAGCAGATCGGGCGTGAACTGGATGCGGCTGAAGGTGCAGCCCAACGACTGCGCCAGACTGCGCGCCAGGATCGTTTTGCCCACGCCGGGCACGTCTTCGATCAACAAGTGGCCCTGGCACAACAAACCGATCACGACCAGTTCCAATTCGTGGCGTTTGCCGACGATGACGGTTTCTAAATTGTCGACGATCTTCTGAGCCTGGGCCTGCACTTCGAGGGCGGTGAGCGGCATGTGGAAAAATCCTTTCGCGGCGCGCCAGTCTGGCGCAGTATCGCGGCCCATTGTAGCGCGACCATGCGAGAGGCGCAACTGCCAACCGTGCTACAATTAAATGTGCAATATCACAATCGGCATTCCACATTCCGAATTCCGCGTTCAAAGGATTTCCATGTCCAGCGTTACTTTTCAAAACGTTACCAAAGCCTACGGCGACGTCATCGCCGTCAATAACCTCAACCTTAACATCGCCGATCAGGAATTTCTGGTCTTCGTCGGCCCATCGGGCTGCGGCAAGACCACCAGTCTGCGCATGTTGGCCGGACTGGAAGACATCACCGCCGGGAACATCTACATCGGCGATCGCTTGATCAACGACGTGCCGCCCAAAGATCGTGACATCGCCATGGTCTTCCAGTCGTATGCGTTGTATCCGCACATGGACGTGGCCGCTAACATGTCGTTCGCGTTGAAGCTGCGCAAGACCCAGAAAACCGAGATCGACGAGCGGGTTAAGCAGGCCGCCAACGTGCTGGGCATTGATACGCTGCTGAATCGCAAGCCGGGACAGTTGTCGGGCGGGCAGCGCCAGCGCGTAGCCGTGGGCCGCGCCATCGTGCGCGAGCCGCAGGTGTTCCTCTTCGACGAGCCGCTGTCCAACCTCGATGCGAAACTGCGCGTGCAGACCCGCGCGGAGATCAGCAAGCTACACCAGCAGATCGGTGCGACCTTCGTCTACGTCACGCACGATCAAACCGAAGCGATGACGATGGGTTCGCGTATCGCCGTGATGAAGGACGGCGCCTTGCAGCAGGTGGACACGCCGCAGACGTTATACGATCGGCCCGGCAACAAATTCGTGGCGGGCTTCATCGGCAGCCCCAGCATGAATTTCTTCGAGACACAGCTGATCCGATCGGATGATGAACTCTACGCCCAGAGCGAGACGCTCCGGTTGCGCATTCCGCCCGATCGGCACACGGCGCTGAAAGACTATGTGGGAAAATCGATCGTGGTGGGGTTGCGGCCCGAAGACATCTACGACTCGGCCTACGCCTCGCCGGGCGTCAAAGCCGCGACGATCGAAGCCAAAGTGGATGTGACCGAATTGATGGGCAACGAAATATTCTTGTACCTGCTCAGCGGCCCGCATTCATTCGTCGCGCGCGTCGATCCGCGCAGCCGCGCCCGCGTAGGCAGCACGGTGGCGCTGACCATCAACCTCGACCGGCTGCACTTCTTCGATAAAGAGACTGAGCACGCGATTCGTTGAGCACAGCCACCATTAAGAACGCGGCACCAACTCAATCTCGAACAGTTTGGGCCACAACTTGCCGGTGACGAACAAGCGATCGTGCGCGGCATCATACGCGATGCCGTTCAGCATGTCGACGGGGAGTTGGCGATCGGCTTGACTGAGCAGCCCGGCCAGATCGATCCAACCGATGACGTGTCCGGTCTCCGGCAAAATACGCGCAATGCGATCGGTTTGCCACACATTCGCCAGAATTTCACCGCGCACATATTCGAGTTCGTTGAGGTTGAAGATCGGCTGACCTTTGTCCGTGACGGTAAGCTGCCGTGTTTCTTGAAAAGTAACCGGATCCAGAAAATGGAGCGTGGGCGTTCCATCACTCATGATCAAAGATCGGTCATCGTGTGTGAGGCCCCAGCCTTCGCGGGGATAGTTGAACGTCTTGAGTAGTTTGAACGCCGCTTGGTCGTAAACAAATCCCACGTGTGATTTCCACGTCAATTGAATAATCTGATCGTTCCACACGGTCACGCCTTCGCCGAAATACTCCGGGTCAAGCGCCACGCTTTGCAACACTTTGCCGCTCTCCAGATCGACGCGCCGCAAAGTTGAGGCGCCGTTTAGTCCGGTGCCTTCATACAACACGCCACCAGCGATGACCAACCCTTCGGTGAAAGCCTGGCGATCGTGTGGATACGTATTGAGCACCTTGAAGGTCAAGGTGGGAACGGCAGGGAAAGTCAGGACGCTGCTAACCGGCGGCGGCGTGCTCGGCACGCGGTTACTGGCAAACGGCTGGAGTGGGCTGGTCAACGGTGCTGGCGCGCAGGCCACCGTCAATAGGAGTGTGCCGAGCAAGACAGGGACAAGTCGTCTCAGGTGGACTATTCGATACAAAAAAGTCATAACCAGCGCCTGGTCCATCAGGCCGTCTTTACCTGCGCGCGATGCGCCTGCCACCAGTGCGGCACTAGCCCCCGCGCTGGAGCGAATAAGAATGCCAGCAGAAAGATCGCAGTAGCCGCCAGCACCACCGCTGCACCCGAGGCCACGCTGAGGTAGAAACTCAGATACAGCCCCACCACGCTCGACACTGCGCCGATGATGGCAGCCACAATCATCATCGACGCGAGGCGGCGCGTCAGCAAATAGGCCGCCGCGCCGGGCGTCACCAACATCGCAGACACCAGGCCCACGCCCACCGTCTGAAGTGACACGACGATCGTCAGGGCCAGCAAGATCAACATCAAGGTACGGAAGCGCTCGGCGCGCATGCGCAGGGTCGCCGCCAGCACCGGATCGAATGACATCACCAGAAATTCGCGGTAAAACACGACGATGAAACCCAGCACCACCACGCCCAACACCGCTGTGATGATCAAATCCTCTGAACTAACACCCAGCACATTGCCGAACAGGATATGCGTCAGATCGACCGCATAGGTGCGGATGCTGCTGATCAGCAACACGCCCAGTGACAGCGCCGCGGCAAACAAAATCCCGATTGCGGTGTCTTCCTTGATGGTGCCCTGCCGCGACAAGAAACCGATGAGCATCGCGACGATGATGGCCGCCACCAGCGCGCCGAGCATCAGATTGCCGTCGAGTAGATAGGCAATCGCCACGCCGGGCAAAATCGCGTGCGCCAGCGCATCGCCCAGAAACGCCATGCCGCGCAGAACCACGTAGCAGCCCACCACCGCGCACAACACCCCCACCAAGGTGGAAGCCAGCAGTCCACGCTGCATGAATTCATACGTCAGGGGTTTCGTCAGAAATTCGATCATAGAGTGTTTTTAAGCGTCCTGAGCGGAGGTCTGCGTTGTGTGCAGACCGCAGTCGAAGGACGCGACTTACGCCCGGCAACTGCAATTTTCGACTGAACCGCATTCTTCGACTTCAACTCGCAAAGGGCGCGAGTCTCCGCTTAGAATGCTTGTCCTGCTCAAATTCAGAAAATTGATCGCCGCTAAATCAACCGCGCCTCATCCGGTGGACAACATTCATCAACCAACGCCATGCCATTGGGCAGCATCAACACCTGACCGCTGAAGGCCTGCCCCAACGCCTGCGGCGTGAACACTTCATCCACCCGTCCATACGCTACTACATGATGATTCAACAGCAGTACCTGCTCAAAGCGCGCCGCCGCCAGATTCAGATCATGCGTGGAGATCATGGCCGTCACATGCTGCTCTTGCAGATCATCCAACAACGACAGCGTAGCTTCCTGCGTCGCCGCATCCACACCCGTGAACGGCTCATCCATGAGCAGAATGTGCGGCTCCTGCGCCAGTGCCCGCGCCAGAAACACGCGCTGCTGCTGCCCGCCGGACAATTCCCCAATCGATCGTTTGGCGAGATTCGCAATCCGCATCTGCTCCAGGCTATGCAGCACGATGTCGTGATCACGCCTCGTCGGCCGCTGTAAGCGGCCCAGGTGCCCGAAGCGGCCCATCATTACCACATCGCTCACGGTCACCGGAAAACGCCAGTCGATGTCGTTGCGCTGCGGCACATAGGCCACGCAGTCCAGATGCGCGCCCAGCGGCAGGCCGTGAATCAACACCTCGCCGCTGCGCGTGGGTAGTAAGCCCACCAGCACCTTGAATAACGTCGACTTGCCCGCACCGTTCGGCCCGACGACGGCCACGCGCGCGCCATGCGGCACCTGAAACGAAACGTCGTGCAGGATCAGCTTGCCGTTGTAGCCCGCTGAGACATCGCGCAATTCCAGACGCGCCGGTTCGCCCGTGATTCCTGATTTTTGATTTTTGATTTCTGATTGAACGTTGTGTTTGTTCAAAGTTTGCTCGTCACTCGTCACTCGTCACGCAATACGCACCACACAATACGCACCACGTATTACGCCTCACTTCAACGCCGTCACCATCGCCTCAGTATTGAACTTCATCATATCCAGGTAAGTCGGAGCCGCCCCGCCCGCTTCGGTGATCGAGTGGCTGTACAACTCCGTTACCGCGGTGACACCCGTCTCGCGCGCCACTTGCTGTGCCAACTGTGGATTCGTCCCTGTCTCCAGGAAAATCGCCTTCGCGCCGGTCGATTTGATGTGATCGATCAACTGCGCCAACTGCTGGGCCGACGGCGCTGATCCGGTACTGACGCTGGGCATCACCGTGCCGATAATCTGGAAACCGTAACGATCGGCAAAGTAACCGAAACTCTCATGGTTGGTCACTAGTTTCCGATTGGCTTCCGGCACGGCCTTAACCCGATCGGCGATCCAGCGATCGAGTTCCTTCAACTTCGCAATGTAAGCGTCCGCGTTGGCTGTGTAGGAGGCCGCGCCTTCGGGATCGGCCTTCGCCAATCCGTCGCGAATGTTCTCCACGTACTTGATCACGTTGTTGGGATCGAGCCAGAAGTGCGGATCGCCTTCGTGATGATGATGACCGCCGGCCGGGCCGATGAGCAGCGTGGCTCGATCGGAAATGAAACCCGTCAGCGCGATGACGTACTGGCCGTCTTTTTCAAGTTCGACGATGTTGCCCTGTGTCAAAGTCGGGCAGTCAACGGCTAGCGTCTTCTCAATATCGAGGGCGGCTCCATCGGCTGCGTGGCTAACCGCGACTTGTCCCGCGCCCGCGACGATTTGAAAATCACCGGACTCATCAGTCGCGTATTTGAGATAGCCCGCATACGCACCATCAGTCTGCTTCGTCAGCGCAACGTTGAACAGCCCCGACTCGGCGGGCAGGTCGGCGGCCAATTTCGCATCAGCGCCGCTGGCCGCGTCTTGCATAGTCGACTCGCCGGCAGCAGCGCACATGGCCGCAGCCAGATCGGCCTCGCTCATCACGGCCTCTTCGCCTTCGCGCGCTTCACGGCTGGTGAGGCCGGCGGCTGCTTCGATGACGGTGCGCTGCCCGCCCGCGTTCTTCAACAATTCATCTAAGAAGGCCTCAAAGCCCGCGCCGTTGACAATGAGCACCTGGCTGTCGGTGATCTTCGCCACATCGGTCGGGGTTGGCTCGAAGCCGTGTGGATCAACACCGATGGGCATCAGCGAATCGACCTTCACCCGATCGCCCGCCACGTTCTGCGCGATGTCCGCCAAAAATGTTTCGGCGGCCACCACCTTCAACGCGGTCTTCACCCCACCCGATTGAGCCGCTTGCCCCGCCGGTTGGCACGCGGCCAGCAGCGCCGCGATCAAAATCAACCCCACCACTTGCTTCATCATCGTAGTCACTCCTGTTCAAGTTGAAGTGTCTGCGTCTTGCGGTGGCCTTTTGAGCGTGCTACAATGACCGCGCAAGGCGCAGCGTCCCGCTGGCTTCTGCACTGAGCGAATCGGTCTGACCACCGGTTCGCTCTTCGCGTTGCTGGCTACTTTTTCTTCTGGCACTTGGGGCAGCGCCCTACTAACTCCAACCAGTGCCGCTCGATGGTGAAGCCGGTCTGAGCGGCAACCCGGTTAAGCATGGCGGTCAAATCACAGCCCTCAAATTCAACCGTCGCCCGGCAGTTGGCGCAGATCAGATAGTGGCCGTGCTCGATCGCCGTGAGCGCGAAGGCCTCACAGCCGTCGTCTAGGTGTACGCGCCTGATCACGCCCAGCTCTTCCAAAATCTCTAGCGTCCGATAAACGGTGGTTAGCCCCAGATCCGGGCACTCGCGTTGGGCTTTGGCGTACACCTCAGCCGCAGTTAGACGCGTATTGGTCAGCGTCATCACTTCGACGACGGCTTTGCGCTGGCGCGTGAGTTTGTAGCCTTGCCGGCTGAGTTGAGTTTGGAGTGCGTCGCGATCGATGTGCATGGTAATTTCTTAATTGAAAATGTTTTTCAATTAGCGCCACAAGATTGTACCCGCTCAGGCAAGAGCTGTCAAGGCAACCAATGAACTGTGTGCACGCAAAAGATTGATACTGTTGGCGAAATCGGAGGGGTGCGGTGACCGCACCCTGGGCATGGACTTAAAAATACAACGCGGCGACGTAGCGGTGCGTGAAATCGGGGTAAGTGGTGAGTTCGATATAACGATCGCGCTGCGCGAGATCTTGTGCCAGCTGACGGCGCTGCGCGGATACCAGCATCTGCCGCGCGCCTGTTCCGGCGGCGTTGCCCACTTGCTGAAAACGTTCGCGGGGCAAATTCGGAAACATGCCGATGCGAATGGCGCTGTCCAGATCGAGGTAGGTGCCGAACGCGCCCGCCACGATAAACTCGTCAATGTCGTCGGCGGTTACGCCGCATTCCGCCAGCAGCACGTCGATGCCCACGCGAATGGCGCTCTTGGCGAGTTGAATCTCGTTCACGTCACTGCGCGAGATGGTCACGTCGCGGCCATGACCGGAAAACAAGGCCGGGGCCAGCACAAACTCGGCTTTGTTGTCACGCACGCGCACACGCGGATGGTCCTTGCTCAACACGCCACGCGAGTTCAACATGCCCGCCTTGAGCATTTCGGCCAGCGCATCGAGGATACCCGATCCGCAGATGCCGACGGGCGGTTGGTGTCCGATGGTGTGAACGTGCAAATCGCCATCCGTGATCTGCACGCGCTCGATCGCGCCGGGGGCTGCGCGCATCCCGTCACGGATATGCGCACCTTCAAAGGCCGGGCCGGACGCGCACGAGCAGCAGACCAACTGCCCCGCATGCGCCACGGTGATTTCCGTGTTGGTGCCGATGTCCAGCGCCACGACGGTTTTATCCGTCTGCCAGATGTCGGTCGCCAGCAGCATCGACACATGATCGGCGCCGACAAAGCCGGCGATGTTCGGCGGCAGGTAGACCGACGCACCGGGCGACAATTCCAAACCCAGATCGCGCACCGGAATTTCGATCGCGTCGGCGATGGCCGCCAGATACGGCGAAGCGCCCAGTTGGCGCACGGGCAAGCCGGCGAACAAGTGATGCATCGCCGTGTTACCCACGATGACGGCATCGACAATCTGATCGCGCGTGAGGTCGGTGGCCCGGCACATTTCAACCAGCAGAGCATTAACCGTGTCGATCAATTTACGCTGCAAAGTCGCGCGTCCCGCGGCGTGTTGATTGGCGTACGCGATGCGGCTGACCACGTCCTCGCCATACGCAATCTGCGGATTCATCGCGCCGACTTTCGCGACGGTCTGGCCGTTTTCCAGATCCACCAGATACGCGGCAAGTTTCGTCGTGCCGACATCCACCGCCAACCCGATCAAACGCGTCTCCCGCGGCAGCACGGCGATGATGTGTGATCTACGTTGTGCCACGCGTGCGCCCCACTGGTATTGTCGCAGCCGATCGGATAGATCACGCAACACCGGATATTCGATCGTGAGCGAGGGTACGTTGAGCGCAGCCTGCAAGCGCGTCACGTCCGATCGCAGATCAACCAGATCAGGCACGGGCAGCTGCACCTCGATCGGCCTGATCACCGGATCGAGATCGATCGCCACTTCACGGCCTTCGATCTGCGTGCGCTGCGGCGTAGTCAACGATTCGGGCGGAATATCGAGACGAACGTCGCTCAACGGTTTGGCCTGACAGGCGAGGCGATAACCGGCGCTGAGATTCTCTGCGCCTAATTCGAATTCTTCATTCGCGGTAATGGGTGTAAGTTCGCCAGACATCAAACGGACGCGGCAAGTAGCACACGTGCCTGTGCCGCCACACACGGCGACCAGTTCCACGCCCGCGGTCTGTGCAGCTTCGAGGATGGTCTGTTCCGCCGTCACGGTGGCACGGCGTCCCACCGGTTGCAGATCGACTTCATAGGATTTGGTCATGAGGGCTTTTCCGGGTTGAGCAGTTTTTTCAGTGGAGTCATAGAAGTCATTTAAGAATGTGCCGCGCGATCTTGATAGCGGCACGTGTTGCGCAGTGCGCAGAAGTCACAAGCCCGACCGGCAATAAAACGGCGTCGGTGCAAAGCCCCGCACCAGCGACGCGGACTTGCGCGGGATCATCTGCGCGCTGTCGTTCAACGTCACACCGATCGCGTCCGTGTCGAGCAGGCTAAAAATCTGCGGCTGACCCACGTCCACCGGCCAACCGATCATGCCGGGATTGAGGGGAACGCTAACGCATTGCTGGTTCAGTGCCGCCGCCTCTTCCAAGCGATGACACACGGCCACACTCAACACTTCCGTGGCGACCGATCCAAAACCGTCGAGCGCCAGCGCATACGCCGGATCGCTCGACATCAAGGCGGAGATGCGCTCATCCAACCGCGCGCCGATGGTGCAGACGATCAACGCCACGGACTGCGCCGGAGCCAGCTGATCGACCAGCAAGGAACCGGTGAGCTGCGCGCCACCCGCCAGCGTCAGCTGCTGATGTTTCACACTCGTGACCGGCAGCGTGCGATAGACTGCGATCGGATCGATGAGCGACGATCCTTCGACGGCGGCGCGCTCCGCGATCTCAACTAGGCGCGGCCTCCGCTGGCGGATGATCGCCGGATCAGCGCCCTGCCCGCGCAGCACCAGGTCGGCGTCAATATTCAGTTGCCAGTCACGGGCCACAAATTGATCGTTCATGGGTGTCGATTGCTCATGGAAAAAATCTTCTGTCTCAATTAAACCACGGAGTACCCAAGTCAACAACGGAAACTTACGCACCTAACACCAATACTGTTTAAATAAGTCAGCAGAGGCGGCTCCCACGCCGCCGGGCATGGGAGCCCGGCCCGCTAACTAAACAGTATTGCACCTAACACGGCTCTCACAAAGCCACTCTGGAGGGTGGCGTGTGCCACGCGCACACGGGCGTCACTCCGCTGGTGCTGGCGAGGGACGCACCGATCATACGAACTTTCCCAACGAGCACGCTGGCTGAAGCGCGTTAGGCCCTTGAGAAAAAACACTCCGCACCGGGTCAGGTGCGGAGTGCACTATTACTTATGCCGTTTGCTACGCGGTCACTGGAAATCCGGGTAAGCCGCCAACACTGCTTCCAACGTCGCACTATGCGGCGCGAGCAACCACAGCGTGCGCTTATCCTTCACGAAGAAACAGCTGGTCTGATGATTGGCTTCCCAGCAATTGCCGCTCGCCCGATCGAGTTTTGCTCCGCGATAGCGTTCGTCGAGATACTTCAGCAGCGCCTGCTTGAATTCGGTGGCATCACGCGGCGTATCCCAGATCCATTCGGCGGCCAGCACGGTCTGACTAATCGTATCGTTGAAGTAGACCTGATAATGATCGCCGCCCCACCCGCGCGACGCGGCCAGTGAGGTCTTCTCGTCGAGCTGCGCGGCCACATCGGCGCCCGAACCCAAGATCAGATAGGTGGTCCATTCCCCTAGCACATCGTCATCGATCAAGCGCCAGCCGGAACCCAATGTATCCGTCAGCGGCGGCGCGGCAACTTCGATCGGCGGCTCAGCCGCCACGTATTTTTCGGGGTGTAGAATCTGTTCGGTGCTGGCGGGCAAATTCGTATAAGCTTTATTGACCGCGGCCCAATTGCCACGTCGATGAAGATACTGCACAAACTGCAAACCTGCCTCGTAAGGGAAGGCCAGATCGCGGCTAACATAGGGCGGCGGATAATCTTCAGGCAGCATCTGACTGGACGGTCGATAGCGGATGATGTCTTGATAATCCAGCGGACCGGCATACTGCTGCAACCATTCCTGCATCAACAACGTGGCATCACCTTCCACCAGCGCTTTAATCGCTGCGCAGCGTTGGCTGTCGCTGAGGCAATCGGGATAGACGCCTAGTTGATCGATGTTGAAATGTTGATCCGTCAGAGCATGATCGTATTCATGCGAAAACACGAAACGCTCCACCCCGTGGAAACTCGTACCGATCACAAAGAGTTCCTTCAACCACGGGATGTAAAAACCACCGATGTTATCGGCCAGCCCATTCATCGCATATTTCATCAGATCGTACGTCGGCTTGATCAGGCCCAGCGCGCTGAGGCTGCGCGCCAGATCGGGCAGCGTCTGCAAATAGCCCTCCTCGATCAGCATCTGTTTCAACAGGCCTTCCACATCCGTCTTGCGAATCAAACGGCGCGGTACAACCGTGTCACTAGACAAGCCGCGCAGGTCGGCCACTTGTTGTTCGATCTTGTCCATCTGCGCAGAAATTGTAGAATTCAATGTCGGATAAGGCGTGGCTGTACGGGTTGGCGTGACGGTAGGTAAAGGCGTAGGCGTCCACGTAGGTGGCAGCGTTCTCTCGGTTGGCGAAGGCTGCGGCGTAGCAGTGAAGATCGGCGTCGCCGTTGGCAAGGCCGCCACAACGGCAGGCGCACTCGGGGTCTGATTCGACGACGTGAGCACCATCACAAGCGCAAGGCCAATCACAGCGATGATCACCAGCGCCGTCACACCGATGATGATCCGCTGCGCTTTGGTCAAGCGCGCTTTGGACTTGCGCGCCACCGGTGTGCGCTGCGCTGCCACACGCAGTGAATCGACTTCGGGTTGAGCGTTGGACGGCCCAGGCCGATCGGCGTGAGGTGATTTCGCCTGCGGTTCGCGCATTGCGGCCGCGGACGTGGCCGCAGCCATCGCTGGCGCGCTCGGCTTGAGCGGTTGGAGAGGCGGCGGAGGCGGCTCATCGGGCGGCCCTAACAAACGCCTCAAGCGAGTCTGAGCCTCTGCGTTAGTCGGATTAATCCGCAGGACGCGCTGCAGACAATCGAACTTCTGCTTCTGCTCCATCACAGCCTGGCTCAACAACAGCCAGCCTTCTTCCGAGGCGGGAAATTGCCGCACGTATTCAGCAAGCATGGGCCGCGCCAACTGAGGCCGGCCAGCTTGAAGGTAAGCCTGCGCTTGACGCAAGACCTCATTCGCGGATTGGCTCATACGCACTCCTGTTCAAGGCTCAAACGCCATGGGGACCCAAAAAACTTTGAGACGCACTTCATTCCACAGCCCATTTTTATCATATCCGCCGGTGTCCGGCAAGAATGATCTCCCCCGTTTGCGTTATAATACAACCATATTGAAAGTTTGTCTGGCACGAACCGCGACGATCCGGTTACAGTTCAATTACAGTTGGATTATGGATTCGCGCCAGAACAAGGCTTCACCTTCCGCACAGGGTTGGCGTGATGCAACCCGCAGGAGAAACGCGCATGACGGCTGAAGTAGACGGCACACCCTTGGCGCTCATCATCGAAGACGACGACAAGCTATCGATCATCTTCACCGAGGCCCTGCGTCAAGCCGGGTTTGACACGCAGGTGATTCACGATGGGGCGGAAGCGTTGACCAAGCTCCAAACGTGCCAGCCGGCGGTGGTCATTCTGGACTTGCATTTGCCGCACGTTTCAGGCGACAAAATCCTGGAAGCGATTCGTCACACAGAAAGTCTGGCACAGACACGAGTGATCATCACCACGGCCGATGCAACTCTAGCCGAGGCACTACGTCAGCCAAGCGATCTAGTCTTGATCAAGCCGATCAGCTTTTTGCAGCTGCGCGATTTTGCTAAACAGATGCGCGCGACCATCACGGAAACCGCCGATCAAGCCACGCGCCCCGGCAATGGCTAGATTTCCAGGCGGGCTAACCCTTCAGCCCGCTGCGATTCCGCCGGGCGTATTTCCGCTTTGAGACTGTGCCATTTCACGTCACGTCCGCGTGACGCCGCCACCAGGGCCTGCCACACTTCTTGATGCTTCACGGCTTGTCCATCTTTGGTGCGCCATCCTTGCGCCATCCAATTCTTTACCCACTGAGTTGCCCCTTGCGCCACATAGTCGGAAGGCGTGTACACATGAATAATCGATTGCACCGGCGCTGTTTCCAGGCCTTTTTGCGCGGCGAGCAAATGCAGCCGATTAGCTGAGGTGTGCTCCTCGCGACCACTGACTTCTTGCAGGGCCTCTCCTGCGCGAACGATCGCAGCCCAACCCCCCGGGCCGGTCTGCCCCAGACACGACACGCCCGTAAAGACGTGCGCCGCCTGCGCGTCATCGAGCGGCAAAGCCGAGCGGGGGATCATGCTCACCGCCAGTTGATCAACGCGTTCGTTGAGTGGATCACCGGCGTGACCTTTCACCCACACCCAGTCGAGCTGATGGCGCGGCAGCGCTTCATCCAATGCTCGCCACAAATCCTGATTGGCCACCGCTTTTTTATCGGCGGTTTGCCAGCCTTTGGCCTTCCACCGCGCCAGATATTCGGTGACCCCTCTTTGCACGTACTGCGAATCGGTGTGCAGGCTGACATGGCACGGTTTCTTCAACGCATTCAACGCGGCGATAACGGCTTGCAATTCCATGCGGTTGGTGGTGGTGCGCGGCTCAGCGCCGGTCAGCACTTTTTCGTGCGCCTCAAAGCGCAGTACCGCCGCCCATCCGCCGGGACCGGGGTTGGGGTCGCACGCACCATCGGTGTAGATGATAATCTCTGGGAGGGGCTTGTCCATATTGAACTCCAGGTGGCAGCAACTTTCAGGAGTATAACGCAAAAGTGTTGGTGACCTTTGGAGTACGCTCCTGCTCCGCTGCGCGTGGACACATCCGGCGTCTGGTGGCGCTGGATGTGACCCGCTTCGCGCAGCGCAAGCGGGCCGGGCAAGTGGCCCGATACGAAATACAAAGCAGCCACGCAAGTGCGTTAGTCCGCACTGTAAGAGAACGCCTCGCGGCCAGACCACCGCGAGGCGTTTTCTTGCCATAGAGGCTAAGCAGCGCGAGCACGGCACGCTTAGTCGATCACTTTCTAAGCAAAAGAGGAATGTAAATGGAGCTCCCGGACATGACGGTGACAAGGGTTGAGGCGCTGAGCGCGCCCAAGGTATTCGTCGCCGTGACAAGCGCCGTGTAGAAGCCCGGCTGGTCGTAGATATGACTAGCCACGGCCTTGCTGCCCATGACCCCATCGCCAAAATCCCATTGATACACGACGTTGGTGCCGCTGTCGATCGTGGCCGAGAGAACCGTCGTGAGCCCGGCCGCGATCGGGCTGCTGTTGGCCGCACGCAATCTCGTAATTGGCGCATCGACGACTTCCTGAATTAGGCTGGTCGAATCGCAGGGGCGGGAGAAGTTATCGCCGGCATAGATCGCCCTGATGGTGTGTAGATTGACGGTCAACGTCGAAAGGACAATGGTCGCCACGCCGTTCACCAGGGGGGCCGTGCCAAGTTCGCTAGCGGCGCCTTCCACAAAAGAGACTGCGCCAGTGAGTATGTCAAAACTCGACGTGACCACCGCCGTCAAGGTGACAGGCTGACCGTAGATCGAGGGATTGGGTGACGAAGTGAGCGTGACCTCCGTCTCAGCCGGCTCTATCTCCTGATTCAGATCACCGTCGCTAGGGTTATAGTTGATGTCGCCGCTGTAATAGGCGGTGAGATGATGTGAGCCGATCACGAGAGACGAGTTCGTGAAAGTTGCTACCCCATTAGCCAACGCGCTTGTCCCGAGCACGGTCGAGAGACCCTTGGTGAGAGTCACCACGCCCGTCGGGATACCGAGCTCCGATGCCACCCATACGGTGAAGGTGATCACCTTTCCCAACGACGACGGATTGGCCGACGCATTCAGCGTCGTCGTCGTATCGATTTTATTCAGAGTCCACACCGTCAGGCTGTAGACCTGTGTTCCACCCAGTAGATTGATGTCGTGGGCGCGTACCGTAAAAGTGAAGACCCCGATCGAAGTGGGGCTGCCTTCCAACACGCCGCTGGCGCTGTCGAGATCGAGGCCAGTTGGCAATGTGCCAGACACCACATTAAAAGTGAATGGCGAGTGCAGGCCCGTAGTGAGCACAACACTGATCGTTTGAGCATAGGGCAAGCCCGCTGGCGCATCAGGCAAAGTCGTCGGAGTCAGACCCACGACGGGTGCTTGCCCCAAGCTGTTTGAGCCCCAACACGCGATGGTCCCATCGGCTTTCACCGCGCAGGTGCTTGCCCAACCTGCGCTGACCTGCACAAAGGGACTTAAGGTGGGCGGCACGGTCGATTGCCCTTCAATGTTGCTGCCCCAACAGATCAATGTGCCATCCATTTTCACCCCGCAGGTATGATGGACACCCGCGCTAACCTGCTGCCAGTTGCTGTTGGGGTCTGGTACATCGATTTGCCCGTCGTCGTTCGCACCCCAGCAAGCCAGCGTCTGGTCTGCTTTTCGCCCACAAGTGTGATTGTTACCCGCGCTAACCTCCACGAAGGGCGCGCTGGTCGATGGCACAGTCGTTTGTCCTTCGTCAGCACGTCCCCAGCAGATGATCGCGCCGTCAGCTTGCAGAGCGCAAGTGTGAGATTGTCCAGAGCTCACTTGCACATAGGGGATGGTTGAAGTCAGCACGTCCGTTTGCCCGGCAGTGTTGTCGCCCCAACACGCAATCGCCCCATCGACCTCTACCGCACAGGCGTGGGTTTCACCGGCCCCAATCTGCACGAAAGGAAGGGCCAGCATGGGGACGGTAGTCTGCCCTTCACTCGACTTTCCCCAACAAGCCGCAGCGCCCGCTTCAGTCAAGGCGCAGTTGAAAAAATTGCCTGCACTGACCTGGACAAAGGGAACAGTGGCCGTCGGCGGCGTGCTTTGATCGAGGCTATTGTCACCCCAGCAGCCGAGTGTCCCATCGGTTTTTACGGCGCAAGCGTGTTGATCGCCCACATTCACCGCTGGACGGTTATTGACGTTGACGACAATCACAGACGAAGCGCTGCCAAAAACCCACGGATTTCCGCTGTACGTAGCGCTAATGGTATGCGGGCCAGTCAGCAGCGAGGAGACGCTGATAACTCCTATACCGGCTTCGTCCAGTGTGCTTGTGCCGAGCACAGTTGAGCCTTCGGTGAAGGTCACCACACCTGTCGGGGACAAGTCGATAGCCGTAGTGACCGTCACCACCAACGAGACGTTGTGGCCGTACGCCACCGGATTGGGCGTGGCGCGGAGCTCCGTCGTCGTGTCACCGCGGTGACTCACCGTCAGAGAATAGAAGCGCGTGTTGGCGATGCCGTTCATATCGCTCGCCTGCGCGACGAATTCATAGACGGTTTCAGTGATGGGCACGCCGCTCAGCGTACCTGTCGGGTAGAGCGTGAGATCGGGCGGCACGGTACCCGAGACAACACTGAAGGAATAGGGCGGGACGGTGTCGTAGGATCCGCTGGCCGTGAGCGTCTGCGAATAGGGCGCGCCGAGGGTGGCACGCTCCAGTTCATCCGGCTGGAGGACCACACTGGGCACGCTGGATCCCCAACAGGCCAACGTCTTGTCAATTTTCGTCGCACAGGTGGCATTCCAGCCAGCGCTCACCTGAACAAAGGATCTGTAGGTCGGTGGCACAGTAGCCTGCCCTGAACTATTTCCGCCCCAACATACCAGTGTGCCATCCTCTTTCGTCGCGCAGGTATGGTTGTAGCCCGTGCTAACCTGCACAAAGGACACGATGGTCGTCGGCACATCTCTTTGACCATCGGTGTTCAGGCCCCAGCAGACCAATGACCCATCGGTTTTCAAGGCGCACGTATGCGACTCACCGGCACTGACCTGCGCAAAAGGCACCGTGGTCGTCGGTACGTTCGTCTGCCCACTGAGATTCTTCCCCCAACACCCCAGAGTGCCATCAGCCTTCAAAGCGCAGGTATGGTTGTAGCCCGCGCTGACCTGCACAAAGGGGATCGTCGCGGTCGGCACGACCGTTTGGTCATAGTCGTTCAAGCCCCAACAGGCCAGCGCGCCGTTGGCCTTCAGCGCACACGTATGAGATTGTCCGACACTGACCTGCACGAAGGGCACGGTGGTCGACGGCACTTCCGTCTGATTCGAGGAGTTTTGTCCCCAACAGACCAGCGCGCCATCTTCCTTTACCGCGCAGGTGTGTTGAAAAACGGCACTGACCTGCGCAAAGGGCACGGTGGTCGACGGCACATCCGTTTGATGTTGCCCATTGTAACCCTTGCAGCCCAATATGCCGCTATCCCTGACCGTACAGAAGTAACCGGCGCCCTTGGCGACCGAAGGTCGATCATTGACCACCGCGATGAAGGCGGGGGAGCTGCTCCCGTTGTACGATCCAACACCGCCGTAAGTGGCGCTAATGACGTGCGACCCGACGAGGGGTGTCAGTGTGGAGAACGTTGCCACACCATTCACCAGCGTGGCCGTGCCCAACACCGTCGCACCCTCGGTAAGAGTCACCACACCGCCGTTCGGGGTTCCCGACGTCGAGGTCACCGTCGCCGTGAAAGTGACGGCCTCGTCCTTAGTGGATGGATTGGGCGACGCCGTGAGCGTTGTCGTCGTATCAATGGCCGCAGGCGCAGACACGCTGCGCCTAGCGGCACGCTGCGCGTCGATCAACGGCAGGGCCACCAGTGGCTGAACCGCCGACAAACTCAAACCGAAGGCCACAAGAATACTGAGGATTAAGTTGCGCAGCTGGGTTGGTGAAGTCGTCATCGCATTCTCCTAGTGCTAAATCAATGAGTTCCGAGAGGATTGAGGCGCCTCATCTCTGCGGCGATTTCTTCAACCTCAGTCCTATACTACCCATGATACGCCAATCCCACCGATGCGTCTACCACAAAGGAGTACTACGGGAGCGTGATACAATCGGCCCATGTCCTTTGTTCCTCTGCGCGCCCATTCGCAATGGAGCCTGCTGGCCGGTGTCCCGACCGTGCCAGAGCTGGTGGCGCATGCTCAAGCGCACGATCTATCCGCTCTGGCGTTGACCGATACGAATGCGCTGTACGGGGCGATCGAATTCGTGCGCGAATGCCATACAGCCAAAATCCGATCGATCCTCGGCGTCGATTTCACTTTCGAGCGTGATCATACACTGGTGCTGCTGGCGCGCAACCTGGCCGGCTATGCCAATCTATGCCGCCTCGTCACGCGGCTGCAAGCGGCCCCCGATCGGGAAGCGACGCTTCAGCAGGGCCTGTCGTTGGCGGAGCTTGTCAGCCACAGCAGCGATCTGATCGCGCTGAGTGACGGACATCAAGCCACCGCGCTGATCGAACACTTCGGACGAGAGAATGTCTTCATCCGTTTGGAAGAAGCCGAGGGGCGTGAAACACCACGCTTGGCCGATCAACTGGGGGTGCCGCTCGTGGCGACACCCGACATTCGTTATCTCGATCCGGTCGATGCGGCGCGCTACCGCGTGCTGACGGCCATGCGCGCCGGGCAACACCTCAACGCGCTGCCCACCCTGCCCGATCGATCTTTCTGGTCTACCCCGGAATTCGAGCGGCGTTACGCGACCTATCCGACGGCCATCGAAAATACGCAGCGCATTGCCGAGTTGTGCGGCTTCGAGTTTCCGTTGGGGCAATATCGCTTCCCGACGTTGGATATGCCGCCCGGTCGCACCTTGCGAGCCGAACTCGAGCGCGCTGCGTTTGACGGTGCGCGGCAGCGTTACGACAGCCTTACACCAGACATAGAGGCGCGCCTGCGCAAAGAGCTCAATGTGATCGATACGCTGGGCTACGGTGCCTACTTTCTAGTGGTCGCCGACATCGTGCGGTTTGCGCGCGAGCAGCGCGTGCCGGTCTCGCCGCGCGGATCGGCTTCATCGTCGGTGGTGGCTTTCTGCCTGGGCATCCACGATGTCGATCCCATCGCGCACAACTTATACTTCGAACGTTTCCTCTCGCTCGAACGGCGCGATCCGCCTGACATCGATCTCGATCTGTGCTCGCATCGACGCGACGAGGTCATCAACTACGTGTACCAGCGCTATGGCGCGGATCACGTGGCGATGGTCTGCACATATGCCACACTGCAGCCGCGTTCGGCGCTGCGCGAAGTCGCCAAGGTGTATGGTCTGTCGGAAACGCGCATCGGCGAGCTGGCCCACGATTTACCGCGCTGGTGGCATCCCGCGGCGCGCCACGAGGCGCAGGCAGCGCAGACTCAATTGATCGAGAAGGCGCGCGATCCGATCGAGCGGGAAGCGATCGAGATGAGTCAGGCGTTGACGGGCGCGCCCCATCATCTGTCCGTTCATCCCGGCGGCATCGTCATCTCGCCCGATCCGATTACGGATCTCGTCCCGCTGCAATACGCCACGAAGGGCTTGCTGATCACACAGTTCGATCTGAAGGGCATCGAACAGCTGGGATTGATCAAGATCGATCTACTGGGTATCAGCGCGTTGACGGTCACCGCCGATTGCGTCGAATTGATCCAGCAGCGCCAACCTGCTTTCACATTGGAGTCCATTCCAGCCGATGATGCCGATACGATCCAACTGCTGGCGGCGGCACAGACGATCGGGTGTTTTCAGATCGAAAGCCCCGGCCTGCGCTTCACGCTGCGCGAGCTCACCGCTAAATCGATCGGCGATTTGATCGTGGCGCTGGCGTTGTATCGCCCCGGCCCTTTGAAGGGCGGCTTGAAAGACGCGTTCGTGCGAAGACATCTGGGTCAGGAAGCGACCGATTATCTGCATCCCGCGTTGGAGCCCATCCTGTGCGAGACGTACGGCGTGATCTTGTATCAGGAGCAAGTGCTGCGCATCGCGCACGAGGTGGCCGGGTTCTCGCTGGGCGAGGCCGATCTGCTACGGCGCGCCATGTCGAAGTTCCGTTCGGCCCATGAGATGACGCGGCTGCGCGAGCAGTTTCTCACCGGCGCAGAACGTGTGAGTCACCTGGATTCAATCACAGCCGAAAAAGTATGGGATTTGATGGCGGCCTTTGCGGGTTATGGCTTTCCCAAAGCGCACGCCGCCGGCTACGCGGCGCTGGCTTATCGGTTGGCCTATCTGAAGAAGCACTACCCGGCGGAATTTTTTGCGGCGCGCCTGGCTGTGTGGGGCGGGTTCTACTCGCCGCGCGTGTACATGAGCGAGGCACGGCAGCTGGGTCTGACGGTGAAACCGCCTCACGTCAATCATAGCGGCGAAGCGTTCACGCTCGATCCGATCGATCGCCGGACGTTGTGGATGGGGCTGGGCCAGGTGCGCGAGTTGACGCACGCGACCACGCACACTCTCATCACCCAACGGCCTTTCACGTCCCTGGATGATTTCTTGATTCGCGCCCGGCCGTTGCACGTCGAGGCAATCAATCTGATCAAGGCGAGCGCGCTGGACGGCTTAGGCACTAGCGCAGATATGCTGGCGCACGTGCAGCACGAACCCTGGCATGGGAGGCATTCGGCGCAGTTGAGCTTGGCGTTGTCGAATGCGCCAACAGCCGCTGGCGTCGAACCGACTTTAGCCGAACGAGCAGCCTGGGAAATTGAAGTGCTGGGGTTAGCGGTGAGTGTTCATCCGCTGCAACTCGTGGCCGAACAAGCTACAGGCCGGAAAAGCCCCGGCATCTTCGATGAGCAGGTTATCAGCAGCGGCGCGATCGAGCAGCACCTCGATCGGGTGGTGAAGGTCCTCGGAGTGCGGTTGGCCGCGCATCGCTTTCGATCGGCCAACCAGACGCTGATGCAGCTCGTCGACATGGACGATCAAGACGGGCGGTATCAAGTCTTGTGGAGCGGCGAGGCGTTGCGCGAACAGCGCGCTTTACTCAGCCGGCGCGACCCCGTCATCGTGCAGGGACGCGTGCGGCGCGATCGGCAGGGACAAGTGCTAATCGTGGGCGAGAAGATCAAGCCGCTGTGAGCATCGCCCAGCGTCCCCCTCGCGCCGAAGATTGATCGGCCTCCCTTTTTGCGAGCAAACACCTCCAGCGCACCCTCCAATTGCACACCAGGGTTGTAAAATGAAGTATGAACTAACACCTCAGAAAGGACATCATGTTCGACACCATCACCCTCAAAGGCGCGCGGCTGCACAACCTGAAGAACGTCACGTTGAGTATTCCCAAAAACAAAGTCGTCGTCTTGACCGGCGTCTCCGGCTCCGGCAAATCGACTTTGGCTTTCGATATACTGCACAAAGAGGGCCAGCGGCAGTACATGGAATCGCTGGGAATGGTGACCCATGTGAGCCGTCCGCCCGTCGATGTGATCGAAGGGCTGTCACCCTCGATCAGCGTCGATCAATATCTCACCAATCGCAGCCCGCGGTCCACCGTGGGCACCGCCACCGAAGTCTTCACGTATCTGCGCGTCTTGTATGCGCGGCTGGGTCATCGCGTGTGCGCGCGGTGTGGAGCGGATGTACCGCCGTCGTTCGACGCAACTCAGGATGAAGCCTGGGATGACGAAGCGAACGGCGACGACGCCGAAACGGCCGCGTCCTACCCCTGCCCGCACTGCGGCGCACCCATACCCGAATTGGGCATGGCGCATTTCTCGTTCAACAAACCGGCCGGCGCGTGTCCCGCGTGCACCGGCCTCGGCGTTATCCACACCGCCAATCTCGATCACGTGATCGATCCGGAACGCAGCATTCAAGACGGCGGCATCTTGCAGTGGGTCAGTTCGCAGCTCGAATGGTACATACCTGCGCTGCGACATGCGGGCGAACATTACAACCTCTCGTTCGATCTCACCGTGCCGATCAAACAACTGGGCGAGGCCGAGCGCGCTTATCTCTTGTACGGCGTGGAGAGTCCACAGTTTCGCCGGTACATCCCCGACATCGATCCACCCGCGAATGTGCGCGAAGGCCGCTTCGAAGGTCTGGTCACCGCCTTGCTGCGCCGCTACTTCGAACACGCCGACAACGCAAACTACCGCGAAAAGATGGAGAAGATCCTGGTGCTGCAAACATGCCCGGATTGTGCTGGCGCACGCCTGCGGCCGGAAAGCCGCGCCGTCACCGTCGCCGGACAAAATCTCATCGCCGTGTCACAACTGCCGCTGCACGATCTCGCCGCGTGGATCGATCGGCTGGAGCCAACCGCCACGCCCGATGAATGGATCATCGCCGCAGCGATCGTGTTTGATCTGCGCGGGCGCATCCGCCGCTTGATCGACGTGGGCGTCGGTTATCTCACGCTCGACCGAGCCACGCCCTCCCTCTCGGCCGGTGAAGCGCAGCGATTGCGACTCGCCTCATTGTTAGGCTCGGGCCTGACGGGCGTGTTGTACGTGCTGGATGAGCCGACCATCGGCCTGCATCCGCGCGACACGGCGCGTTTGATTAAAGTCATGCGGCAGCTGCGCGATCTGGGCAACACCGTGCTCGTGGTCGAACACGATCTTGAGGTGATCCGGCAGGCCGATTACGTGGTGGATGTGGGACCGGGTGCGGGCAAGCACGGCGGACGCATCGTGGCGGCGGGCACACCCGATCAGCTAACCACTTCTACTGAATCTGTCACCGGCGATTATCTGGCAGGCCGCTTGAGTGTGCCCATTCCCGGCGAACGGCGCGGCGGCGGTGGCCAGGCATTGATCATTCACGGCGCGCGCGAGCACAACTTGAAGGACATCACAGTGAGTTTGCCGCTGGGCACCCTCATCGCCGTGACGGGGCCATCGGGTTCAGGCAAATCGTCGTTGATGTTCGACATTCTCGATCACGCGGCGCGGCAGCGTTTCTTCGACGCGACGGATCAGCCGGGCGCGCACACAGCCATCGAAGGTTGGGATTATCTCGACAAGATCATCACGATCGATCAAACCCCGATCGGTCGTTCGCCGCGATCGAATGCGGCCACGTACACCGATGCGTTTACGCCGATGCGCGATGTCTTTGCCGCATTGCCGGAAGCCAAACAGCGCGGCTTGACGGCGAAACATTTTTCGTTCAACGTGGCGGGCGGCCGCTGCGAACGCTGCGAGGGCGCAGGCGTGCTGACGATGAACATGCACTTCTTGCCCGACGTGGAAGTGCGTTGTCCGGCCTGTCACGGCAAGCGCTTCAAGCGTGACGTGCTGGTGGTAAAGTATCGCGGTTACGACATCGCGCAGCTGCTCGACCTGACCATCGAAGAAGCGCTGCCGCTGTTTGCCGAGGTGCCTGCCGTAGCCGCGCGGTTGTCGCTGATGGTGGAGGTGGGCTTAGGTTATTTGCAACTCGGCCAACCGGCCACGACCCTGTCGGGGGGCGAGGCGCAGCGCGTGAAGTTGGCAAAAGAGCTGGGGCGACGTGGCACGGGCCGCACGTTGTATTTGTTGGATGAGCCGACGAGGGGGTTGCACGCGGCCGATGTGGCGCACTTGCTGAAGCTGCTGCAACGATTGGTCGAGGCAGGCAACACCGTCGTGACGATCGAGCATAACCTGGAGTTGATCCGCGCGGTTGATTGGATCATCGATCTGGGGCCGGAGGGCGGACTGGCTGGCGGCCATCTCATCGCCGAGGGAACGCCGGAGCAGATCACGCGCGTGGCGAATTCGGCCACCGGAAAGTTTTTGTAGAGTCATTCGTTCATCACGTCATGCCCGAGTGCTTTAATCGGGCATCCAGTGCATTGACAGGCACACATTGCCAACAGAGGGTTGGATTCCCGCTACGCCCTGCCGAAGGGACGCTTCGCGCGGGGGCGCGCATGACGACAGCACGCGGGAATGACTTCACCCGACTCAACAAATTCTTCGACCGCGAATCAACGCGAATGATCGCCAATGGGATTTATTCGTGTCGATTCGCGCAGATTCGCGGAAGAACTAGACGTGGCCGTTCTGCCGCAGCAAGCCCAACTGCCGTAATTCCGTTGCGAGTTGATCGGGCGACTGAAAGTGAATGGTGGTGAAGCCCAGTTGATGCGCGGTTAGGATGTTCGCCGCAGAATCGTCGATGTACACGCAGTCGGCGGCTGCCCAACCGATGCGATCGAGAAACAACGTGAAGATGTGCGGATCGGGCTTGATCAGGTTCACCGTGCTGGAAATCAGAATGTCGTCGAACCAGCTAAAGAACTCGTACTGCGGACGCACCAGATCGAACTTCTCCTGCGCCCAGTTGCTCAGACCATACAGTGGGTAACGGGCATCTTTCAGCGCGCGCAAAATCTCCACGGTGCCCCCGATCGGACCGGAGAGCGACTCCTGCCAACGTTCGTCGTAAGCGCGGATCAGATCGGCGTACTGCGGGAACTGTCTACTCAGCACGGCGACCCCTTCGACAAACGAGCGACCCTTGTCCTGATGCAGATTCCATTCCGTAAAGCCGACCTCGGCCAGGAAGCGATCGATGGCCGCGTCGTCGCCGTTCAATAACTTGCGATAGAGGTAGTGCGAATTCCAATCGACGAGAACTCCGCCGAAGTCGAACACGATAGCGAGTTGAGGTTTGTTCACGATCATATAGACAGCGCCTCATTCACTCGCGACGATCTTCCGGCTGCGGATGTCCTCGTAATCGGGCACCAGCCGATCGTATTCGCCATCCATCAACGGCGAAGAGATCATGAAATCGGCCGAGGCGCGATTGCACGCGATCGGGATGTTCCACACCACCGCCATGCGCAGCAGCGCCTTCACATCGGGATCATGCGGCTGCGGTTCCAACGGATCCCAGAAGAAGATCAGAAAATCGATCGTGCCTTCTGTGATCTTCGCCCCGATTTGTTGATCGCCGCCCAGCGGCCCGCTCTGGAGTTTGTGAACGGTAAAGCCGAGTTCCTTTTCCAGGATTGTGCCCGTGGTGCCGGTGGCATACACCTTGTGATGGGCTAACAGCACGCGGTTGAACTTGGCCCAGTCCAACATATCACGCTTCTTGTTATCGTGCGCGACCAACGCAATCTTCTTGTCATGTTCCATCGCGATTTTCTTGTGCGTCATAGAGGTTCCTTCACTTTCTGGATCGTTTGCTGCTCACCCCTGCGCTCGACTTGCGCCGCGCGGGCTGAGCGATTAAAGTTAAGCGCCGCCCGCGCGGCGGATCAGACTCCCACCGATCGATCAACGCGCGCCCTTCGTCACCATTCCACGTCTGGCCGATCTGTTCATGCAGGCCGTCTGGCGTCCGATTATGACACAAGGCCAACTGACCCTCGGTTGGTTTCAGATCGAGGTCGTGCAAGCGGCACAGCCTGTTTTCGCCGAGGAAAGTGCAGGGGCCGCTCGGATGGGCCGGAGCCTCACCGCTTTCACGGCCGGCAATAGCCGGCGTCAAGATGTAGATCGTTTTGTTCTGCTCCCGATCGAACCACCAATCGAGCATGAGCCGATCGGCATAGCCCGCCGCGATGAGACGCTGCACATCGGTAGGAGTAGGCCAACACGGTCGACGTTGGCACATCGCCTGACATTCCTCACACGCACAGGCTGTGAACGTCATGCTGCGGCCACCGCCGGGGCTTCGTCAGAGAGGACCGTCTGCACGCGGCCAATCTGACCATCCTCCAAACGCACCTTGATACCGCGCGAGTGAAACGCCGATGAAGTCAAAATATCTTTGACCACGCCCACCGTGCGTTTGCCGCTGCGTTGATCTTTTTTCAAGACGATTTCGACCCGGACACCGGGTCGAATATTTCTGCGTTGTTGTCCGTTCATACTGTCTGCTTACCGAGCTCTACCACTCATCGTCTTCTCTGCAAGGCTGACTCGCGACAAAGGGAACTGTACGGGTGAAGCACTTTGACCCGCCTAACGGCCGGGCGTCAGCCTGCCACCAACCCGATCGACCACCGTCGAAACTGATGCTCAACTTCGGCAGCTGGGCGGGTCGGCTGCGCGCCGTTGTTGGGATGGCGGCCTGCGGGCACTTCATCGCAGCACACCACCTGGCTTGACTGAAAAAAGTCTGCGGCGATGGTGTACTCCAAGCCGTATGTCGCACGTGACCT
>JBGSPW010000083.1:0-58646 GCA_041738395.1 Thermoflexales bacterium
TCGCTCCGGCGCCCGTGAGCACGTCCGCACCGGCTGCAGCGCTCGCGCCCACACCTGAACCCGGCCGCCCCGCTTCATCCAACGCGAGTAGGTTAATTGAGGCTGGATACGAGCAGCTATTGCAGGGCGATACATCGGCCGCGCACGATCTATTTCAACAAGTGCTGGCTTCTGAGCCGGACAACGCACATGCGCTGGTGGGACGCGCCACCACCGAGTTGACCGAGTACGACGACATGGATGCCGCGGCAACCGATCTCGATCGCGCCGCCCAGCTCATCCCCGACGACCCGCGCCTGCATTTTGGGCTGGGAATGCTCCAGTCTCGATCCGAAAAGCATTACAACGCCGAAGCGGCCGAAGCTGAATTCACACAGGTGATTAACAGCTGCGGTGACGAGGCCCCATTGTGCACGGGCGCCTACTATGAGCGATCTCAACTCCGCGCCTGGACGTTGGACAACGCCCAGGGGGCGCTCGACGACATTAGCCGCGCGATCGAAGTATATCCCGATCCACAGACGGTCTACATGTTATACGCCAGTCGCGCCAACATGCGCCTTCAGGCACTCGACGATGTGCCCGGCGCGATTGAAGATTTGCAGGAGGCGTATAGTAGTTCACGCGCGCCGGAGTACCTTGAACAGGCGGCCGTGATAGCGGTGACCACGAACGACACCGATCGTGCTCTGGTTCTGTACGATCGGCTGCTTCAGGATCGGGCCGGTGATCCACGTTACTTGGCCGGGCGCGGCTACGTCGAATGGCTGGCCGGCGACGCCGATCAGGCGCGGCAGTCGGCGGAGCGCGCGCTGCAACTTGATCCGAAGCTGCTCGAGGCACATTATCTAAAAGGCCTGCTGCTGCTGGAAGATGATCAACCGGAAGAAGCGTTGGCCGAATTCGAACTGGTCAGCGCTGAAACGAACGAAGACGCGCTTTATCAAATGTCGCAGCCCTTCCTCAACACAGGCTTCAGGCACGAGATCTTTTTCGACATGGCGCGGGCGGCCTTCGTCAGCGGCGATCTGGAAACCGCGCAGGGCTATGTGAGCCGATCGTTGGAACGTGACTCAGCCTGGGTCGGACCTTATGCGCTGCGCGCGGGAATCCTGAAAGAACAGGGTGACCTGGCCGGAGCGCGTGAGAACTATTTGAAGGCGCTGGATTACGCTTACGACGATCCTGATCTCCAGGCCGAGCTCGAACAGGCCCTGGCCGATCTGTCCAAGTGACGGAATGAGATGACCAAAAGTCTCAACTATCCCAAGTCTTTCTTTGGCCGGGACTATAAGCCCCAAACCAACTCCGTCAAGCCGGCACACCGAAAACAGCTAGGGGTATAACGCAAAACTGTTGGGGAACCTTCGGGTTTCCGATAGTGCTCCGCGATGGATGAGTACATCCATCGCCGCTAACCGCCCGCGGAGCGTGTACCCACGCGCAGCGGAGCGGGAGCAATTAAAAAGTCACCAACACTTTTGCGTTATACTCAAGGACTAGAGTCAATACTGTTTAGCGGGACGGGCTCCCATGCCCGGCGGCGTGGGAGCCGCCTCGGCTGACTTATCTAAACAGTATTGCGGCACAGCTACAGCTAGAGTTCTTTTGACAACTCCCTCCCGTTAGACTATAATCCTGCCCGCTGTAGGTCGCGCCGGCCTCTCTATGCCGGCGACTTTTTTGTGTAGAGACAGGAGTTGGCATGCACCACCGTACTCGCCTGTGGTTGATGATTATCGTGATCATCGGCCTCGTCAGCACCATGATTGTCATACCGGCAGCTTTCACCATCCCCTTGAACGTGATTGGCGCCAAGGACGTGGTCGTCACCACCCGGCTGGGCCTGGACTTGAGTGGAGGTTCGCAGGTCTTGTTGGAAGCCGTCGATTGCGCGAGCGAGGGCATCGAGCAGCGCTTGCAGAATGTGCAACAGATCATCGAGAACCGTATCAACGGGCTAGGCGTCACCGAGCCGGTCATTCAAATTCAGGGCAACTGCCGCATTTTGGTGGAATTGCCGGCCATTGATGATCCTGCGCAAGCCATCGGGCTTATTCAACAAACCGGCAAGCTGGAATGGGTCGATACCGGAGACCAGTCGTTTCTCCAGGGCGCGATCATCCGCACGGCGGGCAGCCCCGAGCCGATCGTCAAGTCGAGCACCAGCCCGACAGAAACCAGTGTGCTAACCGGTACGGTGCCAACCATTCCGGACACCATCTTTCCAGTCATCGTCAGCGGCTCCGAGCTCGATCCGGCAAAGTTGGGCGCCGGGCTGGGTGGCCAATTAGGCAATGAGCCGCAAGTGCAATTTGCGCTGATGGGTGAAGCCGTGCAGCGTTTTGCGCAGCATACCGCGGCGAATACCGGGCGCTATTTGTGCATCGTGCTCGATAACGTCGTGCAGTCCTGCCCCGTCATCAACTCTGCCATTCCAGACGGCCAGGGTGTCATCACCGTGGGCAGCGGTGGCATTGAAGAAGCCACTGACCTGGTGAACTTGCTGCGCTACGGCGCTCTGCCGGTGTCCTTGCAGGTCGTCCAGAGCAATACCATCGGCCCGACGCTGGGTGAAGATTCCATCCGCGCCAGTATCATCGCCGGCATTATTGGCCTGGCGGCCGTGGCGCTGTTCATGCTGCTGTACTATCGTATCGCCGGTTTGGTGGCCGTGGTCACGCTGCTGTTATACGGCTTGATCACTTTCGCGATCTATAAGTTGATACCAGTCACGCTGACGCTGCCCGGCATTGCGGGCTTCATCCTGTCGGTGGCGGTCGCCGTCGATGCCAACACCTTGATCATCGAGCGTTTGAAAGAAGAGCTGCGTAATGGCCGCCACTTGTCAGTGGCCGTGGAGGTCGCTTTTGAGCGAGCCTGGAGTTCCATTCGCGATTCGAATCTGGCGACCCTGATTACGTGCGTCATTCTGTTCTGGTTTGGCAGCAACTTTGGCGCCAGCATTGTCAAAGGCTTCGCCGCCACGCTGTTTATCGGGGTACTCATCAGCTTGCTTGCTTCGGTGCAAGTCACGCGCACGTTCCTGCGGTTTGTGGCTAGCCGAAACAGTTTAGAAGGCCGTTCCAAGCTCTTCGGGGCGTAGGAACAGCAATCGGTCTGGGAGAATAACACATGTGGAATTTAGTCAGTAAACGCTATTGGTACTTTGCGCTGTCACTCCTCATCATCGTGCCCGGAATGCTGGCGCTGATCTTTAACGGCTTGCCGCTGGCCATCGACTTTACGGGCGGATCGCTGTTGAAGGTGCAGTTTGAAACGCTGCCACAGCCGGCCGATGCCAAAGCCGTCTTCACCGATGCCGGCTTCCCTGACAGCCAGGTGCAGACGCTGGGTGTGAACAGTTTGCAGATTAAGTCTAAGGCGATGGAAGATGCCACGAAGAATGAAGTGCTGGCCAGTCTGCGCGCACGGTTTGGCAGCGTGACAGAACTGGAATTCAGTTCCGTCAGCGCGACGATCGGCAATGAAGTCGTGCGCAGCGCCATTCAAGTCATCGCCATTGCCACGCTGGGGATTTTGCTGTATCTGTGGCTCATCGCCTTTCGCAATGTGCCGCACGCGTTCCGCTATGGCCTGGCCGCCATTCTGGGCCTGCTGCACGACGTGCTGGTCTTGGTCAGTGTGGCCGCCCTGTTCAGCACGCTGCTGGGCTGGCAGATCGACTCGTTGTTCCTGACCGCCGTGCTGACCATGCTGGGCTTCTCGGTGCAGGACAAGATCGTGGTATTTGACCGCATCCGCGAGAATCTGGTGCGCCGCCGCGGTGAGCGCTTCGACAACATCGTCAATGTCAGTATCGTTCAGACCCTGGCCCGTTCGTTAGTGACGCAACTGACCATGTTCTTCACCATGCTGGCACTGGCGTTGTTTGGCGGGGTGACCATTCACAACTTCGCCGTCATCCTGCTGGTGGCCCTGCTCAGCGGCACCTACTCGTCGCTCTTCATCTCAGCGCAAATTCTGGTGGTGTGGGAAAATCGCGAGTGGCACAGCTGGTTCCGCCGCAAACCTAAAACCGTGGCAGTAACCAATTAACAATGATCAATGAACAAGGAGGGGCCGGTTGAAAGATCGGCTCTTTTTGTTTTTTGCTAATGCGGGTAGAATTCACACACATTACGCACACGCATGACGCATCACGATGATCTATCACGTCGATTCCCAACTCTTCCAGAAATATCCCGGTTACGTGCGCGGCCTGGTGATTGTCCGGCGCGCGATCAACATCGCCAGTCCCATCGACGAAGTTAATCGCATGCTGCAGGGCGCGCAGAAAGCCATCCGCCAGCGGGCTGATCTGGAACCCGTGTCCGCGCATCCCAACATCGCCGCGTGGCGGGAAGCCTATCGCGCCTTCGGAGCCAAACCGACCGAGTATCCCAGCTCGATCGAGGCGCTCGTCAAGCGCGTGCGGCGTAGCGACGCTTCGACTTCGCCCAGCGCAGGCTTGCCCTACATCAACACACTCGCGGCCATCTGCAATAGCGTCTCACTGCGCTACCTCGTGCCGATCGGTGGACACGCGATCGATCTGATGGCAGCGGACGGTACGTTGGGATTAGGCTTTGCACGCGGCGATGAAGACTTTGTGCCGTTGGGCAGCACCATGCTCGAACACCCTGAACCCGGCGAAGTGATCTTCGCCTACAATACGTCGACGGTATTGTGTCGCCGCTGGACGTGGCGACAAAGTGAATTCAGCAAGTTGCAGCGCACCAGCACCGCCGTGGAGATCAACATCGACGGACTGCCGCCCGTCACGCGCGCCGACGTAGAATTGATCAGCAACGATCTGGCGACGCTGGTGAGCATGTATTGCGGCGGTGCACCGACTGAAGTCAAACTGTTAAGCGAAGAAACGCCATCAGTGGAGTTCTAACAGATCACGGAATATGATCTCAAGAGATTTCAGAACCATTTTGGCTGGCATATTCTTGGTTGGCTTTGGATTCTTCAGCAACTATTTGACTCGGATCGGCGCTGAGAGGCTGGCAACTCTGGTAAGCATTGCAGCGGTCCTGGCAGCATTGTATATCGCCATCGATATTATAGTGGCTACCGAGACATCTCTTCTATATCGGATTAATAGAATGTGGACCGAACCAAATGCCTACCGTGTTAGCGCAGTGTTAGTTGTGATAGGCGGTCTTGCATTAGTGGTATTCCTAATCGGGAAGTTAGTGAGTCCTTAACAACATTCTAACTTAACGAGGATTCAATGCGCGCACTCTTTATCGATCATGGATTACGCCTGGAGACCAACTACTCCGTGCCTGCCGTTCCACAAGGCGAGGCGCTGGTGCGCGTGTTGCAAGCCGGCATCTGCAACACCGATCTGGAACTCGTCAAAGGCTACATGAATTTCACCGGCGTGCCGGGTCACGAATTCGTCGGCGTCGTCGAGCAGGCTGTAGGGCGTGAAGAGCTGATCGGACAGCGGGTGGCCGGAGAAATCAACGCGGCCTGCGGCGTATGCGAAACGTGCCGTGCCAATCGACCGACGCACTGCCCCCAGCGCACGACACTCGGTATCGATCGACGCGGCGGCGCCTTCGCCGACTACTTGACGCTGCCCTTCGAAAACCTGCACCCCCTGCCCGCGGCTGTCTCCGACGATCAGGCCGTGTTTGTCGAGCCGCTGGCCGCAGCGTGTGAGATTTTGGAGCAAGTGAAGTTTCAACCGGCGGATCGCGTGGCCGTGATCGGCGACGGCAAGTTAGGGTTGTTGTGTGCGCAGGTAGTGGCACTGACCGGCTGTGACTTGATCGTCGTAGGACGACACGCCGAGAAGTTGCGAATCCTTCAACGACATGGCCTCACCACGACGATGGATCTCAAGGCGATCAAATCTGCTTCATTGGATGTGGTGGTGGAAGCAACCGGCACGCCGAGCGGTTTTGCGCTGGCCCGACAAGTGGTGCGCCCGCGCGGGACAATCGTGCTGAAGTCGACATATCAGGGCGAAGCGCTGCCGGTAAATTTAACGGCCATCGTGGTCGACGAGATCACATTGATCGGATCACGCTGCGGGCCGTTTGAGCCGGCGATTCGTTTACTGGCCAATCAACAAGTTGACGTGGAGTCGATGATTCAAGCCCGCTATGCGTTGGATGATGGACTCGCCGCTTTCGAACGGGCTGGGACGAAGGGAACGTTGAAGGTGATTGTGAAAATGATCAATGATCAATGATCAATTCTCAATGTTCGAGGATTACGCAAAGCAGCCATTGATCATTGATCATTGTAAATTGATCATTGTCTCGTGCGTTTGCCCATCAGCCAGCCGAGCGTAATCGCGCCGAGAAACATCAGCGCGCCGCCCACCACCAACGCGATCAGGAAGCTATCGCCAGAGGCCTCCTCAGTGTGTTGAACAGGCTGTACTTTGGTGAGTGTGAGCGTCGGCTTGATATCGCCGCCGCCCGCAACTTTGGCTGCCGCGGGTAAGGCCCGCGCAATGACCACCGGCGTGTCGGTGGGAACCGGTGTAAACGTCGGCGTATCGGTGGGAATGGGCGTAAACGTCGGCGTGGGTGTTTCCGTTGGGGTGGGTGTATCAGTCGGTGTGGGTGTGAACGTCGGCGTGTTGGTCGGCGTGGGGGTCGGCGTCGGCGTGAAGGTCGGCGTGTTTGTCGGCGTGTTTGTCGGCGTGGGCGTATCGGTTGGGACGGGTGTTTCGGTCGGGGCCGTCACAAAGCTGCTCGCCGTCGTGCGATAGACATTGGCCAGTTCCGCCGCTAAATTGAGATATTGATTACCATAGGTCGTGCTCGGTTCGATCTGCGAGCCTTCAGCCCATTCGTTAAATGAGGTGATCATGGCCCAATCGGCGTTGGACTGCGTGACGCCGGTAAAGGATTGGCGGAAGTATTCGCCGTCGCTGCGCGGTCGATAAGTGGCGCCGGAGCTAACGAGGCGATTGTCAAAGCCGGGCATGGCCGTGCCGATGAAGTATTTGAATGCGCCCAACTCGATCGCTTTTTCGCGCACCCGCTTGCCCCACTTGATGACCTCGGCGCGCGGATCAGCCGACCAGGCAATGTTGTAGAGATGGTGCCCGTCAAAGACGCGCAGATAATCCAGGTTGGTTCCTTCGCCGATCCAGATCGACTGATGCAGCGGATCAACAGCCTCGCGCATGACCGACCAGTCGTTGACGTTGAAACGGCTATTCTGCCAGAAGAAGACCACCGGCTTGCCGTTGACCTTGAGATAGGCCGGATGATTGGCATGGGTCGAAAGCAGCGAGGCTAAGGCAGTCTGCACATCGCTCTTGCTCTTGAAGAACGGCCCGTTAGTCTCGAAATCGACGGCGACTTTGAAGCCCTTCTGCCGGGCAACGTCCAACAGAGTGCGCAGATTCGTTTCGGTCTGGTTGTCGGCCGCTTCGCGCGGCCCGTACCATGAGACAACGAAGCCATCGATCCCGGCCTGTTTCGCCTGATCGACCTGCCGCTCGATGGTGGCGCGATCGGCTGATTTGTAGGGTGTGACGGGTTGATCGCTGGTCTTCTTCGGCCCGAATGATTTCTCGTCATACCAGTTGTAGTAGAAGGCCAACACCAGATGCTCGCTCTGGGCCACGACCGGCAGGGCCGGTCCCAGCAGCGAAAGAAAAACAATTAGCATGAGAGAGAGTCTTGCTTTCATCGGGGCGCGATTGTACCAGAACAATGGGCAATGGGCAATGAACAATGATCAATGAACAATGAGCAACGGAAGATGATGAATGGAACCTTTAGCCAGTGCTGCAGCGTGCGGTAAAGTCATTCTCTTTGGCGAACATGCGGTCGTCTATCGCCGCCCGGCTTTGGCGGTGCCGCTGACGCAAGTGCAGGCGACCGCGACTATCGAACCGGGCGAGGCGGGCATCACGATCGACGCCCCCGATCTGCACCAGACGGTATCGCTGGATCGCGCCAGCCCGGCAAGTCCCCTGGCGGCGATCGTGCGTCTTACCCTGGGGCATTTACAGCGGCGGCCAGACACGCTGCGCCTCAAGATCACAATCAATTCGACGGTGCCCATTGCCAGCGGCCTGGGCAGCGGGGCCGCAGTCTCAACGGCCATCGTCCGCGCGCTGGCCCAGTGGGCGAACACACCGATCGATACTGCCACCGTCAATGATCTGGTGTTTGAAGTGGAGAAGTTGCATCACGGCACACCCAGCGGCATCGACAACACGGTGATTGCGTATCAGCAGTCGGTGTACTTTGTGCGGGATGAACCGATCCAGCTGTTCAACGTCGCCACACCGTTTACGGTGGTCATCGGCAATACGGGCGTCGCCGGTTCGACAAAAGTGGCGGTGAGCGATGTGCGTAAGAGCTGGGAGGCCGATCGGGCGCAGGTTGAAGCCTGGTTCGATCAGATCGGCTCGATCGTGCAGCAGGCCCGCGCGGCGATCGAAACCGGCACGATCGAGCAACTCGGCCCATTGATGGATCAGAACCAGGAACTGCTGCGCCACATCAAGGTCTCGGGGCCGGAGTTGGAACGCTTGATCGCGGCGGCCAAAGGTGCGGGCGCGACCGGGGCAAAACTCGTGGGCGGTGGACGTGGTGGTAATATGATCGCGCTGGTTAATGATCAAAACGTAGAAATGGTAACCGCCGCACTGAAGAGCGCGGGGGCGGTCAGCGTCATCGTCACCGAAATCAAATGAGCCAACTACCCACCACCATCTTTCTAAAACTGGGCGGATCGCTGATCACCGACAAGACCAAGGTGGAGCATGCGCACACCGCGGTGATTCGTCGGTTAGCGCGCGAGATCAAAACCGCGCTGAACGCCCGCCCCGCTCTGCAACTGGTGCTTGGTCACGGCAGCGGATCGTTCGGGCATGTGGCTGCGAAAAAACATGGCACCCGCGAGGGCGTGACGGATCGATCGGGTTGGCTGGGTTACGCCGAAGTGGCGGCGGCAGCGGCTCGCTTGAATCAGATCGTGACAGACATCTTTCTAGGTGAAGGTGTGCCGGTGGTGAGTGTGCCGCCTTCGGCCTCGGCGCGCTGCGATGATGGCCGCTTGTCTTTTATGGACACGTTTGTGCTGCGCACAACGTTGGAGCAGGGACTGGTGCCGCTGGTGCAAGGTGACGTCGCCCTCGATACGGTGCGCGGCGCGACAATCGTTTCTACTGAGGATGTGTTCATCTACCTCGTGCGCGAGTTCCAGCCAACGCACATTTTGCTGGCCGGTGAAGTGGCGGGCGTGTTTGAAAATGCGGAAACACTTGCGCCCACTGCGCGGGCGCAGTGCGGTGTGACGGGGGCGATCATTCCCGTTATCACGCCGGGCAACGTGGCGCAGTATGTCGCGGCGCTGGGCGGCTCGCATGGCACCGATGTGACCGGCGGCATGATCGGCAAAGTGAACCAGATGCTCAGCGTCGTGAAGCACTCCCCAACAATCCAAGCGCGGATTTTCTCCGGCGTACCGTGCGGGAATGTGCAGCGGTTGTTGATTGATCCCGAAGCGCCAATTGGAACGGCCATTAGAAATGAACCATGAGCAATGTTCAATGAACGGGGGAGAAATGTTCCATGAGTGAAGACTTCGTCCTCTGCCCCACCTGCGAGACCGAAAACGACGCGCTTAACCAGACCTGCATCCACTGCGGTCAATCGTTGATCGTGGTCTGCCCGCGCTGCAACACCGTCAACGCCCTCACCGCCGAGCAATGCTTTGCCTGCGGCCAGCATTTCGATACGCTGGGTCAGATCATGGCGCGGCACGAATTACGCCAAGGTGATCGCTTCACGCGGCAGGCGGTTGGTGCAATCGAGATCCAGCAAGCCGAGCAGGCTCATACTCAGACCCGCAGCGATCAATTGTGGGCACAAGATCGCCAGCGGCAAACGGCGCTTATGGCGCAAAAACGGGAACAGCAAAAGCAAGAAAAGCAATTGATCGTCGGCGCCGCCGTCGCCGTGATCGTGGTGATCGCGCTGGTGATCATCATCGCAGCGACACGGTAAGGTTGTACAGGCCAAGGTGTTTGAGGGCGTGGCCCAGACGAGTTTCACCTGGTCAACGACTGGCGCACCAGCAATCACCGTGACGGCCGGCAATTAGGCGGGCACGGCAATAGGAACCTACGACTTCACCGTCAAGAAGACGTGGCGCGTGTATTTGCCATTGTTTCACAAGAACATACTTCACGATCAGGGGATCATATGGAACCAACACGCCGGGAATTCATGCGCCAGATAGGCGTCTTTCTAGCCGCTTTAGTCGCCTCAGGGTGTGAAGCGCCGCGCACACCTGCTTCACCGCCAACCGCTGTACCTGTGTCACCGACTCCCCAATCTCCACCGACCATGACCTGTTACATACCGGCCGAACCGCCGCCTACGCCCACAGCGCTGGCAAACGGTGCGCGGTGGAGTGCGCTGCGCGCCAGTTGGCTGGAGTTGAAAAATCCTCAGTTGCAGGTGTATAAAGATACCGACTTTTCGCGCCGCTTGCGCCAACAACATGCCGAGGCGCTCACAGCGCTGACCGAGGCGGGACTGATCGATTCTGTGGTGGCCGCCGACATTCAAGTCGCGTTTGAGCAGGCCGTAGCTCACATTCAGCGGCAGCAGGCCAGCTGCTACATTCTCCAACCCCCTGAATATACGCCGCGCCAGGATGTGATGACGCAAGCCGCAGCGCTCACCGAGATGGCGCAGCGCAGTGCCATCGATCCGGAAACGGTTGAACGGGCGCGCGCGGCGCTGGCACGTGACATGGCCTGGCTGGCGCAGTTTCAGGCCGGACAGAAGCCCGGCGATCTGGAAGGAATCCAGGCCACGCCCACCGAAATCAAAGCAGCGCGCATCCTGGTCGATCTATTGGCCGCGGCCGAATGAACGGTCATGGCGAAACCTGTCCTGTCCACTCTCATCTTTGAAGTCATGCAGGCGTGCGATCACGCCTGTCTCTACTGTTACAACTACTGGAACCATCCGGGCTGGCAAGGTCAGCGGCTCCCTCACACCGTCGACGTGCGCCCACTGTTGGCGCAGGTACTCGATCAAGTTGAATGCCGGCACGTCACCTTAACGGGCGGCGAACCCACTCTCCGCGCCGATCTGCCAGAGATGGTCAGTTTTCTGGCAGCTCGTGAGGTGAGCGTCACGCTCATCAGCAACGGGCACCGGTTGACCACGGAAGTCATCGACGACTTATTGCAGCGCGGGACGCGTTTGTTTGAATTGCCGCTGCTTAGTTTTCGCCGTGAAGTTCACGATCAACTTTCTGGTGCGCCGGGCGCCTTCGACGCGGTGTTGGCCGCTTTGGCCGACATTCACTATCAACGCGGCCAGGCTGTAGCGGTCTTCATCGCCACGCGCCATAACCTGCCTGAGCTGTATGACACGTTGAAATTGGCCTTTGCCTTTGGCGTCTCCGGCGTGATGCTCAACCGCTTCAATCCCGGCGGACGCGGCGCGGCACATCTCGACAAGCTGCTGCCTTCTGTGAATGAAATGCGCATTGCGCTTGAAATCGCCGAGGCCGCCGCCCAGGAATTCCAGATCCCGATCGCGTGTTCCATCCCTATTCAGCCTTGTTTGATCGATACTACACGTTATCCTCATCTCAGTTTTGGCTTCTGCGCAGCGGGTTCTGCGCGCGCGTATTACACCCTGGATACCGCGGGCAATCTGCGTCCCTGCAACCACACGCCCACCCTTTTGGGAAACGTGTGGCACACGCCCGTGACGGACATCCTCGCGTCACCGCAGCTGGATGAATTCACACGCGCCGTTCCCGTCGAATGTGAGCCATGTTCACTGAAAGCGTCCTGCCAGGGTGGCTGCAAAGCCGCAGCGCAAGTCTGCTATGGCGACCTGTGTGCGGCTGAACCCTTTCTGCGCTGCAACCTCAGTCACCGGCAAGTGATACCCTCTCAGACTCCTCAATAGCTATAACCCAGGTGGTCGGGGCGAGGCCGCAGGTGCCGCAATGTTAGGCGGCGCACCTCGCCCCGACGATTATTTCATGGTATGCTTGCGGCACATACTACGCGAGCCAGATACAACTCATGACAGACCTCACCGGCAAAACCATCGGCAACTATCGCCTGCTCGAACGGGCAGGCCGCGGCGGCATGGCCGTCGTGTACAAAGCCTATCAACCCGCTCTGGAACGCTTTGTAGCGATCAAAATCATCCATGAACAGCTGGTCGCCGAAAGCGAAGATTTCCAGCGGCGGTTTCAGCGCGAAGCGAAATTGGTCGCCAATCTGCGCCATCCCAACATCGTGCAGGTGTATGACTTTGGCATCACCGACCAGATTCCCTACATGGTCATGGAATATCTAGATGGGGATACGCTGAAGGCCCGCCTGACCGGGCTGGCCGCACAAGGGCACATCTTGCCATTGGCAGAAACGCGGCAGATTTTTCTGGCCGTCGCCAGCGCCCTGGACTACGCTCATCAACAGGGCATGATCCATCGTGATGTGAAACCGTCCAACGTGTTTCTGACCACGCGCGGCGAAGTGGTGCTGATGGATTTTGGCATCGCGCGGCTCACCGATGGCACACAGTACACCGCCTCCGGGGCCATGGTCGGCACGCCCGATTACATGTCGCCCGAGCAGGGGCGCGGGGAGCGCGGCGACGAACGCAGCGACATCTACGCGCTGGGCATCATGTTATATGAGATGGTCACCGGGCGAGTGCCTTATCAGGCCGATACACCGCTGGCCGTCATCTTGAAACACATCAGCGATCCGCTGCCGCTACCCGAGACACTCAATCCGGCGATCCCGTCCGGTGTCGCGCAAGTGATCTTCAAAGCGCTGGCCAAAGATTCGATCGATCGCTATCAAAACGTCGGCGACATGGCGCGCGCTCTGGAAGCCGCACTGCCGATGACCGGCGATCAAGCTGCCGCATACACGCAACCCCTGCCCGCCAGCCAGACCGTCACACCTCCGGTGTCCGACACCCGATCGAATCAGCCGCGCCCCGCGCGATCGCGCCGCCTCGCGATCGGTCTGGGTCTGATCGGCGTGATGATCGTCGTCGGCGTGGCCGCCGTGCTGCTGATCAATCGATCGGGAACTATATCGCCTCCAGCCGCCGATCAGATTTTGTTTCAAGACAACTTCGACGATAATCGGCACGGCTGGAGCCTGAAATCCAAATCGGATGACTATTCCACGGATGAAGCCGTCCTCGTCGATGGGCAGTATCGCCGCAGCATGACGGCGAAGCGCGATGTGCTGTGGCAGGAAAGCGTGCCCAACTTGCGTGTAGCTGATTTCTATCTCAGTCTAGTGGCGACGCTGCGCGAAACGACGGCCGAACCCGGCGATGCCAATGTCTCTGTGATCTTTCGCAAAGACAAAGATGGCAATTTCTATCGCATCCGCTTTGACAACGACGGCCGGTATATCGTGGCCCTGAAACAGGACGATGACTGGAACATCCTGCAAGACTGGCGCAGCAGCGAGGCTTTCCACTTGGAGCCGGGCGTCACCAATCGGTTTGCCGTGCTGGCGAAAGGCAACACCTTCACCGTCTACGCCAACGATCAGGAACTGACCTTGTTTGAGGATGACACCCTGCCGGACGCCGGACGCATCGATGTAGGCATCGGGTTGGACAAAGCCGAAGATAGCCTCACCGTCGATTTCGATGATCTGCTGATCACGGAAGCACCCTAAATCCGCATGTCTGCCCGCAAACCCTTTTTTATCATCGCCGGTGTCAGCGCGCTGGTCTATCTGCTGATCTTCGGCCTGCCCTTTCCACTCAGCCAACACTACAGCACTATTCCGCCCGTCGATTACGCCAAACTGACCGATTATTCGATCGGCGGGGTAGTGTCGTATGTCGTGGGGCTGGCGATCTTGTTCGGGTTGTATCTGTGGGCGCTGCGGCTGGTGATGCCGAAAAGTGGCGAAGCATCGACGTTGGCAATCGGTGGCCGCTTTGTGATCGTGACCGGCGCGGCATTGGCCATGCTCTTGCTCTTCTCTTATCCCGTTGACGCGATCGATGTGTTTGTGTATGCCATCTACACGCGCGGCTGGGGCTTGTATGGTCTGAATCCACTCGCCACCGCGCCCGCGCAATTTCCGGGGAATGATCCGTGGGTGGGGCTGGCCGCCGAATGGGCGAGCGCGCCCTCGCCTTACGGGCCGGTGTGGCAAGTGCTGTCGCTCGGCGCGTACTTTGCGGGCAGCGGCGATTTCCTGCGGCAGGTCTACGCGCTGAAGATTCTGATGATCCTCGCTTATCTGGGCTGCGCGGTGCTGATCTATCTCATCCTCAAGCAGCGGCAGCACGATTGGGCCGTCGCCGGAACGATCGCGTTTGCGTGGAATCCGCTGGTGTTATTGGAGGTCGCGCAGAACGGACACAACGACATTGTCATGATCTTTTTCCTGCTGGCGGCGGTGTGGGCGTTGGTGCATTCTTCGTCGCGCGACCCGCATCCTTCGACTCCGCAACGGGCGCATGCTGAGCGGAATGAAATGAAGTCGAAGCACGCCCGTTGCTCCGCTCACGCCCTGTCCGATGCAAAGCATCGGGGGCGCGCTGGGCGGGATGCTCTGTACCCTCTGCTGGTCTGCCTATTTCTGGCAATGTCGATCCTGACGAAGTTCATCACGATCGTGGTGGTGCCATTCTTCCTGCTGGCGCTGTTCAGTCGCGGCCAACGCTGGCCCGATCGCTTCGCGCGGCTAATCGGATCCGGCTTGCTCATCGGCGCTTTGGTTGTGATCGGGATGCTGCCTTTATGGCCGGGTTGGGAGACGTGGGCGCTAGTGCAGGGCGCGGACTCGGCAGGACGATCGATCCTGGCGCTGCTGATTTTGAGCGTGAAGGACATCGTAGGACTTGAAACCGCGTTTCCGGCAGCGCGTCTCTTCTTGTGGGGAGTCTTCGCGCTGATCTACGGCTATGGCCTGTGGCGCGTGATCGACATCATCCGCCGCGCCTCATCCAATCGCCGTGAAGTGATCGAGCAGACGATCGCCTCGTCGTTCCTCACGCTGTTCTGGCTGTTGCTGCTGGTGATGCCGCTGTTTCACGCGTGGTATATCGTGTGGAGTTTTCCGCTGGCCGTGTTGCTGCTGCCACAGCGCCGCGCGCTGGCCGCGTCCATCGTCTTCTCGATGTCGGCCCTACTCGTCGTGCCCTACTTCGAAACGATCCGCGTGTGGGTTCCGGTGCTGCTGCAACAACCGGCGCTGGGTCATCTCATCGGCGTGTCAGTGATGGCCGTGCCGCCGATTGTGGTGTTGTTGTGGCCGGGGAAGAAATGGCAAGGGCGGCGTTTATGAATGCGCGGCCTCGACATGCAGCTTAAGGCCAAGCGCGCCGACGACTTTCAGGATGGTGGAAAATTTTGGATTACCGGTCGGGGGTAGCGCCTTATAAAGACTCTCACGGCCCAGGCCAGCCTCACGCGCAATCTACGACATTCCTTTAGCTCGGGCAATATCTCCCAGCGCAGCCACGATCACGGCGGCGTCACCCTCTTCCAGGGCAGCGTCCAGATAAGCCGCCATATCCTCTTCGGTTTCCAGATGTTCGGCGACGTCCCACGGGCGGGTGTCACTGGTCGGCTGTGTCATGTGAGCCTCTAGACACTGTGCGGTAGATCGATCGCGGTCTGAATGTCCTACGCCTGTGTCCGTTTATCGCCGCCCGCGAGTAAGATCACCACTTGCTATCCACGCTGAACGAAGTAGACCCGATAGCCAAAACCATAATCAGTGCGCAACTCAAAGACACCCTCGCAGAGCTTCCTCATCCCTAATCCCCGATTATTGCGCCCTGCTCATTCCCTATGCCGGCCCCACCCAACTCTCCGCGAAAGCCAGGAAAGCCGTGCTTGAGGGAGACCCATCCGCTGCCTTCGCCTGCAGGACTTCACCCGGCACGGCAATGCCATTGAGCATCACCCTTCCCGCGCGACATGGACAGATCACCGTCGTCAGATCATACGCTGCTGCCCCCGCTGGAAACTGCGGCCAGTTCAAATATTTTTGATCCAACAGTTCTTCCCACGCTACTTCAACTTGCGCGTCTGCGGCTCGACAGTGCGCCGCGTAGCGCGTGCCATCGAAGACGTGCTCGCACACCGCCTCGATGTACGGCAAATCAGTGACAGGCAGACCGCGAAATTCGGGGAAGTGCTGCGTCAGGGTCTCGACCAGCGCGCGGGCCAGCGGCACGTTGTCCGTGAAAATTCCACCACTGCGATATACGCTTACGCCCAACATCCGCGTCGCATCCAGCCACAGCACCAGTGCATTCCCGGTGCCCAGTGGACTGTACGTGCAGTGCCAGTAACTCGCCACTGCCACTAGGTGTTCAGTGTCCGGCACATATAATCGCAGGCCGGGGTTTTCTCCGCACATGAAAATGGGGCGTTTTATTTCAGGCATAACACACTTAGGACTCTCACGAAAGTCTTGCGGAATTGCAACCGTTAAACCGTCATGCCCGAATGCTTTCGCCTTGCCCGCCGCAACGCGGCAGAGGCACGCTGGGCGTATCGGGCATCCAGACAGACGATTGGCGAATCAGGCTGATTGACAGCTGGATTCCCGCCAAAAGCACGCGGGAATGACTCAAGCCGCAGAATTTTCTAGAGCGCACTTAGCTCTTCCTGCAAAATTCCACATTCCGCGTTCCACACTCCGCCTTGTCTACACCGGCCTCGTAGCGTAAATCCATCTGCGGATCAGATCGATCTTGAAGCGATAGAGGTTACTGCGCGGACCGGAGCGTGTGAGGATGTCGCCCATCTCCAGTCGATCGAGGACCTGGGGCACGGTCGCGCCGTTCAGGTCGATCGCGCGTTTATCGAGCAGCACCGCCACATCATCAGCTGAAGCCGTCTCGGCTGTTGCCAGCACGTCGGCCAGCACCAGCAGCACCGATCGCTCATTCGCGGCCGCCTCGGCCCAGATGAACTTAAAGTGCGCCTCGCCGCGTTCCACGATACGATCCAGCGCCGCTTCGATGTCGTTGGCGGTGAGATAGGTACGCTCGGTTTCGTTGTGATACGACACCAGTTCGTGGCACACCACCTGCGTGAAATACGGATGGCCCCCCGTCACGCCGATGATGCGCTCAACCGCCAGCGGATCGTATTCGAGGTTGGACTTTACAGGCTCGGTGATCAACCGTAGCGCATCGTCGTGCGAGAGGAACGTGATCTTCTTGTACGACGCGATGTTGAACAGAATCGACCAATATTCCGCGCCCAGTTCTTCCAGCTTGTGCGTGCCTGCAAAGACGAAGTCCAGCGGTTCTTCGTGCTGCATCAAGTTGCGCAGGAACGGGAAGATCTCCGGCTCCAACTTGCCGTCTTCCACGCGCTTCTGCAACTCTTCGAATTCGTCGAACATCAACAGGATGTGTTTTCGGTGCGGTTGATCGCCGTCGTGTGGATGCACATCGGCATTCGGATTAATCACCGGCGGCAGCACTTCATACACGCTGCGCAAGAAACGCGATCGGAAATAGAACTCCGGCGAGTCGGCAAAATCCGAGCGGGGCGGCAGCTCCAGCGTGATGCCGTGATCCTCCAGCGTGTACACGATGTCGTCGGCCAGGGAATACAAGAAGTCCAGCGTGCCGCGCGCGGCCTTGCCCTGCATATCGACCAGCACGCAGACATGCGTGTCCGCCATCACTTTCTTCAGGCGATACAAGATCGACGTCTTGCCGGTGCGCCGCTGGCCGTGCAGCACGATGACGTTGTTCTGATACGTGCCGAAAAGATGTTCCTGGATGTACGCAAACACATCCTGGCGACCCACAAACAAATGATCGGTCTTCAGCGGCATGCCGGTCACATACGGAATGGGGAAGATGCGCACAAACGGCAGCACGTGCTGCTCTGCGCCGATGAACTCGATCACATCCGCGAATTCCACCGTGCGATCTTTGTCGACGGCGTCGTAATATCGCAGACGCCAGTTCAAGCGCACCCGATCGCGCGTCTGCGGCTCGATGGTCACTTCCACGTCGCGCGCCGATTTCGCCGTGAGGATGTCGATCGTTTGCTGCGCGCCCGCCGTCACCCGATAGCCTTCGCCGTCTTCTACGATCAGGCGCACGCTCTCCGCGATGTTGAGGCCGTCGTTGCGAATGCTCAATGTCACCGGCAGGCTGGGCATGTAATTCATTTGCTTGGTCGTCAACTCCGAGACCACCGCGGCGCGGCCCTGCAAGTCTTTCACCGCGTTGAGCACCAGCCCTTCCCATTGATCGAGCATGCGATCGAGCACACGCGCTTCAGGATAAGCCGTGTGCACCCAGGCGTGGCGATCTTTCACGTCGCGGCGCGTTTCGTCGGCCAGGCGGAAAGTCTCGCGCATGTTGCGCCCCCACTGCACCTGCACCACCGCGCGCATGGCGTTCTTGAAGTCTTCCGGCTCTTTGATCGCTTCAAACCGCCGTTTCACTTCTTGAATCTTCGGATCGCCTTCCCACAGCTGGCGGAACGGCTCCCCTGGATCGCCCGGCGTGCGCAATGAAATCCAGCCCTGACCCATCGCTTCGGCATGACGACGCGCCGTGCGAATCGCTTCCAGCGTGTTATTGAGGAAGATCGTCTTGCTGTTGAGTTCGTCCACGCGTTCGACTTTACGCAGCTCGGTCAGTACCTGCGTCAACAACGTCCCGGCCCGTGACAGCATGACCGGCAGCGACGACGTTTCGGTTTCGGGGATCGGCTCGATCGTGGCGAGTTGGCCGATCGTGCGCACCTGCAAACCCTGCCGCATCACCCGATACAGCGCGCCGACTTCAGTGCGCCAGCGCCAATCGGCCTGTGCCTCGAGCGTATCGGTAATGACGGCAATGGCGCGTTCAGCCTGTTCAGGATGGGTGCTCAGCATGTGATGCGCCGCGACCACTCGCGCTTGCGGCAAATATGGCCGACGCAGATTGAGCGCCAAGTGCGGCAGAATGCTGCCAGCGTCTGAATGCCGATTGTAGGTGTTATAGAGTTGCGGCAAGACTTGATCGGGCGTGGTGCGCAGGCGCGATCGGATGGAGAGCGCCCGATCGACCGGGCGGCGAAAAAGGGGCGGCAAAATCAGGCCGTAGAATACCCCCTGCACTGCGCCAAATGCCGTCAGCCCTAACACGATACCGAGACCCACCACCAGCGGAAACAGGAAGTACACCGCCACCAACAGCACCGGGTGCTGCATCAGGGAGACGAACAGCTCATGATCACCGGCATCGAGATTCTGGTAACCCGCATAGGCCCCCAGGCCAATCACTTCAAACAACCCGCGCGAAACCACGACAAACAGCAGCGCGCCGCTCACTGTTCCGGCAAACGTCGCCGCCGACCAGCGTGAGCCAAACCACCGGGTGGGATCTTTGATAAAGATAATGGCCAGCGCGCCGAACACAAACAGCGCCACCACAGCGACGGGCGACAATACGTTCGCCAACCCGGTCAGAAAATTGAACAGCGGGCCGGACAGGCCCGACGGGCCCGCCAGCGGTGACGCGGCATTGACCGTCAATCCCAGCTCGGCCGCATCAAAACCCAGGCGCACACCGACAGAGTTGCCGGTATTCGCCAGAGAAGTGAACGCCAGCAAGCCGCCGCAGATCATACCGGCCACTATCCCGGCCCGGGTACTCGAATCGTTATTTTCGAACCAACGCCGCCGCCCGCCACGCCGCATCTCGACGGCATCGAGCAAGGTCAGCGGCTCATCGCGCAGATCACGGCGCACAAAACCCGTCAGGCCGCCCAGCAGCCAGCCACAGACAACCCCGGCGAACAACATCAGCGGCAGATCGCGCACATACATTTGATGCAGAACTTGCTGGAATACGTTCGCCACAGGCTCAGGCGGAAAATTATTGGTCCCCGCCGGGAAATTAAACAGCGGAATCGTGGCCCGCCAGGCCTGCGCCGGAGCGACGATTATGAGAAAGACCGTCATCGCCGCGACGAGACCGCTCAACGCACCTGCGCGCGCGCCCTCTTTCCACGATGTGGCGTGCGTGCGAATAGCCGGCAGAATGCCCACGCCCAGCAGCGCAAACAGGGCCAGCGCGCCCGACAAGAGCAGCATGGGCGCAATGGCTTCAGGCCGCAGGTCCGCGTCAAACCACGTCGCATTCAGGCGAAAGATGTAGGGGACAAAGGTGGGATATAACGCACCGATGCTAAACAATAGTCCGGTGATCAGGCCGTAGATGATCGATTTGCGCGTCATGATGATTCACACAATAAAGGCGAGGCTGCCTCTACCGTTCATACTCCAGCGTCTCTTGATCCACCGCGCCCGGCGTCAAGACCATTTCCAGCGCAGCGGCAAACTCGCCGGCGCTATGCCAGCGATCGCGCCCGTGTTTCGCCAAGGCACGGAACAACACCGCATCCAACGCGGCGGGCACGCTGGGATCGATCGTGCGGGGTGAAGGCGGATCGGTATTGAGATGCTTCAAGAGCACGGCCGCGGGCGTATCAGCGCGGAAGGGCAGCTGTCCGGTCAACATCTCAAACACTACGATGCCCAACGCGTATACATCGGTCTGCGGCGTGATGGTATCCCCGGCGGCCTGTTCGGGCGACATGTAATCGGGCGTGCCCATGCTCAGGCCCGTCTCGGTGAATTGCACCCCTTCCAAAATTTTCGCAATGCCGAAGTCGGTGAGGATCGCTTCGGAATGCGTAGGCGCGGCTTCGCGCAGCAGGATGTTGGCCGGTTTCACATCGCGATGCACCAGGCCGTTGGCATGCGCGTGATCCAACGCCGAGGCCAGTTCCTGCGTGAAGGCCAGTACGTCACTCACCGGCATGCGGTCGCCCTTCAGGCGCAAAGCCGTCAAGCGTTCCTTCAACGTCACGCCCGGAATGAACTCCATCACCATGTACGGGATGTCTTCGTAAATGCCGAAGTCGTGCACTTGCACGATGTTGGTATGCCGCAAGCGTGCCACCGCGGCCGCCTCACGCTGAAAGCGTTCGACAAAAGAACCGTCGTTGACCAGATGCGCCAGCAGCACTTTAATCGCCACGTACCGATCGAGCATGGAGTGATAGCCCTTATAGACTTCGGCCATGCCGCCCCGCCCGAGCGGTTCCAACACGCGATACGAGCCGAGCGTCTTGCCCGTCAAATCACGAATCGTGGTTGAGTGTTCGCCGCCTGAAATGGATTGGACTTTGCGGCGTTCGCGTTCGAGGAAAGCGGCGAAGGCCTCGCTGAACGGCGCCGGCCGGCCGGCGATCTCGCGCACGAGGCTCTTGGCGCGCAGCGATTTCAACATGCCTTCACTGGCGCGCGTCAACGACAACAACCCCGATTGTTCCGTCGAGTCGAGCGAGGCCCACGTATAGCGATAGTGATCTTCCGCTTCCGCCGCAAAGCGCTTGCGGATCACTTCGTACACCTCCGGCGAGCGGGGCTGTCCGCAGCCGGGCACTTCCCACAGATGCGATCCGATAACTTGCGTGAAGAACGGATGCGGCCCCGCCAGTTCCAGCGCCCAGTCCACTTCTGCGGCGCACAACGGCGTGCCCGATCGGCTGGACAACTCGATCAGGATTTTCCGGGCATCCTCATCCGTCATCAACCCGACGGGCATCTCGGAAAAGATGTTGAAGAACGGCGAAGACAACGTGCTGGAGTTTTCGTAAGTGAGGTCGTACAGGCTGCGCTTGCTGGCCGTGAGGATGACGAGTCCCAACTCGCCCGCCAGGCTGCGCAGCTCACCATAGAAGTCCGGCTCGAACTGTGCGTTGCGCGCCAGTGATTCAAATTCGTCCAGCATCAACACGATTTCGAGACCGGTGTCGCGCAGGCGGCGCAAAGCCCGTCGGGCGGTGAGAAATCGCACCTCGCCGCCATCGGTCTGTTTGCGAATCGCTTGCGCCATATCGCCCGGCGGCAGCTGCGCGGCGATCGTATCCAACAGTTCCAGCCAGAAATCATCGCGCCGCGCCGAGGCCAGCCCTTCCAGATCGAAGTACACGAACAGGTAGAGAGCCGGCTCGAACCCGAACGAGCGCAACGTCTCGGCGTGGCTCAAGCGAGTCAAGAGCGAACTCTTGCCCATCTTGCGTTCGCCCACCAGCGAAACACATTGATGGGTAGCGATGGCACTGTAGAGCCGTTCCAGTTCACGCTGGCGGCCAAAGAAGTAGGCAGGGTCGGTGATGCGGTGACGATTGAAGAACGGATTGCGGACTTGATTCATGCGGCCAATGTCCTGATTCAGGCAGTGGGCGCTAGTGTAACACAGGCCGATAGAGTGTCAAACGCGAGAGAGAAACCGGGTTTCTTTTATCAGGCCGGAGCGGGCATTGATCATGGAGAAACCCGGTTTCTTTGAACAACGCTTGCCCTACGCCCACAGGGCGAATGGACGACGATCGCAACCCGGCCCGTGTGGATGGGTTATAATGGCGGAACTCTGTAGCCCAACCTGACGTTACTGGAGTGACACATATCATCAAGTGGAGGGTCGTTGTGAAGGTCGTCAAATTCTCAGCAGCACTACTTATCGGGTTGTTCATGATGCTGGCGGTCGCCAGCCAGGTCGCCACCGCGCAGTCGGGCGCCGCCCAATTGGGCGCGGCTCCCGCGTCGCAGGGTGGTTCCGTTCTTAAGCCGAGCTCGCTACTCACCTACGCGTGGGTCGTCACTGCGAACGTGCCGGTCTACGCCTCCCCCGGCGATGTGACACCCGTGCGCGATCTGGGCGCGGGCTTTTTGTACGTCAGCGTCACTGGTTCACCCATCGCAGTGGGCGATCAAACGTGGTATCAGATCAACCGGGGCGAGTACGTCAACGCCAAAGACATCCGCGTGATCCGGCCTTCGGCGTTTCAGGGCATCACGTTCACCGCGACGCCGGAGAAACCCTTCGGCTGGATGGTGTACGCCGTAAAGCCCTCGGCTAACGCGGGCGAAGCCCCCGCCGCCGGGGCTAATCTACTCAATCGGTACACACCGATTACGACCTTTGAAGAAACGAAGGTCGGCGATGTGACGTGGTATCGCATCGGCGAGAATCAATGGGTGGATCAGAAGAAGGTGGCGCTGGTCTTTCCTGCGACTCGACCGGAAGGTGTGGGCCCCACCGATAAGTGGATCGATATCCACAAGTTCGAGCAGACGCTGGCCGCGTATGAAGGCGATACATTGGTCTACGCCACGCTGGTCTCCTCGGGCCTGCCGCAATGGGATACCGATTCGGGCTTATTCCGCGTCTTCATGAAAGTGAAGTCGGCCAAGATGAGCGGCCGCGATGGCAAACCCGACTATTATTTCCTGGAAGATGTGCAGCATGCCATGTATTTCAATCGCGACATGGCTTTGCACGGCGCGTACTGGCACGATAGATTCGGCTTCAAACACTCACACGGCTGCGTCAATCTGCCACCCACCGATGCGCTGTGGCTGTGGAATTGGACGACGCCCGACTCGACCGACAAGAGTTTCGTGATGGTGCCCGATCGCAACAACAACACCGAAGGCACGTGGGTGTGGGTGCATGATTAGGGCGATAGTCGGATAGTCAGATAGTCTGATAGGCACGTAGTCGAACGGCGGGCGAAGGTCCGCCGTTTTTGTTGAGCGAATGGCTATGCGATCGTCACGTCAAGTAGCTAACAAGCAAAACGGGAAGTTTCTCTTCCTTCTTGCAGTTACACTGCTGGCAATCTTCTTCATCGCCATCTATCACCTCACGCGCGAGAGTATGGCGTATGATGAAGGTTGGTCGATGTGGGCCGTGCGACCAGACGAGACAGGCGAAATGATCGCGCGCGTCGCCGCCGATGTTCATCCACCGTTGTACTTTCTCGCCCTTGACGGCTGGGTGGCGCAGGTTGGCGAATCGGATATGGCAGCACGCCTGCTTTCCGTTGTTGGCGCGCTGCTGGGCCTGGCCGCAACGTATGCCGTGGGATCGAAACTGTTCGATCGTTGGACGGCCTTGATCGCGTTGATCGTGATGGGCACGTCGAGTTTCTTCGTGTACTATGCGCGAGAAGCACGGATGTATAGTCTGCTGCTTGCGCTGTCTTCACTCTCGATGTGGGCGTACTGGCGCTGGCAACATGATCCCTCACGTTCGCATGCGGCGATCTATGCCATCTCGATGGCGGCCCTACTCTATACCCACTACGACGGTCTGTTGATCGTCGTGACGCAAGTTTTACACCTGCTACTCGTCGCACCCAGGCAGATCGGCAGATGGCTGTTGTGTGGCGGCAGCGCGCTATTGCTATTTGCGCCCTGGCTGCCCGTGTGGATCGAGCAAGTTCGCTTGCATCCCCATGGACCACTCGCTCAGCCCACGCCAACGAATGCGACGACCGTGACGTGGTTGGGTTTGATGTTGACCAGCGGTCTGTCGATCTGGGTTGCTGCGCCTTACGCCTTGGGCCGCGCCCTACCGCGCGCACTACACCACCATCGATCGACTTGGCTGCTGCTAGTGGTGTGGTTGCTGCTCACTCCGCTGGTGGTGTTGACCGCCAACGCCTTCGTTGCGCCGGTATATCAGCCGCGCTACATCATCGGAATATCGCCCGCTCTGGCGCTGCTCATCGCGTATGGGCTGCGTCATGTTTTTTGGAAACCGCTGGCCGCAGTCTTGCTGATCGGGCTGGTGAGCGCGCAACTGCTGGCCTATCCCACGTTTTGGCCGGATCGACCGCACTGGAAAGAGTCAGTGACCAACCTGATTGCGGCGCGCCAACCTACTGAACCGACTTTGACACTCATCGCGCCACAAAGCATCGAAGCCTATTACGATCGGCAGTTGGGCCTGCGCAACGCGCACACGATCGATCTGGCGGGCCACACGTTGACGCCCGGCGACTGGAGTCATGCCGTGGACGCGCTGGACGCCGAACCTTCCGTCTGGATCGTACTGCCAACCAACGTGGGAGCCACGTGGGACATCGTGACGCGGCTCAGCCGCGATCGACATGTCGCGTATCGGGATAGTGTGGTCAACGTGATCTTCTATCGTCTTGATCAGGATCGCCACGGCGATCGCCGATTTCGTTTTGGGCAGGTGTTGCAGTTAGACGCCGTGGACCGCGACCAAATTGAAGTCCACCCGGGCGATACGGTCTGCGTTACGATGACCTTGTCGGCACTTGGTTCATTCGGACAAGAATATTCTGCGGGGCTCCATTTAGTGAATGAAGCGAATACGTTGATCGCCCAGCAAGATAGCGGCCTAAATCCGCCGCTCAGCGGACAACGCTTCAACACAACACGCTGCATGGGTATTCCCGCAAACGCGGTGGAAGGTGTGTATTATCTGCATTGGGTGATCTACAACTGGACAAACGGGGAACGGTTGCCCGTGTTGGAAGGGAATGGCGCGGGCGTGTTTTGGGGAAATGCGTATGTCGTTGGGCATGTAATGATCACTCGCTTACAATAACCCGCGTTTGCGTGCGAAGTGAATGGCCTCCACGCGGCCATCCGCGCCGAGTTTGGCGAGGACATTGCCCACGTGAAACGTCGCCGTCCGTTCGGTCACTCCGAGCCGGGCGGCGATTTCTTTATTGCGCAAGCCTTCCGACATTAGCTTCAGCACTTCTTCTTCGCGCAGGGTCAGCGGCGGCATGGGTAATAAATCGTCATGCGGCACCGATCGATGCGGTGCGTCAACTTCACGCAGCGCATCCACCTCATGCGGCGTGCCACCGTTGAGGCCATTCGTTACGCCTTGATCGGCCCGCGCGGCGAAGATGGCCGCCTCGATCAGACGCTGCGCCACACTCAACTCGCGGGCCGCCTCAGGCCGATCGGTAAGCAGCTGCCCGGCGTGCTTCAAGCGATCGAGCGCGCGCTGTAACACTTCGTCAACGGCTTCGTGCGTGATGTCATCCATGATTGAGATCAAGAAACCGGCCCCATTTGGAATGGAGAAACCCATTTCTACAGATGTTACTTCACGAGTCTGAAGTTAAACACCGGCGTCTGCAAAGTTCCCATCAAGCTAACCCACAAGGGCAGCACCATCTCAACACCGCGCGCCGTCGTGATGTCGCCCAGATCGATGACCGACTTCCAACCGAACCATTCTTTCAAGATCGTCGTCACAGTTGCTTTGGCCGTGGCATCGTTACCGCTGACAAAGACCAGATGCTCTTCTTTCAACAGCCCGGGGTCCACCATGAGGTTGCAGTTCATCGTGTTCAGACTCTTGACGACTTTCACCTCAGGAAAAGCCCGCTGTATCTGCTCGCCCAGCGAATCGGTGTTGCACACCAGCAGCGACGGCGGCATGCCGCGCGAAAAATCCAGCGAGTTGGCAATATCGATCAGGACTTTGCCCTTCATGTTCTCTGCACCCGCCAGACCCAATGCTTCCAGCGAAGCCTTACCCGAGGTGCAGTTGAAGAGCACTTCGCCGAAAGCCGCCGCATCCGCGAACGTGCCCTGCGCCGCCTTCGCGCCACTTTGCTTGACCCACGCGGCGGCCTTTTCATTGTTCGCCGTGCGCGATCCCATTTTGACTTCATGCCCCAGCTGGATCAGCTTCGTGCCAATCACTTCGCCTACCATGCCGGTTCCCAAAACTCCAATTTTCATGTGATGTCCTCCTTGTGGATATGTGAGTTACAATTTTATTTTGCGCACGTCACACCTGCGTAGACGGGTGTCCAGTTCCTGTCACTCTGGATTTCCGCCTTGCCGTACCCAGGCTCCACTGGAGCCTGGCGGCACGCTGGAGCGGCGGGAATGACAACCAGTGCCGACTGCGTAACATCAGTTACTCTGATGATACCAGACAAACGTAGGAGGCAAGCAGCTCTTGCTCCCCGCCTCTTGCATCTTCAGTAGTCCGTGAAAACGCGCCAGCATTCTGAGCGGAAATTCGCGCTTTTTGCGAATTGCAGTCGAAGAATGCGACTTAGGCAAAAACCAAGATGCTTGACGCCAGCCGCGTCCTTCGACTACGGCCTGTCAACAGCACAGGCCTCCGCTCAGGATGCTGTCGCCATATACTGAACCTGTTTTACAGTGGTGTGGTTTCCGTCTTGATCGGCTTCGCCGGTTCAGGCTCCTGCCCGTCGGCCAGCGGGCGCTTGAAGATGTGAAACGCCGCGCCCATCGGCTGATGCTGAATCGCCACGAGTTCCCAGCCCAGCCCGCCCAGGCCGTTCAACACGCGGCGACCAAAAGCCGTCATGCGCTCGCCTTCCTGAATCAACGTCTCGTCACCTTCCACCGAAATACGTCCCCGAAAATCGACATACACTACCTTGTATTCAAATCGTTGTGCAGACATGTTTTCTCCTTTGCTTTGCCCTATGGGCTGATACGCGCTCAGTGTTCACAGTCTATTCTCAAACACAGCCTGTGTGACTGTCCAACCGTGCAGCTGTCAGGGTAGATTCCAGACAGGTCACTCGTGTCGTAAGCATACCCGCCCTACTGGGGTCACACACTGTAGGAACGATCAGTCCCTCGGCGAGTTATTCGACAGGCTCTTGACAAGCCAGCTGATCGAGAGTATATTAGTGTATGAATTACACTAATTACCTAAGGCGCAGCACGCGCTTCTCTTTTTAGCCGCAGTTAGTGTAAGACTAACACTTAGCGGAGGGTCACATGAACTGGAACATCACCTCACCGGCCGATCGGCAGCACTTCGCGCCGGAAGAAATTTACGCCGCCGGATTGGCGCAGCATCATCTGGCGAATACGGCCTACCCGATCGGCCACCTCACCACCATGCGGCCCTATCGCGTGACCCGGCGGGCCGGCGAAGACGATCGAGTAGCCGCAGCCGCGTGGGAGGGCATCGATGAACTGAGCCTGTACGTCCACATTCCGTTTTGCGAGAAGCGTTGCTCGTTCTGCGAATACACCGTGATCGATCCGCGTCAGAATCAATCGGTCGAAGACACGTACTACGATCTATTGCTGCGTGAGTTCGAGATGTGGGGGCGCGCGATCGATTCACAACAGAAGACGCTCAGCGGCTTCGACATCGGCGGCGGCACCCCTACCCTGCCCACAGCGGCCAACACCGCCCGCGTGATTCAGGCCGCCCAACGGCATTTTCGCTTCAAGCCGGGCCTGCAGATCAGCATCGAGACCACGCCGCGCATTGCGGCGAACGATCCCCAGAAGATGCGCGATCTCCATTCGCTGGGCATCGATCGCATCAGCATGGGTGTGCAGATCATCCAGCCAAGTTTACTGAAGGCATTGGGGCGCACTGCCTCGACGGTGGGTTTCAATCTCAAAGCCCGCGATGCCATTCGGGCCGCTGGGTTCGAGAAGTTCAACATCGATCTGATGTACGGTTTCGCACGACAATCACTGCGCGGCTGGGAGGCGACTTTACAGCACGCCATCGATCTCAACCCGGAGTACATCACGCTGTATCGCATGCGCTACAAAGGCACGCAAATCGCCGGGCAGGCGGCGCAGGTGACGCTCGAACAGATCAATGTGTTGGCCGATCTGGCCAAAGCGAAGTTGAGCGCCGCCGGCTATGCGGCCAATGAAGGCAAGAATACGTATAGCCGCATCGCGGGCGATCCGGGCACGAGTGATTATCTAACCGCCCGTGTGATCGATAGCACGCCGTATGTGGGGCTGGGCCTCGGCGCGCAATCGCTGACACACGTGACGCTGTCCTACAACGCAGGCGCGGCCAGCAAAGACCTGACGCTGTACCAGCAAAAGATCGAGGCCGGTCGTCTGCCGCTGCAAGACCTGTATCACCTCTCGCGTGAAGCCGCCATCGGCAAAATGATCTCGGTCGCGTTTTATTTCGGCGAGATCAACCTCGCCAGTTTTCAACGCAAGTTCGGTGTGACGGTAGAGGAAGTCTTTCCCGCTGAAGTCGCTTTCGTCCTGCAACGCGGCCTGATGGAATACACGGACACAACGCTGCGTCTCACCACCGCAGGCGCATGGCAAATCAACGGTGTTATCGCCCTGTTTTACGCGCCTGCGGTGAAAGAACATCTACTTCAACTCTCACGAGCGGCTAGCGGGATAGAGAGGCAGAGGGACACGGTGATGGCGTGAACACGGATAACGAACTACGCACCACGCACCACGCAACACGCACTACGTCCTACGATTTTGCCAACATCCTCTTCGCCGGGCCGTGCAACGCCCGCTGCCCGTTCTGCATCGGACGGCAAATCGATCCGCGCTTGAGCGTGAACAACCTGCGCGAGTTCCCACCGCGCAATCTCGATCGCTTCATCGAGATGATTGTGGCCCACGCGATCAAGCAAGTGGTCTTCACGGGCACCACCACCGATCCGCAGTTGTATCGGCACGAAGCCCGCTTGCTCGATTATTTGCGTAGTCAATTGCCTGGTGACACGCACTACTCACTTCATACCAACGGACGGCTGGCGCTGCAGAAACTGGAAACGTTCAATCAGTACGATCGGGCCTGCCTCTCTTTCCCGACGTTCAACCCGATCACCTACTTCAAGATGATGGGCGTGCGCGGCGTGCCCGATCTCGCGCACATCATCGATCGGGCGCAGATTCCCGTGAAGGTCTCGTGCGTCGTCAACGAACACAACCGCCCCGAACTGCCGGATTTTCTCGATCGCTGTCAGGCGATCGGCATCCAGCGTCTGGTCCTCCGTCAGTTGTATGGCGACCCACACGCGTTGCCCGTCGCCGCCAGGATAGCTCATTCTGAGCGGAGCACAGCGCAGTCGAAGAATGAGCTATCCCCGTGCAGAGAATATCGTGGCAATCCGGTCTATGACTATCGTGGCCTGGAAGTAACGTACTGGAATTTTGATCGCTGCGATTGCCAATCCATCAATCTCTTCAGTGACGGGACTATCAGCGCCGATTACTTGCTGGCCAAAGCATGATGAGTGATGAGTGAAGAGTGAATTACGATGCACTCTTCACTTTTCACTCGTCACTCATCACTTTCCCCGTTTGACGCTTCCAACAATTCCGCGTATAGTTTCTCCATCTTGCGGAGCAGGTCTTACTCAGACTGGCATGAACTGTCCAAACTGCGGATTTGAAAATCCACCCGGCTTTGCCTTCTGCGGCCAATGCGGCACACGGCTGACGGCCGCTGCCCCCACGCTCATCAACGAAGTCGATGTAGCCCGCCTGCGCCGTTACTTCACACCCGCGCAGATCGAAGCCTTGCCACCTGCCGCGGCCTGGCGCGAAACCGATGTGGCCGCCACGCGCGAACAGTTGGCGCGCCTGTTCGTCTCCGTCGTGCCCTATCTGCCGCGCAATCTGGTGCGCGTGGAATTGGCCCAGCGCAAAGAAGCCCAGCAGTTGGCGGGCGGCGAATTCCTGAGCGGCGCCTTGCTCTTCTCGGACGTCAGCGGCTTCACCGCCATGTCCGAACGGCTCAGCATTTTGGGCCGCGAAGGCGCCGAACAGATCACCGACATCATCAATCGCTATTTCGGCCAGATGATGTCCATCATCTTCGCGTATGGCGGCGATGTCTTCAAGTTCGGCGGCGACGCCCTGCTCGTCTTCTTTCCCGATGGCGGCGCGCCCGGCCTTCTGTCCGCGCTGCAAGCCAGCTGGCACATGCAGCAGGCCATGACGGAATTTGCCGAGATCAAAACCAGCCTCGACACCTTTCCACTGCGCATGAAGATCGGCCTCAACGCCGGATCATTTTTTGCGGCGCGCGTGGGCACGGCCACGGCACGGCAATACATCGTGACGGGCAAGGAAATGAATGCGACCGCACGAGCCGAATCGCTGTCGGTGGCCGGTCAGATTCTGTGCACGCCGCAGGTCTATCAACAAGCAGCGGCCCGGCTTGGCCCCGATTGTTTTGTGCCCGGCCCGGAAGGTCACTATTTGTTGACGCGCCTCACACCCCGGCCGCCAGATGCGCCGCTCTCCGGCCCGTTCCCTTCGCTGAATTCCATTCCGGATCTACTCACCGGTCTCGATCGACTCTCGCCCTATCTTTCGCTGGGGTTGCTGCCCCGCTTGTTCGGCTCGCCGGCCAGCCAGAAAGCGAGCGGCGAACATCGCCTGGTGGGCGTGCTGTTCAGCAACTTCATCGGCGCGAGTGAATTGATCGAACGACTAGGCCCCGATCGGCCGATCGAGATTGCCGAGCACCTGAATCAATATTTCACGCAGATGCAGACCGCGTTGGCCCGCTACGATGGCGTAGTCAACAAAATCGATCTGTACGATCACGGCGACAAGTTGCTGGCTGTGTTCGGCGCGCCGATCGCGCATGAAGACGACGCCGAACGCACCGTGCGCGCCGCGCTCGACATGCAGGCCGCCGAACAAGAAGCCGGGCCCATGTTCGTCTCACAATCCATCGGCGTGAATTTTGGCCTGGCCTTTGCGGGCGATGTGGGCTCGAGCGAGCGGCGCGACTACACGGTGATGGGCGACGATGTGAATCTGTCCGCCCGTCTGATGAGCGCCGCGCCGCAAGGCGAGCTGCTGTTATCGGACGCGCTGCAACGCAAAGCCAGCGCCTTCTTTGAACTCGCCAGCCGCGGCACGGTGAAGGTGAAAGGCAAAGCGCACCCCGTGCCGATTTTCTCGGTGGTGGGCCGGCGCGCGCAGCCCGAACCGGTGCGCGGCATTCGCGGCTTGCATTCGCCGCTGGTCGGGCGCGAACGCGAAACAGCGATCATGCGTGAGTTTGCCCTGAATCTACAGAGCGGACGCGGCGGCATTTTGTCGGTGATCGGCGAAGCCGGCCTGGGCAAGAGCCGCCTCATCGACGAACTGCGCGCCGGCGAAAACAGTCCGCTGCCCTTCACCTGGTTGGAGGGACACTGCCTCTCTTACACGCAGAACGTCAGTTACTCCGCTTTCATCGAAGTGATGCGCGCTGTCCTGAACGTCTTTGAATCGGACAGCGACGCCGAACGCTGGGCCAAGCTGCGCCGTCGGGTGGATGAATTGCTGCCGGGAGACCTCGGCGAAGATGTGCTGCCCTATCTGGCGCATTTCTTGAATCTGCCCTTGCAAGGCGCGCTGGCTGAACGCGTGGCGTATCTGGAAGGCGAAGCCTTGCAGCGGCAAGTGATTCGCGCTGTCGCGGTGTTTATCGAAAAATTGGCGCAGCAGCGACCCACCGTGTTGATGTTCGACGATCTGCACTGGGCCGACTCGGCCTCGCTGGCCTTACTCGAACGGTTGTTGGCCCTGCCCGATCGGGCGGCGCTGCTCATCGGCTTGTTGTACCGCCCCGATCGGACCCACGGCTGCTGGGCATTGGGCCAAACCGCGGCGCGCAACTATCCGCATCGTTACACTGAGATCATCCTGAAGCCTCTAAACGTGGCCGCACATGAAGATCAGTTAATGGTGCGCAACTTGCTGTCCATCGCAACGACACCGAACACGCTGGCGCACCTCATCAGCCGGGCCGAAGGCAACCCGTTCTACATCGAAGAAATTATCCGTGCCTTAATCGATGCGAATGCCATCGTGCCGCGTGGCGGACAGTGGCACATCGCCAGTGATTTGAGTCTGCAAGCCGTGCCCGACAGTTTGCAGGGCATCATCATGGCGCGCATCGATCGCTTGATGGAAGAAGCGCGGCGCGCTTTGCAACTCGCTTCGGTCGTCGGGCGCAACTTCCGCTACCTGACGCTGAACTGGCTCTCCACCGCCGCCGCCTTAGCTCATTTAGATGGCGATCTGGCTGACTTGCAGCGCGCCGAATTGATCCGCGAGCAGGCGCGTGTCCCCGAACTGGAATATGGTTTCGCACAGGCCATGTTCCGCGAGGTGGCGTATGAAAGCCTGCTCGTGCGCGATCGCCGTACCTATCATCGGTTGGTCGGCGAACAGATCGAGGGGCTGTACAGTTCCTCGCAGCGTGAAGATGTGTACGAACTGCTAGCTCATCATTACAGCTTTTCTGACGATCAGGCCAAAGCCCTGAGCTATTTGATCAAAGCGGGTGACAAGACCCGATCGGCTTACGCCAACAAAGAAGCCATCAATTTTTACCGGCAGGCCGAGACGCTGTCCGAAGAATACGGCGACGATGACGACAAAGCGGCCATTACCGAGGGTCTGGGCGATGTGGCGTATCACATCGGCGAGTATGATGAGGCGCTGAAGCAATATGACCAGGCGCTGCGCTTCCGTCATGACCCACAGCAGCTGGCCGATCTGCATCGCCGGATTGGGGCGGTGTACGAAAAGCGCGGCGAGTACGTGCAAGCGCTGACCAGCGTGATGCTGGGCACCTCGCTGCTGATACCCGCTAACATGCAAACCGTCGAGATGGCGCGGTTGCTGACGCTGCAATGCCGCATCCATCATCAACAAGGGCAGTTCGAAGAAGCGATTGAGACGGGTGAAAAAGCGCTGGCGATTGTCGAGGAGACGGCCAACTACCGAGAAATTGCTCAGGCGCACAATGAATTGGGAAATGCCTGCGATCAATTCGGACAGCCGGACAAAGCCACCACCAGCTTCGAACACGGCCTAGTCATTCTTGAACGCATCGGCGATGAGCATGGAGCCTCAAAGATTTACAACAATTTGGCAATCATCTACTATCAGACGGATCTGGCTCAATCCGCCGAGTACTTCCAACGTTCGCTTGAAACGATGCAACGTCTGGGAGATACTTGGGGAGAGTCAACGGCTTTTCAAAATTTGGGCATTGTTCAATACGCTCGTAGCAACTACGCGCAGGCAATTGCCTATTACGAACAAAGCTTAACTATGAAGACTCGGCTGGGTGACAGCTTAGGCATAGCAGACTGCCATATCAACTTAGGCGAAGTTTATCGAGCGCTTGGCAAAGCCGAGCAAGCGATTACTCACCTTGAGCAAGGTCTTCGAGTTGCCAAACAGATTGGTGCTAATCAGGCTGAGGCTGAGTGCTACCGGCAAATGGCGCAGTGTTACCTTGAAATCCAGCAACCCCGCCCGGCTCTGGATATTTGTCGTGAAGCACTCACACACGCCAAAGAAATCGGCGACAAGAAGGAAGAAGGCATTATTGAGCGGGTGACGGGGATCGCCTTCACAGCACTGGGCGAGTTCGAGACTGCGGAGATACATTTAACCAGCAGCATTAACCTGTTACGCGAGTTGAACCGCGAATATGACCTGGCGCTAGCGTTATACGACTATGCGTTCTTATTGAAAGAAATGAAACGAGTTACCGAGGCGAAAGGGCATCTCTCTGACGCGATGACCTTGTTTGATAATCTTCATCTCGCGCAAGAGAAAACAAAAACCCTCGTTGCCCTCGAGGAACTTGAAAGACTTCTTTCTTAATCGTACGTAGCAGGAGGCGCGCCTATGGCGCGCCTCCTGCCCTTCTTTTGTACGCATAGACGGACTTATTAGTTTCGCACGATCAAGGGTAGGAAAATCTCAAACTCGCTTGAAGCCCCCATGCGACCAAACCGGCTGAACCCCAACATCGTCGTCGTGATCAGATTATGATCCACATCCAGCGCCTGCGTCTCGCCGGGCCGATAGCCGATCGGCTTCCAGCCATTCGCACCTGGTTCGAAGCGATAGAGCATCAGCGAAGTCTCATCGCTGATACCCGCAGACGCCAATTCATCGTCCGTGTAGCTCACTGTCAACGTCACCGGCACGTTGAAATCGATGCTGCCCGGTGTCGAGTCATTGAGCGGATCCAGCTGGGCATCCAATTCAAACAGCACGCCGGCGAACTTGAAACGGCGCGGTGGCTGCACGGTGGTCGAGTCAATCAAGCTGCAATAAATCGGCGTGGTCTGCGTCACCGCGCCCGGCGGCACATTCAAGTAGATCGTCGAATTTTGCATCGTCGTGTAGGTGAACGATCCGCCGGTATTGAGGCCAGGAGTCATGCCTGCTACGCTGGCTTCATCCGCGCCGATATCGAAGCCGCCGCCTAGAGGCCGCGCATCTAAATCCATATCGCGCCGCACGCCCACATTGGCACCCCGGTTGACGGCCGGCGATACGCCCCTGATGTGATAATCGCCGGTAAGCGGATTCTGGAACAACGGATTGGGACCGCTTAGACTGTGGCCGCCGCTGCTGATCGACCCGGTGAAGGTGATCGGTGTGCGGAAGAACAGGTTGTAATCTTCGGCCAGTCGTCCACCAAATTGACTCAAGCCGTTGGTGTACGAAGCAACAATCGTGTTAGCCACCGTGACCACGCCGCTATTCACCGTTAAGGCTCGTGTCAACACCTCCGTCGCATTGCCAAACGTCGTGTGCAGCACGACAGAATCGCCGCTAGAATCGAAGCGCACGCTGGAATGAGTGCTGGGGGATGCGCCATTTGCTTCGTTGCCAGCAAGGCTAGCATTCACCAGACGCACCTGTGCCGTGCTCGTAATTTCCAGCGCACTGCCATCGTAAGCGGTATTCTTGAAGAACTTGGTGCCAGTGATATGCAGGGTGCCGCCGGCATAGACGCCGCCACCATAGCCGCCGTTGGCGAAGTTACTTTCCAGTTTGCCGCCGATCACCGCCGCGCCGGTTCCGGTCAGATCGCGCACGTAAACGCCGCCGCCATCGTGGGCCGTATTGCTGATAATCAAGCTGTCGCGCAGCTCGGCGGTGCCGACATCGACAAACACCCCGCCGCCCGCGTTCAACGCGCTGTTGCTGATGATCTGGCCGGCCAAGGTCCGGATCGTGCCGCCACCGCCAATGAGCAGACCTCCGCCCCAATTGCTGGCCGTGTTGCCATAGATCACGCCGCCCGTCTGCTTGAACTGGCCGGCCTGCACAAACACGCCCGCGCCATCAATCGCCTGATTTCCACCAAACGTTCCGCCAAACTGTTCGAGTGCGGAATTCGCCGCCTCAACATAGGCGCCGCCGCCCGATTGCATGGCCTGGTTACCCGTGACTGAGCTATCAAAGAGCTGCGCGCCGCCCGTCTGAATATAGAGGCCGCCGCCCTGAACCGCTTGATTATCGTTGATCGCCACGCTGTGGAACGACGGATAAGCCGAGTCCGTAACCAGCACACCGCCACCCGCGCAGAAGCCGGAACAACCCGCCAGGCGCCCCCCCCGCAGCGTGAGGCTGACGATCTGTGTGGCAGGCAAGATCGTACTGCCCGTCACCGTCAGCACTCGATCGCTTGGCGCGGCATTGATGATCGTGCTGTCGGCGCCCGCGCCGACCAGGTTCACGGGCTTGTAAAGAGTCAAACTTTCGGTGTACACGCCTGCCGGAATGTTCACCGTACCGCCAGGTGGCGTGCTGTCGATCTGCTCTTGAATCGTCGCTGCCCTTTCATCGAAGCCGATGTCGAAGCCGGGGCCGATCGGGCGAGGTTGGCCGTCAATATCCACGTAGACGCCCGCATCAGTGCCGTGATCGATCGCATCCGACGTGAGGTGCAAGTAATAGTTGTCGCTCACCGGATCGACAAATTGCGGTGTCGCCGGATATTGATCGTGTCCGCCGGGCGTCACCGGGCCGGAAGCAATCGTGCCCACATTGGAAAACAAGTTGTAGTCTTCAGAGGCTGTAGCGCCGTTGTTAAAAACTCCGACCGCATGATCGGCAATGATCGTGTTAGTGATATTCAAGCTGCCGGACTCCAGCTGAATCGCCGCCGCTGAATTGTACGGCTGTCCGGCAGGATCGGCGATGGTCGTGTGGATCACATCAACGTGACCGGTAGAGGCCAGATGCAGCGCACTGGCACTGGTATCTGAAGTGACATTGCGCACAAAGAGCGAGTTGACCACGCGCCCGTCGCCGCCGGCCGTGTGAAACACGCCGCCGCCAATGGCCGAAGAGTTGCTTATGAAGATACTGCTAGCGATGTCCAACGAACCGGCCACATCAAGGCCGCCGCCGCGCTGCACACCCACGTTGCGCACAAACTCCGCGCGCAACAGATTAGCGCCAGCCTCGGCCTGCAGTCCGCCGCCCTGTAGCGCAGCGCTATTGGACACCACGACGGAATTGACGATCACCGCCGAGTTTTGCGTGAACGCGCCACCGCCACTGCTAAAGTGGCTGACGTTGTTTTCAAGCCGACTATCCAGAAGAAACAAGGTTCCCCCTGCATACACGCCACCGCCGGCAAGCTCAGCCTGATTGTTGATAAAGTGAGCTTTCGTTAAGGTCACCGGTCCGCTTACATACAAAGCACCGCCCGCACCTGCCGTGGAATTATCCTGAAACTGCACCAGATTAAGATCAGCTACACCGGCGGACACATAGACCCCGCCCCCATAGGCGGTGGGTGAACCAGTCGTATTGCTAAAAAACTGTGTGCCGTTAGCCTGTAGTCCACCCACAAACAGACCACCACCGCCGCCAAGACCCAGTGCAGAATTGCGCTCAAACCGACCGTCTTTGAGTTGACCCAGACTGCCGATGTACGCGCCACCGCCGTAGCCGTTACCCTCGTTGTTGATAAACAGCGTGCCGGTCATGATCAAGTCAGTGGCAAACAGGCCGCCGCCAAAGCCGTTCGTGATGTTGCCCTCCCAGCGACCGAAGTTGAGGGTAGCCACCGTCGCCACGCGCGCCCCGCCGCCACCGTTATTAGCTGTATTGCTCACCACGACCGTATTGGTCGCCTCGAGCGCGCCGGCCACTTCCAGACCGCCGCCGTTGTCGCTGGACTGGTTGCGCTCGATCAGCACGTCAATCAAGCGCACGTTCGCCCCCGCATAAAGACCGCCGCCCGCGTGAGAGGCCGAGTTGCTGATGATCTTCGAATCGACGACGACCACTACCGGCCCGGCCTCCACCCACAGGCCGCCGCCCTGATAGGCCGAGTTGTTGTCGATCAGCAGGCGGTTGAGCGAAGGCCGCGCCGTCCCGCTGATCAAAAGGCCGCCGCCGCACGCGTCCGGACACACTGATCCGTTGAGAATACCGCCTCGAAACATTAGGCCGGAGATCACCGTGCTCGCCGTGAGATTGCCCGTCACCGTCAGCACACGCTGAAACGGTTCGGCGAACAAGATCGTAGTGGTCGGATCGTCGCCGATCAGACTCACCGGTTTATTCAGGGTGACACTCTGTGTGTACGTCCCCGGCAAGATGTGAATCACATCGCTAGCCGGAATGAGATCGATGCACTGCTGCAACGACGCATTGCACGGCGGCGACACATCCGGCCAATTGTGCGTGACGCTGGCCTGCGCCCGCACGGTCGATTGATTCAGCGCGGATCCAACGACGCTGATAGCCGCCACGGCGATAACGATCGACAACAGCCAACGACTCAACATTCTAAGGTTCATGGTTCTCCTCTCCTGTGCTAGCTGACTTACTCATCACATTCACCACGCAGCGATTTGATGAGATACAACGCGCCGCGTTGAAATCCCTGCTTCAAGTAATAACGTCGTGTGCCCAACGCGCTGATCACGGCCAACCGATCGTACCCGGCGGCCCGCGCGCGCTGCTCTGCTTCATTGATCAAGCGCGTCCCCAGGCCGGAATGCTGCGCCTGATCGCCCAACCCCGATCGGCCCAGCTCGACGACCGGGCCATACACGTGCACCTCGCGAATGATCGCCGCGCCGCTCAGCTCTGCGATGCCGGTGAGGCGCGTAGCCTCAGCGGTTGGCAATGACAGCCGCAAGAAGCCCGCTAACTGGTCAGTGTCCGTATCGATGCTCAAGAATAACTCGCGCCCGCCGCGCGTCTCATACTCGATCGCCTTGATCCCGGCGAGCACGTTCGTTGCCTCGGCGCGTACCTCGCGGCAGCGAATGCAGCGACAGGCGCGACCTTCGGCGGCTAGTTTGCGCTTGATCACTTCACGCAGATTCGACATGGTGCTGCCCGCCACAATGTGATCTTTGGGAATGTCGCGGATGATGCGATTGAGCCGCGCGTATTCCGGCGTGCGAACTTTGCACTCCGCAATGAGCTCGACCAGCTCGTCGTCCGTGTACGGGCGAAACTCACCCCGATCGTACCAGCGCACCAACTCGGCTTCACGCACCAGCGCATTGGGATAGATCTTCAGCTCATCGGGGCGTAGACCGGCATCGCTCCACAACCGTTGATAATCGATCAGATCGCTCTCCGGTGTTGCATCCAATAAATTGGGCATCCAGTGCAGCTGCACCTTGAATCCGGCAGCGCGCAGCAGTGTCACGGCCTGGCGTGTTTGCTCCACGGTGTGGCCGCGCCTATTTAGTCCGAGGATATGGTCGTCACAGCTTTGCGCGCCTAATTGAACTTTGGTGACGCCGAGACGGCGCAAACGTCGTACCTCGGCAGCATCGATGTAGTCCGGCCGCGTTTCGACGACGAGCCCCACGTTGCGGCACGCGGCGGTTTCATTGAGACGCTGGGCTTCTTCCAGTGACATAGACGCAACGCCATTTAGCGCATCGAGGCAGCGCTGCACAAACCAGGCTTGATAGTCGGCGGGATAATACGACCACGTGCCGCCGAGGATGAGCAGTTCGATCTTAGCGGTGGCATGACCAATGTTCTCTAAAGCTCGCAGGCGGCTGAGGGTGGTCGTGTATGGATCGAAGTGGTGGTATTCGGCGCGGATGGCCCCCGGTTCGTCGGCCAGATAACTTTGGGGCATGCGCACATCCGTCGGGCAGAAGAGGCACTCGCCGGGACAGGGGAAAGGTTTGGTCAACACAGTCACCGTCGCCACGCCCGAGAGAGTGCGCGTCGGCTTCATCTGCAAGCGCCGCAACACTTCTGAATCGAAGTGCAGTTGACCGGTCGCGCAGAAGTGGCGATAGGCGGTGACAAGTTGATCTTTGGAAAATTGCCCGTTGGCTCGCGGATAGCGACGCAGCACGCGCGCCAAATCTTTAGGACGCGCCACACGCAGTTCCGCCACCGCCGCAATCAGCCGCAGCAGCTGCGCTTCTTCGTCGGGCGTGACGATCCAATCGTGTTTAGCGGTCCACTCGGCGGTTCGCATATGCTCTGCGGGTTGTTAATCTACAAACCGATACTTGATCAACGTCCAGATAGCTTTGGGGCCTTCGCGCCAGGTGATTTTTTTGCCTTCGTTATACTCGCGCCCGTAATAGGAGATGGGCACTTCAAAGATGCGGTGGCCGCGCTTCAAGACCTTGGCCGTGATCTCCGGTTCAAACTCAAAGCGCCGGGAGCGCAATGGAATGCCTTTAATCGCATCGGCCTTGAACACTTTATAACACGTTTCCATGTCGCTTAAAATGGTGTTGTATAAAATGTTGGTCAATAAGGTCAGCGCCTTGTTGCCCAACATGTGCCAGAACAACATGGCTTTGCGCGGGCCGAGGAAACGGCTGCCATACACCACTTTGACGCGCCCCTCCTCGATCGGGCGGAGCAAAGCCGGATAATCGCGCGGATCGTATTCCAGATCGGCGTCTTGAATCAGCAAAATTTCGCCCGTGGCCCGATCGAATCCCGTGCGCACGGCAGCGCCTTTGCCTTGATTGCGATCGTGATAGATCACGACCGTGCCCGGTTGATTTTCTTCAGCCTTGAGCAGTTCGCGCGTTCGATCGGTGGAGCCGTCGTCGACGATGATGATTTCATAAGCCAGGCCGACCGCGCGCACCTGCTGCAGAATTTCTTGAATGGTCGCTGCCTCGTTATAGACCGGAATAATGACCGACAGTTTCATCGTGCTCGCTTTCACTGGTGATTGTTTACAAGTGCTCCAAGCCCCAATACTGTTTAGTTAGCGGGCCGGGCTCCCATGCCCGGCGGCGTGGGAGCCACCTCTGCTGACTTATCTAAACAGAAGTGCTCCAAGCCCACGTCTTCGCGGGCGTTCGCGTCCGTGTCCGCGCGGACTGAGAACAAAACAAGAACGCTGAATCATCACCAGGCTTTCAGAGTTGACTACAGGTCTAGTTGGGTTATAATGCTGCCCGACGCGGGTGTAGCGCAGTGGTAGCGCAAGTGCTTCCCAAGCACTGGGCCGTGGGTTCGAATCCCATCACCCGCTCTACTTCGACCGGGGATTATACCCTAAGTCGAAAACCGTAGGAGCATCGGCGCGGGCGATGATGGGGCGTTTCTTTCGCAAGAAAGCCTTAATTGCTCAACGCCCGACCGGAACCTCTCCGGTCGGGCGTTTTGCGTTGCGGCTAATAGCACATAGTCTCGTGGCGTCACAGATTGAAAAGGGCGCTCAAACTCCTGTCCAATAACGCTTAAGCCACTGATCCAAAACTGGTCGGAATCCTACCAACGATGCGCCGCCAAAGTTCATGGCATTGAGTGTGATAGAGGTAACTCTGTTTCTAAACCAGTCAGGCGTGTCACTTCCTGGCTCAAAGTCACAAGAACAACTGCGGCAGACAATTTGTTCTTGCTCATTTTGGATACTCGCCGTCCCGAACATGGTCGAACAAGTCCACTCATAGACGTTACCGGCCATGTCCATAACATTATATGGACTCTGACCCATCGGGTAAGCGGTCACCGGCGAGGTGATCTGTGGGTGACGCTGCCGGTCAAGACCAAAGTTGCCTCGCGTTGGGTCCCAATTGTTCCCCCACGGGTATAACCGGCCATCCACACCTCTCGCAGATTTTTCCCACTCCGCTGATGTCGGCAAGCGTGCACCCAGCCAATCGCAAAAAGCTAAAGCATAGTGCCAGTTGGCATCTGCTGGATGATCACCTTGCGTCTCTGCCAGCCGTTTAAGATCAGTCAGAATGGTTTGCAGGTGATCACCTGCAAAGGTATTCCGATGTGAATATCGATGCGAACTCAATGCAAACTGGTAGTACTGCTCCCAAGTAATAGGATAACGACTGATATAGAATGTCTCAAGTCTGACGGTCTTTTCAGGAGATTCGCGCTGGATCAAATTTGCCTCGCGCGTAGCAAACCGTGAAGGGATCCTGTTCAACAAAGGTTTGCGCTGTTCTTCGCTAAGGCCAAAGACAAATTCACCAGCCGGAATCTCAATCCAATTTATTTGCATGGGATGACCTTTACTTCTTGCTGAAAATTTGTTCGACGAGATCTTAACCGGTGCACCCGGTGTGACCTCTTGAGCAAGCGAGCTATCTGGAATGTAGGGTTGCCGAGTTGAATCGAGCTCAACACTGGCTATCGTGTCTGCTCGGACGATAACGCGCAACCAAAAATCGCGTTGGCAATGCTGGCAAACAGCATAGGCTTCTCCCAGATAATTTCCGCCTGGCGGACGGTGTGTGGGTGTCTTAGTTCCTTTGCCCTCCCACTTGATCGTGTCACCTAGCTGATATTGAGTTAGATTCCTTAGTCCAAAGCGAAACTCGGCTTCTATAGCAGAGCTAACACCACAGCGAGGGCATATCATAACCAAATTAAGCACGTTATACATCGCCACTAGCGAACTCTCCGAATAGGCACCTCACTATTGCGAAGTGTCTGAGTAAGAAAATTGTACAGTCGTTTTTCCATGGTAACCGCTTCAAATCCTGTTGCCCGCGCAAAAGCAGCAAGTGCGGCATCCCCACGACCATGTTGCCCCACGACCACTTGAAACGTCTGTTGGAAATTTTCTGTTCTTGCTAAGTCGCGAGCCCATCCGCCAGTGATGTTCTGAATACCTTCTGTCTCTAAAAAGCTCTGGCGACTAGCTCCACCAGCAATAAACTCATTATACTGATTAGGGGTGATTAAGGTCGTGCCAGATCGTACCTCGGCCAGTGCTGTTGGGTTCCCGTTCATTGCAGCGACGAGCAGATTGGTGTCGGCAATTTTAGGAGGACGTCCTCCTTGCCAAGCGGCCGGAATACGCAATGTGCTACCATCTGGGTTGAAAACAAGCGCACCTGCCCCATGACCGGTGGTGCTGAAATCCCCTAATGTACGATAACGCTCTAAGTTGTATCCCTTCGCAGGTGGATCAAGCTGGAAACTCTCTGGGAAGAATCTCTTGATTTCATCCAATTCAGGGTCACTTAGTTTTGACCCCTGCCATAAGTCGATATCACCCACTCCAGTGTCTACTAGCCCAGTATGTGGTTTCTTAGCCCGCCAGTCTGGCAGTGGAAACTCTCCCGAGTACCGATTCCTGAGCCCCAAGTCCGTTTCAGATAGACTTCCGCTTAGTACGATTTGTTTATTTTGCCTAATGGCAAAATCGCGCAATGCGTCATACTCAGCATCTGTCAGTTGCCCTCTCTGCCAACCACCATCAGTTCTAGGCGGAAGCCCCGGTCTTCTGGGGTCCCCTCGCAGCTGGACTATTACGTCATCGCCTGGATGCCCAGCATTGTTCAACAACGCATCAGCATATTCATCACCGGTGAGGCTGGTCGACGACGTTCGGCTCCTCAGCTGCACAATGGCATCATCGCCGGGATGTCCAGCATTGTTCAACAACGCATCGGCATATTCATCTCCGGTAAGACTGGTAGCCTTTGCAGCACTAGGCGTGCTACTTCGAGGATGTCCTCCGCCAGGCATCGGATCAGCGCTACCCAACGACGGTAGATCGGTTTCAATCTTGGGCGTTACATCAGGTATTTGAGAAGACCCTGGCGTTACTGACCCCGCTGATGGCAGGCTTGCTCCTACAGCTAATACACTCGCTTCACGGACGGTCTTGAAGGTGGCACCGCCCACTGCCGGCAGAACGTCAAGCGCAATGTCAAGTGGATTCCACAGATCCTTATCCCAAGGATCACCATTGACGGCATTCGCCGCTATTTGTGACACACGACCCGAGATAAACTCAGCCGCACCAGCATTGAGAATGCCCGTCGCGCCAACACCCGCTCCCGGCAGCAATGGCGCGATCAGGGCGGCCGCCGCGGCCGAGACCATGCCCGTAAAGGCGGCTTTCCCCGTCCGTCTCAGATCGATCTGCGTCCAGGCATCAGAACCTGTTAAACCATTCTGATAGTTTCCGTAGACCTGGAAGCCATAGTCGATACCCGCGCCGATCGCTCCGCCGATCAAGATCGGCACCAGCGCCGCGCCGCCGGTCATGACCGTTGCGCCGACAATTAAGCCAACGCCCAACGCCATTCGTGCGGTCTCATTCCTCATGAGCTCGCCGGCACCGCGCTCTATCTCGGCGGCAACTTGTCGTACCGTATGGTCTAGCTCGGCCGCCTTACGGCCCACATATTCAGTGGCATCATTCCAGGCGCGTTGAGCCGTGTTAGTCGCTGTGTTCCAAGCTCGTTGCGCGGTATTGGTCGCTGTGTTCCAGGCTCGTTGCGCGGTATTGGTCGCTGTATTCCAGGCTCGTTGAACGGTGCTGGTGGCTGTATTCCAACCGCGCTGCGCAGTGTTAGTAACGGTATTCCAGCCACGTTGAACCGTGTTAGAAACATTGTTCGCGGCCTCTTTGGCTTTGCAGAGAACATCCCACCGGGAGCACAACCCCGACGGATCCGTATGATTGATCGGGTTGTTCTTGACGTAGACGTAGCGATGCAGTGTCTGCGGGGCGGGCGCGTAAGCGGGATAGGTATCGCGGTTCAAGAAACGACCCAGGGTTGGATCGTAGTAACGGGCGCGCAGGAAGATCAGGCCGCTGGCCGTGTCATGCTGCTCACGCGCATAACCGAATGAACTGGACGACACACCGATGGCGCGGGTAACATTGCCAAACGGATCGTAATCGACCACCTGCTGCACGATACCCGCTTCGTTCGTCGTCTGGCGGACCGAGCCGAGCGCATCACCGTGTTGATAGGCGCGTGTGCCATTCCGCTCAGAACCGATCAGACCGGAGGCATACAGATAGCGTGTCACGCCCGAAGCTGAATGCTCCTCCGTCACGTGCGGCAGTTGGCCGGAGACATCGACGACGTAGCGCGTGGTCGCGCCATCCACGATCTGCGCCAGACGCGTGCCCACGCCGTTGTAAGCATACTGCGTAGTGTGCGTGCCGGAGACGACCGAGGTCAAACGGTTGGCGCTATCGTAGGTGAAGGTCCGCACGCCATCCGACAGTTGATTGCCATTCGCATCAAAGGTATAGGCCGCACCATTGGCGGACGTCAAACGATTCGCCGCATCATAGGCGTAGTTGGTGAGGGTGCCCTGAGCATTCTGCGTGAGACGATTGCCCACCGCATCGTAGGTGTAAGAATACTCCGCACCATTGCTGTAGTTGGCGGTGCTCAGACGATACAGAGGATCGTAGGTGTAGTGGATGGTTACGGTGCGCGTGATCGGAGCCGCCGGTACGACGATCGGCCGCGGGGCAACCGGCAAACTCAACAGGCCCTTAGGCGCGCCTCGATCGAATTTTGGCATCCGCATGGCGGCCAGCTGGAACTGCATCCGCCGCTCAGCTTCGGCCTCGAGTGTGGCCCACAGGTTGATGCCGCTTACGCGCGTATCACTTGCGCGCGTAGCGAGCCGGAGGTTGAACGCACCATCGATCGAGAGTGGCAGACCGGCGCTTCTCAAGATCAACGGCATGTAAATCTTCCACGGCGGCAGCCCTTCGCCGACAAACACATCGTCGATAAACCATTGATCGGAGGTAGTACCCTGGGCTAGAGTGAAGCGCAGCAACACAGGCTGACCGAGATAGTCGTGCAGCGAAGCGCGCTGCAGCGCATAACTGGCCCGATTGGCCGCCGAGGTCTGCGTGAGCACGGGCGTCCAGATCGATCCATCGGTGGACGCTTCCACTTTGAGCAACGCCGTGCCGGTCACGGTGAAGTGCGTGAAGTAACTCAGCTCAGGCTGGGTGGCTGTGATGGGGATCGCCACCGGCTCGGCCAACATCAAACTCGCGTCGAGCGCCAACATCTCAGGGGCCAGTAAGGCACTGGCATTCAGCGCCCAGGCCGTGTTGTAACTGTGGTAATCATTGTGCTGCAGCGTCCAGCCCGCAGCGGCATTCCAGTTGCTGCTGCCGTGCTCCATGTTATCCATGAAGTACACGCCCGGCGGCAATACTGATCCACTTGTCACGGTGATGTAGTTGGCGCGCGTCAGCGTGTGCGATCCGCCGGGGCCGCTGGCCGCCAGACTGACGGTGTACACACCTGCCGCCAGATACTGATGCGTGGGACTTGCCACGGTATCGGTCAGGCCGTCGCCGAACGACCACACGTAGTCGTTGATCGCGCCGGTGGACGCATTGCTAAATGTCACGTTGAGTGGGGCATCGCCGGACAGCGGTGTCGCACTGAAATCCGCGATCGGCGGCGGCGGAGGTGTTGACGTGACGCTGATGTAGTCCGTGCGCGTCAATACATCGCGGCCTTCCGGACCGCTGACGAATAGACTCACGGTGTATGCGCCCGCGGCAGCATACACATGCGTGGGATTCAGCAACGTGCTGGTCAGGCCATCGCCGAATGACCAGCGATAAGTATCGATCACGCCGCTGGACAACGTCGTGAAGGTCACGGTCAGCGGCGCGACGCCCAGCAGCGGGCTGGCGCTGAAATCCGCGAAGGGGTGATCGCCCGAGGGCATGCGCAGTGTTTCCGTCGCCACCACGCGATTGCCCAGCCCGTCGAGTTCATACTGATAGTCCGCCAGAACGCCTTGGGCCGCATCATAGTGCGTAGTCCGTATCGGATACCCGGCTAAATCGTAGGCGTTGATCGTCGAGGCGCCATTGGGTAACGTCGTCGTCAAGACACGACCCGCCGGGTCGTAGGCATAAGTCGTTGTGCCCGTCAACCAGTCACGCATGCCGATCAGTCGACTGGCTGCATCATAGGTGTAGGTGCTGGCTTGTCCCGAGGGGTAAGTAATGACCGTGCGGTTGCCCACTTCGTCGTAACCGTAACGCAGCGTGCCGGTGTATGGATCGGATGAGGTGGTCAGGCGATACGCTGCGTCGTATTCATAGCGACTGACCCCCAACGCATCCGTCATCACCAGGCGATTGCCCACCCGATCGTACTGGAACGTAACCGTGCTCTCCGGATAGACTATACGATTGACACGATTGAGGGCGTCGTAGTCAAACGTCGTCGTGATACCGTTGGCGTCCAGCCGCCCGATCAGGTTGCCCACCTGATCATACTGGAAGCGGTAGGTATGGGTCAACGGATCATCGGTGACGCTGATGCGGTTGAGCGCGTCGTACACATTATGCGAGGCATGGCCGTTCGCGTCGGTGACCACGGTGCGATTACCCACCCGATCGAAGCCATAACTCGTACGGACGTTGACGGAGGCCGAGGGCGGCTGACCGGGCTGGTAGTTCTCGGTCACCGCCATCAACCGGTTGAGCGCGTCGTATTCATTGAAGGTGACTACACCATTGGCGTCGGTGATCAACCTCGAGTTACCCACCCGATCGTAACTGTAGCGCATGGCTTGGCCCAACGCATCTCGCACCTCAATCGGGCGGTTGAGGGCGTCGAAGGTATTGAATTGAGGAATGCCGGAAGCATCAGTGACCACCACTTGGTTACCCACGAAGTCGTAGGCATACTGCTTGGCGTGGCCCAACAGATCGATCTGCTGGGTCATGCGGCCCAGCGCATCGTAGACCGTGCGCGTCGCCGAACCGCGCGCATCGGTGATCACCGTGCGCTGGCCGACGGCATCATACTCAAAATGCGTCGCGTGATTCAGCGTGTCCGTGATGACTACCACGCGATCGAGCGCATCGTAAGCAAACGTCGTGGCGTGTTGCTCGGGGTCGATCTGGCGGACGATCTGGCCGACGGCATTGTACTCGTAGATCGTCTGCCCACCCAATGCATTGGTGACCGTCAGCGGTTTGTTCAAGGCGTCATAGGTCGAGGTGGTGGTGCGCCCCTCGGCATCGGTCTGGGCCAGCAGGTTGCCCACCCGATCGTAGCGTAGGCCCTGCGTGCCGCTGAGCGGATTGGTCAGAGTGATAACACGATTCAGTGCATCGTAGATAAAGATCGTCGTGCGGCCTTCCGCATCCGTCTTGGCAATCTGGTTGCCGACAGCATCGTAGGCCACGGTCATGACGTTGCTCAACGCATCGGTGACAGTAATCGGCTGGTTGGCGGCATCGTAAGCCAGGCGCATCACATGCCCTTCGGCGTCGATCTCGGCGATGGGGTTGCCTACCGCGTCGTAGACGTTGATCAGCGTGCTGCTCAAGGCGTCCGTCGTGGTGATCAGTCGATGAAGTGCGTCGTAGGCAAAGCGCGTGATCCGGCCTTCGGGATCAGTCCGTGCGATCGGGTTGCCGGCGGCATCGTAACTCACCGTCGTCAAACCCTGCACTGCATCGGTCATCACCACCTGCCGATTAAGCGCATCGTAGCCATAACGCGTGATCTGCCCCAACGGATCGATCGTGGCGATCGGGTTGTCGACCGCGTCATACTCGGTGCGCGAGGCGTAGCCCAGGGTATCGGTTACGACCGTGGCGCGATTCAGCGCGTCGTAACTATACTGTCGCAGGCGCCCCAGGGGATCGATTTCGGCGATGGGGTTACCGATCGCATCGTAGTGCACGACCATGGACTGACTTAACGCATTGGTCGCGGTGATAACTTGGTTCAAAGCGTCGTAGGCCAGACGCGTGACACGCCCTTCAGCGTCAGTCCGGACAATGACATTGCCCGCGGCATCATAGATCGAGACCATCTGACTGTTCGCCGCATCGGTCGTCGTGATGACACGATTCAGCGCATCGTAGGCATAGGTGGTGACGCGGCCCAGCCCATCGGTTTCGCTGATGACATTGCCTACGGTGTCGTAGAATTTATAGGCGCTGTGCCCCAGCGCATTGGTGATGGCAATGACATGGTCCAGATCGTCATACGCATACCGAATGGCGTGGCCGTTGGCATCGGTCGAAGACAGTTGATTGCCGACCGCATCAAAGGTATAGAGGGTGCGCCCTTGCAGCGCATCCGTCAACACCACACGGCGATTGAGCGCGTCGTAACCGTAGCGCGTGACGTTGCCGTTGGGATCACGTTCGGCCAGGAGATTGCCAGCAGCATCGTAGGTAGTAACAGCCAGATTGCCCACGGCATCGGTCGTCGTGATGACGCGATTCAGCGCATCGTAGGCATAGTGCGTGGTATGCGCGTTCGCATCCGTCAACCGGGTGCGATTGCCCACCGCATCATAACCGTAGGTCGTCACCGTGTTGAGCGGCGTCGTCATGGTGAGCAAGTGGCCCAGCAAGTCGTAGTCGAAGGCGGTGCTGTGTCCGCGCGCGTCGATCAGACGCGTCTTATTGCCGGCGACATCATATTCATAGGCGGTAACATGGCCCAGTGCGTCGGTGGTGCTGATCACACGGCCCGCCGCATCGTACGCGTAACGTGTGATGAAGCCGCGTGTGCCGGTGACAACCAGTTGGTTGCCCACCGCATCGTAAATGGTGTGCGAGGTGTAATTCAAAGCGTCGGTAACGGCGATGGTGCGATTCAGTGCGTCGTAGCCGGTGTGCGTCACGTGACCGTAGGCGTCCCGCACGCTGCTGCGATTGCCGTTCGCGTCGTAGTGGTAGATCGTCGTCCCACTCAACGGATCGGTGACAGTGATCACGCGGCCCGCCGCATCGTATTCTTTGCGCAGCACCCGTCCGGCGGCATCTTGCAGGCTGAGCAAGTTACCGCCGGCATCGTAGTGCTGAATGGTTTGGCCGTTGAGCGCATTCGTGGTGGTGATCAGCCGGTTGAGGACATCATATTCGTAACGGGTCGCGAAGCCGCGCGTGTCGGTCACGGCGACACGATTAACCAGCGCATCATAGGCGGTGTGCGAAACATACCCCAGGGCATTCGTGATCACGATCGGGCGGTTGAGGGCGTCGTAAGCCGTGCGGACCACGCGCCCCGCCGCATCGCGCAGACTAAGGCGGTTGCCGTTGGCATCATACTGCACGATCGTTTGACCGCCCAGCGCATCCGTGGTGGTGATAACGCGGCCAAGGGCATCATAAGCCAGCCACGTCGTCGCCCCCCGCTTATCGGTGATCGAACGGGCATTGCCCAACCGATCATAGGTGTAGACCGTGTGCGTCAACGGCGCGGTGAGCGTGATCAACCGGTTGAGCGCGTCAAATTCGAAGGTCGTGGTGTAGCCGCGCCCGTCGACCACTCCCGTGCGATTGCCAAATCGATCGTAGAGATAGCGCGTGGTGTAGCTCAGCGCATCGGTGATGACCACCACCCGATTCAGGCGATCGTAGCCCAGGCGCGTGGCAAAGCCGCGCGCATCCGTCAACACGATTTGATTGCCTAGGGCGTCGTAAGTCATGTGAGCAGCTGAACCCGCAACATCGGTCATGATCACATTGCGCTTCAAGGCATCATAGGCAAAGCGCGTGACCGAGCCACGCGTATCCGTGACGGCGATCTGATTGCCGACGAGATCATATTCCGTGCGCGCCACATAGCCCAAGGCGTCCGTAATGGCCAACGTGCGATTGAGGGCATCGTAGGTATACTGCGTGGGATGCCCCGCCGCATCGATGACCTCGAGCCGGTTGCCGACGGCATCATAGCGCGTGACCGTCGTGCCGCTCAGCGGATTGGTCGCCGTGACCGGGCGGTTGAGGGCATCGTAGACCGTGCGCGTCGTGTGACCATTGGCATCCGTTTCCGCGATTTCGTTGCCTACGGGATCGTAGGCAGTTAGCGTGGTGTTACTCAGCGCGTCGGTGGTGCGGATGCGGCGATCAAGCGCATCATATTCCTGCGTGGTGACATACCCTTCGGCATTGGTGACCCGAATCTGATTGCTTTGCGGATCGTAGGCGTAGAGCGTCGTGCCGCTCAAGGCATCGGTCACAGTGATGGCCCGGTTATTGACGTCATAGCCATAGCGCGTGGCGTGGCCGTTGGCGTCCCGCTCGGCCAAGACGTTGTTCACCGCGTCATACTGCCGCGTGGTGGTGTAACCGGCCGCGTCCGTGATTTGCACGATCCGACTGCCGGCATCATACTGATAGGCTGTCACCTGTCCCAGCGCGTTGCTGGTGCTGATCACCCGCCCCGCCAGATCATAGAATTTGTAAGTGGGATTCCCCAACGCGTCGGTGATGATGGTCTGTTGACCGTAGACGTTATAGCCGTACTGCGTAACATGACCCGCTTGATCGACGGCCTTGGTCAATTGACCATATTGATCGTAGACGTTGACGGTCGTGCCGCTGAGCGCATCGGTCGTGGTCAGCACGTTGCCGAACGCATCGTAGTCTTTGCGCGTCACCCGTCCCAGCGCATCAATCTGCGTGAGCAGATTGAAGTTGCTGTCGTAAGTGTTGGTGATCACGTCGCTTAAGGCGTTGGTGGTGTGCAGCGGATTGCCGCGCACGTCGGACACGTGCCGCGTCGTATGGCCGTTCTTGTCCGTGATCGAAGCGACGTTGAAGTTCAGATCGTAGGTGTAGCTGATCACATTGCCGTAAGCATCGATCTGGCGGTCGAGTTCGCCGCGCTGCGCATACACATCGGTGCGCGTGAAGCCGCGGGTGTTGGTGATGACCACCGTGCGGCCCAACGTGCAATCCTCGAACTTGTAGCCGAAGCGCGTGGCCTGGTTCAAGCCATCGAGCTGGCGTGTGACACGGCCCTTGTCGTCATATTCGTTCGCCACGACGGTATGGCCGTTGGCATCCGTCATCCGCGTCAGGCGATGCTGGTCGTCGTAGGTGAAGGAAGTGGTAAAGCCCAGTGTGTTGGTCACCACCGACAGGTTGCCCTGCGCGTCGTAACCAAAGCGCATCGCGCGCGCGATCGGATCGGTTACGGTGACCAGACGTTTATCCGTATCGTAGGCAAAGTGTAGTTCACGCTCATCAGGCGCACGGACACCGGTGAGCTGGGTACCGCTGTAGATCGCCGTGTTGCGATTGCCATTGTTGTCGATCTCGGCAAGCAGCGTGCCGGTGGTGTTGAAAGTGTAGCGCACCTGACTGACCTGAGTCAGCGTATAAACCCCCTCGGGGCCGCGCACCAACTCTGCGCGCACACCGGGCGCTGGCAGGAAGTTGCCACCACCCAATGAAATGAAGCGCATGCTCGAGCCACGCCCGGTGACCAGCGACATATTCTCGCCCAGATCGTGCTGCAGCTTCATTTCATAGTTGTGCGACCAGCCATAACCCAACGGACCCGTTTCCGTTCCGGACGCCGAGTTGTACGAACGCTCAAATTTGAGCGGCAGGCCGCGCGTGTCAATTGAGAAGTCCTGCTCGTTCTCGCTATAGTAGCCGGAGAAGGTGCTGACCCCACGACCGGCCTGCGCCGCCGTCTGCGCCGCCAGGAAGATACTCTCGCGATTGCGGTTCATCCGTTCGTATGCGGTCAGATCTTGCGTAACGATGTAGGTGTTGATCTCTTCAATCAACGGCGAGAGCGGCAGACCCAGATAATCGTTATGCTTGAAGTCCGCCCAGAATTCCACAAAGTGGCCGGGCAAAGTCGATTGCAGCAGCCAGCTGCCTTCCTTCTTTTCACCCGGGGCCAGATCGCCGAACGGGATCGTCAACGATCCGTTCGGGATCACTTGATTGCCCAGCGTCGCGCTGAGAATGTTGAAGCCGATTAACAAGCCCGACGGATTATCGTAGAGGCGCGGCTGCGCGCTGGCGATTTTCAAGTTGCGCGCCCAGCCATAACCCTGATTGGTCACTTTCACTTGCAGCGGGAACTGGGTGCAGATCGCGCCCGGACCCGGCACGTAATAATCCAGCACCAGCTTGGGCTGCGGCTTCACCGTGATCTCGCGCGCCAGCGTATGGATGGCGAACGGCTCGCTGCCGATCGTGTACGACATGATCGCGCTGACGTAGAACTTCTGGCCGTTCGCGTCGATGATATTCAGATCGCCCGGCACCAGCGTCCACTGCGATCGCTTCCCCTGGCCCGGCGTGATGTCACCCAGCCCGGTCGGGAGAGTAGGCGTAATCGCAAAATGCTGCGTCACCCGCGTGCCCGTGGCATTGCTGATCACAATCATCACTTGCATGTTCTGCAAGCTCTGCGTGAAGGTGTTGGTCAAACCGAGCGTCGCGATGAACGCCTCACGCTCCAACAGCACATCTTGATTGATCTCAATGCGCACCTGCTGATGTCCATAGCTATACACCGGCGGCGGCGCGCCTTGCAGCGGCGGCGAGCCAAAGCCATACGGGGCGAGCCAGGTATAGACGATACCGTCTGCACCGCCCGTGACGACCCAGCCGTTGGCCGAAGTACCACAATCGCACCCTCTGACTCCAAACGGCGCATGCACGTTGTAATTGGCGCGGGTATACATCAACGCGCCGGGATCAAAGGCCGTGTGCAGGCGTAGACCTTCCGGTGTTTGCGTCGCTACCACGGTCAACCACGAATTCTTGGTAAAGCCGCCTGCGCCATGCAGCGTAATCGGAATCGTATCGGTGTAGGTGCCTTCAGCCAGCCACCCCGGCACGGTAGCCGTCATCACCAATGGCAAAGGAGTGCCGGTCGGCAGATACAACGGTAGGCCCGCATACGGATTGGGTATGCTGATCCACGTCAACGACGAAGGCTTGCCAATCTCCAGTGTCACGCCTTCAAACGGGTTGACGACTTCCAGCATGTATTCATAAGCAAAAACCTGAGTCGGCGTCAGCAGTTGACTGGTGAAGCTGCTGGGGTTGAAGGTATACGTCGGGCCACCGACCGCCCTGGGATACGACACCACCGCGTACGGATCGTTGTGCCCGCACTGCGCATCAGACAACGTGACCGTAAAGGTCGTGCTTTGCAGTGGGCCGATTTCACGGCTGATCACGACCCCCGCCACACTCACCAGCGTTTGCGAGATGATGACGGGGTTGTGCGCGTGATAGACCACGGTATCGCTGTCTGCGCCGCACTCCGTCCGATTGACCGTATCGCCCCAGACGTACAGCGTCGGCACCGGCGCGCTGGTGTCATACGTCAGGCGCAGCGTCACCGAATAGGTATCGGTAATCGTCGTCGGGATCACGCTCCAGTCGTAATGGAACGGATAGTAAGTCAATTCCACCGGCACGGTCAACGGATCGGGACCGGGGTCGATGGCGATAACGCCGTCATGCGCATCGTGCGACAACGCGTTGACTTGATAGCGATAGGTGCCCGCCGCTAAATCTTCGAAGCGGGCCAGACCATTCGCATCCGTCACACTGGACACGGTGCTGCTGATGGCGCGTGTCACCCCCTGCGTGATCATCAACGTCGGTTCTTCGCGCGTCAGCAAGACATCAGCGCCCGCTACACTATGGGTGATCGTGTCACTCACGGTAAAGATCACCGTGCGCGTCAGAGTGTCTTTCACATCCACACGCAGCGCCGCCGCCGCCGAACCACCGTTGCCCGATCCGGCAGACAGATAATCTTGATACAGGCCGGGGGTTTGCGACAACGTCGGATTAGCATAGATCAACACCGGCGCAGCTTGATTGGGCGAGATGACACTCAGGTTGCCGACCAGGCCGTAGCTGGTCCACGGCATTGTTTGCGGCGTCGTGATCGCGACGTTGGTCAGCGGCGCAGCGCCCAGATTGCGAATAAACACTTCGCGGAAGTCCTGCTGGCTGCGTGCGACCGTCATGCTGATCACATTCGGTTCGATGCTGAGCCGCGGCAAAGCCGGCAGCACGATCACGGCTGCCTGCGGTCCGCTGCCCGTCCCGAGCGTGAGGGTGCCCGTCACCGGGCTGTGATCGATGGCTTGCGCCAGATAGAAATAATCGCCGACTTCCAGGTTGGGCAGTGTCAATTCGCCGTTCGCGTTCGAAGTGCCGCTTACAAACTTGTACGTCGTCTGTGACGAACCTTCGGTCACGATGACGGACGGCGTGGTGCGCTGCAGCTGGATCAAAGCATTGCTCACCGACACGCCCATGGTGTTGGAGATGGTGAAGTGCAGATCGCGCGCCGGGCCAAGCAGCTGCACGGTCAACCTGATCGATTGCGCATCGACGTCCTGGCCGTTCACCCACACCCGATCGCGATACTCGCCCGTCGTGAGCGTGCCGGGCGGCGTGGCCGTCATGGTAAACGCGGCGCTTTGTCCCACCGCCAGATCGGGCAGCGAAGTTGTGCTCAAACTCAGCCACGGCAGATGCGGCGGCGGAGTCAACACAACGTTCGTGAGCACCGCCGTGCCCGCGTTGCGAATGGTCACGAGCAGACTCGCCGTGCTATTCTGCAACACCGGCAGCGTCGGCACGATCGGGCTGACCTCCAACTGCGGCGCGGGGTTCTTCACCTGCGTCGTAAGTGTGGCTTGATTGTTGTTCAAGTGTTCATCGGCCGTGGTCGTCGTCGCAGTTGCCAGGTTAGTCAGCAGGCTGCCGCCAGCGCCCGGTTCCAGATAGGCCACCACCTGGAACTCGATCGTCTGATCGGGATTGAGTGCGCCGAAGTTCCATATCAAGCTTTGGCCCTGCACATTGACGGCCACCGGCGCGGTATGCGTGATGAAGGTGAGGTTGGCCGGTAGATCATCAGTCAAGACGGTGTTCTGCGCCGCCACCAGACCGACGTTGCGGATACGCAGCGTGTAGGTAAGGTTGTAGGTGGTCGTGGCTTGACTTGGCCCGAATTTTTCCACAGCCAGATCGGAGGCTACAAAGCGCACCGGCAACACTTGCGTCAAAGTCACCCCATTGGCCTGTGCCGTAACCGTGATCACTTGCGAAACGCCGCTGATCAATGAACCCTGCGCTTGACCACTGCCGTTAGTAAGATCGAGCGGCTGGGTCAGCGTGAAAGCACTGCTGCCCGTGGCGCTTAAGGCCACGGTATAGCCCGGAATGGGATTGTTGTATTGATCGCGCACCGTCACGATGATGGAGACCGGCGTCACGCCATCGGCCGGTCCGGTGCTCGGACTGGCACTGAGCGTAGACAACGTGGAACTGATCACCCCGGGCACGAACGTCAACGTGCCGCCCGGCACGACGAGGTTGTAAGTCACATCGCGCACGGAGATCTGTTTCGCTTCAGCCACCGTCGAGGCCATCTGGAAGACGGCCTGACCCGATGCATTGGCATTTTGCACGCTGGCCGGCTGGAAGGTATTGCTACTACCTGTGGTGACGAGTTGCACCGCTCGTTGACTCAATGGATGATCGAGCGCGTCGCGCAGCGTAGCCGTGATCGTGGCCCAATGGGTGCCGTTGGCCGTCAACGTGATGGGCGACATTGAGACGAATGAATGGGCGACATCGGCGGGGCCGGGCAAGAATGCGAGGTTCACGGTTTGCGTCAGCGTCACATTCGCGGTTTGAACGAAAGCGCTGACCACGACGTTCTGCACTACCGTCGATTTGAGTGTGGCCTGCACGCGACCCTGCGCGTCGGTGACCGGGTTGGGCTGCGTCACCGCCACTTGCGAACCCGTGCTGCGGATCAGAACGATCTGATCAGACATCGGATGGCCAGCGTTATCGACAACGATCGCCGTGAGCGTGGCATAGCTCACCCCATCGGCCACCAATGACACCCGATCGGATTGTAGCTGTGACAACGCAACATCCACTGCACCCACCGTAAAGGTAATCGGCGCGGTCATGTTGAGTTGAACGTTATCCCCATAGGCGCTGATAGATTTCACGCCAACCACGGTGGATGTGACCACCGCGGTGACCACGCCGTTGGGGCCAGAAGAGCCGATCGGGATGAGGCTGCCGGCCGCCTGTCCATTCACGTAGGTCGTGTTGTCGACGAGCAGCTGCGCTGGTTTGTTCGGTAATGGCACACCGGCAGAATCACGCAGCGTGACCGTGACGACAGCGGTGGCAACACCATTGGCCACCACGGTATTCGGCGCAACCAGGAGCGAGGACTGTTGCGGATCGACCGTGGTAAAACGTACGGTGGCTTGTTGCGAGACCGTGATGTCGTCGGTGAGATCGATCGCACGCAGCGTCACCGTTTGAGCCTGCGTCGATCTCAATGTACCGGTGATGAATCCCTGCGCATTAGTGGCGCCAGTCAAGTTCAAGGTGATGGCTGCGCCATTGTGAGTAACCGTAACCGCTTTGCCAGATACCAAGTTATCAAAGGCGTCGCGCAAAGTAACCGTGATGAAGGCCGTGTTCGCGCCATTTGCAGAAACGGTATCCGGTTGGGCCGCGAGAGCCGATCGGGTGGCAGAAGGTATCCCGGCTGTGAAAGTGATCGGCACGGCCTGAGCCAGCGTGACGTTGTCGCTAATCGTGCGCGCACTGACAAGTGTGCTTTGCGCGCGTGTCGATCGAATCGCAGCGATCGCTCGACCCTGTGCATCTGTCGGATTGAGCGGCTGCGTGATCGTGATCGCCGCTCCGGGTGCCTGCACCTGCACCCATTGACCCGCCAGCGGAACGTTGGAACCCGAGCGCACGGTGACTGTGACGAGTGCTCCACTCACACCATCGGCCACCGGAGTGAGCGGCGCAACTTCAACCGTGGAGTTGTAACGATCGACACCATAGTCGCCGAAATCAAGCGTGAAGCTCGCGCTGCCAAAAGCATCGATCGGAAGGGTGTCCGATGTGGTGGAGGTGTAATTCGGCGGATTGATCTCTGTGATGGTGTAGGGCGTGGTTGTCAGCGGCAGTAGATAGACGTTGTCGATCTTGGAAGTGCCATTCCAATAACTTTCTGGATCGCTGCGGAAGCGGAGCTGAACGGTCTGGCTTTGATAGGCACTGATGCTCAGTGTGGCTTGCTTCCAGCCATCGAGCGCCGAGCCCCAGACTTCGCCCAGCGAGATAGTGTTCGTGAAACCGGGGCCGGGAAGCACATACACATAGAGCGGCCGAGATGAAGTACCGCCACGATAAGTTGAGTTAAGGTAGTCAAAACGCAGGCTTTGTGTACCAGTCGGCACCAGGAAGGGATTAGAGTAGGCCGAGACCTCGTATCGGTTGAGCGACAAATACGCGCCGCCTGGATTGGTCGTATTGCCGCTGGCGGAACCACTCACTCCATAAACCAATGTGACATTGTCGATCTTTGATTGTCCATTCCAGTAATCATTCGTATCGCTACGGAAACGCAGTTTAATCACCTGGCCGCGTAGTTGTTGCGTGAGGCTGAAAGCCGTTTGTTTCCAGCCCTCTGTTGCCGAACCCCAAGCCTCACCCAGGGAAGTACTGACTTCAAAATTGGGGCCGCTCAAAGCGTATACGTACAAGGGTCGCGAGGTGTTGCTGTCGCGGCTGCTCCAGTTCTGATAATCAAAGCGCACACTGTCTGTCGTCGATAACACCGTGAACGGCGTAGAATAAACGGAGACTTCGTAGCGATTCAGCCAGAGATAGGATCCATCTGGATTGGGGTAATTGCCGGCGGGTGCGCCTGTTTCGCCGGACAGCAATTCCACATTGTCGATCTTGGATGTCCCATTCCAGTAGCTGTCGGTATCTGTGGCGAAGCGTAGCTTAATGACCCGGCCGCGCAAGGTAGTCATGTCAAGCGTGGCCTGCTTCCAGCCTTCGTTTTGCGAGCCAGACATGGCGCCCAATAACGTAGTGACGCCAAAATTATCCCCGCTGTAAGCATACACATTGAGCGGGCGGGCTGTGGCCGGATCACGATAACTCGAAATGAAATAATTGAAGCGCAGACTGTCGGTGTTAGTCGGCACGAGAAATGGAATAGAATCAGCCGAGACGCCATACTGGCCGAGGAAGAGATAAGCAGCGCTGATGCCATTCGTCGCCTGGATACTTCCAAGTCCGGCATTGGACAAGGCCCACCCCGGCGTCTCGATGTTCAGCGATAAGTTATCCAACTGCGTGACACTGCTATACCACCCCTCTGGGTCCGTGCGGAAGCGCAGTCGGATCGTCTGCCCCCGATACGCC
>JBGSPW010000120.1:0-12283 GCA_041738395.1 Thermoflexales bacterium
GAATCTGGACGCGAAACTGCGCGTGCAGACCCGCGCCGAGATCACCAAGCTGCACCAGCAGTTGGCGACCACCTTCATCTACGTGACGCACGATCAGACCGAAGCCATGACCATGGGCACGCGCATCGCCGTGATGAAGGATGGCCTGTTGCAGCAGGTCGATTCGCCGCAGCAGTTGTATGACCACCCCGACAACATGTTCGTGGCGGGTTTCATCGGCAGCCCCAGCATGAACTTCTTTGACGTGACCGTGAAGGGCGCGGGCGACACCGTGGCCGTGGAAGGCGAAGGCTTCAAGCTGCCCATCCCGGCCGAGCGCGTCAAGGGACTGAAGAACTTCATTGGCAAGCAAGTGTTCATGGGCATCCGGCCGGAAGACCTGTATGACGCGGACTATGTCGCACCTAACATTCATCCGGGCAACATCGACGCCAAGGTGGAAGTGACGGAATTGATGGGCAACGAAGTATTCCTGTATCTGTTGACGGGTGGCCATTCGTACGTCGCCCGCGTCGACCCGCGCAGCAAGGCGAAGGTGGGCAACGACGTGCGCATGGTGGCGAATCTGGACAACGTGCACTTCTTCGAGAAGGACACCCCCGACAATCGCGCCCTGCGCTAGACGTTTCAATTGGATTTTCAAGACCCTCGGTCAACTGGCCGAGGGTCTTTTGTTAGCCACCAGGAGGAGATCATGACCCACGCCGAACGGTTGCAAAAAATCGAGTCTTACGGCCAGGCTTACGACAAACTGATCGCCGCCCTGCCTTACTTTCCACGCGAGATGTGGCAGTATCGCCCCGCGCCCGATCGCTGGACGATTCATGAAATCATCATTCACATCGCCGACAGCGAGGCCAACAGCTACGCGCGCTGCCGCCGCTTCATCGCCGAGCCCGGCTCCACCGTGATGGCCTATGATGAAATGGCCTGGGTCCAACGGTTGAACTATCACGCCCAATCGCCCGAAGCCGCGATCGAGTTGTTCCGCCAGCTGCGCCACAGCAGCTATGAATTGATCAAAACGCTGCCGGAAGCGATCTGGGCCAACACGATCGTTCATCCTGAAAACGGCGTGATGACCATGGATGACTGGCTGGACGTGTACGCTCGGTACATTCCCGATCACATCGCGCAGATACAAGAGGTCTACGCGGCGTGGCAAGCGCAGCAAGCGTGATCGACCGGTTCTGAGTGTGGCTGCCTATTGACAGCCGTGATATTCTAAGAATAATCGTAACTACCCAGCCGTCATTGCGAGGAGCGTAGTGTGCGACGAAGCAATCTCCTTTACAGTTGGCAAGGCTGGCTGATTGGCACGGAGATTGCTTCGCTGGGAAGCGCTCGCAATGACGACGGCTGAGCAGTAACGAATAATCGATATTGATGACGGCAGCTCCAGTGCGAGGGCTGGCGCAGCATCACCTTCAAAGGAGACCTATATGGCCGCGACTGAGCTTGTCATCGAAACGCGTGGCTTGAGCAAGACCTACAAAGACGTGTCTGCGCTCAAGACGCTCGATCTCACCGTCTCCAAGAATTCCATCTTCGGTTTTCTCGGCCCCAATGGCGCGGGTAAGACCACCACGATCAAGCTGCTGCTGGGACTGGCGAAACCCACGTCAGGCAGCGCCACGGTCTTCGGGCATGATATCGTGCACGACAACGTCGAGATTCGCAAGCGCGTGGGCTACCTGGCGCAGGACCCGCGCTATTACGAATACATGAGTGCGCGCGAGACACTACGTTACACCGCGCGTTTCTTCTTCACAAGTCCGGCGAAAGAAATCGAAGCGCGCGTGACTGACACGCTCGAACTCGTCGGGTTGGACGATAAAGCCGATCGGCCCATCAAGGGTTTTTCGGGCGGGGAGCGACAGCGGCTGGGTATCGCGCAGGCGCAGATCAATTATCCCGATCTCTTGATCCTAGACGAACCGGCGGCCTCGCTCGATCCGCAGGGACGCCGCGATGTGCTGGAGGTGATGGAGAAACTGCGCAAGCACACCACTATTTTCTACTCGACGCACATTCTCGGCGACGTGCAGCGGGTCAGCGACACCGTGGCGATTTTGAACAAGGGGCAGCTCATCGCGCAGGCGCCCATCGCGCAGTTACTGGCCGGCGGCAGCGGTGCGACGATCTACGTCATGACCCTGCGCGGCGATCCAACGCAGGCGCAGCAACGGGTAACCGCGCAGCCGTGGGTGTCCGCCCTGCAAGTGGCCGCGACTGACACACAAACCGAGTGGCAAGTGTCTGTCACCGACGAAGCGGCGGCGGAAGACCAATTGCTGCGTTTGGTTCTGGTAGATTCACAGTTGCGCGTGACGGAGTTTGGCCGTAAGAAATACGAACTGGAAGAGGTGTTTCTGGGCCTGGTGGAGGGCAGCGATGGCAAGTAACAGCGTCTTACATCCCGTTACCGAGCGCGGCTGGCGTGCGGGCTTCAACAATATCTTTCGCAAAGAAAATCGCGACTGGTGGGGCACGCGCTCATGGCTGGCGCAGGCCCTCATCTGGGCCGCCATCCTGATCGGCATTTTGGCGACGGTGTTGTTTGCGCCGATGGAGGGTGATGCCTCGCTGCTCCTGGCTGGCGGAAAATCCGTGTTGGGCTTGATGATCTTCTTCGCCGTCGCCGGCACCGCCCTGCCCATCGGTGCCATCATCATGGGCCAGGAAGAAGTGCTGGACGAGAAACGCTCTGGCACAGCGGCGTGGATTTTGTCCAAGCCGGTGTCGCGCGTGGCGTTCATCCTCGCCAAAGTGACGGCCAACGCCATCGGCATCCTGCTCATCATGGTGCTGCTGGAAGGCGCGCTGGCCTACGGCTTGATCGCCGCCGTGACGGGCCGCGCCTTTCCGGTGATCCCCTACCTCGGCGCGCTGGGCGTGTTGTATGTGAACGTGATGTTCTACTTCTTGCTGTCGCTGATGTTCAGCGCCGCGTCCAATAGTCGTGGCGCGGCCATCGGCATTCCCATGGCGATCCTGTTTGGCTACCAGTTTTTCGTGGGCGTAGCGCCGTGGCTGCTAGAGGTCACACCGTGGGGCTTGACTAACGCGGGATCGGGCGGCGGTTTGCCCAATTCGGTCGCTACGGCTGTGGCGCTGGGTCAATCATTTTCCGGGCTGCCCATCATCGCCACGATCCTCTGGTGCGGGCTGTTTGTAGTGCTCGCAGTGTGGAAATTCAATCGGGATGAATTCTAACGTGCTACGTGATGCGTGAAACGTAACTCGGTCACGCATCACGTAGCACTCTTCACTCATCGTTTAACAGGTGAGTGTTCGCTCTTGCCCCAGCTACTTCCAATAGCCGGTGGCAGTGTGGCGCGGTCAACTTCGGCACGTTTCCAATCGAGGTCACCCAACCTGTACAATATGGGCCGCAATTGTAAGCGCAGGCGGATGTCGCTCATTTCGATGGAATTAGTCTGCGCGTGACTGGTCGTTTGCAGTGGGTGCATGTGGCCAGTACCGACCGACTGACCTACTACGCCGTTCACCCCAAGCGCGGCACGGTGGCCATGAATGCGATCAGCATTCTGCCTGACTTCAAAGGCATCGCCGTTCACGATGCGCTCCCGTCGCATTTTCAATACCCGGATGCCACGCATAGCTTGTGCAATAATCCCCTGTGGCGCGACCTCCAATTTATCACCGAGCGTTACCAACAAACCTGGGTGACCGAGATGACGACCCTGCTGCGCGAGATCAAACACGCCGTCGACGACGCGATCTGCCGGTCCACCGATCAGTCGTTCGGATGGCTTCACCTATACCCGGCTCATCACCGCGCCGGTGTTGTCCACGGTTAACGGCTATCACTGCGCCGCGCTGAGCGGTATCACGGGCTTGAGTCGGTGGACGCTGGCGACCAGCGAACCGACGGCGGTCACGTTCAACGCGCTCTCGCCCCGCAACTCAATCGACGTGGAGAGCCGTTTTGAATCGGCGTCGCTACTGCTGTCCATGGCGCTCCTCGGCATCGGCGGGGGCGGGAGGTTGTGGCGGCGCAAACTAGCATGTGACTGACTGGATTCAACCGACCGGCGAGGTTTACGCAACCTCGCCGGTCGAATCATCTCTGTCGCTCTGGAAGCAGAGAAATGCGTGGTCGACTGTTGCCTGGATCGCCCGGCATCACCAACCGCTCGCGCGCGGCCACTGCCTCGACGCTCAGCCGATCGCTGAGGCCCTCGTCCCCATACTTGCGGCGCAACATATCGAGGTCAATCCCTTGTCGTTTATGGTTCGCTCCGATTGTGCAAATAACTATGTTCAACCAACCACCTTGCGTTGGGCATAGTTTTGTGTATAATTTGCGGCGGTAGCGCTTAGCGCTTTTTGTAAACCGGTGGCGTAGCTCAGTGGTAGAGCAGGGGACTCATAAGCCCTTGGTCACAAGTTCAAATCTTGTCGCCACCACTAAAACAGGGGATTCGCCCCGCAAAGGGGCTTGAAAGCACAACTTTTCCCCACTTGAGGCTCGTTCTACGGAACGGGCCTTTTCGTTTGCCCCACTTCACCCTCTCTCGACTTTCCGGTTTCCGCGCAAAAATCACAATAATTCCAAGAGACTTTTGAATTTCGTGTGGCGTGCAGTCAACGTCGGTCAACATGAGTCAACGTGAGTCAACCACATCCTTGCCCAGGAGGCGCATAATGTCACACAAGACAACCGCTGCACGCCGGAGAGAAAACATGTCACTAGAATTACCACAAGCTGTTGATTACTTTTGCACATCAATGACGTTGGAGGGCAAAAGCCTTGAAACGGCGCTCTGGCATCGCAAGAAGTTGCCGGCCTTTGCACAGTTCCTGCAACAACAGGGCCATACTCTCAAAGTAAAAGACGTGCGCGTGGAAGACGCGCGTGCTTTCATCAAGTTCTTGCTGGAGCGTAAAACGCGCTACAGCGCTCATGTGCTTCGCAAAGAAGTCGAGGGCGGTTTGGCCATGACCACCGTGCATGGCTATGCGCGTTCGTTGCGAACATTCGCCTCCTGGCTGGAACGAGAAGGCTATACCAACGAAAACATCTTGTTTTGCTGAATCGCAAGCGAATCATCATGTTGGGGTAAGCACCTGCTGTTTCGCAAATAACTGAGCAAAGATGTCTTGAGCTTTCTGGCCGTGCAGAAGCCGCTCATGGGTGTGCAGGATGAGCGCCTCGATCAATGCTTGCGCTTGTTGCCGATAGGCTTCCCCGATGGTTTTGAGGGGTACGCGACCCTGTTTCAATGAGGGCGGCAAGCAATCCAGATGCAAGAGAGAGTAGGCCACGAATACCAGACACCAGTGTTTTTGAATGACTTCAGCGTCGCGCATGCGATACTCGTCCAAGCCCAGATGCTCTTTACCATCTTGATAAAAGGTCTCGATCGGCCAGCGCTGCAAATACGTGGCGATAATCCGGTAGGCACTCCAATCCGTGCGGTTGGTCACCAGGACCACATAGGTCCTGGTCAGGTCAGCGTGCTCGAAACTGATCGCCAGTCGGACTTTGCCCAGGCCGGGAATGCGCACGGCCAGGGTGGAGGTCCAATAGGTTTTGTCGTCCACGGTGACTGGGCGATAGGCACTGGCGGGAATGAGCGGGACCAAGTCTTCGACTTTGATATGCGGTCCGGCGAGGGCGATCCGTTTGCCAGCAGCTTGCCCGCCGCGGCCGTACTTGAGTTGGAATAAGTCGGCACTTGCGTCACCAGGAAGTCGCGCGGGGTCTTGCCGCTTGAAGATACAAAACTCTGCGGAGCACGGCCCGTTGAAGCGATCGCCAGCACAGCGTCAAGCGTTGCGCCCGTGCCAAAGCCGGCAAAGCTGCCATCTGCTTGTTGCTGCGACGCGATCCAGTCGATGGCTTTGCGCAGAGCGACTGCTCGACTGGCATAGGGGAAGGGCCGTCCCGTCAAAGTCGGAATCACTTGTTGCGTTGCCATCTGCCGCGATTCAGAAAAGGCCGCGGTGTAGTGCAGGCTGCCATCGGGACCTTGCAGACTCAGCATGAAACTGATCGGGTTGGAACTGCTGATCGTCCACATTGCGCTCAGCGGATCGGACCCGGCTGCCAGGATGCCTTGCACGGCAAGCGCGGTGGAGTTGGTGTTGTTGGGATCGCTTACGGAGTCACCAGTTGAAAATCCGCCGTCACCGTTTTGCTGTGTCTTAGGGAAAGCAATACCGCTCACGATGGATGTCGCCGTCAAAGACCGTCCGTGCGGCTGACTTGTCAACTTGTCTTTGCTGAGTGAGTATAACGAAAAAGTGTTGGTGACTTTACGCTTGCCACGCTCGTTCAAAGCGGTGACTATGTAGTTCATAGAGCGCCGCTAACATCGCTTGTGCATACTCCCGCTTCCAACCGCGGACGGGACGTTTCAAGCGATGATGCACCATGGTGTTGGCGGCGCTTTCCACCGCGCCGCTTCCGATGGGCCAGCCTTTGGCACGGAACTGGTCGTACTGCCTCTGTGTCTGCCGCGTGCGAAAGTAATTGGGCGCTTGTTGCACCAGCGGCGGGTACAACTCTTGGTCGAGGTGCAACCGGTCTAGCGTCTGCACGACCTCCGCGATGTGGCCGGTCCACAAGGCATCAAGTTGCGTCTCAGCCCAACGTTGCGCAGCGGGCATCGGTTCGCCCTGCCCCTCATGCGCGACCGTCCAGAGATGTTGCGTCGCATGCGACCAATCGATAATCTGCGGCACGTCCGGAAAGCTTAAGCGGGTCACGCGTTCAATCCACGGCGCACCATCGTTCGTGGAGGTCACCCGCGGACGCTGCTCAAGGCCGCGCCGCAACTCTTCGGCGTATCGGTAAGGTGCAAAGGTGTCGGCGTCCCATAACCCCGCTTGATAACTATGCCGGCTCAGCGTCACCAGCGGGTCTTGATCCCACCGACTGGGGCGGGCAGCTTCCACCGCCCGTGCGCCCGCGACGTCCACTGTTACTTCAGAAGTCGCCACGACTTTGACTTCTTTCCAGCCTTCGTTCCGAACTAACACCATCGCCCCATCGCTCGACACGCTAACTTGAGTCGTGATCGGTTCCACTTCCGCCACGCGCCGCGTCCGCGGACTCTCACCCACCGCCACTGGCGCACTGGCCTGCAGGGCTTCGTGCACCCGCTGCTGTTCAACCACTTGGCCCCACCCCTCCGTGATGCGTCGTAGGCTATCCGGCGACATACTGCCGCCCACGGCGTCACGATAGCCTTCCGCCGCTAGCGCAAACGACTTAGCCTGCAACCCGTGACGCGTCGCCACGCGCGTCGCTCCCTCACTCCAATGATCCGCCCGCAATTTCACTGCTGACGTACGCCGCTCGCAGTGCAACTGCGGCGGAACCCGATTTGCCTGACATCTTTTGCGTGCGCGCGGCTATAAGCCGCAGTTGATACGCGTGGTGTGGGCACGTAGAATCCGACCGGGGAGGTGCCCGATGATAATTGCCGTGATTGACGCTTGGCAGGCATCGCTCAAAATTCCACGCCTGGCTGTGCCAGAATGCCCTGGTCTTTGAAAGGATGCTTGACGGGCGTCATGTCGGTAACGAGATCGGCGTAATCGATCAAGGCGCGTGGTGCTTCGCGCCCGGTGATGATCAGGTGCAGCATGGGCGGTTTGTGCTCGCGCAGCCAGGCGACCACTTCGTCAACTTTCAGCCACTTAAAACTCAGCACATAGGTGAATTCGTCCAGCAGGAACATATCGTAACCGCCCGACGTAATTTCGCGCTGCGCGACTTCCCATGTTTGTTGCGCCAAAGCGCGCGTGGCGGCCAGGCTCCGGCTTTGCCACACACACCCATCGCCCATGGGCCGGATGTCGATGCCGAGTTGTCGCAGAGCCTCCAGTTCACCGTAGCTGACGTCTTCACTCTTCAGGAATTGCAGGCCGCCCACTTTCATGCGCCGTCCGGCGGCGCGGACCAGCATCCCCACGGCCGCCGTCGTCTTGCCTTTACCGTCGCCGGTATGGACGATCACCAGACCTTTGGGACGATGACGGCTGAGAATGAAATCGCGCGCTGCCTGAGCCTCGGGGGTGTTGAAGTTATCGAGCTGTGTTTGCGGATCAAGGGTTGTCATTCCGTTTTCCTCCAATCAAAATAAAGCTATCACTGCGGTGTCATTCCCGCATGCTTTAGGCGGGAATCCAGTGGATGCCCGATACGCTGCCGGCGTTCGGGCATGATGTAGCGTGAGATCGTCAATCAATCTGGAAATTGCTTTAACCTGTTGAGTGCCTCGCGCACAGTCAGCCAGCCTCGTCCCGGAAACAGCCGGGCGACCTGGGGGGCAAAGAAGGGCGAGGTTCCCAATACCTCGGACGGCGTGCCGTCGGCAATGATCTCACCCTGGCTCATAAGCACGACGCGATCGGCGATCTCGGCGACTAGTTCCACATCGTGCGTAACGATCAAGATTGCCATTCCGGCGTCGCGCCAGTCGCTCAACAGATGACTTAAATTCTGCTTGGCCACATAGTCCAGCCCGCGCGTGGGTTCGTCCAGCAAGAGCGCGCCTGGCTGCGTCACGGCGATGGCGCCCAACGCCACGCGCTGCCGTTCGCCGACGCTCAGATCGCGTGGATAGGCGGTCGCCTTATCCGACAGGTTCAAGCGTTCCAGCAGATCGAGCACAACTGGTGCGGCGCTGGTCTCGGCGGCAGACAAGCCGTGATTGTGCAGCGTGATGCGCAGTTCATCCTCAATCGTATCGGCAAACAGTAAGGCGTTGGGGTCTTGCGGCAAATAGCCGACACGGCGACAAATGTCGGCCACACTTTGCCCCGCGATCGATCGCTTGGCCACGCGCACTTCGCCGCCTTGCAGCGGCAACAAACCGATGATGCTCTTGAGCAGCGTGGTTTTGCCTGAACCGTTGCGTCCGATCAAGGCGACGACCTCACCCGACCGGACCATCAACGATAGATCGCGCAAAATGCGTTGCGGGCCGTAGCCGACTGCCACGCGGCGCGCTTCAAGGTAGGCAGGCTGATCGGAAGAATCTTTGACGGTGGAAGGTACGCTGCGTTCCGCATTTGCTTCACGGACTACGACTTTGGCGCTCCACGTCAGACCGTTTTTGATCGTCAACGGCAAGGGTCGCCAGTGCAGCGCCTTGCCCAGCGTGATCAACGGCGGCGTCAAATCGATCGCGTCCAGCACGTCACGCGGTGATCCGCTCAACGCCGCAGATCGATCGGGCGGCAGATAGATCAACGTATCGACATACGGCAGCACGCGCTCCAGACGGTGCTCGACCAGCACGATGGTCAGGCCGAGATCGGTGTTGAGCCGGACAAGCGCTTGCAAGACATCTTCGGCCGATTTGGGATCGAGCTGCGAGGTCGGCTCGTCCAGTGCGAGGATGCGCGGGCGCAAGGCCAACGCCGCAGCGATGGCGACGCGCTGCCGTTCACCGCTGGACAGCGTGCTCAACGCGCGATCACGCAGCGCGGCCAGCTCCAGCAGATCCAGTGCTTCTTCGATCCGCACGCGCATTTCGGCGCGAGGCACGGCCGCGTTTTCCAGCGCAAAGGCAATCTCGTCTTCGACGACATCGGTGACGAACTGCGCTTCCGGGTCCTGAAAAACAAAACCGACGTGGCGGCTCATCACCTGCGGCGTGGCGAGAACGGGATTCAGATCGTCGACGCGCAGCGTGCCGCGCATGGCACCGCCGCTGAAGTGCGGCACCAAACCGTTCAGGCAGCGCAGTAACGTCGATTTGCCCGCGCCAGATGGCCCGCATAACAACGCAAACGCGCCAGCGGCAATGGTCAGGTTCACATCGCGCAGAATCGGTTGCGCGGCGTTGGGATAAGTGAAGGTGAGCTGTTCAAATGTGATCATGGTCGATGTGAGTGCTCGATCGGTTAGCTGGGCCGATCGGGTTGACACGGTCCCGATCGGTTGACGTGCGCCGGCGAGCAGCGATCAACATGATCGGCACTGGCGCGAGCAGACAAACGATCCCTAATAGCAAGCTGAGATTGAGATCGGGCAAGGTCAACTGCGGGTAAGGGTAATAGTAGAGTGACGCGCGATCGATGCCGGGCAGCAGGAACAGGCCCAGCGGAATGAGCGTCACGCATAGAATGAACGTATCCGATCGCTGCCAGACCTCACGGCGATAGGTGGTGTGCGGCGTGCGGCGTCCCACCGTGCGCATGACCCAGCCCAACAGCCCCAACCCGCCGATGATCAATCCGCCACCGATGAGAGTCTGCCCCCACATCAAGCCCAGCAACCAACCGCTGGTCAGACTGGTGAGACCCACGATCAGCCCGATCTGATCGGCGCGGCGCAGGGGTTGCGAATCGGCGCTGGCAAAGCCGCGTGATACCATCGCTTCGGCCAGTTGCAGCGCCCGTTCCAGTCCGCCGATCAGCAGCGGCAGGAATAAGGGCAGCCAGTCGCGCACGCCGCGCAGCTGATGGCCGCGCACCGCCTGCGCTTCACGGATCTGATCAATCTGGCGCAGGGTCATCGGCACAAAGGTCAATGTGATGGATACGACTACGGCCACCGGATAGAACGCGCGCGGAATGCGCTGCACCAGAGCACGCACCGGCACGGCGCTGCTCAACACTTGAAAAGCCGCCAGCAGCCCCACGATGATCAGACCGTTGATCGCGCCGTACACCAGCGCCTCCAGCGTGATGACACCTCCGAACAAAGGTAGGCTGGTGGGTAGCTGGAATAAGATCGTATTGCCCGTGTGAACCATGAGCGCATTGAACACTGCGCCAAACGGCACAACGATCAGCGCAAAGCGCCAGGGCGAAATGGCTGGGGGCCGCGCAGCGGGCAGCGCGAGTTGTACCGTGCGCGACACCACGGCCAGGCACAACAACATGAGCAGCAGATACAGCGGATTGCGTGTGCTGGACAGCAGCACAACCGCCGAGAGCAGCCAACTGAACCAGGCTAAAGAGTGAATCATGTTGTCAGTGTCGTGACTGAATCTGATGATGTGACCGGCTGATAATCGACAGTGAAACGCTGCTGAAAGCGCCGCAGGGCGCGCAAAATGGGCAGGCCAAACAACCCGATCAGCACGGCATTGCCGATGGCGGCCCATACATCCCACCAGGCTGACGTGACTAAATAAAACACGGCGTAGCGCCGCAAGGTTTCAGCGACGCTGATGCCCGGTGTCCAATACTGATCGATCGGTCCGGAGGCGAACGGCCAAAACCACAGGTTCATGATCACGCTGTAAATAAAGCCCCACATGATGCCAAAGATCATCAACGCCCAGCGCTCGGAGGGCCAGGCTCGTTCTGGAAGTCGCGCTGGAGGATGACGGCTCGTGCGCTGGTCGGCTCTTTTTAGTTTCATCCGACCCAGCCAGCCAGCACTCAGGCCCATCCACCCGGCCGTAAACATTTGATAGGGCAACCACGGCCCGACGCCGCCCGTGATGAACGCCGAGAGCAGCAGCGTTAAGGATCCCATCAAAAAACCAAAGCGCGCGCCAAAGACATAGCCGGTCAGGATAATGAGCAGAAAGATCGGAGTGAAGCCGCCCGGACCGGGCAGTGCCACTTCGATGAAGCGCAGCAGGGAATTGATGGCGATCAGGACCCCCAGCAGTGCAATGAGCTTGGCGCTAAGCGCCTGCCCTTGAATCTCCAGCAAAAGTACGATGAAGCAGATCCCCACCAGCAGGGTGGTCATCAGCGGCGCGTCGGCGGAGTGCGCCAAGCCGGCGGTGACCGACAACGCCGGCAACCAGAACGGATACAGGAAGGCTGCCAGGCCGATCACGCTAATGAGCGTATAGATGATGAGACTAAAGGTGCGCCGATGTTGAGCGATCATTGCGGTGGTCGAGTGGCGCGCTGTAATAGCAACAGGCCGATGGTGAGACTCACCACAACGCCGCCGAAAATCATCCAGATCAACGGGCTGGCAGCCGGCTCGGCCTGTGTACGTGATGGTTCGGCGGTTGCCACCACGATTGCCTCCATTGCGGATAGTGAGGTGGTGGGTGTCTCGTAGGCGCGTGTCGGTGCTGCTAAGTTCGCTTGCGCTACTATTAAGATGGTTGCCGTGGGCACAGAATTCAAAGTTGCCGATGGAGTTGGCGGCAGAGTCAATGTAGCTTGAGTGCTGCTGGCTGCACTAGCGTAACTTTTGCGCAATCACACGGCAAATCGTTACTTTAGTTGTAATTTTGCACGCCATATTGGTCGCGACGCAGCTGGTTTTCATGAAAGACACGACGTAAGAAGATGTTTAGGCGCGACTTTGGATGTTTTCTCC
>JBGSPW010000121.1:0-6709 GCA_041738395.1 Thermoflexales bacterium
GAATCTGGACGCGAAACTGCGCGTGCAGACCCGCGCCGAGATCACCAAGCTGCACCAGCAGTTGGCGACCACCTTCATCTACGTGACGCACGATCAGACCGAAGCCATGACCATGGGCACGCGCATCGCCGTGATGAAGGACGGCCTGCTGCAGCAGGTCGATTCGCCGCAGAAGTTGTACGATCGACCCGACAACATGTTCGTGGCGGGCTTCATCGGCAGCCCCAGCATGAACTTCTTCGATGTCACCATCACGAAACAGGCCCCATCTTCTGGTGGGCAGGGCACAGGCGACAATGTATCGGTGGAAGGCGACGGCTTCACCCTGCCCATCCCGGCCAATCGCGCCGAGGGCCTGAAGAATTTCGTCGGCAAGCAAGTGTTCATGGGCATCCGGCCCGAGGACCTGTACGACGCGGACTACGTCGCGCCCAACATTCACCCGGGCAACATCGACGCCAAGGTGGAAGTGACCGAGTTGATGGGCAACGAAGTCTTCCTGTATCTATTGACGGGCGGGCATTCGTACGTGGCCCGTGTTGATCCGCGCAGCAAGGCGCGCGTGGGCCACGACGTGCGCATGGTGGCGAATCTAGACAACGTGCACTTCTTCGAGAAGGACACCCCCGAGAATCGCGCGCTGCGCTAAATCAGTACGCGGCTCAACCCGCTGCATCGCCGTCAAAACGATCTACCATGTTTACAAGGTAGATTGTTTTGTTGTCTGACAAGGGCCGGAATATGCGGGCGAGGTGGAACACGTGAAGCACTACATCTGGGCGCTGCGGAGTAGGATCGAAGTCGATCCCGGCGACCCAAAGCATACCATCACGGAGCGGAGGTTCGGGTATCGGTTTGAATGAAGCGTGGTTGGTCACACATGCGTCTGGAGGGATCACCTTGCCGACAATCGCCGGATCACATACTTGCTATTAGGCCTTATTCTCGTAAGTTAGCGGCAAATAATATCAATTCCTGAATGTTTTATCGTAGCTCCATTTGGTACTCCTCTAGCGTAAGCGCCGCCATGCAAACTGGTAATCTGATGCTCAACTTGGGGATCAATCGAAGCAGATGTTGCATCGTACGGCTCGAATTGTTTCGTAACAGGATTGTATACTCTTATTTCTCCAATCAGTTGTCCTTCCCTGCTAAATTTTAATGACATTTCGTACTTTGTATTGGGTTTTAAAGGTTTATGAAACATAGCCTGGTCATATGGTGGGAAATCCTTACCTTTTGCACTTGTATAAATGGACGGAATTGTACTTCCATTGCTTGTATAATCAATGAGTATACTTCCCACTCCCTGAAAATAATCTAGAGCTTCACTAAAAAAACCAAGGAAGTTAATAAATCCATCACTTGGAGGATGTAGATAATCTGCACTCGCCTCTACTACTATCGAAATGGAGCAAAGTCCGTTTTCACTTGGCTGAAGTGCTGGACCTGCTTTATCCATATATATTCTGATAGGCTTTACTGAATTATCGGTAACTGTAGACAGAAACATAGACTGTGGTCCAAAATCTTGATCATCAACGACTGTCAAATTTCCTCCGGCGTGATGTTTGTCATTCCAAACTCCTGCTTCCCATGCGTATTGTAGTTTAGATATTAAATTGACTGGACCTTTCCATGAAGAAAGAACTGGTAACTCTGGAGTCGGGATCGATGTTTTTGTCGGCGTCGCTGTTCGTGTAGGAGTTGGTGTACGTGTCGGTGTAGATGTGATTGTCGGCGTAATTGTTGACGTGGGTGTGATCGTTGGTGTATATGTCGCTGTCGGTACAGGGTTGCCAGTCGGGGCTACTGAAGGTCTCCGCGTTGGATCGAGTGTCAGTTCGGGACTTGCTGCTGAACAGCCAGCCGTAAGGATAATCGAGAAAACAAAGACCATGCGAATCAGAACACGTTTCATCGTTGTCACATCTATTCCATTCAGCCAATACGGGAAGGGTCGTATGCGAATTAGCACGTCTCGCACATTTGCGTAGCATATCCATTTCATGATCGGTCCCTCTCAATATGCAAATCCCGTCTCGACCCGCGCACCCGCCTTTACAATTCACTCTACTCTAATGATGATTGACGCTGCCTTGTAGAAAAGCCTTGAACTCATCGGCAGTCAAGTTATCGACGTATCACCGTTGGCTTTTCGACGTCTTGAATGGTGGCAAGTATACAATCAAATGCCTGTAACTTCCACCCAACCCACACATCATCTACACCTAATCTACACCTTCCTTTGATATACTCCTGTTATCTGATCTGACAGGTCTGAGCGCTGGGCCAGATGTCTGTCCGGTGCGCACCGATGTGCACGGCTACGTCACGGCGATTGCGCTAAAACAAGCAAAGTCCGGCTCTCGATGATCGAGAGCCGGACTTTTGTTTGGAGGAAGCGGTTACTTCAGCACGAGCGGCAGATATACTTTGTTTGGCAGATTCAAGGCATCCAGCGTCAGATCGAGGTCGGTCACTTCAGGCGGTACTCCGACGAGCGGGCTGATCTTGGAGGCGTAACCCTGCGCGCTGACGGTGACATACCAACAGCCCGTCACGACGTTCCAGCCATAACGGCCATCCGCGCCCGTGATCTGCGGGTTGACGTTGGGCGAGATTTGCGCCGGCTCGAAGCCGGGCTGCTCGAAAATGCCGCCGCCGGCCGTGCCCGTCCACACGCCGCCTATGCCGCCGGGCCGCGTATCGATGGTGCGGCAATCGCGCGTGAGGGAGGGCGTATCGGGCAGCGCGCTGGGCACACGTTGGAGCGTGACGGTCGCACCCACGATCGGTTGCAGAGTATCCGCATCGCGGATGATGCCGCTGGGATCGTAGAGCTGCGGTATCCCGATCGGATCACCGCCGCCCACACAGCCGATCGGGCGAATGCCAAAGCCGCTGAAATCGTAAGCGATGCACGGTCGGCGCGCATCCCAATCGGGATACAGTTTCAGCGGCACGCCGGGCAGGACACCGGTGCCCGGAATCAGGCCCTTGTAAAATCCGTAGTCATTGCTCTGCGGCCCCAGTGGAGGCAGCGGATTTTGATTGGGATCAAGTTGCAGCGTGAAGCTGGTGACGCCGCGCCCGTTGACCTCTTGCGCGACGAACACGTTGAGCAAATTGCCGCACGGCTGCAATTCGGGCGGGCAGGTGATGCGGACGCGAATGTTGACGCCGGGGCTAGAACGCGGGATGAGGATGCTGGTCGCGCCGCCTTGCGTAATGACGGTGCCGCCGCCAAGCGCCAGGTTGCTGGCCGCGCCCAATGGAATGTCGATCGGAGCCACGTCAATCAGCTTCACCAATCGGCTCTGGCTATTCACGACCGTGTTGGCATCCACGCTGAGCGGATGGCTGCCCACCGGCATCACGTTGGAGATGACCACGCCAAAACTAAAGTCGCGCCGATTGCCCGCCGTCACCGTGAAACCGGACGAGAATGTGAGGTTGCGTTTACCGTTGGAAATGAAATCGAACGGGTTGGTGGTGATCGCGCCCACGGTGGAAGTCGGTTTGTAGGTAAAGCTGATCGGAATGTAGGCCGTGACGTTGTTCACCGTCAACGTCTGCGTCGTCGGATTGAAGACGGCGATCGTGTAACCGTTGTCGTCGCCGCGCACGCCGCGCACATCGAAAGGCCGCGCCTGCACCAGTGCCGCATTGTTAGGCTCGGCCACGATCACTTCACCCAAACCCGCGTAGCCGCCGAAGGCCGGGGCCAGATTGCCCGTGCTCTGCTGAAAAGCGCCGTTGGCCGTAACGCCCGTCATGATCTTGAAGCGATCCCCGGAGGCGGGCGAATAGCCGTTCGCGGCGTTGGCAATCAATGTGCCATCGATATTGATGTTGCCGCCGCCGGGTTGAATGACGTTCATCACGCCGAAGTTCGTTGCACCCGTCAGCGTCACTTGCAGGGTGCCAGTGATGCTCTGCAAATAGGTGCCCGTGGTGGTGAGCAGGCCCGTCAACATCACCGTGCCGCCACGATTCTCGATGCCGCTGGTGATGATGCCCGATCCACTGAGTGCGCCGCCGTAGAGATAGAGCCGAAAACTGCTGAGGCTACCACCCGCCAATCGGGTGTGGCCGGCGCGCTGCGTGTAGTTGTTCCCGCCCCGATTGAGCACACCGCTGTTGAGCTCCACTTGCCCGTAGTTGAAGAGGTCGTAATCGAAATTGACGTTGTTGAGGGCATTGACCCGCAGCGTGCCGGTGTTGGTGAAGGGCACAAACGATTGGCCCAATGTCACCTGATTGGCAGGCGTGGTGTTGATGTTGAACGTGCCATGGTTGACCCACGATCCCTTCGGGCCGGCCGTGAGGTTATAGGGGCCTTGCCACGTGATCGTGCCGTCGTTGACTAACGGAAGATAAAGGTAGACCCCGCCGGGGCTGATGGTCATGACGGCGGTGCTGGCCAGCGTGAATTTGGCGGGGCTGTTAGCGTAAGCGCCGAGGCTGCCGCTCGTCCATGACATGATCTGCGTCACGGTCAGATCACCGGTCACATTGAGGTTGCCGTTTTGCAGCGTAAGCACATCAATGCTATGCGGACCAACGTCGAGGATCGTTGCGCCATTGCTGCCGATCGGGTTGCTGATGGTCACGGCGTTGAAACTGTCGGCCGTCAAAGCGGGATCCTTCACGGTGACGATCGCGCCGCTGGTCGGCGCTGAGAGAATCTGCGGCAGGCGTGAACCGTGCGTGTTGAGGGTGGCCGCAAAGCCCGTAAACTGCATCAAGCCGGTGACGGTCAGCGCATTGGTACCGCTGATGGTGCCGCCGATCATCGTCAGGTTATTGATCGTCGCGGAGGCATTGAGGTTGATCACGCCCCCAAAGCCCACGCTGACATCATCGGCGGGGCCGGGCACGACGCCGCAACTCCACGTACCTGCATCGGTCCAGTTACCGGTGGTGCTGTTCGGCCAGGTGCAGATCACCGCAGGCCGGGCCGCGACCCGCGACGAGAAAGACAACAACCCGATGAACGCGGCGAACATCAACAGCGCGCCGCACAATACAGAGCGTTTCAAAGACATGCTTCCTCCCTTGGAAGTTGAGTTGTGAAGATAGGGGATCGATCGTTGTGAGGACAATCACCTGTGAGAGCCGCACGTTTAACGTCAGCGCGCGGGGATGAAGAAATTATAGCGGGTTGCGCTGAAATTACCGTCTGAATTGTGTGGCAGGCCGGTCGGAAAATGCCAACGGGGATTAGCCACATTACGCCAAAGTCCGGCGATCAAGCTGCTGATCGCCGGACTTTCTATCGGGGACCTGACTACTTCAACAGCAACGGCAGGAAGATTTTCGCCGTCACTGCTTCGCTGAGCGGCGCGCTCACGATCGCTTGCATGGACCGGCTGAGGTCGCTCTCGAAGCCAGCGGCGGTATAGGCGCTGACGGCGTATTCGTACAACGTGTCGTATTGGGCGTTGACGTCGGCCCAGCCAGTGACGAAACTGCTGCCCACACTCTGCCACGCCCCGCCAGGCACACGGCGATAGATGCGATATCCCGCCACATTAATGGACGCGGTCGGCGCGTCCCAGCGCAGATTCAGGAGCCGGTTCCGGGGATCGGCGGCCAGATAGACCTGGGCCGGTCCGGACACGCCGGTCACAGGCAGTTGGGTATCATTGTTTGCCCCGTTGCTCTCGTCGATGGTGCGCCTGGGGTTCACGGTCACAAAGACGACGCGATCTGCGTCCGGAGAACCGGACAAGGGTGGCAAGGTCAGTGTGACGCTGGCGACCTGGCCTGCATCCAGTCCCGGTAGCGACACCGTGACCGACTGCCGGGCCGCCAGGGATGGCGCGTCCCACGCGGCCGCAATGTCCAGCGGTGTGCCGCCGGTCCAAGCCGCGCCGTCATTGCGTACGTTCACCTGCACCTGCTGGGGCGTGATGTCCTGGGGCGCTGCATACAGCAGGGTTACCTGATCCAGGACAAAGTCCGGGGTGCGCGGGGCGGTGGCGACCAGGACGGCGTCCGCCAAGGTCACAGCGCTGCCATCGGCAGATCGCGCCTCCACCAGGCCGCTCCCCCGCACCGACAGGGCGATGATCTGATTGAGTGTGGCGTTGTAGGCCGCGGCAGGCTGCCAGTGCAGGACGCCGTCGTGGGTCAGGGTGCGCGGGCTGGCCGGCGCGAAGCTGGCGCTCAGGTCCACCTGGGCCAGTTCGCCTGTGCCCAAGGTGATGCCCGGTGCGTCCCCCGCGCGCACCTGCACGCCCTGCGCGTTGGGGCCAAAGCCGAGCGCCCGATAAGAGATCGTGGTCCGGTCATGGCTGTCAAGCGTCAGGACAGGGTGCTCTCCCCATAGGGTGCGTCCCTGGGCATCCAGCAAGGGGGCATGAGTCCACACGCAAGCGCCCTGGCACGTCTCCCGGGCGGCGTACAGTTCGTGGTGATTGGAGAGAAGCGCGCCATCCGTGGCCCGGGTGAAGGCGAGGGTGATCCTCCCGCTATCGTCTGCGACCATACTGCCGGCGACGATCTGGTTGGGCAGAGCCATGGGCACATCCACCGTGGCGGAGTCCATCCGGCGCAGCGCGATGCGCCGGTCATCCGCCGTCGCAAAGCTGCGGTCACTGTCCCGCACCCATGCCACCACCGGCTCGCCATGGGCATAGGCGACCATGGGGGCCGTGTCCGCGCTGACGCTGGCCGAGTCCACCGGCTGGGGGACGCTCCA
>JBGSPW010000130.1:0-1654 GCA_041738395.1 Thermoflexales bacterium
CCGGTTAAACCGGCCAGCGCGCGGCGCGCTGATTAGCGGCGGCGTGTTCTTGCTGATCACCGCCACTTTCCTGTTCAACTTGAGTTGGGGATTGGTTCTGCCGGTGCTGTTGATCGTGTGGGGTATCTCGCTCCTGCTGAACAGCTTGCTGCCGAATTAGACGTCACTTCAAAATCCGCGGGCAGGCATGGGGAGGCCTGTCGCCAGCGCGCGGGAGTCAATCACAGAAACGCCCGATGATCGATCGGGCGTTTCCTGTTTGCCGGTTGGCTTCTTAACAAACTGCTTGAACGCAAGCGCCTTATTTGCCGAAAACCCGCTCGGCCTTCTCCCGGCCAACCCGCATGTTTTGTTGTACTGTCGCCTGGGAAAAGTCGAGCGTATCACCCAGATCGGAATCACGATCGGGTTCAATGATCTTGAGTTCGACATACTTAAGCGGTCGGCCACTGTCGGGATGGTATAGCGTCGCTCCCTGGGCCTCGGCTTCCTGGACGAGAGCGTTGAGGGTGAGGAACTCGCGCACATCGCCCACGAATAATTCGTTCAACAAGATCGCGAGCATTCGTCCGCCGATTTTGACAATATCGCCCGGAGGCTCAGGTTGGGGCGCTGAATCGCGAGAGCCGCAATTGATGATGACCATCTCATCGGGATCGGCATCCAGCACGTCGCCCAGCGGGCTGGCATTGCGCACGCCGCCGTCGACCATGCTTTTGTAGGCTGGTGGGATGTCCACGGGTGTCCAAATGATGGGCATCACGGTGGAGGCCAGGATGGCTTCAGCCAGATGAGGATCGCCGGGCTTATAGATCACGTACTCGCCCGATTGCAAGGAGACCGCGCCAATCCGCAGATCGACCTTGAACTTGTCGGGCTCCACTTCCTGAAGGATTTGTTTCTGGAGTGGTTCATTGCCGTAGAATGATTTGGCTCCCGTCAGCCAAATCTTCAAGGCCGACCATATCCCGAAGCCGCCGGTGTAGATCTTGTCATTGGAAACCGTGTTCCAGATCTCGTACAACCGATCGTACTTGTGCATCGCGAGCATGGCGCCGTTGAGCGCCCCCACGGACACGCCCGCGATGACGTCCCACGTGTAGCCCTTGACTTCACGCGCATACTTCTCAGCGCCAACCTCAAATGCGCCTTTAGCGCCACCTCCGCTCAAGACGAGTGCTGTTTTCTTGGTCATGCCACTTTCCTCCTTAGTGCCGGCGATGTCGGACCCGGCGGCTCACAGCCATACCACAGGCTGCGCTCCGGGCGAAAACTGTTGCACAGTTACCGTTATCAGTATAGGGATCATGTTGCGACAAGTCAAGCACTTTTGGAATTTGTGGTGTATTTCGGGGGCACCCACGCCGTCTCTTCCCCTGTTTGCCCCCCACCCCATTTCGTCATACAATCAACCTCGTCCATTTCTTCATCATCAGGAATCTTATGCCCGCCAATACGACCGACATTGAAAAACGCCTGTGGGACGCCGCCGACAATCTGCGCGCCAATTCCAAACTGAAATCCTCCGAGTATTCCATGCCCGTGCTGGGCTTGATCTTCCTACGCTATGCCGATCACAAGTTCGAGCAGGCTGAGCAGGAATTTGCGGGACGCAGCGCGGCAAGCCGCGGCAGCCGCCGCCGCCCGATCGGGC
>JBGSPW010000138.1:0-24162 GCA_041738395.1 Thermoflexales bacterium
TGATATCCCTGAAACAGTCGCGCGACTTAGACCCGAGTTCGCTCACGCCAAAACGGCTTGAGGTAGTTCACGATGTCCTGATACATTAGCGAAATAAGTTGAGTGTTCAAAACAGTTCACGATGTCCTGATACCTGACAACTATGAGCAAGCAATCGCTATTGGCTTGGAGAAGCGCAGCATTCAGTGTGAAACGCAGAGGTCATTTGAGGTGTTCTACGAAGCACAGCAAGTTGGCCTGTATTTTGTGGATGTCTGGGTTGAGCATGGAAAATTACTCCTCGAATTGAAGGTTGCGCCTGCTATCTTGCCGCTATATCGCGCCCAAGCAATTTCTTACCTCAAGGTGACCAATGCTGATGTAGCGCTGATCCCGAATTTTGGCGCAGCGTCGTTGGAGATTGAGTGTTTTCCGAATTTTGTACGTGACAAACAAGCGGTGTTTGACTGGCGCCCTGAACCCGCCGCGGCGAAGTGGTTGTATCCAGACTTGACTGATGCTATTTTGCGAGGGTGCCACCGGGTACACTTCACGTTAGGCCCTGGATTTTTGCAGCAGATCTACCGGCGGGCTGTCATGATTGAACTTCAGCGCAGCGGCCTGAATTTCGCCTACATCAAAGAATTGCCAGTACATTATGAAGGTGAGTTGTTGGGGCAGCAAGAGGCGAGGTTGATCGTGGTGGCAGATAAAGTTGTACTGGCTGTTTATGCCTTGAGTATTCCAGATGATTCACTGGTTGAACGACTCAGAGCTCGGCTTCGTCAATTGGGTATGTCCTTTGGCTTGTTGGTCAACTTTCATGATGCGCGGCTGTCCGTATCGCCTGTTCGAGTGAAATAATTCGCTCGGCTGATTAGCAATCGGTTGTTTCCTAAATCTGTTGTAGCCTTCTGGAGCCCTATGAACCCCCAATTGCAGGAACTCAAAACCCGTCTGCTGGAAGCCAACGATCTCAATTCGGCGAATGCGCTGCTCAGTTGGGATCAATCCACCTACATGCCGTCCGGCGGAGCGCCGGCGCGCGGCCGTCAGATGGCGACGCTGGCGCGTTTGGCGCACGAGAAGTTCACCGATCCGGCCGTGGGCAGACTGCTCGATGAGCTGCGGCCTTACGAGGAAAGTTTGCCCTATGATGCGGATGACGCAAGCCTCATTCGCGTGACGCGTCGTGAGTACGAGCGCAACACGAAGATTCCCTCGGACTTTGTGGCACAGCTCAACGAGCATCAAGCCGAATCGTATCAGGTGTGGACGGAAGCCCGCCCGGCGAATGACTTCAAGCGTGTGCAGCCGTATCTGGAAAGGACGCTCGATCTGAGCCGCCAGCTGGCTAATTATTTTCCCGGCTACGAACACATCGCCGATCCGCTGATCGATTTTTCCGATGAGGGGATGAAGGTTTCCACGGTGCGGCCATTATTTGCGGAATTGCGGGCGCAGCTCGTGCCGATCGTGCAGGCGATTACCGCGCAGCCTGTGGCTGATGATGCTTGCCTGAAGCGTCAATATCCCGAAGCCCCGCAATTGGCTTTCGGCCAGGAGGTCATCACGGCGTTGGGCTACGATTTCAAGCGGGGACGGCAGGACAAGACGCCTCATCCGTTCACGACGAAGTTCTCGCTGGGCGACGTGCGCATTACCACGCGCGTCAAAGAGCGCGACCTGAGCGATGCGCTGTTTAGCACGATGCACGAGGCCGGTCATGCCATGTACGAGCAGGGCATTCGCATGGATTTTGAAGGGACTCCGTTAGCGGGTGGCACCTCGTCGGGTGTGCACGAAAGCCAATCGCGCACGTGGGAGAATCTCGTCGGGCGCAGCCAGAATTTCTGGATGTTCTTTTATCCCAAGATTCAGGCGGTGTTCCCGGAGCAATTGAAAGACGTTCCTTTCGAGACGTTCTATCGGGCCATCAACAAAGTCGAGCGATCGTTGATTCGCACGGATGCCGACGAAGTGACCTATAACCTGCACGTCATGATCCGTTTTGATTTCGAGGTCGCGCTGCTGGAAGGGAATCTGGCGATTCGCGATCTGCCGGAGGCGTGGCATGCGCGCTATCAATCCGATCTGGGCTTGCGCGCGCCGGATGATCGCGATGGCGTGCTGCAAGATGTGCACTGGTACGGCGGCACAATCGGCGGTTCGTTCCAGGGATACACGCTGGGCAATGTGATCAGCGCGCAGTTCTTCGAGTCGGCGCTTAAGGCCCAGCCTGCGATTCCCGATCAAATGCGCGCCGGCCACTTCGCTGCGCTGCACGGGTGGTTGACCGAGAACGTCTATCAGCACGGCAGCAAATTTACGGCGAACGAAATCATTCAACGTGCCACCGGCCGGCCGTTAAGCAACGAGCCGTACATCCGCTATCTGCGCACGAAGTATGGAGAGTTGTACCAACTCTAAGTGATTTTGTCGGGCACAAACGAAGTGTGGCCAGTCGCTCGGATCGCTCCGAGTGGCTGGCCGATTTTTAAGCCGCCAGTCTCGAACGGTTTCAACGCCGCAGATAAACCTGTTGGGTCGCCGCACGCCGCTTGGTCGGTTGGCCCGCGCGGCCGGATTATTCAGGGCTGTCTTGTTTGAAGCGGCGGCGAAACTCATGGGCAAAAACATCTCCCGCCGCTTCGACAACCTTACCGACGATCGGATGGATGATCACACTGGTCACGGCTCCAGCTAGACTTGGGAGGTGCTTGGCAAACCAGCTTTGGACGTATTCCAGCGTGCTCAACTCAGGCTCTTTGGCCGTGGCCGCGGCTTCGATCTCTCCCACACGTTCCAGGGCGGCCTGTTTCTGGTCGGCCGGCGCTTCGGTGTTGACCTTGGCCTGCAGTTCAGTCACCAGGCGGTGCAGCTCAGCCAGATCGGCCTCTGTCACTTGCGGTTTGATGGAGCCGATCGTTTGCGTTTGAGTGATGTGCTCTCCAATCGCAACTTGAGCTTTGTCGCTGACGTTGCCGTGAATTTCGCCATAAATAACCGGACCACGTTGTTCGGTGTCGCTCATGAGTTTTTCCTTTCCTGGGAATGTCTACGGCGGCCAAATTTTCATGCCGGATGTATCAGATGATTTCGGAGTAAGCGCCGGCACTTTATCCTTGATCCAGCAGCCATGGTTAGAGACGTCATAGGTGAAAGCCACACAGGCCGAATAATTTTGGCAGCGAACCATACAGGCTTCGGAACTAGACACACTGATCGCCGGTTGGAAATCGGCTCCCTGGCGATCCATGCCAGGCGTGACGTAGAAAGCATAGCACGTGTGAGGCAGGTCGATCCCGTAATATGAGGTGAGATATTGATAAGGTCCCACTTGTTGTCCATTTCCGCTTGAGTCCTCCGCGTAGATCATAAATTCGTAGGACTTCAAGTCGGGACTTGTATCAACGCGCCAGTTGATCCAGTAATTTTGCGGATCACTCGCCGTCATTGCCAGCGGCAACCAAACGCCTGTGGCGGGCAAGGTGCGATACCGTAGTTCGACTCTAGCGATGCTGTCGAGATCGGTGACTTGCGCCTTAACCTGCACTTTGTCGGGACAAATCGTTTTGGGGCCGACGTTGGCGAGTGAGGCGAGGTCAATGTTGCTGAGGTCGGGCGGGATAGTATCGGCTACGGTGATCTGGCACTCACTCGATGGGCCACTCACATTATCTAGTGTAGAATCTGCCCTGAGCGTGTATGAGCCGGGCTGTGGCGGAATTTGCCAGGGGATTTGCTGCATTTGATCGGCGAAAGTTTTGCGCTGATCGATGAGTTGACCATTCACACTCACGCTGACGTCTGCATCGCGATTCATCCAGACCTGAATCTGTGCGGAATCGCCTGGCTTGTATGCGGCATTGCACCCCAGCGGGCTAAGGTTGAGCGTGATTTGCGGCGACGGCAGCGAAGTCGGCCTGGGCGTGTCGGTCAGGCGCGGTGTCGACGTGTCTGCGGGCAACGGCAAGGAAGTCGCACTTGCGGTTGGCACGGGCGTGGCCGTAGCCGTTGGCTGCTGCGGCGGCACAGGTGATGCTTGGGGCGATTCGATGGGCGGCGGTGGGATCGGCGTAGGCGTAGCAGGCGGATTGGAGGCCCAGATTCCCACACCGATCGCAACGATGATCACGATCACGACCAATGCTTTAACTGCAAAAGGTATGCGCGCCGGTCGCTGCGCTGTCGGTGCGGGTTGTTTCGGCGGCTTGGGCGGTTGTTGGGGTGGAGCCGGTGGGCCGGCCAACACATTCAGGTTGTGCTGGGTAACGGCTATGCCGGCTTGATCGCCAATGGCTTGTCGAATTTGGAGAGCACGCTTGAGAAGTTCGCCTGCTTCAGTGATCTCGCCGAGGCACAACGCGCGACTGCCCAATTGATGCAAGGCCCAAGCTTCGACCGATCGATCGTTGATCAAGCGGGCTGCCTGTAATATCGCTTGCAGCACACGCGCCCACGCCCCCCACGAACCGCCTAAAGCGAATGCGGCTTCAATGGCGCGACCGAGTCGCATCACCTCTTTCCAGCGCCGCGCCTGCATTGCCCAGCTCAAGACTTGAAGAAGCGGTTCACGCCTTTCGACAATTCGCTGCGGATTCTGGCTTTGAGCTTCAGCCCACAGCGTGAAGTGGGTCAGGGCGCGCTCTTCCCACGGCGTCACATCCCAGGTCTGTCGCAGCTGTTCGCCTAACGGCCCGGTCAGGGTATACCGGGGGCTGTGCGCTTGTACCAGTCCGCGCTGTTGCAATGCGATCAGCTCCGGTACGATATCGACGCGGCCGATAATCTTGGCTAAATCATCAGCCTGAATGGGCGTACCTTCAAACGCGGCCAGCACGGCGATAATCTGCTGCCCGAGTGGTGACAGCGCATTCAAGGCCCACGCGTTTAGCAGTTTGATCTGTGCCGGGTCTCTCACTTGACGGGCGATATCGATGAGCGAGCGGCGGTTCTCGCGGGCGATGGTTGCCGCCCGAAGCAGGTATAGTGGATGTCCGCGTAGGGCAGCGCACAGCGCATGAGCCGCCGGGCGTTCCTGCGGCGTCAAGGCCCGGCCTAATTCTCGTTCCATCAACGCCATACCATCGGGTGCGGGTAAGCCAGTCAGCGCCAGCGATGTGCCATCGCCCCAGAGATGCCGCTCACGCGCAACCAAGCAGAACATGCAGCCGGGCGCGACGTTCAACAGGGTTTGCGTCTCGTCACGCTCGAGCTCAACATCATCCAGCAAGATCAAGGCTTGCTTGCCGTGTAAGTCATGACGAATTCGAGCGTCGGTCGGCTTGTAGGACACGTCTCGATCGTAAAAAGCATCCCAGAGAAATTGCAGGATATCGTCCACCGGCTGCCGCCGCACTGCGAGATAGACGATGCCATCGGACAACGCTTTGCTTACGAGTGAACCGGCCAGCTTGCGCAAGAGAACCGTCTTGCCCAATCCATCTTCGCCCCAGAATTCGATCGCTTCATTTTTCTGCAAAGCAGCTGTGGCGGCTGCTATCTCGGCCTGCCGATCGAGCAGCGCGTTGAATGGCCGTGGAGTAAGGTGGATCGGAGTAGGGTGAGGCTGTACGCGCGGCGTCATTCCGGCGGGCGTAATGTTGACGACGCCGCCCGCCACGGAGCCGATCTGAATGATGTGATTCCCGATGGCCAGTTGGCCGCTGATCTCGCCTTGCACCTGGGCGTCGATGGCGCCGGCTGGTTGCGGATGCGACATAGCGGGTCCCTCCAAACACATCTGCTCGATTGCACTACCGAACTTATCAAGGCCGTCGATCCGTCAATCACTTCGTTTTCAGTATACGCTTTTTCCGCTAGAAGGCAATGATGACGCTACTGCAAAAAGGCTCGAGCCGCAATACTGTTTAATTAGCGGGCCGGGCTCCCATGCCCGGCGGCGTGGGAGCCACCTCTGCTGACTTATCTAAACAGTATTGGCTCTAGCCGCCGTCCTCGGCGGCGTATTCCATGTTCAAATCCGCCCCGACGCCTGCGGGCCACCGGCGCGCTGCGCCGGGTATGGCCGGACGGGGCTTCGCCTAGCGCGTCGCCGGCGCTGAGCGCCGGGTACGACGTGAGCAGTTTTTTCCAGTGTAGTCAGGCAATAGTTTTCCAGCCGCAGAAATATTGGGCGTCGGCTGGCGTGCGGCCAGATTAAACCAATGGGCGTTTTGCATTTGGCGCTAGTCTGGTGTAGACTTCGGCGCGTTAGCGATCACAGAAATGTCATATGGATGCATGATGACACAAACAGGCCCTTTACAATGGCGCACGGGCGCGGGCTGGCTGATTCTGCTGGGCGGCGGGCGCTGGGAAGATAACGAAGTGATCCATTCACAGGCGATCTCGGCGATTAGCGACGAGTCGCCGATTGTCTTTTTGCCGGCCGCGAATCCCGATCCGACAGTGGGCGAAGCATTCCTCTCGTTCTATGCTGATCTGGGCGCGCCGCGCGGTTACGTGGTCCCCATTCACGATCAACGCACGGCGTTCGATCCGGCTAATTACCGGCGGTTGGCGACTGCGAGTTTGATCTACATCGGCGACGGCAGCCCGCAGCGTTTGATCGAAGCGGTAGAGGGTACGCCCGCCATCGAAGCGCTGGCGACGGCTTTCGACGGCGGCGCGGTAATCGTAGGGGCGGGCACGAGCGTGATGCTGTTGGGCAAATGGGGCGTGGGGCAAGGCAGAATCTATCCTGGTTGGGGCTGGGTGTCCGACGCGTTGATCATGCCGCAGTACGCCGACGAAAGTGTCGCGGTGGTGCGTGCCGCTTTGCAGCGTTACCCTGAAGCGATTTCGCTGGGCATTCCCTCCGAAGTTGCGTTAGCTTTAGGCCCCGAAGGCGAAGTGGCGACGTGGACGGATACCGATCAGCAAGTGACCGTCACGTTTGGGGCCAAGTTCGGCCGTTAATCTCCGCAGTGCGAGGTGTGTATGGCTCTTCCACTCGACGAGTTGGTTTCATCTCCAGCGTCAGTCAATCAACAAGCCCAGGACCTTGAGTGGGATGAATTGTTGTTTGAATACGAACTCATGCTGGACGACATGCAGGTGTGGCTGCGCGGCCTGAACGACGAGCAGCTTCGCTTCAAGCCGGCCGGCCAACAATTTTCCATCGCCGAAATTGTGACCCACAGCTGCTTTAGCGATGAGATGTTCCTGGGTTGGCTGGCGCTGTTGGCGCAGGGCCGCGCCGCCGAGATTGATCCCGCGACGTTGATTAGCGGCGATGGGGCGCGCAACGATATTTCGCGGCTCGATCTGGAAGGTGCGAATGAAGCCTGCCGCACGCTGGCTCGCAACACGATCGATGCGCGGCCCGATCCGGCTGATCTGACGGCGACCGCGCCGCATCCCTATTTCGGCGCGCTGAACGCCAAGGGTTGGATCTATTTCATGGCATTGCATCGCGGCCTGCATCGCCGCCAGTGTGAACAGGTGATCGATGCGCCGGGCTTCCCGCGCAGTGCGAGTTTGCAGGCTCAGCCGCGTGAGGCGTATCAACCGGCGGCGCGCAAGACGTGGCTGGAGCAGAAGGCAGAAGCAGGAAGCAAGAAGCAGGAGACAGGTGGCAAGTCTGGGGTAGCCGCGAAGAAGCGCACTGCGATGAAGAAGGCTGGGGCGAAAAAGACTGCGACGAAGAAGACCGCGACCAAGAAAAAATGAGCAATTAACAATGATCAATGATCAATGATCAATGGCGATTGGCTAACAGTCAATGAAGAAACGCTGGAGAGTTCTTGCGATTATTATCGCCGTGGCCGTCGTCGCTTTCGTGATCGGCGGCGCGCCGTTGATCCGCTTTCTGGCCGATCAAGAGCGTATGCGCGCGTGGATCGAAGGGCTGGGCCTCTGGGGGCCGCTGGCCCTGATTGCGATGATCGTCGTGCAGACGGTGCTGTCGGTTTCGCCCGTGAGCCTGCTGGCGGTGGTGGGCGCTTACGTTTTTGGGTTCTGGGATGGGGTGCTGTACGCCTTCATCGGGCTGGCGCTCGGATCGGCGTTGTGCATGATTCTTGGACGGCGCTTCGGGCGTCCGCTCGTCGATCGCCTGATCGATCCCAAGTCGATCGCCACCTTCGATCGGTTTACGGAAAAGCGCGGGCCGATCTTTTTTCTGGTCATCTTCATCATGCCGTGGGTGCCGGACGATCTGGCCTGTTACGCGATCGGGTTGAGCCACCTGTCGTTGCGGTTGATGATTCCGCTGGCGGCCTTTGGCCGTATGCCGAGTGTCATCGTGCAGTGTTGGCTGGCGGCGTATGCGACCGAATTGCCGCTGGGTGTGATCGTCGGTGTGGTGGTCGGCGGAGTGCTGTTGGGCGTGGGGTTCTATCGCTACCACCGGCAGCTGGAGCAATTTGTCATCAATCTGGCGGCGCGTTTCAATCGGCGCGCGGTGGTGCCGGTAACGGAGCCGGTCGATGAAGGTGAGGCATAAACGAAACGGGCGAGTGCTAGACTCGCCCGTTGACTCAAGAAACCGGGTTTCCGCGCAGCGGTTCCAAATGGAATTGAACGTTTAGCATGGAGAAACCCGGTTTCTTATCCCTAACTTCCACCCAGGCCAACAATGGCGCGGAACGCGTGATAGACGCTGACCATCTCGTTGCCGGTCCATTCGATGATGACGCCATCCACACGCCGTGAGCCGGGAACGCGCAGGGCACGATCGATCTGGTCGGGGCGGGTGAGTTCCACGTGCAGGGTGATCGGCGCAGCAACGAGATAGGGCTGAGCCTGTCGCACCATGGCATGCGCGGCGGTATGTCGAATGGCGATGCGCATTTCCTCGATCGGGTGGCATTCGGCCGACATGCGACCACTGGCCGTTTTGACTACCACCGTTTCGATCGGGCCAAGCAGATCGGTCGCTTCTTGGACCGCCGCCTGATCGCCCGTGATCATCACCACGGGCACCCCGAATGATCCACACACCGCGGCATTCAAGCCAATCTCGCCGACTTCTTGCCGATTCAACCAGACGTGCCGCACTTGATCGGTCCAGGTGTGACACAGAATGGCCTCGGGCGTGCTGGCCCGCGCATGATAGCCGATGAAGAAGACGCGCTCGACGTGGGACGCGCCTTCCACCATCGAGAGGGGTGTAGGCGAACCAGAGTTCAAGTGAGCGGGGGCGTGCAGCTTCTCGATCAAGATGTTGCGCCCGTCGCTATGACCGTCCGTGACCACAATGCTGGTTGCGCCACCATCTAGTGCTCCATCGATGGCCGCATTGACTTCTTCCGTCATGATCTCGCGGAAGCGCGTGTATTCGGGGTGACCGGGCTTGACGTGATCCCAGTGGGTCACGCCGGAAATGCCTTCCATATCGACTGCAATGAGTAGGCGCATGATTTTATCCTTTGGCTCTTTCGCTATAGCGCGGCGGCGGCAGCACTAAGCCCCGCTACGTCAAGTTGAATCACGTCGCCGTCGTCGGGCACCAGGATCAAGCCCGAGAAAGCTTCCGCGGCTTCGGCGGTGAGCACGCGGCGATGATTGGTATGCAGGTTGCCCAGATGAACCAGGGCCAGCCGTTTGGCGCCGGCCCGCGCGGCGATTTGCCCGGCCTGCCGCGCATCGGAATGGAAAAACAATTCGGGACTGATGTCCGGCTGCAGCGTGGCGCTGAAAGTTGCTTCGTGAATTAATAGATCGCAACTGGTTGCCAAATTGCCGACTATTTCCGACGGGGCCGTGTCCGCTGAATACACTAACGATAAGCCCTTGTCAAAAAAATCCAGCCGCAGGCCCAGCACCGGCATGTAAGGTGGGCCAAAGACAAGTTCAGTGGTCAATTGAATATCATCGGTGAGATCGTGAGACTGACGCTGCCCTTCGGCCAGTTCGATCCACTTAAACTTGTTAAGCCCAGCGGTGGCTTCGGGAAAAGCCAATCTGGTGATGGCGCTGACTGATTCACGCACAGTCGGCGTGCAGTAAATGCGCAGCGGCGGTTCTTTGGTGATGAATTTTTGCAGCAGTGCCAGCTGCGGAAACCCCAGAATATGATCGGCGTGGCCGTGGGACAGAACGATCGTGTCAATACGCGCCGGATCGACACCTGCTCGGTGTAGATCGCCAAATGTCGATGGGCCGGCCTCTACCAGCAAGAGCAATTTCTCTGTACAAACGGTGAAAGCCGTATTGCCACGATCATATGACAGAGACGAGCCTGTCCCAATGAAGGTAATATCGATCAACGTTACATTCCCCACTCTCTGTCAGAATCAAGGACAATGGCAGACTAGCGATAAAGCGTTCGAATGAGTTCCAGGACCTTGAAATGCAGGTCTGTACCATTGCTAGCCAGGAGATAGTCAGTAGGATAGTCATTAACGGGATTGCCGTCAAAGTCTGTGATCAATCCTCCCGCTTCGCGAACTATTAGCATTCCAGCCAGTCTATCGTATGGGCCAGACCCCAAACTTACCAAAGCATCAATCTTGCCATGCGCCAGCAACGACCATTCCACCGAAGGGGCCCACGTGTCCAAGAGCCGTTGGCAAGTGGTACGCAGCGAGGTCACCAAATTCAAGGCTCTGGGTTTCAGTTTTTCCTCAAAGCTTACAATGTGCCCCACTTTGGCTTTGGCAATATCCGTCAACCCCGAGACATGCACAGGGCGATTATCTACCGTCGCTCCACAGCCGCGTTCGCCGACATACAGGTGGGCTTGCATCACATGACTGATGACGCCGACAACCACTTCATCGTCGTCAACCAGGGCGATGCTGACCCCCAGCACGGGTAACCCAAGTGTGAGGTTATGCGTGCCGTCCAACGGATCGATGACCCATTGCCGTCGACTGGGCCGATCGATCTTTCCCTTTTCTTCAGACAGGATACTGTAATCGCCAAAGTGGTTCGCCAAAGAATCGAGAATCGTTTGTTCGGATCGAATATCCAGATCGGTGACCAGTTCGTTGTAGTCTTTTTTAGTCGTAATCGTGAGCGAGCGATCGAAATTACTACGAATCAACTCGCTGGCTTGCTGGGCTGCTTGAATAGCGGCTTGAAGTTGGTCGGTATAGAAAGAGTTTGATAACTGGAATTGAGAAGCATCCGTCATGACAATATCTCCATCTGCTGCAAAAGCTGATCCGCCCATCCGCGGGCCGCGCAGCGCTCGATCCGCCATTCTAGATAATCCAGATCCAACGGCCCGACCTCGTGTAGAATTCGAATGTCGTTGAGATCCTGCTTGTCGTGTTGTGCCCCGCGTTTCAGGATGGCTTTTAACACGATGTTGTCTTCCCGCGATAGGATAGGCAACGATAGTTGAAGGGCCGCTACCCTGCCAACTTGTATCCTGCGACTCATTTCCTCGTCAATTCCGAAAATGAACAGACCTTGCGCGGTCCGAATCTTTAGCCGTCCATAGATATCGACGTTAGCGTACCTAATGATGGATTGATGGTAATCGTCACGTACGAGGCCGGTGCCCAGTATTGCCGCGGCACTTGGCAGTACGGAATCAAACGTGATGAAGTCAATGTCACGAATGACTCGGGCCGGATGAAAAGCGGCTACGGCTCCTCCCCCAAACAGGGCCCACGGCTGCCCGGTAGTGGCTAGAGCTTGCCGAACCTGTAACACCACTTTAGAGAGACAAGCGAGCCCGGAGCCGTTTGAACTCATCTTCAAAACTGGCCTGAAAGTGCACCTTCTCGTCGTCGGAAACCCACAACATTTTAATCTGATTCATCACGACTTGCTGCAGCTCATCGATATCCAGATCGCAGATGTCCACCAACTGAATATACTCCTGAGTCAAATCTGTGTTGAACAATGCCGGATCGTCGTCGGCAATGGCGACTTGAATTCCGTGCTTAAGATATGTTTTGACAGGATGTTGTTCTAACGTGGACAGTGCGCCTGAGAGCACGTTTCCCGTGAGGCACAATTCAATGCCGATACCGTGAGCCGCCAGATATTTCATCAGCTGGGGGTCGTCGGCGGCGTGAACGGCGTTTCCTAGGCGTTCGGCCTTGAGTAGCGCGATAACATACCAGATATCATCCGCGTCACTTTCTTCGCCGGAGTGCGCTTTGGTGTGCAGGCCATGCTGTCGAGCGAGTTCAAAAGCCTCTACAAACGGAAAGACAGGGTAGCCGCCTTCTCGGCCGCCGAGGCTGAAGCCGATCACACCGTACGGCTTAGCTGCGCTGGCCAGTCGGACGAGGTTGAGGGCTTCCATGCGCGCGCGCATCGGATCTTTCGCGGTGGTCCACAGCAGATGACGGCCGACGTCAATGACGAAGTCGGCCCGAATCCCCCAACGTGCCAAAGCGCGTTCTCTACCGTGGGCGGCACCCGCTATAATATCTTCAAATGACAAGCCCAATTGCATGCGGTTGTAGGGCGAGATGTAGATCTCAACGTAGCGGATGTTGCTCTCATGCGCTTGATGCAGGTACTCGTATGTGACGCGTTCATAATCTGCAGCTGTTCGCAGCGCATTCGAACACAGCGAGTAAGTCGCGATGAAGTGGGGAAAACTTTTGAATTTGAAAGAGCCGTCCTGCAATTCCTGGCGTGTCTCAACGGGCAGCTGCTCAAGGTATTGATTCTGCCGCGCAATTTCCAGCAGCGTCGAGGTAGAGATCGACCCTTCGACGTGAACGTGCAAATTGACCTTGGGCATCTGCCGGATGAATTCAGACAGCTTGGTATGCCTCATGCTCCAGTCTCTCCCGCAGGTTCGTCGACAAGGCAGATGCTATCTGCCACAAGCCCGGCCAGGGTTTCCTTGACAGAGACCTGAATCAACGTTCCTTCCAACAACAGGTGTTGTTGATTCTCGACGACGCTGGCATCGATGCGGATGTCATCCATCAGCCTGTCGACGGTACGTACGAAGCCGTACCCCTTGGCCTCATTAAACCAAAGTACCTTGGCTTTGACTAATAATGTGTCCATCGTGGTCTCAAATCCTGTCCTTGCAGCAACGAAAGCCGATGACGGCAAAGTCCGAAGTGGGTAAGGACTCTATGCGACAGGTGCATCGCACAAAATCTTGATCGGCGGCCCACCCACCGCCCCGTCTCACCTTGAAACTTTCGCCGAAGTGCGAATCACGGAAAGTGCTGTTGGGATACGGCTGATACCAATCTTCAGTCCATTCAGAGACGTTGCCGCACATATCATAAGCCCCATATGGACTGATTCCCGCCGGATAGATGCCCACCGGGGTAGGCGCACCCACCGGATCTTCACCTTCTGTGCAGTTCAGATAATCGCTGCGAAACTCGTTCCCCCAGGCCCAACCTGGACCACTAAGACGCTTCGTGATCGGATCATACTTGGTTCCGCGCGCTGCTTTCTCCCATTCTTGTTCGGAAGGCAGGCGTTTGCCGGCCCATTTGGCGTAGGCCGCGGCCTCATACCAGGACACTCCGACAACCGGATAATTGGGCAAGTTAAACCTTGGATCCTTCCAGTATTTAGGATGGTTTCGCTGTGTGCGCTGAACCCATTCCCACCCGGCGGGTGTCCAATGTTGTGGATCTTGATAGCTACCCTCCTCAAGGAAGGCACGAAACTGCACATTGGTGACCGGGTATTTGTCGATATAAAAATCCTCCACCATCACACGGCGCGCCGGTCGATCGGCAGGGAAAAAATCGTATCCCATATAAAACTCTCCCCGGGGGACAAAGACCATGTCGTCCTTTTCAAGGCGTTTGTCGCCCAGGTATCCTAATGCTTGCGCCAGCTCGATCCGGGTGCGAAGTTTGGTTGTCTGTTGCTTGTCTTTTTCAATGATCGTGATAAGACGGTCGACGATCACTTCTTTGAGAGGGGTCGGGATATTCGTGTCTGATCTTAACAGACATTCGGCGATCAGCCGGATCAGTTCCGCGTGAATCTGTCGATCGGATTGTTGATCAGCCTGTTGCCAGAGGCAAGAGAGAAAGTCATCGGCCAGACCAGAGCCCTCGATGGCGAGCAAATCATGAATGGCAAAGATCAGGCGCGGAAATGCCGGATCGGAAAAGTGTGCGATTACCTCAGGCCAGGTTTTGCTGTTTTTGGAAAAATAGTAACCTGCGAAGAACAAAATGTCAGATTCATGCCAGAAAGTCGCTTTGCGCGAAGAGACTTCGAGGATTTGGCTTCGTTCGGCAATCCCCATAATCTTCGAATTCACTTGCCGGCGGGTGAAACGCTGATCCAACTCCAAGACCCACTCGGCTATCGTTTCAATGGTAGTCTCCCGTTTGGTTTGGCGATACAGCTGCCACCCGATCAAGGTCATCAAGTCGATGTTATCTAACTCTTCCTCGGAAGAAGGGCTGACGGGTAGGTCGCCGTAGCGGGCCTTAGCGGTTCGGAATTTGATTGTGTCCCAGTCCCGCAGCGCTAGCTGGATAACGCCTTTCTGTACAAAAAACTCTTGAGACTTGAGGGCAGTTTCTTTTAAGTGATAGTACAGATACCCTGCCGTAAGAAAGAGCGGTTTGTTCAACCAGTTCTTCAGGCTGTCTAAAGCCAGCAAAACGCGAAATTCGTCCAGTCTGCGTTGAGACTGGGGGAACGGCCCAAATGTTGTGGCGAATGCCCGATCGAGCCGTTGTAGGATGTCGATCTGTTGATCGTTGGTCAATGGCTGCAATTGACTGACCTGGTATTCCAGGCTGGACAGCTCGGACACTAAGGCACTGGATCGGAATAGGATTAAGGTGGCGAGATTCGGATAGGCAGCGCGGAGTTTCCGGATGAACTCGATAACACATGCTCTGATATCGGCAGAGAGGACTTCATCTAGACCGTCAAAGATCATCCAAGTATGCTGATGCTGCAATACGTTTTCCCAAAACTCAACCGGGAATTTGTCCTGGTGAACACCGCGTCGTTGGTACTCCTGGTCCGCCAGGAATTGAAGGAGGGGCCTAATCGTCGCCAGGTCGGAAGCAGTCTGTTGTTTCCGCAAATAGATTTCCAAATCAAGCAACGGCACTTTAATGGGGATGCGACCGGTTGATTTCTCCAAGAATTGGTTGGCGAGGGTATGGCACAGCATTTGGCCTAGAAAACTCTTGCCACTTCCACCTTCTCCGATGATCAGCAGATGGGGATAGGGCAGTTCGACTCCGGTTCCAGATAGTTCATGATAATCCCAGGGGGCGGGGGACTCGGATCGTTCAACGAATTTAAGCGGCCGCGATAAGTTGGGCGTTACAGCAATTTCTTGAAGAGTCGTGCTAAAATTACCCGGCACGTTAAGGTGGAGCATTATTTGACGGGTGTCTTCACTTACGTGGCGCACATAAGCTTTCAACTGTGTCTCAAAAGCCGGGCTTAATGTGTTGCGGCGAGTGACTTCGGCCGCAGTGGCTGTTTCCAGGAACTTGGCATACTGTTGTGGTCGATCACTCTCCAGCACGGACAACAACACGGACCACTCTCTGTGTCGTTCACTGTGCTCGAGCAGGAGTTGAATTTTCTGCCCTTTGCTCATGCCGGTGCTAAACGCATCATGCACGATGGGGAACCGATCGAAGCATAGCGAGGTCAGCTCGTCGTCGCTGTATAGGGTGGTCAAAAAATGCCGCACATCCGCAGTGGTGAGCATTCGAATTCTCCAGTGTGGCTGTTCAAGTTGAGTTTACACCGAAGACGCCAAAAGGTGAAGTGAAACCAAGTGCTTGTCGGCTACGCCGGGCTGACGAGCCAAGTCTAGTTTGAAACGAGATCGAGATTGGTCAAGGATGACCGTTGGATGGTCTTAGACGACGGATCTATTTTTGATTATACCGGATCAGCTTATAAGCGCATTCGATTTAAGTCTCACTGGAGGCCGTGCCGATGACTGGGCGTGTTAGACGTAAGGTCTTGATGATTGATATTCCGACGTATGAAGTCAAACTGCCTGAACCGCACAAAACGCTGCTGGGCAAGCGACTTCAGGCGCAGGTCAGGCTGTGGGAAAATCGGACCCAGCTCAAAATGATTAAGGGCGGTATACCCTATTCACGCGGCTTGCTGACTTTGGCCGCTTGTCTACGGGCATGTGATTTTCAGGTGAAGTATTTGATTCATTCCGATCCGGTTGATCGGGACAAGATTCCTGGTCTATTGCAAGAAGCAGATTTCGTCTGCATCAACGCGATGACTCCCACGGTACAGATTGCCGTTGGTCTATGCCGGCTCGCCAAAACGCTCAATCCTGCTATCCTGACGATTTTGGGCGGCCCGCATATTGATAGTCGCGCGGTTGAAACGGTGCAGACCTACGCTGCTGTGGATTTTGCCATGATCGGCGAAGCGGAAGATCGGCTCCTCGCACTGTTGCAGGCGCCTGACAGCCCCGATACCGTCGGCGGCATTGCCCATCGGCCCATCACGGAAAAAATGCCGAGGACAGCTGCAAAAATCGATCCCGTAATCGCGTCAAGTCTGCCGATGCCGGCCTACGATCTTTTAAGTCGGCCGCTCGCTCAGTATTCTCATCACATTAAGACTTACCGCGGCTGCCCTTACCAGTGTTATTTTTGCAGCGATCGGCATTCATGGAATTCACCCCGCTATTCAGAACACGATTTGGAGCAAGTCGTGACAGAACTCACCTATCTGGCCGAACGTCTGGCTCCTGGAACTTTGATGCATTTCTCGGATTCCATTCTTAACTTGCGGTGGGAGCGAACTAGCGAAATGCTGGACAGGATCAAGCGGCGCAATCTGGGGCTGCAGTTTGCCTTTGATACGCGGGTCGATCTGGTTAAGGCCGATCAAGTAAAAGCTTTGGTCGACGCCGGCTTCATCTACTTTCGCATGGGGTTTGAGAGCCTGCACAATGACGTCTTGCATCTAGCAAAGAAAGCCAGCACGCATGAGAAGGAGATTGAAGCCAGTCAAATTATTCGCGCCGTCAGCCGTCAGGCTGCTATTCATGCGTACATTCTGACGGGATTGCCCGGTACCACCCGTGAATCCTTGTCGGCCGACGTCATGAACATTTTTGAGCTAGTCAAACAGGACATCGTCGATACGGTCGGAAACAAAGTCATGGTTCCCTACCCGGGAACGCCTTACGGCGATTCACCCGACCTACATGGCGTTCACCTACTGCATCAAGACTGGAGCAAGTATGATCGGCGTTCTTACCCCGTATTTCAACTTGACGATGTCAGCGCCGATGAAATCTATTTTGGATACCTGCAACAGGAAGCGGCCTTGGCTCAAGCCTATACCTATAAGCTGAGTGGAGTTCCAGACCCTGATCAAACCGGGACTTCAAGTCTAGGCTACGTTTACCAATACTATGTGGATGCTGTTTGGTAAGTCTGCGCGGCTGGTTGGTTCAACACCGATCGGCTTGTTCGCGCTCAGCGGTCGCTCACTCGATCCTGTCCAACCGGACAATATCTCCATCATTCGGGACAAGAATGTCACCCGTCTTGAAATACACAGCCGCCTCATCAATCAAGGCTTGGCGATGAGTATCTTTCAGGCTGCGGTGCATCAACGCGAGGCGCTTGACATTGGCGCGTGCTGCAGCCTGCGCGGCTTGACTGACATTGGAGTGAAAGACCATTTCAGCGGGGCTGGCATTGGTCTGAACGTTTGAGCTGATGAAAGCGTCGTGAATCAGCAGATCGCAATTTCGGGCCACGCTGATGAACCTAAAATCATCCGAATAGCGAGTGTCGGCGGAGAACGCCAGTGAGGCACCGACATCAAAGAAATCTAAGCGCAAACCTAATACCGGCATGTACGCCGGTCCAAGAACTCGCTGCGTAGTTACTTGAACGTTCTCGGTCAAGTCAATAACTTGCGGCAGCCCTTCGGCCTCAGATAACTCAATCCAATGGAATTTTTCAAGTATGTCAGTAGCCTCAGGAAACGTCATGCGCGTGATCGTACACACTGCGTCACGTACTGCGGCCGTGCACAGCACCCTGATGGGGTGCTTAGGGGGGAAGAATTGGGCCTGTAGCGCCAATTGAGGAAATCCAAGAATATGATCGGCGTGACCATGCGACAAAAAAATAGTGTCGATGTTTGCCGCTGAAATTTCGGCGCGCTGCAAATCGCCCCACACCGATGGTCCGGCGTCTGCCAAGAACAGCATGTTTTCTGTACGAACCGTGAAGCAGGCATTACCGCGACCCGGGGGCGGGAGCGCAGAGCCTGTCCCTATGAAAGTAACTTCAATCATGCCATCGCTCCTTTTCAACACAAATACCGATCCATAAACGCGGCGCGTTGCTTATACGCGTCCACGCGATTATCTAATTGGCGGAAGATGTGGCCTTCGTCGGCGTAGACGTGCATCTCGACGGGCCGGCCCAACTCGACGAGCTTGTCGCGCACCTGTTCGGCTTCGGCCTTGGGACAGCGCACGTCGTTGCCTCCGGCGATCAACTGAATGGGCGCGGTGATGCGATCGAGGAAATAGATCGGCGAGTTCGCGACCCACCGATCGTAATCCTTCACCGGATCGCCCATGTTCTGATCGTCCCAGTATTGCAAGTCTTCGCGCTCGCTGGCATGCTCGGTAAACCAATTGACGAAGGGCACCAGCGCCGAACCGGCCGCCCACCGGTCGGGATACTTCGTCACGCACGTCATGGTCAGGAAGCCGCCATACGAAATGCCGGTCACGGCGATGCGCTGCGGATCGGCCAGACCTGCGCGCACCAAATAATCGGCGGCGGCGGTCACATCGTTGGTATCGCCGCGCCCCAGATCAAAACGATTCGCTTCGCGGAAAGCTTTGCCGTAACCGGTGCTGCCGCGATAGTTGGGGCAGATCACCGCATAGCCGCGCGTGACAAAATCTTGAATGGTGGGATACCAATCGTTGTCTTGCTGACCCGTGGGGCCGCCGTGCACATACACAATCGCGGGCGGTTTGCGATCAGATGTTGTGGGCAAATAGAGCAACGCTGGGACCTGCACCTCAGGATCGAGGCTGGGATACCACACATGCGTGGGCGGCACGAATACCGATCGATCGATCTGCGGCGACAATGAATCGGTCAGTTGGGTGGCCGCCCGATCGGCTAAGCGCAGCACCCAGAGATCCGGCGGATAGGCCGGGCCGCTATAAGTGAACACGAGCGATTTGCCATCGGGTGTGAAGCGCGCTTGATTGTGGATGCCGGGCTGCAGGCGGATCGTTTCGGCGTGACCGTTGAGGTCGTGCAACTCCAGATCGAAATTGGCGTCGCGGCTAGCGAGAGTCAACACCTGATCGGCCTGTGGCGACCACTGCGGCAGATAGTATTCGTAATCGCCAGGCGTCAACCAGTGGAGTGCGCACGTTTCCAGATCGTAAATCACGACATCCGACAGGCCCTTATCCGCGGAGACGAAGGCGAGCTGGCGACTGTCCGGCGACCAGTCGGGGGCCTCGGCATCGCGCAAGCCCTGCTCCGCGCCGATCTGAATTTCTGGTCCACCATCGGTGGGCACCAGATAGATGACGTGATTTTGCCCGTCGGCCATGGCCTGCACCGCCAGCCACTTGCCATCCGGCGAAGGTTCGACGAAGACGTCACTGGCGGTGTGATGTGTCATGCGCTTGATCGATCCGTCGCCGACCGAGACGCCGAAGATAGCAAAATCTTTATCGCGATTGGATGCGTAATAGATCCGACGGCCATCCGGCGACCAGCGCAGAAACTCATCCAGGCCTTCAGCGGGCGTGTCGGGCATCAAATTCTTCACTGCGCCCGTCGCCAGATCGATGACGTGCACGTCGAAGCATTCGTCGCCATCGTAGTCTTGCGCATAAGCGACACGCGTGCCGTCCGGCGAGAAACGCGGGAACATCTTGCTGTCCGGCCCGGAGGTCAGTTGTACAGGTTCGCCGCCGGAATCGATCGGGCGGAGGTAAAGTTCCCAGCGGCCGCTGCCGTTCCACATGTAGACGATCAAGCGGCCATCCGGCGAAAGATCAAATCCGCCGCCCCAGGAATAAACATTGGGGGTTCGAAAGAGCAAGTCTTGGTTGAGTACGGTCACACAGGGTCTCCGTGTCACTCAGCTGGTTGACGCGGCGGTAATATTGTCAGAGAATTGTCATCCGGTTTTGGCGCTTCATGGTTAAATGAAGTGTAATGTTGGACGGGGACTTTGTCAAACCAATAATTCAAGGATTCCCTTTTTTGCCCACTTTTCTGTATAATGAGGCAAGAGACGGCAAACGGAGGCTGGAATGCGTCAACGGCGTTGGTTGATTTTGATCGTCGTGTTGTTGGTGAGCAGTTTCTGCGTGCCGCTGGTGGTCGCTTCCAGCGATCTGGCCGCCAGCGATCTGACCTGGAACCGCACTGATGTCGATATTCAGATTAACTCCGATGGAACGCTGACCGTCACGGAGAGTTACGACATTACCTTTGGCAATCGCACTTTTCGCAAGGGCTTTGCCACCATTCCGCAAAAGCGCGGATCGCTCAGCAACGTCAAGGTGTGGGATGCCGATCGGACGTATGCGCCCAGCGGTTCTAATGCACCCTACACTTTTGAAACCTCCACCGCCGACAGCGGCGACCTCGACATCACCTGGTATTTTCCCGCGACGTCCAACTCGCGCCATCAATTCAAGGTGCAGTACACGGTCGAAGATGGCCTCCTGTATTATCCGCAGGAGGGCTATGATCGCTTGCAATGGTTTGCTGTGCCGGGCGATCACGATTGGCCGATCTTAGCTTCACGTGTGACGGTGCGCACGCCGCAGGGTGCCGCGATTTTGCGTGTGGGCGCGGCCAATAACAGCCCGGCTACCGCTCAGCAGACGAATGCGAATCAAGCGGTGTTTGAAGCGACGCGTCCCTTGAAGACCGGGCAGGGCATCGAAGTGCGCATCGATTTTCAACACGGCGCCGTGGCGGGTACTCCTCCAGCGTGGCAGACCACCTATGACCTCCGCGATCAATACGGGGCTTTGTTTGATGTGCTCGGCTTGTTCCTGGGGGTCTTCGTGGCGGTAGCGGGCAGCTTGCTGGTGTTGCTGTGGTGGTACACGCGCGGACGCGATCCGAAGACGGTGTTGGCCGCTGAGTATTTGAGCGAACCGCCCAGCGATCTGCCGCCCGGTGTCGCCGGCACGCTGCTGGACGAACGCGCCGATGTGCAGGATGTGCTGGCGACGGTGATCGATCTGGCGCGGCGCGGTGTCGTGACGATGGAAGAGATCGACGGGACCGGCTCTGCGTCGGACTACGTCTTCCGCCGTGTACCGGAGGCCGATCTAGCGCGTTTGCGCCCATATGAAAAGACGGTGTTGGACATCGTGATTCCCGGGACGGAACAGCGCTTATCGAGCTTGAAGTACAAGCTCTATAACCGGATGTCGCCTATCCAGAAGGAACTGTACCAAGAAACCGTCAAGGAAAAGTTGTTCCCGCGTAGTCCCGACGAGGTGCGAACGCGTTGGATCGTCGGTGGAACCCTGCTGCTGTTCGCCGCATTCGGCTTGGGGCTAGGTGCTTTCCTCTTCCTGATCGATCTCAGTCTTTTCCTGGCTGCGCCGTTCTGTGCGTTAGGGGTGGTAGGGGCAGTTGTCATCGCGGTGGCGTCGGCGATGCCGCGCAAGACGCGCTTCGGAGCAGAAGAAGCCGCGAAGTGGCGCGCCTTCAAAACTTACATGCAGAATCTTGAGAAGTACACGAAGGTGCAGGAAGCGTCGGCGCAGTTCGATCGCTACTTGCCGTACGCCATTGCTTTCGGCATCGATCGGTCGTGGATTCGCAAGTTCAGGCCGGTGCAGACCATGCCGATTCCGATCTGGTACTTCCCGCGCGGTTACTATCGGGGTGGGCCTTATTCCGATGGGGGGCGACCATCGTCCGGTGAGTTCAGTGCGCCTTCGGTGCAAGGCATGAGCGACGGGCTGGCGGGATCATTCCAGAATATGAGCGATGGTCTGTCTAACATGCTCAATAGCGCTTCGAGTACGTTCACCTCGGTGCCGTCCAGCAAGAGCAGCGGGCGCGGTTGGAGTGGCGGCGGGTTCTCCGGCGGATTTGGCGGGGGTGGTGGCTCCCGCGGATTCGGTTAAACCGTCCTAGGTAGAAACCGGGTTTCCGCGCAGCGGTGCTCATCGTTCCATTCCTTCTGAAATGGAGAAACCCGGTTTCTCGGTTTGGATTGTTGATCCTGTTCAACGCGGAAGTTCCAGTTACTTTCAGGAGGGCATATGCAGAGTTCAGGCAAATTGATCGGCATCCTATTGATCGGCAGCGGGTTGTTGTGTGGCGCGATCGGGACGTTGTGGGCCGTGGCGCAGCGGGCCGGCGAGAAACTCGATTCCGGCGCGTTGATCTTCGCGATTGGCGGAGTGCTCGTGATCGCCGTACCGCTGATCGGCGCGGGCATCTATCTCTTCATTGCCGGTGGCCGCGAAGAAGCAGAAGGCAAGACGATCAAGCAAGAACGCCAGCTGCTCAATCTGGTCAGCGCGCAGGGCCAGATTCGCAGTGCCGATGCGGCGCTGGAAATGGGTATCACGCGCGATGATCTTAAAGCGCTGGTGTACGATCTGGTGGGCAAGGGCTTGTTCAGCGGTTACATCAACTGGGATGAAGGCGTGTTGTATTCCCGGCAGGCCGCGCAGTTGAAGACCGGAACGTGCCCCAAGTGCGGCGCTCAACTCGAATTAGCCGGGAAGGGTGTGGTACAATGTAAAGCGTGCGGCAGCGAAATCTTCTTGAGTTAATCCCACTTCAGAAGGAGCCTAAGGATGACAGACCTAACCAGTCAGATCAAAGATCAACGGGGTGGTTTCGTTAAAATCCTCTCCAAGATCCCCGGTTTCAAAGGTTACATGGAAAAAGAGACGCGCCGCGATGCCGATAAGATCGTGCGCGACACGGTGGCGGCCAAGTTCACCGATCAACTCGATCGGCTGAGCGAACTCCAGAACGAGATGCTCTCCAACGGCGGCTTTGAATATGTGGACGACGTGGAGCAGAGCGCGGTGAAGCTGCGTCTGTTCATCGATCGCGTGAAGACCGCGCCGCGCGGCTATGGCGGCCTGTTTGATGCGGTGCAGGTGAAGGAAGATCAACTCGATCAGCTGTACAATTTCGATTATCAACTGCTCGGCGAAGTGGATAATCTGGCGGCTGCCATCGATCAGTGCCGCATCGCGTTGGGCGTGATGTCAGCGCCGCCACCTGCCGAAGGTGCGGTGCCCGCCCCGACCGGCCCGGATGCGCTCAAACCGGCGATGAACGCCGTTAAGCGCATCTGCACCGGCCTGAATGACTTATACGACAAGCGCCAACATGTGTTAGTCGGCGCGCTCTAGAAACTACTTGAGGAGAGACAACCATGCCCCGCATTATTGATGTGGTCGAGTTTACCGATGAGTCTGGGCGCGAGATGGTCCATCGCATTCCAGAGCGCGGCTCGGGCGATTTTCGTCTGGGTTCGCAGGTGATTGTGCGTGAACAACAGGCCGCCGTATTTTTCCGCGACGGTAAGTCCATGGATGTGTTCGGAGCCGGCCGGCATACCATCACCACGGCGAATATGCCCATCCTGTCGGGCTTGGTGGGGTTGGCGACCAGTGGCAAGACGCCGTTCACCGCCGAAGTATATTACGTGAGCATGCGCACCTATCTTGATATGGGCTGGGGCACACCCGAGCCGGTCACGTTCCGCGATCCCGATCTGGGCATGGTGCGTCTTCGGGCGAACGGCGTGTATTCCATGGAGATCAACGATCCGTCCTTGTTCGTCAACAAGGTGGTGGGCGTGCGCGGCGTGTATGAGACGCCGGAGATTGAAGGCATGCTGCGCGGCATCATCATCAGCAAGATGACGGACTTACTGGGTGAGATCAAGATTCCGTTCCTGGACATGCCCGCCAAGTACGATGAGATTGGTGCAGGCACCAAGGCCAAAGTGGGCGACGATTTCAAGCAGATGGGGATCATGCTGAAGACCTTGTACGTTCGCTCGATCAGCCCCACCGAAGAGACGGCCAAGGCCATCGACGAGCGCGCGCAGATGGGCGCCATCGGCGATATGCAGAAGTACATGCAATTTCAGGCGGCGCGCGGTATTCGCGATGCAGCCCAAAATCCATCTGGTGGGGTGGCCGGCGCCGGAGTGGGTCTGGGCGCGGGCCTGGGCATGGGCCAGATGATGGCGGGCATGAGCACGTCACGGCTGCCGCTCGGAGCGGCGTTCAACGTGTTGAAGCTGTCG
>JBGSPW010000158.1:0-23299 GCA_041738395.1 Thermoflexales bacterium
TGTCGCCGGTCACCGCTTGTCCTCTCAAGATCAACAGGGCGTGATCCGTTGTGGAAGCCGCTGGCGCCGGCGTGATGATCGCGGCCGGGGTGAGGCCGGCCTGCTCGCGCGGCATCTGCCGGGTAAGCAGCAGCCCGCCCGCGATCAGGATACCGGCTATTGCAGCCAACCCCGTGCCGATCAGGATGCGCCGCCTTCGGCCGAGCGCAGCCTCACGCGGCCGAGGAGCAAGCGGCGTGATCTCGCGCAGCTCGCTGGCGCGCAGAGCCTGGCTCATTTCGCCCGCGCTTTGAAAGCGGTCGTTGGGATTCTTGGACAGAGCCTTGAGGATCACGCGGACGATGGATTCGGGCAGGTCCGGGCGCAGGGTGCGCGGCGAGGGCAGCGGCGCGGTGATGTGCTTGAGGATGATAGCATAGGGTGTATCAGCATCGAAGGGGAGCTGCCCGGTGCACAGCTGATACAGCAAAATGCCCAGCGCATAAACATCGGAGCGGGCATCGCCGGGCTGGCCTTTGCCCTGTTCCGGCGACATATAAGCGGGCGTGCCCAACGCGCCGCCGCTTCCGGTAATGGTGGTCGTATCCACCATGCGCGCGATGCCGAAGTCGGTCAGCACTGGCCGGCCGCTGGTGGTGACGATGACGTTGGACGGTTTGAGATCGCGGTGTACCACGCCCTGGCGATGGGCGTGATCCAGCGCATCGGCCAGCGCGCATACGACCTGCCCTACTTCGGCCAACGACATCGACTCGCCCCGGCAGCTCATATCGCGCAGTCGCTCTCGAAGATTCAGGCCCTCCAGATATTCCATGACCAGAAAGGCCAGACCATCGTCCATATCATAGTCGTAGACTCGCAGGATGTTGGGATGTTCGAGGGCTGCAATGGCACGGGCTTCACGCTGAAAACGCGCGGCAAAATCCTCGTCGCCGGTCAGGTGCGGGTGCAGGACTTTGATGGCGACATACCGATCCAGATCGGGCTGGTAGGCTTTGTAGACCTGCGCCATGCCACCTTGTCCCACCTTCTCGATCAGCCGGTATTTGCCCAGGGTGTGACCGGCGAGGTTGAACGGGCCGGGAGATGCGGCGGTGCGCCCGCTGGGGATGTCTGCGTTCATCGCTTGCCTTCCTTGATCTTGTTGGCGCGCCACAGTCGAAGCCACACCATACACGACGTGGATTACACCACCTCTTCGGCGATCTCGCTGAATTGCTCTAATGCGGCTTGCAAGTCTTCGATGATCTCCACGGCAAGAATATCGGGATTGGGCAGGTTGGCCGTGTCTTCCAGAGATTCATCCCGCAGCCAGAAGATATCGAGGTTGACCTTGTCGCGTGCCAGCAGCTCATCGTACGTGTAAGCCCGCCAGCGCCCGATTGGGTTAGTGTCTGACCACGTGGCGGTACGTTGATAGCGGTTCTTCGGATTGAAGCACGCGACGAAATCGTCGAGGTCGGCACGCGCCAGCGGATTCTGCTTGAGCGTGAAGTTGATGTTAGTGCGCAGATCGTAAATCCACAACTGCTTCGTCCACGGTGTCTCGCTGGCCGGCTTGCGATCGAAGAAGAGCACGTTGGCCTTGACGCCCTGCGCGTAAAAGATGCCGGTGGGCAGACGCAGCAGCGTATGGACATCGCACTCATGCAATAGCTTGCGGCGGATGGTCTCGCCCGCGCCACCTTCAAAGAGCACATTGTCCGGCACGACGACGGCGGCCTTGCCGTGGATGGCCAGAATCGTTTTGACGTGCTGCACGAAGTTGAGTTGCTTGTTGCTGGTCGAGGTCCAGAAGTCGTCACGCACGATGGTCTGCGATTCGCGTTTGGTTTCGCCCTCATCGCTGACGAAGGTGACGCTGCTCTTCTTGCCAAACGGCGGATTGGTCAGCACCATCTCGAAGCGTTGGCCCGGATCGGCGGCGAGGCTGTCCGCCACACGAATGGGGCTGCTGCCACCGTTCGCGCCAATGCCATGTAAATACAGATTCATCACGCACAAGCGCGCGGCGCTATCGACGATCTCCCAGCCGTTCAAAGCCTTGCTGCGCAGATGCTGCCATTGATCGCGATCGAGCGGCCCATGTCGATCGGCGATGTAGTCATGCGCGGCGAGGAGGAAGCCGCCCGTGCCGCAGGCCGGATCGCAGATCGTGTCGCCGGGCTGCGGCCGCATCACATCCACCAGCGCTTTGATCAACGGTCGAGGCGTGAAGTATTGGCCCGCGCCCGATTTGATGTCCTGCGCGTTCTTCTCCAGCAGTCCTTCGTAGATTTCGCCTTTGATGTCGATGTCCAGACCCAGCCACGTTTCGCCGTCGATGAGGTCGATCAAGCGGCGCAACTTGGCCGGGTCTTGAATCTTGCTCTGTGCCTTGCGGAAGATCACGCCGATCAGCCCGCTGCGCTTGCCCAGTTCGGTGAGGATGTGGCGATAGTGCGTTTCCAGATCGTCGCCGTCGCGCGGCTGCAAACTGCTCCAGCCGAGGTCGGATGGAATGGTGCTCTTCTTGCCTAGCTGCCGGACGTTCTCGTCGTCCATCTTGAGGAAGAGCAGATACGTCAACTGCTCGACGTAGTCGCCGTACGATACGCCGTCGTCGCGCAGGACGTTGCAGTAGTTCCAGAGCCGTTGAACGATGGTGGAGGATTGATTGGACATGAATGATCTCACACAAAAGATGGTCTCACGCCAAGCCGCAAAGGGGCAAAGATTTTTTACGCTTTTCTTTGCTGCTTTGCTTCTTTGCGTGAGGAATTCTTTGTCGCTTCACAACTTCCCCTCAAATGCCCGCTTGAGGATGGACTGCCGCAGCCGCTCCGCCCGCGCGAGGTTGGCCGTCAGCGTCGCTTCGAGTTCCTGCACCACCGACAGCCGCCGTTCCACTTCCGCCACGATGCGGCGTTGTTCGGCGAGTGGCGGCAATGGTACAGCAAATGTCTGTAGTTTCAGTGGCGATAAATTAGGTTGCAGTGTTTCCGACATGCCGCCCTTGATCTGCTGTTTGAAGAATTCAGACTGAATCAAATATGCCAAGAATGACTTCACATACCCGTCGAAAGGAATCAACATTGCAACCCGCTGATTGAGTAAGCCAACAGGCGCGCTGGACGGATATAAGCAAACCTTCACTGTGTTGTCAGTAATGGGGCGCGTAAGCGCTAGCAAGATGGTATCTGGCAAGACTTGGTATTCACGATACTTCTGCAGGAATTCTTCTGCGAGATACTCCTGCTGTTTCCAAATAAACTCCCCATAACTCACATTGGAGATTTTGATTGCGGGAACGCCTTCGTCGCAGAAATCCTTGCTATCAAAAGCGCAACCAGAAATTACCTTTGCAACAGTGTCGACTACTGCCCAACACCATCCGCTCGGCAACTCCGGCAACACATCGAGGTCTGGCGCTTGCGGCTCTTCATACTTGGCCTTCTGCGGATCTTTCCCCTTGGCGCGCAAGTCCGCTGCCCACTTCACCCGTCGTTCTGCGAGGATGCGCTTCAGCAACTCCGAGGCTGGCTCATCGCTGGGAGACCCTAAAGGTCTTTGGAGACCTTTAGGGTCTGTAAGTTTTCCTTCGCACGCGGCCTTGAGCACAGCGGCCTTGTACCGCTTGAGGTTGGCCTGCGCCCGCTTCAAGGCAGCGACGCCCGCATCGAGCCGCGTAAATTGTTCTTCGATCTTGGCGACGATGCGGGGTTGTTCGGCAGGGGGCGCAACAGGAATATCAATTTGCTTCAATTTGGAAGCGTTGACGTTGGGTATTGCGATGCCTAAACTCTGTTCAGAAATGGCCTGCCAGTATGATGGACTCTGCAAGAAGTAAGCAACATATTGCTCGTTGATTGAAGGCTTGAAGCGAATGAGATAAGATGCAAACACGGCCGATTGAGGATTCTTGACGAGATGACTATAGCCAACTGAACCGGCCCGTGAAATTACAATGTCACCATCATGAAGCAGATACTTGTCTCTGTCTGCTGGTTCTTCACTGCAATATGGCACAGTTGTCCAGTCAATGTGGCCTGAAGTAATATCTGTCGTTCGGAGAAGGTGAAGCGTTCCTTCTGATGATGCGCTTGTGGTCCAGCCATATTGAGGAGGTAAGCAGACTTCGCCTAACGTCTTCCACACCCAACCCGCAGGCAAATCCGCAGCGTGTGAATCGTGATTATCATTCGCCATTCAATATCACCATCGTGCGTAGGGGCGCGGTCGCCGCGCCCGTGTCCTGCCCATCCACCGCGTACATGGGCGAGGTGACCTCGCCCCTACGTCAACGCCGAATTCAACTCATCCAATAACGCGGGCAACTCCGCCCCAAACACCTGTCGCGCCTTGATCAACCCGCCCTTGCCGAAGAATTCGCCCGCCGACAAATCGTCCTCGCTCACGCTCAGATTCACGCCCAGCGTCTCGACGATCTGATCCAGCCACCAGCGTTGATCGGCGCTGAACGTGCGGCCTGCCGCCGCCTGCGTCTGCGCCCACTCCGCATAGCGCGCCCGCACCCGCTCGGGATACGGCACCAACTCATCGTCCAACTGCACCGCGTGCCGCACCAGCGACACCACATCCGTCAGCACGCGCTTCGCCCCCACCCCGCGCACCCGGTCGCGTTCCAACTGCGCGTACGCCGCCCACAGCGACTCGGTCGTCCAACTGTGCGGCGGCTGTTCCAGCGTCTGCGCCAACTCCTTGATCTGCCGCAGCGTCAACTGCCGCCGCCCATACGGCTGCGCGTAGATCAATTGTAGCGCGGCGATCTCATCGCGATGCTGCTCGATGAACTGCCGGAACGATTCGATCGTTGCCCGCGCCCGATCGGTGGCATGCGCGTCATACGCCGCGTCGATCAAGCGATCGCGGCTCACCCGATCGATCGTCTGCTCGTTGCGGGCCTGCATATCGATCAGCGCCTTGCGCAACTTCGGATCGTCAAAGGGCTGTACCGCCCGATCGATCAACGCGGCCTGCGCGGCCTTCACGTTGGGCGCGTCACCGGCCTCTACCAGCTCGATCGGCTTATCGGGATCGATCGCGTCCAACAATGCGTTTGCGAGTTGTCGGGGCGAACCCACGTGTTCGCCCATTGGGCCGACACGTGGGTCGGCCCCAACGGCGGCCCCGACGATAGCCGCGATGTTGAATCGATCTTGATCGCTCATCGTCCGATCAAGCCGCGCCAACCGGCCGGCCAGCGACGACAACGTGTCGTCATCGTGCGCGCCCAGCGCGATCGCTTCCAGCAGCTTATCGAACGGCAGCGAGCGTTTGCGCTCCAGCATCTGCGTCTCCACCTTCTCCTGATCGACCACGCCCACCGCATCGACGATGACGAAATGCGTCTTGCGCAGCGCATCGGGCGTGACGGCGATCAGATCGGTCGGGTTGATGACGCGCGTGCCGCGGCCCAGCATCTGCTCGAACAGCAGCCGCGATTTGACGGGCCGCATAAACAGCAAGACTTCCAGCGGCTTGATGTCGGTGCCCGTGGCGATCATGTCCACCGTCACCGCGATGCGCGGCTGATAACTGTTGCGGAACGACGCAATGAGATCTTCGGGCTTCACGCCCGTCGTGCGATACGTGATCTTCTGGCAGAACTCATTGCCCTTGCCAAACTCTTCGCGCATAATGCGCACGATGTCTTCCGCGTGGCTGTCGTCTTTGGCAAAGACCAGCGTCTTGGGCACGTCCGTCCGTCCCGGAAACAACTCCGTAAACAGGCGATCGCGATAGGTGCGGACGACGGTGCGGATTTGATCGTCGGCCACCACCGCCCGATCGAGTTGCGCGGCGTCGTAGGCCAGGTCTTCGTCCAGTGACTCCCAACGCAGCTTGCGCGTCTGCCGGTCGCGCTTGTCGACGTAGTAGCCGGCCTCGACGGTGCTGCCCGCCTCCGTGATCTGCGTGCGGATGCGATACACCTGCCCATCGACATTGACGCCGTCGGCCACCGCGCGCTGCCGCGAATACTCCATCACCAGATTCTGATTGAAGAAGCCAAACGTCTGCTTGGACGGCGTGGCCGTCAGGCCGGTGATAAACGCATCGAAGTATTCCAGCACCTGCCGCCACAGGTTATAGATCGACCTGTGGCATTCGTCGGTGACGATGAAATCAAAATACTCGATCGGCAGCGCGGGGTTATAGCGCACGTCTTTGGGCTGGTCGCCCAACCGATCGCCGATCTCAAAGAGCGATCCCTCTTCTAATTCGGGATCGAACTCCGCCTCGCCGGACAGCATCGAATACAGGCGTTGAATCGTCGTGATGCACACGCGGCTCACCGAATCGAGCGTGTTGGATTGCAAGTGCTGCACGTTGTACAGTTCGGTGAATAATCGCCCGTCATCCGGTGTCCGATATTGCTGAAACTCCCGGAGCGTCTGCCGCCCCAAATTGCTGCGATCGACGAGGAACAGCACGCGCTTCGCGCCCGCGAACTTGATCAGGCGATAGATGAACGACACCGCCGTGAACGTCTTGCCGCTGCCCGTCGCCATCTGGATCAACGCCCGTGGCCGATCCTGCGCCAACGATCGTTCCAGATTCTCGATCGCTTCGATCTGCGCCGACCACAATCCATTCACATTCAACGGCGGCAGATTACGCAAGCGTGCCCGCACCGATCGCGTTTCGCTCGCCCACTGGGCCAACGTCTCCGGTCGATGGAACGCAAACGTGCGACGGCTGCGCGGTTCTGGATCGAGTCCGTTGGTGAAGAACGTCTCGACGCCGGTGCTCTCGTAGAGGAATGGTAACGGCGAATGCCACGCGGGCGGCGTCGCGGATAAACCCACGCTGTACTTCTCGGCCTGCGCCTCGACGCCGGTGAGTGTTGTTCCTTCTGGTTTCGCCTCGATCGCGCCAATCGCTCGCCGATCGACAAACAGCAAGTAGTCCGCGAAGCCTGTTTTCAAGGGAAATTCGCGCACGGCGATGCCACGGCCTGCGCCTAAGTTCATCTCATGGCGCGATTGGACGATCCAGCCGCACTGGGCGAGTAGAGCATCGATATTTTGGCGAGCCAGTTGTTCGGGTGTGGGCATGATGTCACTCGGTGAGAGATGACATCGATTATAGGCTAGACGGGCGCGAGAAGCAAAAGGAACCGCCCGGCCTCGGGGAGAGGGAGGGCGGCGTGAAGTCTGCGCGCGACCTGCGAAATCTGGACCTGCTAATTGGTTCTGGAATTCAGCAGTCGATGCGCCTTAATCGCCAATTGCAGCGCCAATCGCGTTTCGGGATTATCCAGATCGAGGCTGGCAATCTCCGCGATGCGATCCATGCGGTACTGTAAGGTATTGCGATGGATGAACAACGCCTCGGCCGTCTGGCTGAGGTTGCCGTGGTGCCCGAAGAAGGCTTCGAGCGTCGCGACGAGGTTGCTGTTCTGCTCGCGATCGTAGCGGGTCAGCGCGCCGAGCGTCTCATTGCAAAACGAGACCAGATCGGGATGTTCGGCCATCTTGAAGAGCAGGCGATACACGCTGAGATCGCCGAAGAAGATCGGTTGGCGTTCGTCGAGTTGTGAGGCCATCTCCAGTGCTTGTTCGGCTTCACGATAGGACGTGCGCCATTCAGGGATTCCTTCGACGGGGCGGCCGATGCCGCAGCGCAGCGTGGCTTTAGGGTATTCCGCAATCGTGCGCGAGTAGATCGCCGCCGCTAGATCGCGCGCAGGCTTGATTGAATTCACCGACTCCAACGACACGAACGCGCCCGCATGACCCGTCTCGGTCTCCACGCGGATCAATGCCGAAACCCGCGTCAAGCTGATCTCGCCGTTGATGGCCGTTTCCAAGCGGCGCAGCGAGGGATGATTCTCGCCTTCCCAGCGGAATACAATCGCCGCGTGGGGCACGGCAATATCATGGCCCAACTGTCGCGCCCATTGCTCGATTTCCTTCGGCGCGACGCGCGCGCCCAACACCGCATCGACAAACTCGCCGCGCATTTGCTTGGTCACTTCGTTGACGGCTTTGGCCTTCGCCATTTCCAACGCGCACGCTTCCGCGCCTTGTTCGGCGACCAGACTATCGAGCTCGTCGAGTTCTTCCGCAATGCCCACCAGCGATAAATATCCGCGCGCGATGCCCTTCACGACGATCGGCGTGACGTAACGCGCCAGGCCGCCGGGCAACGCTTGCAGCTCGATGCGGCGCTGAGCTGCCGCGAATTTTCGATCGCTCCAACCACGCGGCAGGAGATCGGAATTTTCTAACGATTGCAGCACATCATTCCATACTTGCCCCAGCGTGGGATGCGTCCACGTCGCCACGGGGATGAGGCGCTTGTCTTGCAAGATCACGCCCTTGCGCGTCAAGTCGGCCATCGCCCACACGATCGCTTCCAGTCCGGCCCCTTCGGCCACCAATTGCTCCAACTGCTGCCGCACCTGCGCGGCGCGCTGAGTCATCTGCGCTTGCCGATTGGTGATCAGCGTCAAAGCGGCTTGATGCGTCTGGCGCAGAGAAACGCCGTGGGGCAGAATCACGATCGGGAGTTGGGCCAGCTTCGCGGCTTTCACCGCCGGCTCGGGCAGCGGCCCGACGTGGGTAATCGCCGCGGCGTGCGCGTGCGCAATCGTGGAAATTGCGGTGATAAGCTCTGGCTCGCTTGCATCGAGCGGCAGCAAGACCAGATCGTCTTCTTCGATGTCGGTTTCGTCGGTGACAGGCAGCGACACGACCGTCGCCCAATGGACGATCTGCGCGCGTTGATCGGCGGTGCCGATGAACTCGCAGCCGCCGGGAAAAGCGAGGCGTAAGAGTTCGCTGAGGGAGACGGGGGCGGTTTGCATGGGTCCTCTCCAGAGTGGGCTTCAGGCTGATTTGAGAAATGATTGTACCATGACGACTCAAACTGGATTCAACGGCAATCACCACGACCGCTTCATTTTCCGGGTGGTTTGAGCTTGAGGTAGTTGGCCACACTGCCGTTGCCGATCTGATAGACATCAAAGACCACTTGCGAGACCTTGCGGGATAGATCTTTGAACAGGTTCAGTAGATCGTTAAAGTTTGTGTGCGCCGACACTTTATACCATTTGCCGCCATTATGGATCGCCATTTGTTTGTAATACCCCTGCGGCGGCGAAGCGACGAAGACCAGACACTGGCGCTCCAGCATCCGATTGATCATATCCTCGGCGCGGATGTGCTGCTGGTCGGCAGGCTCGTCGGTGATCAGCACAATCACCTGTACGGCGTCCGGGCGGAAGGGTAAGGACAGTGCGCGCTCCAGCGCTTCTAATGAGGACTCGCCTTCATTGCCGCCGCCGCTGTTGCGGGGGATGTTGCGCAGACTCTTTTGGGTGCTCTCGACATTGCTGGTGAAAGCCGTATTCTGAATCTTGTCGCCGCGCACGCGCAGATCGCCAAACGACACGATGGCCATGCGGTGATCGAGCCGCAGCGCGTTGAAGTCTTCCACGAATTTGGCGCACGTGGTCAGTAAACCTTCGATCTTGTCGGACATGGAACCGGTTGTGTCGATGACAAAGACCAGATCCACTCCGCGGCCAGCGGTAGTCCCGATCGGTTCGCGGCGGACCTCAAGGGCATCATCATGTCCGGCAGGGATTTGTTTTTGATCAACCGCCCCTTGCACGATTTCGGTCAGGCGTTTCTTCAGGTAGTTCATGGTACGGTGCCTCCCCACTTAAGTGTACACAATACAACCGCGCTTGGCGAGGGCCGCCAGACAGGGAGGGGTGGTTGTCAGGCGGTTCCAGCGCAGATCGATCTTGCGCAGGCGGGTGAGTTGAGATAAATCTTCCGGCAAAGTCGTCAGCGCATTGGCGCGCAGATCGAGGTATTCAAGAGATTGCAAGTGCGCCAGACTTGTGGGCAGCACCGTCAAATCGTTGAACCGCAGATTCAACTCGGTCAAGCGGATAAGATCACCGATTGATTCCGGCAGCGCGACCACGTGATTTGCCTGCAGATCGAGATTGACGAGTGACGACAAGCGTCCGATGGAATCTGGCAGCGTCGTGATGTGATTGTGGTGTGCGTGCAATTCGACCAGCTGCGTGAGTGCGCCGATCGCGGCGGGCAGGGTAGTGAGGACATTGTGGTACAGCCGCAGTTCGATCAATTGGCCGAGATTCCCAATCCACGCGGGCAGCTCATGAAAATCGTTGTCTGTGAGATTGAGATACCGCAGCTGCGTCAGCGCCTTGTATGAATCAGGCAGATGGTTGAGGCGATTGTTGCTGAGGTACAGGAATTCCAGATCGCGCAGCAAACCGATCGAGGCGGGTACCGCCGCCAATTGATTGTGTCCCAGATCGAACATGCGGAGTTTGGTCAGCGTGCCGATTGCTTCAGGAATATCTGTCAACAAATTCTGGCTGATGTTAAGTGCCTGCAAGAAACGCAATTGAGAAATCGCGGACGGTAGATCGGTCAACTGATTGTCGAACAGGCTGAGCGTTGTGAGCGACGTGAGTTTCAGCACTTCAGCTGGAAATTCGGTCAGGCCGCAACCATTCAGATTAGCGTGGCGCAGTTCCGTCAGATCGGAATGGGTGTCTAATGCTGCAACTAGAGTTTTACCGCTAAGGCCGGAGGTATGTTGGTGGTTCATATACCGACGCTTCAAGCGGCGTGCCAGCGCTTTTGCAGCAGCGCCACACCGGTCACGGTGATCAGCACGACGGCTCCAAAGATCAGGTATAGAACGTGTCCTCCCCAATTTTCCAGGATCAGCCCGCCGATGAAACCGCCCACCGCCAGTCCCAGACCAAAGACCATCGCGCCGAAGAGGCCCTGCGCCGTTGAGCGCATGCCGGGCGGTGCGTATTGATCGGCATAAGCCACGCCTGCCAGCCACATCGCCGGAAAGGTCAGGCCGTTGAGGAGTTGCAGCAGTAGGATCATCTCCGGAGTGGGCGAGGCGGCAAACAAGATCAGCCGCAAACCGGTGACGGTCATCGCCAGCAGCAGCAGGCCGTTTGCGGTGAAACGCTGCAACAGGCGATTGCCAAAAAAGAGCACCGGAATTTCAGACAGCGTGCCGATCGTGAGTGCTAAACCCATCATGGATTCGGTCGCGCCCAGTTCTTTCAAATAAGGAAAGAAATACGTGTTGTTGGCGGCCAGCGCGAAACCACCTGCCAGGGCCAGCGTCAAAAACAAAGCCCACCGGCGATCGGCCAGCAAGGTGCGGACCCCCTGCTTGATCGAAGCGCCCGTTTTCGATTCGCCGAAGACCAATTTCTGGCTGACCAGCAAAGCCAGAAACAAGATCAGTGCGCCTCCCCAGAAGGCATACTTCAGGCCGTAGTTCTGGACAAACAGGCCCGCCATGGATGCGGCTATCCCAAACCCGATGGTGCCACCCAATCGAATCCGGCCATACAATTCCTTCTTGTCACCCAGCATGAACATGGTGGCGCTGTCGGTGAAAGATGACACCGGCGCATTGAAAGCGTTGTATAGAATCACCAAAAGCAGAACGGGGACGAAGGCGCTGAACCATGGGACCATAGCCAGAATGGCGACGCTCACGAAGATCGCCATGCTCATGATGAAGCGGTGCCGCCGCGTCTGGTCGGCTAATCCGGTCCAGAAGGGTGCGCTGACCATCGTGACCAACGGCGTCAGTCCCGTCAGTAAGCCAATTTGCGCGCCGGAAAATCCCAGGCCTTGATAATAGAGCACCAGGAAGGGCGCCACAAAAGCCATTGCGGCAAATAGCAGGAAATTGAGGGTAAAAGGCCAGATCTTGTTCATGCGCGCCAAGCCGAAGCGTGAAGTGTGACGGGATAACCGGCAGCCAGCGCGTGAACGATGGATGGCGGAGTCAAGATGCGCGCCGGAAAATTGATCGCTGGTGAGGCTGCGGCTTCATATCCGTCTGGAGTCCAGCAGAGCAACTGATGGTTGAGTACCAGATACGCGGTCTGCTCGTCATCGGTGATGAAGGTTCCAGCGGGCAAGTGCTCAATCGAGTTGCAGACTGGGCGCGGCGCTAGTCTTTCGACGTGCAAGACCACATCAATCGCAGTGGCGGCTGGTCGTGCGTCGTTGGCGAGAGTTGGATTGGCGTGCGCCCAGAATTCTCGAAAGAGATTGAAGCGATCACGCTGGCATTCCGCGCAGGGGCGATGTCCGGCTGCTAAAGCCGTGGCTTCATCGAGAAAGAACAACTCGGTGTAGTGACCGGGCGTCATGAGGGGGCGTCTGCGTCCCTTGAACTCGAGCAGGCAGATGATCCAGCGTTGGCCTTGAAAGGGGCGTCGAATCTGGCCGTGATCGTCATGCAGGCAGCCTCGATTCCCTGTGAGCGTACCGCGGGCGGGAGTGGCGATCAAGGTGCTAAAGGGCGTGATGCGGTTCTGTCTCGGCATGGCTGGATCGATCTTGGCGAATGAGCATCAATCGACGGGCAGCCCCGTCCAGCGATCTTTGTCTTTCCAAAACGGACACTGGGGGCAGGCGCCGCCCATGGGATAATCAATGCCTTCTTCGTGTGGGCAGCCGATGATCCGGTCAGGCATGGCGACGCTCTCGGCGTGGTGCTGAGCGAGAAAGTCTACGATTTGTTGATTGATCGCGGCGCTGAAGCGCACGTCTTGTTCAGAGAACCATTTATTCAGCGCAATCACTTCGTCGGATTGGGTCACAATACCCACCACGACTTTGGTCGCGAGTTGGTCATCGGGGCCATAATAGGCAATGGTCGCCAACGGATAGGTGCGAGTGCGGCGGCGTGCTTTCTTATGGAGTTGATACCGGGCCTTGTCAAAGTTGCGCATGCGACCTCCCATCACCACCAGCGCTTGATGTTACGCGTGGTTGCTTGGTTGTACTTCGTTTCATCTGTCGGCCTGGGTGCAATACTGTTAAGATAAGGCTCTCAGCCCGCGTCCTCGCGGGCGATCTTAACGTGTCTGCGATGCGCGCGGCTGAGTGAGCACTAACTAAACAGATATCCTGAACTGCGTTCACCACGAAACATGAAAACGCTCCGCGCTTGCGCACCGTCCTCAGGGAACGCCCTCGGGACGAGGGCTGTGAGCATTTTTAGATCAGTATTGGGCCTTGGTGAGATTCTACCGCGCCAGTCGATCGTACAGCGCCTGGAGCAGCAGGCTGTCATCGTCGCTGGTTAGATGCCAGATCATCGCGCCACCCAGATACTTTGCGGCGATGTACTCGGCCTTGTAACCGATCGATTCGGGATCTTCATAGGTGATAAAGACCCGATCGGTGGGGTTGAACAGCCACGGCACTTTCGCCCCGTAGTCCCACAGGCGCACGTAATCGTTTTTGCCGATGTAGTTATCGACCAGGTTGCGGTAGGTAAACGCTTTGCCATTGACCTCGCCCCGGACGAATTTTTGATATAGACCGTGGTTGTCTGCGCTGGCGGTGGTCCAGCCGCGCCCGTAGAACGGCAGGCCCAGGGTGATTTTGTGGGGCGGCACGCCAGCCTTCAAGTAAGCGCGCACTGCTGCATCGACATTGTTAGCAGGGTAGGGATCATCTTTGGCCCGATAGAGCGGGGCAGTGAAATTGGCGGCCTTGCTCCACACGCCGTGAAAATCATACGTCATCAAGTTGAACCAGTCCAGCACGGGCGACAATTCTTTCAACTCGAAGAGATCATACATGCCCGGCCCGGCGGGCACGGCGGCCGTCAGCAGATACGATCGGTTTTTTTGTTTGCCCAGCGTGTCGAGCTGGCGGCGAAACTCCTTCATCAACAGTGTGAAGTTTTGCTTGTCTTCCTTCCGTGTCCCGGCGCCCACGGCTGGAAATTCCCAGTCCATGTCAAAGCCGTCGATCACGTCGGGATAAGTGCCGATATACAAATCGAGACACGACTTGACGAACTTCTGGCGCGCTTTGTCGTCAGCGGCCATGTCCGAAAATGCCTTGGAGAGCGTGGCCCCGCCGATAGCCATCAGCACTTTCAAGTGTGGATATTTCTGCTTCAATTTGCGTAGACTTTTCAGGTGCAAGTTGTCGACCGCTTCAGCGCCGTAGATGCACGTGTTCGTCTTAGGATCGATGTTACTGAACGCGTAGATGACGTGCGTCAATAGATTTCCCGGCAGATTGCTGGCGGTCCCGTCGCGCCCCGGATTGCTCCAGGCCGGGTAGTAGCCCACGATCCGAGATCTCATTTGTTGGATGGAGAGCGTCGACTTTGGTGTCGGCGGAGCGGTCACGGTCGGCGACGGGCGCGGCGTTGATGTTGGCGAGGTCGTGGCCGTTGGGGCCAGCGTCTGTGTTACCAGGGGGGGCGGCGTTTCGGGCAGAAAAACTGGCGCAGAGGCCGCATGAGACGGCGCACCGCAGGCGCTCAACCCGATCAGCGCTGCGCCGCACAGTCCCAGCCACGTCTTCCATCGCGTTTTTGGCATGTGCGGCATTATACTTCACTTCGTCGGTATTTTCCGGCTATAATCACACCTATGATCTACTCCGACTCGATCTACAGCGAAACCGAGATTGACGAGCCTGTCCTGCTCGATCTCATGTCAACCCAAGCCATGCAGCGGCTGCGCGGCGTCTTGCAGCACGGCATCACGGCACTGATCGGCCTCACGCAGCCCGTCACACGCCTCGATCATTCCGTGGGCGTGATGCTGCTGGTGCGGCGGCTTCACACGCGTGCTTCGACTTCATTGCATTCCGCTCAGCATGCGCGTGATTCGCTCGATGAACAAATCGCCGCCTTGTTGCACGATGTCAGCCACACGGCCTTCAGCCACGTCATCGACTACGTGGTTGATGGTCACGATCGCCAGAGTTACCACGAGGAATGGAAAGAGCCGCATCTCAGCGCCAGCGATGTCCCCGCGCTGTTGGCGAGGCACGGTTATGACTGGCGTGACTTTTTGCACGAAGAAGACTACCCGTTGTTGGAACAGCCCGCGCCCCGCCTGTGCGCCGATCGGTTGGACTACTTCCTCAGGGACAGCCGCGATTTAGGTTTGTCTACCGCTGAAGAAATTCAACACGTGCTCGATCATCTAATTGTGCGCGATGAGCGCATTGGCATGGACGATGTCGAAGCCGCCCGCTGGCTGGCCTACACCTACATCGCAGCAGATAAAGCGAGTTGGGCTAACTTTCGTGAAGTGGGTTTGTATGAAGTCACCGCGCGCGCGATCAAGACCGCGTTGCAGATCGGCGCGATCACGGAAGCCGATTTCTGGGGCACGGACGATGAGTTGTGGCGCAAACTGCATTCAATCGACGACGCCAGCCTGCGGCAACAGCTCGCGTTGATTTCACCCGCCACTCGCTTTGAGTGGGATGAGATCAACCCGACGTTTCGCGTCAGTACCAAACTTCGCACCATCGATCCCGACGTCTTGATCGACGATCGCTTTCAACTACTCTCGGCGCTGGATGATGATTTCGCTCGTTATCGCGCCGAGTATCTCAGCAGCAATTCGGGCAAATGGCCGATGCGCGTGATTTTGCCGTGAACTATATCGGCCGCAATGATTTGAAGCCTTCCCCCAACGCTTCATACGCCTCGCCGATGACTACAAAGGCTTGCGGATCGGCCTCGTGTACGATCGCTTTGATTGGATTGACCTCGGCGCGGCTGACCGTGCAAAACAGAATCTGTCGTTCTTGTCCCGAATACATGCCCTGACCCTCCCACATCGTCACACCGCGCTGCAATTCGCTGATCACCCGTTGCGCCACGGGCTGCGGATTCGTGGTGATGATCCACACGGTGCGCGTGGTGCGCACGCCTTCAGCGGCGAACTCGGCCGCGATGCCGCCCACGTATAACGCCACCACCGCGTATAGCGCCAATTCCCAACCGAATGCCAGTCCGGCGGTCATGACAACGACGACATCGGTGGTGATGTAAGTCTGACTGTAAGGAATGCCGCGCCAGATGTTGAGCAGGCGCACCAGAATATCGGTGCCGCCGGTCGTGCCCTGGCCGCGCAACACCAACCCTACGCCGATGCCGCCGATGACGCCGCCATACAGCGCGTTTAAGATCGAATCGGACGTGAGGCCATTCTTCGGCAGCAGCACGGTCAGCGCATCCATCACGATCGAGTAGCTCAGCACCGCGAAGATCGTGCGCGTCAAGAAGCGTCGCCCGCCCAGATATTTCCATCCTAGCGCCAGCAGCGGCACATTCAAGACAATGTACAGCGTGCCGATCGGCCAGCCGGTGAAATTGCCGATGAGCTGCGCGATGCCGCTCACGCCACCGGCGGCCAGATTGCCGGGAATGTAGAACAGCACCATCGACAGCGCTTGCAGAATGATGCCGATCGTAATGAACGTGTAATCGCAGACCAGCGGCAGCCACGGTTGGTGTTTCATATAGTGCACCTCTCTTTTGATATGTGAACTATTATAGAGAGGGCACTCCGCGTGTCAAGACGGATGGGGTGTGATTAGGGGGCGTGTGCCAGAAAAGCGGCGAGCACGGCGTTGAACGACTCAGGCTGATCCATGTTGGCGCAGTGACCGGCATTCTCGATCATCTGAAATTCACTACCCGGATCGGCGGCGTGCCAGGCGCGGGCCGCGCGCTGCGCCAGTTCCAGATCGTGATCGCCACACGCTAACAGGAGCGGATAGGTTCGCTGCACGTTGTCGCGTTTCTGTATGACTTTGCCCAGTCCTTGCATGGCCATGAATGACCGGAAGTGAAAGCCCTGCGCCATCTCGTAGAATCTGGCTTGCTCCTCAGGTTTCACTGTCGTTCCGCGAGCGACATAGCGGCGAAAAGAATTCATGGACAGCAGGGCGCGCAGCATCCATTTCAACGCTTCGCCGCCCTGCGCCTTTTGGACCTCCTGGTTATCGGCGTTGATGTTGTAACCGCCCATCACGGTCAGCGATGAGGCTCGTTCCGGGTATAACAGCGCCACATACTGTGCGATGAGCGAGCCCAACGAGACGCCCACCAGATGGGCGCACTGATAACCTTCGTTGTCCATCATCGCGCGGATGTGTTCGGCCGAAACGTCGAGCTTATCCTGACCGCCGTTGAAGCGTGAGAGGCCGTGCCCCAGCAGGTCGAGGGTGATGACGCGATAGTGCGGCGCGAAATAGTCGAGCTGATAATCGAAAGCGCGATGATCGGCAAAGGCGGGATGCACAAAGACGATGAGCGGATTTCCGGCCTGACCGGATACGAAGTAGTGAATGGCGTAACCGGTGCGCTGCAGCTGCTTGTGTTCAACAACAGAGCTCATCGTGAGTGTCCTTGAGTGGTAAATAAAAACAGCGGGTGGTCGTGGCGCGCTTAGTCGGCGTAAGGGCGCGCAAAGCGTTGATCGTACACGCCGTTCTTCTTCAATTGGCCATCCCAGTAGAACGTCGCCAGCGGTGTCTTGACGAAGAGTTTGAAGACAGGCGCCAAATACGCGGGATACCATTCCGGTTTGGCGAGCGCGCGCAGCAGGTCGGCGTCGAAGCGGCCCGTCTGCGCGAAAACCTGCCCGATCTGCTGCAGACCGGTGTACAGTTTGCGCGTCATGTTGTCCGGCATGATGCGAATTCCCTCGACGCCGCCTTTGACGATGGTGCCCAGATAGGGACTGCCGAGCCGTGCCGCCAACCGTTCGAGATAGCGTTCCACGTGGCGCGAATGCGTCGATTCGGGAAAGCCCGATTGGACCAGAAACCCGATCGGGGGATTGCCGGCCCGATTGCGATACACTTCCAACGTTTCGATGAAAGCCTTCACCAAGCCCGGCATTGAGTCAGTGTAGAGCGGAAAGCCCAGTAGCACACATTCTGCTTCTGCAAACACCTGCGTGAAGCGCGGCGTGTCGTGCTGCCGATTGAGATCGAATACTTCGCCGGTATTCCCGGGAACCGCGTGAAACCCGTCGAGGAATTTTTCAAACAGCAGTGGGGTGTTGCCTTTGCGGCCACGCGGCGAGCCGTTGAAGATCGTCAAGTGCTGCGGCGGCGTGATCGTCACACCTGTGGTTGGCGGCAGATGATTCCTGAAGGACACCTTGCCCGGTTGATGGGTCAGGATGGCTTGCGCCACAGCCTCTATGGGGTGATCAGTCATGAGTGCAAATTCCAACCGGCTCTTCATGTTCAGGGCCGTGCGACTAAAAATGTCGGACACGATGCTGATATCGGCTGCGGTGGTGTCGGCTTCGGCGCTCAGCAGCAGGCCGAGGCGCGGATAGCGATCGTAACGCGGGCGATGGTGGGCCTCGTTGTTTTCCACGACGAAATAAGGATGGATCAGCGGGATCGATTTATCCATGATCATTTTCAAACGGGCGCTGGGAAAGCCCATCCGCAATGGAGAAGCCCACAGCGTGAAGTCCGATCGGATGACAGCTTGCCGGATGAGATGGCCGTCGTCGGGCGAGAAGCATTCGCCGGGCGTTTTGATCCAGCAGCCGAAGCAGCCATTGCAAGATCGAATGTCCATGGCGCGCAGCGTAAGGGCTGTCACCGTGTGGCCTTGTGCCTGCAAGCGGTCGGTCAAATCTGCGACGTAGCGATCGAATTCCGGCGTGCGTTCATCCGGGTTGCCGTTGAGGATCGTAATGTTCATCGGTAGCTCCTACTGCGCGGGCAGTTTGCCGCGCTTGATTTGCTTGATTACGTTTTCGGCCCATTCCAACTGGGCCTGCACCGAGCGCAGACCGAGGTCAACCGTCAGGTTCCAGCAGAAGGCTTCGCGCGGCCCTACTTCTTGCGCGTATTCGGGGACGGTCTCGTGCGAAATAGTCTGATAGACCTCTAAGGTTTTGCGACAGTAGTCGGCCACCATTTCAAATTTCTGCAGGATTTCTTCATCGCTCAACTGACCGGCGAAGAAGACCTGAATCAAACCGGCGCTGCGCGGTGTTTGCTGGGGCGGGGGCTGCTGTAACCAGCGCCGGAGTTCTTCCCACCCGGCTTTGGTAATGGTGTAGACCTTGCGGTTCGGCCGGTTGTCCTGCGGCATCACTTCCATCGTCACATAGTTCTCGGTCATCAACTCGTTGAGGGTGCGATAGATCTGGCTCTGATCGGCCGACCAAAAATGCTGCACCGAATCGTCGAAGACTTCTTTCAGTTCGTAGCCGGTCTGCGGCTTGTAGTTGAGAAAACCCAGAATGGCGTGTTTGAGTGACATGGGTGGCTCTTTGTGGGATTAGAATTATATAGGATATGTCCTATAATAGACTAATCTACCACTCGTGTCAAGAGGCAAAATGATCCGATCGGCTCGACGGGCTCGAAGGGTTTGTTATAATCGCAGTCATGTTGACCCAATCTCGTCGGTGGTTATTCTTCATCATTTTGTTGGCTTTTGCGCTGCGCGTCCACCAACTGGATGCACAAAGCATCTGGTACGACGAAGGACTGAGCATTCAACTGGCGCAGCAAGACCCCGTGCAGACGATTGCGCTCAGCGCGACGACGGATCATCCGCCGTTGCATACGCTATTGCTTGGTGCGTGGATGCGTGTGGCGGGCGAGAGCGATTTCGTCGTGCGCTATCTATCGGTTTTTTGCGGCGTGCTCGTCGTCGTGCTGACGTATGTGCTGGGCAAACTCTACGACGAGCGGACTGGTCTTATCGCCGCCGGTTTAATGGCGCTTGCGCCGTTGGCCGTCTACTACTCGCAGGAAACGCGCGGCTACATGCTGCTGACCGCGCTGATCTTGATCGCTACGCTTTCGGCGGTGCGCCTGCTGACCGGTGATCGCCGCAAACGAGTCTGGTTCGCGTACATCACATCGCTGGCGTTGGCGTTGTACACGCACTACTTCGCCGCGTTTGCTTGGGCGGCGATCAATGTGGGGTTTGTCGTGATCTTCCTGGTGAGAATAGTTGTGGATCGTCGCTCGAATTCCCTACAGACGTCATTGCGAGGAACGCATCCTGAGCGGAGCATAGCGCAGTCGAAGGACAGTGACGAAGCAATCTCATTATCTGGCGGGGAGATTGCTTCGTCTCCTTCGACTTCGCCGCAAGCAAAAGCGGCTCTGCTCACGCCATACCCGCAAAGCGGCGGCGCGCTGGGCGGGATGCTCGCACTGACGCTCGCCAGCACATCCCTCGGCAAAGAATTTTTCGGCTGGCTCTTCGCGCAGATCATCATCCTCGCCTGCTTCCTGCCGTGGATTCCCAACGCCCTGGCTCAAGCCGGATCGAACGCCACGTATTTCCCCGGTCGCGTAACGTGGAACACCGTCTTCGGCGACACGTGGCGCGCGTTCAGCGTGGGCGAAGGGGGTGACCTGTCGGTCGTCGGCGGGTTGTGGCTGGCGCTTATCGTTTTAGGTGTGGTGGCCAGTTTGATCATCAACCGCGACGCGCGCAAACGATCGGTGGTCATCTTTTCTCTCGCCCTGTTGATCATTCCTTTGTTGTTAATGTCCGGCCTCGCCTGGCTCAAGCCGAAGTTCGCACCGCGCTATTTGTTGCCCGCGTTGCCAGCCTTTATCACACTGGCTTCGATCGGCATCACGATTCTGATCGACGGCACGAGGTCGCGCTATTGCCGCTGGGCGTCGATCGGGGTGGTGGTGTCACTGGCGCTGCCGCTGGCCGCGATTGGTTCGTTTATGCGACTTTACACTGATCCAGCTTTCGCTCGCCCCGACGTCCGATCGGTGGTGCAGTACATCGAAGCGGCTGAACAACCGACGGATGCGATCCTGCTGATCGGCGGGCATCAGGCCCCGGCGTTCAATCATTACTATCGCGGATCGGCCACGGTCATTCCGCTTCCGCCCGATCTGCTCCCGGCGGCTCAGTCGCCCCTCGACGCACATGTGTTGTCACAACTCAAAACGATCGTGCGGGAACATCCGCGGGTGTGGCTGGTGCAGTGGCAAAGCGCGATCAGCGATCCGACGAACGTGGTGGCTGAGACGCTAGTGGCGACGAGCAAACGCATCAACGTCGGCAAGAACTTTCACGATATGAGCGTGCTCTGGTTCGACGTCAATGGCGCGCAGATTGATGACGCGCCGCAGTATAGGGTGAATGCGGAATTCTCCGAGCCGATTCGTGCGATTGGTTACAATGTGGACAGCCGTCGCATTCCTATTGACACGCCCCTGCGCTTCGGACTATACTTAGAAGCAGAGCAGCCCATCAGCGGAAATTATCAAATCTTCACACATCTTGTCGCTGCAAATGGCACGCTGATTGCTCAGGCCGATCATATTGCCGGCGCGGATTCCTACCCGACTTCACTGTGGCGGCCCGGTAATCTGCTTTACAATCGTTTTGAAATTCCTGTGCCGGCTGGTACGCCGCCCGGTGATTATCAGGTAATCATCGGATTGTATGACCAACGCGGGCGCTTGACGCTCACTGACGGACGCGATCACATCGATCTATTCACTGTCACACTCACGTCATGAATAATCAACCGACCTTCTTCAAAGTGAATACGACTCGACATTGCTGCCCCACGATCGCGGCACGCACCAAGTGGGCCACTGCCGACGTTTGAACATTTCCTCTGCCGACCGCCAATTCTGATCGTTTTTGGCCGCGCAAGTTCATTGCTTGCGCTATGACTTGTCCGCAGGAGGAATTCTCATGACTACTACCCCGATGATTTTACCCGGCCCCACCGCGCGATCGTGGATCAAACGCGATCACGCTTATCTATCACCGTCCTACGCCCGCGCTTATCCGCTCGTAATCGATCTCGGTCGCGGCAGTGAAGTGTGGGACACCGATGGCAATCGTTTCATCGACATGAACGCTGGCATTGCCGTCACTGCCACCGGCCACTCACATCCGCTGGTAGTGCAAGCGATCAAGGATCAAGCCGAGCGCTTCATCCACATGTCCGGCACGGATTTCTATTTTGACAAGATGGTTTTGCTGGCGGAAAAGTTGAATGACATCCGCCCGCTGGAAGAAGATCTCTACACGTTCTTTACCAACTCCGGTTCGGAGTCGGTGGAAGTGGCGATCAAACTCGCGCGACACTTTACGGGGCGGCAACAGTTCATCGGTTTTCTGGGCGGCTTCCATGGTCGCACCATGGGCGCGCTGTCGTTCACCTCTAGCAAAGCGATCTATCGCAAGAACTTCGCACCGTCAATGCCGGGTGTGACGCACATCCCGTACTGCTATGCTTACCGGCCGCTGCTCGCCAACCCGGAAAACAAAGACTATGGCGATGTGGTGCTGGACTATCTCGAAGACGTGATCTTCACGCAGATGGTTTCGCCGCACGAAGTGGCGGGTATCTTGATCGAGCCGATTCAAGGCGAAGGCGGCTATGTCATACCGACGCCGCACTTCTTCCCACGCCTGCGCGAGATTTGCAGCAAGTACGGCATCATGCTCATTGCCGATGAAGTCCAATCGGGTATGGGGCGTACCGGTAAGTGGTGGGCGATCGAGAACTTTGGCGTCGAGCCGGACATCATCACCTCGGCCAAAGGTATCGCTTCGGGCATGCCGCTGGGCGCCGTGATGGCGCGCAAGAGTGTGATGAATTGGCGACCCGGCCAGCAGGGCAGCACGTTTGGCGGCAATCCGTTGTCGTGCGCGGCGGCCCTCGCGACCATCGAGGCGATCACGAACGAGCGAATGTTGGAGAACGCGATCGAGGTGGGCGACTACGCGATGGACGTGCTCAAGGGCATGCAGGATCGCCATCCCACTATCGGCGATGTGCGCGGCAAGGGCCTGATGATCGGCGTGGAGTTTGTGCTGGATAAGCAGAAGAAGACCATCGCGCATGATCATGCCGAGAACATCGTAACGAAGGCGTTTGAGAAGGGTGCGCTGTTCCTGAGCTGCGGCAAGAGTTCGATTCGATTGTCGCCCGCGCTGAACATCTCGAAGCAGTTGATGGACGAGGCGCTCTCGATTCTGGAAGATTCGATCACCGAGGCAGAAGCGGAACTGTAGGCGTCATTCCCGCACGTTGTCGCCTAGCGTGCCGCCAAGCCCCAGTGAGGCTTGGGTACGGCAAGGCGGGAATCCACAAGCCAATCAATCTGGATGCCCGATTACAACTCTCGGGCATGACACTCGCATAGTTGCGTGAAAAGCACAAGCGGCACGTCGAGCGATCGATGTGCCGCTTTTTGCTTGCTCAAATGCGTTAGGAGAGGTGGACGACAGGTTGTAGTATGCCACGCTCAACTGGCGTGGCTGTGTGGGTTGAGCTAATCTGCGAGAAGATGGGCAAATATAGCAGGGCTTTTCCAAAGTCGTGCGGGAGTTATCAAAAGACCTTTCTCCAAGTAAGATGGGAGTGGATTAGACCACCATCAACCGGGAGAAAGGCCACATGGAGTGTACCGCACTTAATCTCACTGTCAACGGTGTCGCGGAA
>JBGSPW010000198.1:0-52900 GCA_041738395.1 Thermoflexales bacterium
GATCTGTTAGCGGCGCATGCCCTGGGCATTCGCAACCTGCTGGTGATGATGGGCGATCCGCCCTCGGTGGGCGATTATCCCGAAGCGGGCGATCAACACGACATCGTGCCGTCGGGCCTGGTGAAGTTGATCAAGGGCAGCCTCAACAGCGGCAAAGATTCGGCGGGCATTTCGATCGGCGCGGGCACGCTGTTCCATGTGGGCGTGGCGGTGAATTTCTATCCGCAGGATCTGGAACGCGAGATCAAAACGTTCCGCAAGAAGATCGTATCGGGCGCGGACTTCGCCGTGTCGCAGCCCATCTTCGACGTGGAGCCGGTGCGCGTCTTCATGCAGCGCTATCGCGATCAATACGGCGAGATTCCGATCCCGATCATGGGCGGCGTGCTGCCTCCGGCTTCATTGCGCAACGCCGAGTTTCTGCACAACGAACTACCGAGCATCATCCTGCCGGAGTGGACGTTGGAGCGCATGCGCCAGGCGAGCGATGGCCGTAAAGAAGGGATCAAGATCGCGCGCGAGGCGCTGCTGCAACTGCGTGAATATTTACAGGGCGTGTACGTGATGCCGATGTTTGGAAGATATGATTCGGCGGCGGAAGTGATTGAGGGAGTGAAAGCGGGATAGCGAGATAGAGCGATGGAGGGATGGAGAGAAAAAGCGCCGCCGGGTGATCGAGGATCGCCCGGCGGCGCTTGGTTTATATCTCAAGCGATTGCTCACGAAGCGATAATCTGTTTGGACAGCAACTCAAGCGCATCTTCAAGATTCCGAACGGCTGAGTCACGCGAGCCGGTGGCCGTATGCAGATGATGGGGATGAGTTTTGATCTCAGGGTAATGCGGAGCGTTGTCCCAACCGGCAATCAGCTGTTCGGATTCGTCCAGCCAGTAATAGCTGTATTTCTTCAACCGACCGTCGATCCACACTTCAGAGACCCGCAGGCTGCTCCCATCGGCAAGCAGAAGATGGGCCTTGTAGAGCTCAATGCCTTCACGTACAAGATGGTCAACTGCTGCAATCCCTGTCACAAGATCGCGGTAGCGGGCCAGCAGTTCTTCTTTCACGGCGCCGCTTCCATTTTTTGCACCGCGTTCCGCGCCTTTTCCGCGCGGTCAAAGACCGCCGTCCAGAAGAACCAATCATGGTAGTCTTCGTGCGCTTGCAGCGTGTTCAGTGTGCGGAGTTTTTTGCGCTCGAATTGCGCGAAGGTCAAGCCATACCTGCGCTCGTAGCGACGGATGTGTGTCATGGCTTCGCGTTGTTCTTTGCTTAACTCACGCGCCCGCTGCCTGGCTGCCGCGCGGAGAGCGGTGCGCAGCAAGCGATCCTGCTCGCCGCTGGTTAGATACTCGATGGTATTCGGCACGCGTATTTCGACGCTCTTCATAGCGGCCTCATTTCAGGGTTGTTTTGCCCCAGAATTATAGCACAGCCGTCAGGGACATTCCGGTCACAGCTGCGGTGCGACGAGTGAAGAGCGCAAACGCCGCCGGGGAATCGAGGATCGCCCGGCGGCTGTGCTATTCCACGAACTGCCGAAATTACTGGATACGCTTCAACACTACTTCGCTGGCATTCTGAAGCGGCGGCGTGTATTTCAAGACATCGCCACGGCAAGTGTAGGTCGAAGTGTTGAACAGCGGATCGAGCGAGAGGCCAAACATATCGGCCATTTCGGCGGGTGTGCCTGAGAATAGTGTACGCTGGCCCGTCCCGGCGTTGACCGTCAAGCCGTCGAGATTCACATTGGAGAACGCCAGTTGATTGGATGGGCTGCCGGTGTAGCGGGCGGTAACATCACCGTCGATGACGACGTTCAGATTAAGCGTCAGTCCTTGAACCGGGGCCTTCACCTTCATGGTGAAATGATCGACGGTGACATGCGCCTGGCCGCCCGCGTCAAACCGGTAGGTGATGGGGCCAGATTCACTCAACACCTGTCCCTGGACGGCCAGCGACGCCACGTAGCTGGACAGATCTTCGACCTGCCACGTGCCGACGAGACACGCGGCGCCACTGATCGGCGTGGGCGTGCGCGTGGGCGCGGGGGTGTTCGTTGGTCTAGGTGTATTCGTCGGCATGGGCGTGCGGGTGGGCTGAGGCGTGCGCGTGGGCGCAGGTGTGGCCGGAACCACCGTCGGCACGACAGGCGCAGAAGTTGCGACCGCGCTGCTCGTGCACGCCGACAAAAATAGCATGGCGGCCAGCATCACTGGCAGCGCCGTTCGCGAGAAATTGGACATAGTCTTCTCCTGATTCAGTTGGCTCAGAATTCTACGGCATCATTGTAATCCTTCGACCTTAACGGTGCATAGCGAGGGTGTAAGGGGAGCATGGGAATGGCGGGGGTTCAGCGTCAGGGTTGCAGAATGACGCGGCCCTGAGCATAAGCCGCCGAGCGATCGAGGATCCCGACGGTAGTGCGTTCAGGCAGGTGTCTGAACGGGAGTGGGCGGCTGAACCTGTATGTTCGGTAAATGCTGAGCGAGGATGCGATTGGCAGCTTCTTGTTCGGCAGGGTTGACCACAAACCAGCTGCCGTTCGACCAACGTGAGAAGAACTTGGTCTTCCTGTGCATGATCAGCTTGTTCCCTTGCCATTCATAGGAATCGATTTCTTTCCATTCGACAATACCGGCAACGCCTGCTCGCAAGCCTTTCTTAGTGAGTGCTGGTTTGGCAAATGCTAAGAGTGCATTGAGCAACGCCAAACTCAGAAAGAAAAAACCACTGGCGGCCCCCGCCATACTGCGATTGTACAACATCCATGCAGCATCTCTACTTTCGGCGTAAGTAATGTCGATGTTAGATGCAAACGCGTAGCCGATAGAGCCGGCCGCAAATGCTAACCAGAAGGCACACAGTAACCAGTTAAGCCACGGCAGTTGATTAGGGCTTTGAAAAGTAACTTGCGCTGGACCCGCCCAGATTAACCTCAGCACTCTGTCCCCCAACATTCCCCATAGCCATGCACCTGTCCACAAGTACATCGGAGTGAGGTCATTCTTGCCACTGTTCAAAATACTGACAACTGCTACGCTGAATATAATGAAAAGGCCAGCGGTAGAGACTATCCAATTTAACCACGCTGGCCTTATGAGAGTTGCAATGAGTAGCGATACGAAGACGACAACGGCGATTTCAGGCATGGCTGGGGTTCCTGGTGCAACGTGATGTGGAAATAGTATAGACCAAATTCCATCGAAGGCAAATGTGCTCGGACGTCTAATCCGCTAACAACGGTTATGCTGGATCCCGCGAATGACTGCCTCCGTTGTTCCCGATATAACGGAGACTTAGGGAGCAACAGAGTTTTTTCGGGCGCGGGTGAGATGATGGAAACTAACTCGGATGCGTCACGCACCACGTCTCACTCTTCACTCCAACTCTATCGTCATCCTCACCCCTGACAAATTTCCTAGCTCTCGTTTGCATCCAGATCCAGCGCGGTGCTTAAAGTACCAATGTACCGTCTGATTGAGCGGTTTGCAGTAGGTTGGTACTACTGACAGATCGCGGCTGTCCGCATATGATAGGCACAGATATTTTAATGGGTTGGAGGAAAAATGCTGAAACCGTTGGGGCAATCACGCCCTACTTTGAAACTCGTGCTCTGGATCAACCTCATCGCCTTGTTGCTGATGCTTTTGCTTGCCCTGCTGGCGCCGAACATCGCCAAGGCCAGTCCGTTTGCCTCGCCACTTGCGCCGCTCGCGCCCAGCGCGCCCGCACCTGCGGCTGTGGCGCCGACCACATTAAGACCCCGCGTCTATCTGCCGTTGGTTGGAGGCCCACTGCAGCCGTCCGTGAGGCGCATCGGTTCGATCGTGCCGTTGAGCACCAGTGTGCCGCGCTACGGCAAGTTCGAAGTCTCGTTCACCATCTCGACCACGGCGACCAACTTCTACTTTCCTTACGATCCGGCGACGCCCTATAACAAGAGCGGCGTCAGCGTCGATCTGCTGATCACTTCACCAAGCGGTGTCGAGAAGACCGTGCCCTGCTTCTACTATCAACCGGTCGATGCCAACCTCACGCCCGTCGGCCAACCCGATTGGCGCTGCCGCACCTCGCCGGAAGCGAGCGGGACGTGGCGCTATCGCGTGAGGCTGAATGATGCGATCGGGCAGGCCGAGAGCGCCGCGCAGACGTTCAACGTGACCGCCTCTAACAGTCACGGCTTCGTGCGCGTCAGCCCCACCGACTCGCACTACTTTGAGTTCGACGATGGCACGCCCTTTCTCACGCCGCTGATCAACGTGGAATGGGGCAACCCGTTGAGCAACCTTGATTTGATTCGCACCAACATTCCCAAGTGGGGACAATCTGGGGTGCGCTTCGTGCGCTGGCTGCCCACCGGCGAAGGCGCCAATGCGGTCGCGCCCTATGGCGATGACGTGCGAGTATCCTGGCAGTTTGGCGATGGCTGGACCCGGCCGGAAAATCCGGATGCCGGAAAGTTGTTCAGTTATGAGCCTTACTTCTACTCGCATCAATACGTCAACGCCGCGCCCGCTACGAACTATCGGCTGACGTTCCGGGCGCGCGTGGAAGGCCAGCGAGTTTTGCGGGTCAGTCTGGGAAGTGTGTCCGGCCCTATGACTAGCATCGACATTTGCTCGGCGAGCAGCACGTATCATCAATCTCGCGGCCAAACGTGTACCCAACGGCGAGACGGCTGGCAGACCTACGAGCTGCGTTACACCAGCAGCAGCGCTGCCCTCATCGAAGTCGCGCCTAGCGGGCTGTATGTCAGCACAGACGCTCCCGCGCCGTACGACAGCACCCAGCCCGGACGGGTGGCGCTGGGCTCCCTGGTGTTGCAGCGCGCGGAGAACGGCGCGTGGGGATCCAACTTGCTCGCCCGCAGCAATCCCGACACGTTCTCGTACGTCGATCAACTTGAAGCGGCTAAATTGGACGAGGTCTTGCGGCTAAGCGAGCAGGCGGGGGTCTATCATAAGCTGCCGCTATTTCACAAGAATGATCTGGTGTTCAGCAAGATCCTACCTAATGGCGCGACCACCACCAGCGATGACTTCGATCGGTTCTACGCGGGTGCGGGCGAGGCAATACGCGGGTACGAGCTAGCCTATGCGCGCTATTTCGCGGCACGCTGGTCGTATTCCACCGCGCTTCATTCCGTGGAACTGGCCAACGAAAATATGTTGTCCGACCCGAGCTACGAAACGGCCTTCAGTGTGCTGGGGTATTTCCGGCAAGCCGCGTCCCGGCCCGTGCTGATTTCCAATTCGTTCTGGGGCTACTTTGTCGTGCCTTTCTGGACAGACCCCCGGGCAGTTCTGATGGATTACGCCGACAAACACTGGTATGCCCGGCCCACCGGAGACGGCGAGCTGGTGAGCAAAATCTATACCGATTCAGCAGCGAATGTGCGCGAATGCCAAAAGCGGTTTGCCGAATACCGTACCGAGTTCGCACAGAACAAACCCATCGTGCGCGGTGAAGCCGGGGTCTGGCCCACCACGGACGACAACAACATGGAGCTGGGCGACGGCGCTCTGACTTACTACCACAAACAATTGTGGGCGCAGCTGGGCGATCAATGCGGCGGCGAGTGGTACATTGCGCATCTCGACGATAACAACATTTGGGACGGATATAAGTTGTACGAACAGTTCCTGCAAGGCGAACCGCTGACCAACGGTCATTACGCCGACGCGGGATCAGATACCGGCGCGATCAAGATCACCAACAGCGCGGGCACCGCGCGCGCGTGGGGCAAGATCGATACGACCGCCGGGCGCGGCGTGATCTGGATCGACAATGCCGACGATACGTGGAAGCACGTGGCCGATGGGCAAAGCGTGACCCCGGCGACGGCTGCGCTGGAGATCAGCAGCTTGCCCAACGGGACGTATCAAATGACGTGGTTCAATACGGCCACCGGCACGACGACCGCCACGACATCCACTATTTCTAACGGGAAGTTGGCGCTGAACGTTGCAGCGTTGGCGCATGACGTGGCGGTGAAGTTCAAGAAACAATAACGCGTGCCCATCGAACAGCCACAAGTCGCTGAAACACGCACTCCTCGTGCCGTGCCATCACTCCGGGTTACAGCAGGACGTCACTAGTCTGCGTCGGTCGACCTCAGTCGATTAGCGTAAGGCCTCATCCAAACCGGGCCGGGAGTGATTACGGGACTGCCGCCGGATGATCGACGATCATCCGGCGGCAGTGAATTACACAGCAAGGGTACTGTTGTCTTCCCCCGCTAAACCCCGTATTATCAAAGCACATTCTGCTGAGGAGGTCAATAATGCGCAAGTCAGTGCTCATGTTGGTGATGGCCGTGCTGTCGATGCTGATCGTCGGGGCCTGCGCCACTGGGGTGTCGGCCAGCCGATCGGCTCCGGCCGCTCCGCCGACTTTAGGCGGTTGCCCCGTGCTGCCCGCCGATAACATCTGGAACGTTCCGGTCGATACGCTGCCCATCGATCCTGGCTCTAACGCTTACATCAACACCATCGGGCGTAGCACCGGGTTGCACCCCGATTTTGGTGCGAACTGGGACGGCGGGCCGTTCGGTATTCCTTACCTGATCGTGCCGTCGAATCAACCGTTGGTGCCCATTAACTTTACGGCGTATGGTGATGAAAGCGATCCAAGCCCCTATCCCATTCCGCTTAATGCGCCAATCGAGGGCGGCGTAAACAGCGATGGCGATCGACACGTGTTGGTGATGCGGCAAGGTGAATGTAAGCTCTATGAACTGTATCGCGCGTTTCCCAATGGCGCGGGTTGGGAGGCTGATTCAGGCGCGGTGTTTGACTTCAAATCCAATGCGTTGCGGCCTGATACGTGGACCTCAGCCGATGCCGCCGGTTTGCCGATTTTACCCGGCCTGGTCACATACGGTGAGGTGGCGTCGGGCGAAATCAAACACGCGCTGCGCTTTACGGCCAACCTCACGCAAAAAATGCACGTCTGGCCCGCGCGGCACGATGCCTCGTCAAGCACGAATCCGGCACGGCCACCCATGGGACAGCGTTTTCGCCTGAAGGCGTCGGTCGATATTTCAACCTATCCTGCGCCGGTTCAAGTGATCTTTCGCGCGTTTAAAACCTACGGATTGATTCTGGCCGATAACGGCAGCAACTGGTACATCAGCGGCGCGCCCGATGCGCGCTGGGATGACGATATGTTGGTGAGCGCATTTCGCACGCTCACCGGCGATGACTTTGAAGCGGTTGATGTATCGTCGTTGATGGTCAATCCCGATTCGGGTCAGGCGATTCAAGGCTTTGACCTCAATGCGAATCCGGTGGCGCAGGCGATTGATCCCAGTGACGTTGCGACTTACAGTTTGATCTTGCAGCCCAACGGCGGCTTTGGACAGGCAGTCACCTTGACGACGACAAGTCCTTCTGGTAATTTGGTGGTGAGTTTATCACCGAAAGTTATTACGCCGCCGGGACAGGTTATGCTCGTCGTGACCGATACGCATGTGGGCGCGGTCATGCCCGGCCTGTGGTCTAGCGTGCCCATCACCGCCACGGGCGGTGGCATTACGCAAACGACGGCGGTCGGTCTGCTCGTCGGTGGTATGCGGGCGTATTTGCCGCTGATCTTCAAATAACCAACCTGCAGGTGAAGCTGCTCGCGAGCGCATGCAGATATTGCTACGTGCACCCGTATCGTTTTGCTGCTGCTGATTGGCTTGCTAGTTCTTCAAGACGAGCGGCAGGAATACCTGCAGGCGAGGGCGCATCTCAGAAGTGTTAATGGTTGATACACCATCGTAGGCTAATAGAGTGATGTCCCCTGCCGTTAAGCCTCCAGTCAGCGTTGCATTCCAGACTCCTGCGCTGTCTGCCGTGACCTGCGTCAGCAAGGTGCCGCCGCCGGCCTTGGCCGCCGGGTTACCGATAGCCCGGTAAATATACACGTAGCAGCCTGGGCAGGCCGTACCGGCGATATTGCTGCCGTTGACGGTTGTGGGTTCTGGATAGTTGAGCAACCCGTTGGGGCCGGTGTCGCTGTCGCCGGGGTCGTTGGATGTATGCCCGTCATTCCCCAGGTCGATGGGCAAGCCGCCGTTATAGCCGATCATCTGTGGAAGTAATTCGTTCCCAACGGACGTGTCGCCGACCACGGCGATGCCGGCTTCGCCATTGTACATTACCTTGCCAGGTCGGATATAGGCATACGTCGTGCCTGTATCCAGGAAAACACCTTGCAGCCCATTGCCCTTTTCGGTGACGGTATCTGCCGCAACGCCGATGTAAGTGGCGTGATTGACGGAAACGTTTAGAGCATTTAAGACATACACGCCCTCGCGAGTGTTCCCCGAGATGAACTGATTAACCGGCGAACCAGAGCCTGAGCTGAGCGCAATGTTGTTGGCGCCGATGACAGCCACGCCGGCCAGTCCGTTGGGAATGACGGTCGATCCGTCGGTGCCCAGGCCAATGTAGTTACCATCCAATACATTACTGTTTGCCCCGGTGATGATGCCCACTCCACTGCCGCTATTACCGCCGATGATATTCCGTGACGCTGCTACAGTTGCGCTGCCGAGGGTATTGTCATGGGCGCCATCACTCATGCTGACCCCCTCCCAGCTGTTCGCCACAGCTGCGCTGCCGGTCTGATTGGTACCGATGCGGTTGGTGGTGAGTGCTGCATGATCAGAACCTTCCAGCCAGATACCGTGATTACCGTTGCCGGAGACGACGTTATTGAAGATTTGGGTGCCCGTAGCCGCCCAGTCATGGATGCCCGCTGCGCCATTTCCCATGGCGTTAGTGCCGTCAGTACCAATCTTATTCGTTTGGATCACCGTGCCGGAAATCTGAGTACCCGAGCTGTACCAGAGGTAAACACCGTTGAGCCCATTGCAGACAATCGTGTTGCTGTTGATGTCGGTATTATCCGCGCCGCCGGCAATCAGGATGCCGTCCCAATCATTCTTCGGGTCGCCTGTCGTCGGGCAGGAGGTATTAAGCCAGCTGGGTGCTCCAATCAAACTGTGCGCAATCGTGTTGCCATTACCGCCACCTGCACTGTCTCCAACGATGACGATGCCGTTGTGCCGGTTGCCCCAAACGATGACATCATCCAGCGTGTTATTACTCGCGCTGCCTGAACTGGAGGGATCATAGATCTTGATGCCATGGCCGTGATCGCCATCCGTAGCCGGATTGTCGCCCATCAAGCCGCGCACGATCACGTGGCGAAGGGTGTTATTGTTGCCTTGAATTTCGATCACGTTGGTATTGGTGTATAGACCGCTCCCGTCAATCGTGATGTAGTTACCGGTCGATGTGGCATCGATACTGATCCCGCTGCCGGCGACTACGAGCGGGCCGTAGGCAGCCGTGAGATAAAAAATCTGCCCGGCCAGGCTGCTGTGAAAGGTGATCGTTTTGTTTGATGAAGCAAAAGCCTCTTTGATCGCTTCACGCAGCCCGCAACCTTCTACAACACCGTAGTAACAAGTTCCGTCGACAGCGCCAGGGTTATAGTCGACATTAGTGGTCACAACGAAAGGCCCATCGGCGCGCGCGGGGCTGCCCAACAAGGCGAGGCAGACGAGTGAAGCCAACACGATGACAACAATTCTGAGTGTGAATCTTCGAGAGCGTAACATGATATTCTCCTTGGTCAAGAGTTGAAGAATCGATGCCCCCGCTATTGTTAGATTTGTTGTTGGACCTTATCCTGGCTTAACTCACACTGCGAGGCCGTGCTCCCTTCACGTCTCGCGGAACTGATGGATGTCCTTCACCTCCTTGGTGAGCGGATTAATTGAATGTCACATATTCGCGCAAATCTTGCTCAGTACGACGCGGAATGAACGGTGTCATAACCACCCTGAATTATCACTTATGCCGATTCCTTAGGCAAATGGCCGAGTTCCCTAGGAAGTGAACTGGTGCGAGGTCACGCGTTTTCTGCTGACCTCGCGCGCAATTGATCGTATTGAGGAAACCGAACTCGCGCCGGTCGGCAAAGTCGTCTATCAATTTTCTTCGCGCGGCCACGTCTTGAGCCAGATCCTGCCGGGCCTGGCGCGCTACGATGAAGTGGCCGCCGGCGAGATCAATCACGCGCTGCGCTTTACGTCTCACACAACCAAAGCCGCGTACGTGTGGCCCGCACGGCATCAAGCGCCTTATCATTCCACACCGAACTCTCCGCCGATGGGCCAGCGTTTTCGATTGAAGGCAAGTTTCCAGATCGACAGCCGCTTCTCGCCAGAAGTGCAGGTGATTTTGCGCGCGCTGAAGAAATACGGCATGATTCTCGCCGACAATGGATCGAGTTGGTTCATCAGTGGCGCACCGGACGAGCGTTGGGACAATAACGTGCTGCACGAATTGGATGTGGTCGTGGGATCAGACTTTGAAGCGGTGGATGTCTCGTCGCTGATGCTCGATCCGGATTCGGGGAAAACGATTCAGGGATTCAGCCTTGCGGCCTCGCCAACGGCACGCGTGATCGAACCGGGAAGTGTGACGACCTACGCTTTAACGATAGACAAGAGTCCGGCCTTCACGCCCACCGTGTCGCTGATGACCCACAGTCCCTCGCCCAGCCTCACGGTGCAGCTCTCCCAAGCGGTGATTGCGCCTCCTGGCGTCGTGACCCTCAGCGTGACCGACACTCATCCGAGCGGCTCACCCGCCGTATGGTACACCATCCCCATCACTGCAACGGGGGGCGATATGACGCATACCACAGAGGTGAACTTGTGGGTTGGCGGGCTGCGAGTCTATCTGCCTATCATCCGCAAGCCATAAAGTTGGAGCTGCGAGAATGGACGTGAAAGACTACAACGGATGGGGGATAGAACGGATGGCTCACCGCTCAATCCGTTGCTTCCTCAATCCGTTGTAGTCTTTGCCGCAATTGAACCAACGCCCCTCTTTGTATGACTATAAAGATAACAAACAACTCTCTATGCACAGAAAGGATATCGACATGAAACAGCGTTGGTTACTTCTTTTGGTTAGTCTGGCTTTGGTGGTGGGAGTGGCCGGCTTTGTGCCGGCGGGGATAACGCGGGCCGCGCCGCAGGATAACACATATCAGACACTGCCCTTCACTCAGAACTGGTCGAATACTGGCCTGATCACAACCAATGATGACTGGTCGGGCGTACCTGGCATCATTGGCTACCGAGGCGACGGGTTGGGTTCCACGAATACTAACCCGCAAACTATTCTCGTCGATGGAACTGCCACTCCAATAGATGTGAATGCCAATCAAACGAATCCAAATACATTTGCCACAGGCGGCGTGACCGAGTTTCATATCACTGATGCGGTGGTTGCTTTATCAGGTTCTGGCACAGCCGATGCGCCATTCATTCTGATCAGCCTAAACACGTCTGGCTATCGCAACGTTCGCATCCAGTATAACTTGCGTGATATTGACGGATCGACAGACGACGCTGCTCAACAGGTTGCGCTGCACTATCGCGTGGGCAGTACCGGTAACTTCACCAATTTACCTGCTGGGTACGTCGCCGATGCGACAACAGGCCCAAGTCTTGCCACATTGGTCACTCCAATCGATGTGACGCTGCCGACAGCTGCCGATAATCAGGCGCAAGTACAGATTCGTATCATGACGACTGATGCCACTGGCAACGACGAGTGGGTTGGCATTGACGACATTTCCGTGACCGGTGAGCGCACGACATACCACACCATCACCTTCGACGGCACGGTGAACGAACCTAGCGAATGGGTCGCCAATACCGAAAAACTCGGCACAGCGACCATCCCGTATTACCTGACGTGGGATGACACCTATCTTTACGTGGGCATGATTGGCGGGGACACAGGCAACGACAAATACAACTTACTGATCGACATCGATCCCGATGATACGGGTGCAGCCAACTCTGGCACGACAGCGGCGTATTGCGGCGCCACCTTTGGCGCAGACGGTAAGCCCGACTACGCCATTCAAAAATACCCGGGGGGTGTGGCACAGGCGCAAGGGTCTGGCGGCTGGAATGCTTGGACGCCAACCGCAGAGACTACCGCGCTGAACGGTACAAACCAAGTGGAATTCCGTGTGCGCTGGTCAGACATCGGCCTGAGCAGTCGCAGTGCTCCGGTCGGCCTGTATCTGTACGCCTGCAACAGCAGCGATCTGGTCTGGTCGGCGTGGCCGCCAAGCAACCTGCAATGGACGGGCGGCGCACAAGAATTGACGACACGCGCCTATTTCCCCACCACCGATGGCGGACGCGCGCCGCGCACTTACGCGCAGCAGCGCGGTGACCAAACAGTCTTTAACGCCACCGGCAGCGTATCTTTGCTCAATGGCTTCGCGCAATTGAACATCACGGCGGGCGGCGGAGCAGGTTGTGATGTCAAAGTGCGTGTGCGCGGCAATGCCGCGGTGACCACAGCCAACAATTCTGTGCGACGGCTCTACGACATCACCCCAACAGGCTGCACCCCAACCGCCGATGTCACTCTGAAATATCTGGACGGCACGGAGTATGAGGCGGTCGATGAATTGAACGGCGCCACGGAAGCGAATCTGCACTTGTTCCATTGGAACGGCTCAAGTTGGATTGATGAAGGCGGAACGGTCAACACCGGCAATCACACAATGACCCGGACCGGTGTCAGCAGTTTCTCGCCCTGGACATTTGGCGGCAGCGCCCCCACCGCCATCACCCTGACCACTTTCAGCGGACGCACGCCAACCAACAACGGCTGGATCGTGTTGATCCTGCTGGCCGCCGGAGTCTTATTGGCCGGCGGTTGGGCCTTACGCCGTCGATCGCAGCTCTAGCCTTCGCACTCACCATCACAGGCCGGACTGATCTGCGCGATCAATCCGGCCTGTGGCATTATCTGGCGCAGTCCGCACCACCCTCACCGCCGCAAGGCTTCATACCACACACGCGCCAGTTCATCATAACCGCGCGCATTAGGATGAATGCCATCCTCGAACATCAACGCGGGTGTGACAAAAATCTTCGTCGCGGGAATATCGACCAAACGAGCGTCATACTTCTCGGCCAGCGCTGTGATGATTGCGTTGTAGCGCTGTGCCTGGCGTGACATCCGCGCCCACTCGTCAGGCGTCGTCGACATGAACACGCCGCTGGTTTGCACCGCACCCTGGGCGGGATCGTGCAGCAGCGCGATGAAGACCGCGGCGCCCGTGGTCTTCAACCGCCGTATAATTTCTTCCAGATCGCGCGCAAACCGATCGGCCTCCTGCGCCTCCTCGGCTGAGGTCGGATTGCCAAACTCGTAGAGATAGAAGAGATCGTTCACGCCGATCCACAAGGTGGCGATCTTCTCGCCGCTGACCGCGCGCAGAGCTGTCACGGCGGCATCGATCTGACTCGGCACCTCGCCGGCGCCGCGCAATAAATCGCTCGACGTCCAGCCGGGCCAGGCCAGATTGATCACTTGCGAGCCGGGCCGTTGGGCCGAGATCATTGATCGGAGACGCCTGGGCCAGCCGCCGCTTTGCGGCGCGTCATCTTTGTCGCCAGACGTCAGACTATCGCCTAAAGTGACGATCGTGATCGGCTGAACATCAAGCGGGGGCGTTGACCAAGACGTGTTGGCTGTGGCACAGGCCGTGAGCGCGAGCGAGATAAGGGCAAACGGAATCAGGCGCATGGTGGGTTGACAAGGTGCAGGGGGGTGAAGAGGGTGACAGGGTGATCGCGCAGACAGATCACCCTGTCACTTTGTCATCGACCGCATCGTTCGCGGCGTGTCACTCTATCACTTCATGATCAACGGCAGATACACATTCAGCGGCGGCGCAAAGTCTACGCTGAAGCCACTGTACGGTTGATCGTTCAGGCTGAGACTGACATCCACGCGGACGGCATCGCCAGAGATGGACGGTTCGGCGTCTGCGTTAGGACCATTTTGCTGCATCATCGGCTCCAGTTGCAGTTCGCCATTCCAGATCTGATCCGGCGCTAGGTCGGGCGGCGGATCGGGCCAGAACTTTGGCTTCCAGTGATTCAGACCGATCAGGATACCGTTAAGTTTCAACGTGCTCGTGAACGGGAACGGGTTGCCGATCGAGAACGGGATGTGCACGCCGCTCGGATCCCAACTGACCGACGGACGCCGCACGATGTCCACGTTGCGCTGGCTCCGCTGCGTCTGCCAGCCCGGTTGGTTAAGTTCAACCAGGATGCAGCGGTGCAGTGAAGCCGACGGGATCGGCGTCCAGTTGACGCAGTATTTTTGCAGGCTATACGGGGGCAGGGTAAACATCTGAGTCTTGAACGACATGAAGGGAATCCCCGCGCCAAACACCGCCTCACTGAACGTGACCGTCACTTGCCGCGCAAAGCCCAACGGATTTTGCAGCTCGATGCAGACCTGATTGACCGTGCCGCTGATAGGCGGCGTGGGGACGATGCTGATTTCTTGCTCCAGCCACGGCGGATCGCTGTGCGGCAAGTTGACGGGCGGCACGTCGAGTTTTCGGATGCCGCCGATCAGCTGATCCCCGATCCAGCCCTGCACGTCGATGTGGCAACCCGTGCCCAGCGTAGCCGGATCGGGAGGAGTCACACTCAACGTGGCCGTATAGATCGTGCCAGGCACAGCTCCGACGATCACAGGCGGGTTGACCACTGCCGTCCAGCCGGGGCAGGTGTTCACGACGACGAGGTTGATATTTGCCACTGCCGCGGTCGGATTGGCGACGCTAAACGTCAACACATCCGTCTCACCAGGCTTCAAGTCCTCGGTCACATCCAGATTGCGATAGGTGAAGATGGGCGGATAGCCCGCGCTTTCGATCTTCACCATGATGCAATAGTGGCCGGAACTGACGGGCGTCCAATCGAGCATCACTTCGGCATAGCCGCCCCCGCCGATGGTGAGCACGCGCGGATTCCCCGGCACAAGCAGCGCGCCGAACGGAATGCCGATTCCAAAGCGATCGGGGCTGGTCATGAACGTCACCGTCACTGTCTGCGAAGCGGCGCTGGTATTGAACACGCGCACGCTCAATTTAGTCGGCTGGCCGGTGACCAGCGGCTGCGGGTACGGATAGATTTGAATTTCACTTTCCGCGTAAGGCGGATCGTTGTTGGGCGGCACGACCGGCGGACAATCAAGTGGGTGCTTGGTGGTGTTGCTGGTGAACGTGCCAAGGTTCGTTTGAAGCTTCGCCGTGTTGGTAATCACGCCTGAGCGGCAGGCCGTATCGAGCACAGAGACCTTGAACGATCGGCTGTCGTGCGCGTTGGCACTTAGCGGGCCCAGATTCCATTGCAAGGTGCCGTCGAAATTGGGCACGATGCCCGGGCCGGCACTGCCCGGAATAAACAGGGTGTGATCGGGGACCGGATCGATCAACAGAGAGCGCAGGGTAGCGCACTGGGCGTTATTGGTGACGGTATAGGACAACGTGTAGCTGATTGAATCACCGGGGTGGACGATTGAACCGTCCGGAGGCGTGGCGGTCTTCACCAGCGTCAAACAATCGGGCGGCGGTTGAGGAGGCTGCGGGCATTGGAAGCGGCGCATATACTGTGCGGCATTCACGAAAAGCAGCTGCCCCAAACCGTTCATATCGGTTGGCCCGTCGCTGAAGCCCCACAGGTGATAGCAGCCGTCAAGCGTGAGCGACGCGTGATCGTAAGCCCCGGTTGGCGCGTGATGCGGTTCCCAGGCGATTGGCGTAACGCTCGCTGGCGCAGTCGTCATATAAATGCCGACTTCGTTGCTGGGCGCGGAGTAGATCGGGAAGGGACCGGGCAGCAGGCCGCTGAGATTGTTAGGGTTGAGGTAGTAACTGGGCACCTGACCCGTATCAATCACTTTGTCTTGCGGACCATGCCAGCCATTCGGCCAACCGATCGGTGAACTGACCTTTCCGAAGAAAGCATAGCCCCCTTCGCCCAGACCGATAATCGGTTTGAGCGAGGCTGCGAGCTTCGTCACGTCGGCGGCTGAACCTGACCACGTATTGAGGCTGCCAGTGTCATCCGCGACGATGATCAGATCGTAGCTGATGACCGCCGTGGTGGTGATGGCACTCACCGGTTTAAGGTCAACCGTGTAACCGGCTCGCTCCAACAGGCTCTTGAAGTCGGCCGCGGTGGCAGTGTCATACCGATAAACATACAAGACGTTGCCACTTTTACAGCTGGCGCCGGCGAGTTGAACTTCCTGCCAGGTCGCGGGTTGATCGAACCACTGGTCGCTGGGCCAGCCGAAGTCGTTGCCGGTGAAGCCGACCCAATGATGATAGACGGCCAGGCGGAACGGCAGACCGCAAGCGCCGCCCGTCAGCGCATTGCTGATTTTATACTCGGCAACATCACCGGTGCTGAAAGAACTGACCGCCGTCCAGCCGGTGAGCGGCGTGGGCACATACCCATTCGCCACGCCGGTGCCGTAATAGGCGCTGGTGGTACCGGTGATGATGTTGATGCGCAGCGCGTAGTCGTTGGCTCCGGCAAACGCATCCTGACTGTTGTCGGTATCCAGATACACACTGGCAAAGCGGGAGTTATTTGATCCCTTGGCCGCTTGCAGACAGACGTACAAATTGGAGCCATCGTGCAGCAGGCGCACCGTGCTGACCACACCACCCACGTCCGTAAAAGTCTGTTCGCTGGCGGAGCCCCATTCGTTAGCGTCACAATTGCCGTCAAGGCTGGGCGCCGGCACGCCGGCTGACAGAGCTGGAATAGACAAGGGCCCGTTCGGTAGTTGGGGAGCGTTGGAAATGGATTGATCGAAGACTTCCGGGGTCGCGCGCGCCGGAACAACCGACAGCGCGATCAAAAACACAGCGATCACGGCCAGGCTAAGGCCGATCGGTAACACGCTGCGCCGGATGACGTGAGACAAAACAGTCATGGCTATCCTCCCTAAATTCAATTTAGTGAATGACGCATCGACGATCAACACTGCCTGAGCAGGTTGTCTGGATTGCAGGCAGGCCCCACCTCCTTTCTGAATTCCGGCACGTCAGCGCAACCCCAATTCAACCGACGGCCAGCCTGCTCAAGTTATACACCACTTTGCCCCGGTGCGCCGCTGAACGGGCAGGGACTACGCGGCCACTACTATCCTATCTGCCCGTCCATATAGTGCAATACGCAAAAGGTACTGCACAATGTCTCAGATGCCACAGAACTATTTTATGCCGCACGTGAGCTGTGACCATTCTCTAACGTATGAACCAACGGTGTCATATCTTTAATGTGCTCATCAACTGGACGGCAATAGCGATCGTCGCACAAAACAACCAATACCCGATCGAGTAAGTGCGTGGCGCAGGTACAGATCGCTTGCAAGTGGTGCTTACCTTTGTTGACTATCTGGTCGTAATAGATCGCGGCGATCTGCGGATCCCAGTGGCGTGCCATCGTTTCAGGCGAATCGGCCCAGAACAAAAAGGCCAACACCTCGCGCGAGACGAGCGTTGGCTGCGCGGCCAGATAGTACAACGCGGCGCGCACGGCACGGCGAGGAATGTTGAAAGGACGCTCCTCCCAGGTGAGATGCGCGTACCCAACAGTGGAACCGTCAACATGCAGTAGAGTATAACGCACATCGTGGGCGGATGAAATAAGGCTACGGTTACAGTTGAATGTGTTACAATCTCCGCGGCCCAAGCAATTAAGAAGATGGTCTCACGGAGGAGACACCCATGCCCCATCCCAACTGGCGTGATGTTGCGCGCCTGATGCTCACCTCACGTGCGATCGATCACCTCGAAGAAACCAAGCTCGTCCCCGGCGGCAAAGTGACGTATCAATTCTCAGCGCGCGGCCACGAGCTGGCGCAAGTGCTGCTGGCGCTTACGCTCGATCAGCCGCACGATGCCGCAGCCGTCTACTATCGCTCACGTCCCTTTCTGTTGGCCAGTGGCCTCACGATCGAAGAAGCGTTCGCCGGATCGATGGCGAAAGCAGGCAGCCTCTCCGGCGGACGTGACATCGGCGTGGTGCACCTGCTCGATCGGCGCGGGCGCGCGTTGGTGCTGCCCGCCGCAGGCGATGTGGGCGCGCAATACACACCAGCGGTCGGCTGGGCGCAGGCCATCGGTTATCGACAGCGCGTGTTGAAAGAGAACGACTGGGCGGGATCGATCGTCGCTGCCTTGGGCGGCGATGGATCGACGGCGGCGAATGGTTTCTGGGCCACGCTCAACATCGTGACCACGCAGCGCCTGCCCTATCTCTTCTTCATCGAAGACAACGCCTACGGCATCTCTGTGCCGAGCAGTTATCAGACCCCCGGCGGCAATCTCGCTAAAAATCTTGCCTCGTTTACCAATCTGTTTGTGTTGGAGGGCGATGGCACCGATCCGAGCGAGGCCGTGCACAAGATCGATCAAGCGGTGCAGCAGGTCCGATCGGGCGTAGGGCCGGCGCTGCTCCGCTTGAGTGTGCCGCGCCTCAACGGCCATTCGTTCGTGGACAATCAAAGTTACAAATCGGTCGAGTTGCGCGAAGCCGAAGCTCAGCGTGATCCATTACCAAGACTCAAGGCCTTTCTGTGCGATCAGAACTTGATCGACGAAACCGCCTGGAGTGAGCTCGATCGATCGGTTGAAGCGGAAGTCCGCGTCGCGTGCGAGCGCGCACTGGCTCAACCCGAACCCGATCGATCCTCGGCAACACGACATGTCTTCTTTGATGGCGGCAACTTGCAGCACATAGGCGGTGCGCAGGCTGATGGATTCACGTTCAAAGCCGGATCGAGTGCGCCACAACCCACTGAGCCGGGAGTGCGACTGAATCTGCTCGATGCGGTGAAGCGCACACTCGAAGTGGAACTCAACGAGAATCCGCGCTTGCTGATCTTTGGTGAAGACGTGGGCGTCAAAGGCGGCGTGCACGGCGCGACGACGGACATGCAGTTGAAGCACGGGATCGATCGCGTGTTCGATACGTCGTTGAACGAAGATGGCATCATCGGGAGATCAGTCGGACTGGCCTTAGCAGGATTGACACCCGTGCCGGAGATTCAATTTCGCAAGTATGCCGATCCGGCCACGGAGCAAATCAACAACGCGGGCACGCTGCGCTGGCGCACGCAGAGCAAATTCGCCGCACCGATCGTGGTGCGCATCCCCGTCGGGTTCGGGCGCAAGACCGGCGATCCGTGGCACAGCGTCAGTGGAGAAGCCGTACATGCGAAGAGCATCGGTTGGCGCATCGCCATTCCGTCGAATGCAGAAGATGCGGTAGGGTTGCTGCGCACCGCGCTGCGCGGCAACGATCCCACGTTCTTCTACGAACATCGCGCGCTCCTTGATACGGCGCAGGCTCGGCGGCCTTATCCGGGTGATGATTACATGCTGCCCTTCGGTGTGGCGAACATCGTGCAGGCGGGTGATGACTTGACGGTAGTCACGTGGGGAGCGCTGGTCCATCGATGTGTGGAAGCTGCTGGTAGGGGCGAGGTAACCTCGCCCCTACGCGGCATCGAGATCATCGATCTGCGCACCATCGTGCCGTGGGATAAGGCCACCGTGCTGAAGTCGATCGCCAAAACGGGCAAATGTTTGATCGTGCATGAAGACGGTTTGACGGCGGGCTTCGGGGCAGAGATCGCCGCGACGATTGCGGACGAAGCCTTCTTCGATCTTGACGCGCCGATCCGGAGGCTGGCGACTCTCGATGTACCGATTCCTTACAATCCTACATTGATGCGGGCCGTCACGCCAACAGTGGAGAAGATTCGCGAGGCGATGGAGAAGTTGGTGAGGTTGTGATTGATCTTTACTCCGCCGCCATCGCCCACAACTCCGGCGCGCCCACATCGATCTGAAAGTCCAGCGTCTTCAACCAATCATCGCGGCCCGCTTCCAGCGAGAGCACCAGAAACTCCAGCAGCTTGCGCGCATCTTCGGCGGAGACCACCACCGGAGTAAGCCGCACCCCGCTCGGGCGCGGGATGGCATTCAGCACGGGCGGCTGTTTCAACAGCTGCACGCCTGCCTGTTTGACCGCGGCGATCGAGAGTTCCCAGGCGGGCACACCAATCACGCGCGGCTGCGCCCAGAACTGGCGCGCCTCATCGCTGCGATTGCCACCCTGCGTTTCACGCTTGATCAAGTTGACACTGCCTCTGAAGATCCACCACGGACGCCACGTGCCCGCTTTAGCCAGATTCGTTCCGGCATACTGAATCTCGATGGGGCGCAGCCCCTCATCGGCCAGGTGCAGGGCCGCGCCGCACTGCCCGCAACCCACCACCAGATCGTCATCGCCGGGCGTCAGGGTGTTGCCACACGACGGGCAGCGCACCACGATCAACGTCATTCCAGCCATTTCTTGACCTCTTGATTCAGGTTGATGCCGTCTCCCAGTAACGATGTCAAACTGAAACCTTCTGCTTTCTTAACGGCTTTGCGCGCTTCCCGATCGAGATGTTCCACTTCTTCACCATAGCGGAACGATCGATAGCCCTGCGCAATCGCCAGAATGCCCAGGATGGGCGGTACCAGCAGCAAGGCCCAGGCATCATTATCACTATCGCCGGCCAGGGCCATGACCTGAAAAGCAAAAGCCGTGCCGTGCACCAGCAGTAGATTGCCCACGGCCATGCCTACCACCAACGCACCCGCGCGATACAAAACGTTGCCCGGCGCTTTGCCGTACAAAATCTTGTTATGCACGCCATCGACCACCACTTGATAGCTGCGGTTGCGATACTGGTAGCGCGCCACCCACAACGGATAGTACACCAGCGAGAGTTTCTGCCGCAGCATGTGGAACTTCTCCAGATACGTGGTGGACAGGCTCTTCTTGCTGCGCGCCACCTGCTGAAAGTAAGCCGCTGCTTCGGCCGCCGCTTCGGTGGCCGATTCCGCCGCTTCGAAGATCATCCCTTCGGCGCTGAGCCGATCTTGATCGAACGGTTCGAAGTTCTTGCCGCTCAACGGGACGCGGTTCACGCCAAACTCCGACACATCCACAGCCGCATCGTTCCAGTGCATCTCTTCCAGTATTTCAACTTCCACGGGCTTGGTGCTGTCTTTGTCTTTGCGCACGCGGCCCAGCCGCCAGCCCGCCACCTGCGCCATCACGCGCCAGAACGGCAGATAGGCCAGGAAGAGTTCCTTAATCTCGGCGTTGCGTTTCAGATCGCCCGCTTTGTTCATCCCGTTGAAGAAACTCGTCACGGTCTGCTGAGCCTGATCGCGACTGACCACACGCTGCAATTGCCAGCGGCGCACGCCCCGATCGCCTTGCACGAACAAACGCTGTTGACACGACGGGCACGTCACGAGCCGCGCGCCCTCGGGCACGGGCACGGTATGCGCGCACGCCGGACAGGTAAGACCTTTGGAGGTTGATTCAGTCATAACCCCTCACACCTTGGCCGAAATCGCCACGGCCAGCGAGAAGAACAGGATCGCCAGCAGCGGCGCGCCGATGATAAACAGGCCGAAGTTGATGATCAGCGACATCAGCGACAACACGAAAAAGGCCGCGAACGCCGCCATGCCGATCGAGACGTAGGGCATTTCCCATTTGGCCGGATAGATGTTGGCAAAGACTTTGCTGGTGGCCGCATCGACGATAGCAGTATAACGCCGCTGGTTGAACGTGTACTTGCACATGTAAACGGGCAGATGCACCAACGCGGCCTCGCGGATATTCTCCGGTGCGATGTGCTGATCGTCCAATAGCCAACGCTGCACCGTGTCGAACGGCACACTGGGCGCTACGACCGTCGCGCCGACATTCATATCAAACGGCACCAGATCAGCGGGAGGAATATTGAGTTGTCCGAGTTCGCTGATAGAGAGCGCCGCCGCCGGCTTGAGCAGGACGCGCTCATCACGCTGCACGGTCGCGCGCACCAGCCACATGGGGAAATACTCAAAAGACACCGCATCGACTTTGGACTTGCGGTCGAGGTCTTTCACCGTGGCATTGCCGGCCATCCAGCGATTCAAAGCCGCGCGCGCCCCGTCTTCGCGCACCGTGGAACGCACCAGGTAATGAAAGACGGCTCGCGCTTTGTCGACGAAATTGGTAGCGCCGCAAAACCGGCACGTCACAAACGGCTGCCCTTGCTCCACCGCCAAGGGCGCGGCGCACTGCCGGCAGTTGATGGCTGTAGCCCCGACCTGATCGGTCATGCGATCCTCCTGGTTAGATTTCGACCAGCATCGTTTTGCCGCGATAAGTCACCTTATCGCCCTGCACCAGCTTGCGCCCGCGGCGCGTTTCTACTTTGCCGTTGACGCGCACCAGGCCGTTTTGAATATCCAGCTTCGCCTGCCCGCCGGTCTCAGCTAAACCTTGCCACTTGATGAAAGAATCCAATTTGATGTAGTCAGCGGTCACCGGCATGTTGGTTGGCATATCCATTTTCCTTCACGGTGTCAGACCTTCAGCACGATACTGATCGTCGTACCGTGTCCCACTTCACTCCGCGCCGCGATCGATCCGCCATGCGCTGCGACGATGCTCCTGGCGATGGCCAACCCCAAGCCCGATCCGCCGCTTTCGCGCGATCGCGATTTATCGGCGCGATAGAAGCGATCAAACACGTAGGGCAGGTCTTCCGGAGCGATGCCACTGCCGGTGTCGGCCACCTCGATCGTCACACGCGCCCGATCGGACCGCGCCACTACCGTGATCGATCCCTGGGGTGGAGTATACCGCAATGCGTTGGAGATCAAAATCCCGATCGTTTGCCGTACCCGATCGGGATCGAGCTCGATCGGGGGCAAGCTGGCCGCAATCTCAGAATGCAGGGTCACTTGCTGGGCGGTCGCCTGACTTTCAAATGAAGTGAGCGTCTCACGCAGCAGCGCCGCCAGATCGACGGGACGCTTATTCAACGGCAGCTGCCCGGCTTCGGCCAGCGCCAGTGTGCGCAGATCTTCCACCAGGCGCGTCAACAGAGTGACCTGATTCAACACGGGCGTCAAGTGTTCGACGTCCAGCGGATACACGCCGTCTTGCATCGCTTCCAAATTGCCGCGCATCACGGCCAGGGGTGTGCGCAATTCGTGCGCGATGTCGGCCGTCATGTCACGGCGCACTTGTTCGGACTGCTGCAAGTGATCGACCATCACATTAAACGCCGTGCCCAGTTCACTCAGCTCATCCGAGCCCAGGCGTGCGAGGTGATCGTCCACGGCGACACGCGTGCTCAGATCGCCCTGCGCCAATTGATGGGCCGCGAAGGTGAGTTGATCGATCGGGCGGATGATGGCGCGAAACACAAAGAACCCGATCGCCAGTGCGGCCAGCAACGCGCCCAACCCGCCGATCAGCACCGCGCGGTTGACCCGCCCCAGAGCCGACTGTTGCATCAGGCTTTGCCCGCGCCCCATCAGCATACCTTGACCCTCGCCGCCCATCATCATTTGATGGAATTCACTGGTGGTGATCTGATTGGCGAGAATGACCACCGCGCCCAGGCCAATACCGACGACGAGCGTGAAGGCGAGCATGAGTTTCCAAAAGAGACTTAGCTTCATGGGCGATCCTGCTGAATGCGATGGAGGGAATGAGAGATTGAAAGACTGAGCGATGAATTCCCTCTATCTCTCTTTCTCTCCATCTCTCTATCACTGTACCTTGTCACTAAACTTGTAGCCCACCCCGTACACCGTCAGGATATACGCCGGGTCACGCGGCTCGTCGCCCAGCTTCTGCCGCAGATTCTTGATGTGCACGTCGATGCTGCGCTCGTAACCTTCATAGGCTTCACCCTGCGCCGCATCCAGCAGATCCATGCGGCTGAAAGCGCGCCCCGGCTGTGAAGCCATGACCAGTAAGATATTGAATTCGCTGGGGGTAAGATCGATCGATCGGCCCTGCAGCTGCACTTCATGCTTGAGCGGATCGATCGACAGTGCGCCGATCGTAATGAGCGACGATGGCTCAGGTGCGGGTGTCGAGCGGCGCAGCACCGTGCGCACGCGCGCCGCCACCTCACGCGGACTGAACGGTTTCGTGATGTAATCATCCGCGCCGATTTCGAGGCCGATCAAGCGATCGGTTTCTTCCACGCGCGCCGTCAACATGATGATGGGCACGTTGCTTTCGCGGCGGATTGTGCGGCACACGTCGAGACCGTCCAGTTTGGGCAGGTTGAGATCGAGCACGATCAGATCGGGTTGTTCGTGACGAAACACGGCGAGGGCTTGTGGTCCATCGGACGCGGTGATGACCCGGAAGCCGCTTTGTTCCAGGTACGCGCGCACCACTTTGACGATTTCGAGTTCGTCGTCGACGACGAGGATCTTCTGGCTCATATACCTATGTTACCATGAATAAGTAGAGGCGACTCAATGAGTCGCCTCTACCGGTTTTTCTGCTGTTTCTGATTCAACCTTGCGGGCCAGCCGGCTGCACCCCACGGCCCATCCTACCACCACGGCCTCCCATCATGCCGGGTCCAAAACCCTGCTCGAAGTCAAACATCGGCATATCGTCCATGTGATCGAGCATCAAGTCCGCTTGCTCCTGAGTCATGACGCCCTGCTTCACCAACTCAGCGAATGAAGTCTTCATCGCCTCAAGTGCAGTGGTCTTCAAGGTATCCACAGAGACACCTTTGGCCTGTGCCAGTTGAGCGACCGTCTGCCCGTTCTGCATCGCTGTATTTAATTCAGCATAGGTCAGACCCAATTTCTTCGCGACGGCCGTCATGACTTGCTCGTGCATGCCATTCGCACCCAGCATGCCCCGACCACCCATCATCGCGCCATGCATCGGCATCGTGTTCGTATAGGTGCCGCCCGGGCCGCCCATCATCCCGCCAGGGACGCGACCACCCATCATGCCGTGACCGCTCATCATTCCGCCAGGGACGCCACCCAGCGGCATCGTGCCACTGAACGGGCAGGTGTAGCCGCTCATCAGACAAGTCGCATTCGGCTGACCGGGCGTATTGCCCACTTGCGCCGACGCGAGCACAACATTGCCCAGCGCAATCACCGCCACAATCGTCACTGCCATAATCAAAACCTTCTTCATGTTACGCCTCCAGATATTTTGCTGTTTGCTTGCCTATACTTTACCAGGAACTTGTTAGGAACTTGTGAAGAAGGCATAGAGGGGTTGTGAAGATCGAGAAATAACGTAAGGAGGGACGGAGAGATAACCAGTATCTCTCCGTCCCGCTATCCCACTGTCTTTTTTCTGGTCGGTTCATCAACGGCAATCTTATCGAAGCGCACGATCAGCTGCTGCGGACGAATGGCCGACTTCCCTTTAATGCGCGCTTTGGCCAGCTGCACGTATTTCTCGATTGTTTCATAGCCCACGTAATCGCGCTTGAGTCGTTTGGCAACTTTGAGCGTCTGACCCGATCCCGCAAACGGATCGAGCACGATGTCATCAACATACGAATAGAGCCGAATCAACCGATCGGGAATTTCTTCCGGGAACGGACAGGGATGATCGATCAGATCGGGCGGCACGGGCGCGATGTGCCACACATTGTTGGCGATGTCCATGGTGAACAGCCGGTTGATCGGAAAAGCCGATTGTTTCTTCTCATCCCCGGTAGCCTGTTTGTAGATCGGATCACCCGGCTTGCGAAAGACCAAAATGTATTCCGTCATGATATTGGGGTAGTAATAGCCCGGATACGGCTGCTGGATCGTCACGCCCGCGCGCTTCACACCCGCAGTGCACTTGTGCCAGATGATATCCTGATGAAACTGCCAACCCGATCGGCTGAGGCGCGCCATAAGATCGAAGGGCACGGGGTAATGTTGTCCATTCAGCAACACCGTGCCGATCACGATGGCGCAGAAACCGCCGGGCTTGGTCACGCGTAATACTTCCTTAAAGATGCGCTCCAACCAGGCGAGATAATCTTCGTAGTCGGCATAGCCCAGCGCATATTTTCGCGTGCGATAGTGCTGCGCCTTGTCCGAGGCATGAATGTCGTAGTCGATCGCGTTCCAATAGGGCGGTGACGTGACCGTCAGCGTCACACTGTCATTTTTCAGCTCGGGCATGGCTTCGCATGAATGAGGATAAATGCGCTTGATCTTTTTGGGAGGCATAGGGATGGCTGTCATGCGGCAAGTATAGCTGGAACACGTGCGCCAGTCAAACCTCATCAAGCTGATTCCGGTTCTTCCGGCTTCACCGGGAACCGCGCCAGCGCCCACCGTCTGGCGCGGTTTGTTTTAGTGTTAAACTTGGCGCGGCAAATCTTAAGAGAAGGTGCTGTGTATGCTGACCATCTACAGCAACAAAACCACCGATCCACAACTGCATATTCTCAACACGATTGAACCCGGCGGCTGGGTCAACGTGATCGATCCGCTACCCGCCGAAATCAATCGGGTCAGCGAAGAACTCGGCATCCCGATCGATTATCTCACTTACCCGCTGGACATCGACGAGCGGGCGCGCACCGAAAAGGACGAAGGCGTGACCCTGATCATCCTGCGCGTGCCACACTACGAAGGCGACTCCGCCGACATTCCCTACGTCAGCATGCCGCTGGGCATCATTCTCACCGAACGAGCCATCGTCACCATCAGCAAAGTCGAGAACGACATCCTCACTGATTTCGTGCAGGGCCGCGCCAGGGGGTGGTCGACGGGCAAACGCAATCGCTTCGTGCTGCAAATCCTGCTGAGCACCGCGCAGCGCTACCTCTATCATTTGAACGCGATCGAGAAGGGGATTGATCAACTGGAAGATCGGCTGCAAAAAACGCCGCGCAATCGCGAAGTGCTGGAGCTGCTGAAATATCAGAAAAGCCTGGTCTACTTCACCACCGCGCTGCGCTCCGACGAGCTGATGATGGAACGCTTGCAGCGCAGCCAACTCTTTAAGATGTATCCGGATGATGAGGACCTGCTGGATGACGTGCTGATCGAAATTCGCCAGGCGATCGAAATGATCGGCATCTCCAACAACATTCTCACGCAGACGGTCGATGCCTTCGGCTCAATCATCTCCAACAACCTGAACGTGGTGGTGAAACTGCTCACCTCCATGACCATCATCCTGACCGTGCCCATGCTGGTCGCCAGCATCTACGGCATGAATGTCGATCTGCCGTTCGATGAATTTCAACACGCCTTCTGGATCGTGATGGGGATCGCGCTGGGCGCAGCGGGGATCGCAGTCTACATCTTCTGGAAGCGCGACTGGTTTTAAGCCTTCGCCCGCTCCACCGGCAGCCAGACGACGAACTTCGTCCCCAGCCCCACGATGCTTTCTGCATGAATCGTGCCGCCGTGCGCGGTAACGATTTCTTTGACGATCGCCAGGCCCAAGCCTAGGCTGCCCGTCTTGGATTTGACGCGCGACTTATCCACTTGGTAGAAACGCTCGAAGATGCGTGAGAGATCTTCGGGCGGAATGCCGGCGCCGGTATCCGCCACGGTAATCTCCACACCCGAGAGAGGTTTGCCCCGCTTCACGGCCGATGAACCACTCAGCATCCGCGCGGCCACGGTAACTTTACCGCCGCTGGGCGTGTGCTTCAACGCATTGTCAATCAAATTGCTGAAGACTTGCGCCAGCCGATCGCCATCACCGACGATTGCCGGCAGCCCGGTCGTGATGTCGGCGTACAAAACGACGCCGCCTTCCTGTGCGCGCAGCGCTAAGCGTTCGATCACATTCTGCAGCAATTGATCGAGCTGCACGGACTCGTGACGCATGACAATCTGCCCGGTCTCGATACGCGCCAGATCGAGCAGTTCGCCCACCATGCGATTCATGCGCGTGGCTTCGTCGAAGATAATCGTCGCGCTCTTGCGGATCGACGTGCTGTCGCCGGCCGCGCCGTCTTGAATAGCTTGCGCGAAACCTTGAATGCTGGTCAGCGGCGTCTTCAACTCGTGCGAGACATTCGCCAGAAAATCACGCTGAACCTGCTGCGTGCTGCGCACCTGCTGCGTCATTTGATTGAAATTGCTGGCCATCTCTTTGACTTCGCGCGATCCTTCGACGGGCACCACCTGATTGTAATCGCCCGCCGCGATTTTCTGGGCGGCCTGCGCCACATGCTGCATGGGCCGGACCACCGATCGGGTAACCAGAATCGCCAGAACGATCGAGACGGCAAAGGCCAGCACCAGCGCAATGAGTAAGGGCTGCAACAGCTCGCGGAAGATGGGATCGCGCAGCGGCGAGGTGATCTCGTACGGCACCGCCGCCACCACTTCCAGCTGATCGCGCCGGTTGAGCAGCTGCCCCGTGGAGTACAACCAGTGTTCGCCGTTAGCGTCGAACTCGCCGCTGAGGGTGTTGTTGAAACGCACCGGATGACCAGCGTCAAACAGGTTGTGGCCGACCAAGGGGCCGCTCGTATCACCCAGCACCTTGCCACTCTGCCCATTGATCAGCAGGATGCGCGTGTCGGTACGATTGTCCAGATTCTCCAGGCGGCGCATGATCTGTTCGGGCGGCACGTTATTTTGCAGCGGCGTGCGAATCAAGCGCTGGATGACACCCGCTTCCAGTGCCAGGCGGCCCGTCACCAACCGCTTTTGCGTGGGCGCCTCGCGCAGCAGGAACAGCAGCGCCACGCCCATAATCGCCACACAGACGAAGATGACTAGAGCGTAACTGAGCAAGAGGCGAGTGCGCAGAGCCATGATAACAATGAACAATTAGCAATGATCAATGATCAATTAACAACCCCGCTGTGCTGTGCTGCGGGGGCTGCCTGACAAATGGGGCTAAGAACAGTATAAGGGCAAGATGTAAACTGGGTGTAAACGAGACGTAAACACCTTGTTGCCTTGTCTACTTCCTCACCATTTTTCCAGCAGCGGCAGCAATTCCGACAGGCTCGCAATCGTCGCGTCCGGCACGATGGTGTGCACGTGCGCCGCGTTCGCTTCGCGCTCGGTCTGCATCGTCGCCCATACGCCGCGCATTCCCACGTTGTGCGCCCCGAGGATATCTGCGCCCAGCATATCGCCAACCATCACCACTTGTTCCGGCGACAATTTCCAGTAGTCCAGTACGATCTTGAAGATATGCGGATTGGGTTTGCGCACCCCGGCGTTGGCCGAGATCACGATCGGGTCCAGCCACGATCGCAGCTGGGCATTATCGATCAGGCGTTCCACGTTGGCCGCATCACGCGCATTGGAAATCAAGCCGATCTTGTAGCCGCGCGCCTCCAATGTGTCGAGCGTGCGATACACGTCGATGAACGGCTGCCACAACAATTCGCCCTGCGTGTAGGCCGCGGTAAGTCCGCCTTTCAGGATTTCATCGGAGACTTCGGGATAGCCGAATTCCGCCAGCGTGTAGCGCAGCGTATATTCTGCCGTGTACTCGATCCAATCCTGCTGCCCCCGTGTGTAGAATTGATCGACGACCTCCTGGTACCGTCGATCGAATTTCTCAAAATCCATGACATAGCCGTGCGCGCGCAGATAGGCAATCAGATCGACGGACATGCGCCGGAAGATGTCACTCCAGTCGCCGCGAAACTCGATGAGGGTGCTGCCGAGATCGAAGATCACACCTTTGATAGTCATAGGTTGATTATAAATGAACAGTGAGCAATGAACAATGATCAATACCACCATGCTACATTTCGGCAATAGACGTATACTTGAAACACACAGGAGGCAGAGATGGCCGGACATCCGTTATCAAACACTCTCTTTTTGGCGACCACTCTACTGTTAGCAGCATGTTCAGGTACACCAACTCCGCTAATGAATGGACGACCTACGGCTGAGCAGGTAACGCGCCAGCCAACACTCACTGTTGCTCCAAAACCAGGCGGGCGTGTCATCACACCAGCAAACGCAGCAAACATCGTACCGCTGGCGCGGTTGGGAAAAGGCGTGTTCTACCAAGCAACCCTCTCGCCTGATGGTTCAACTTTGGCAATCGCCAGTTCGATCGGGATCTATTTCTATGACGCGCGGGCACTGGACGAACAACGGCTCATTGAAACCGCCGAAGTAATAGACCATATCGCCTACAGTCCTGACGGTAGTCTTTTTGTTACCAGCACTGACACGGGCATTCAACTGCGCAGTACCCTTGACGGCAAGGTATTGCGCTCACTTGATGAGCCGCTTGATCAGATATATACAATCATATTTAGTCCCGATGGACGCAAGATAGCCGCGGGAAATTCTAACGGCGTAGCAAAAATCTGGAGTGCCGATACAGGCAAGTTGTTACATACGTTCTCCGACTTTCAAGATGAAATCTATGCCCTCGCATTCAGCCCAGATGGGCTGACTTTAGCCGGGGGTGGTTATGATTGCCCCTTGATATTGTGGAATGTTGAAAATGGTCTCGTGAAGCGGAAGATCGACGACGATTTAACTTGCGGCATAGCCACTATCGCTTATAGCCCTGACGGCCACACTCTAGCTTGGTCGAACGGAGGCGGGTCGATACAGCTGTGGGATATATCAAGTCAGCGCACTATCCGCAAGTTTCAGCATCCGGGAGGCATAGCCCATATTGCTTTCAGTCCAGACGGAAAACGCTTGATCTCAGCCGACGGGTATCAAGGTGAGGATAAAGACGCCGCACTCATTGTTTGGGACATTGCGACTGGCGCGCCTGTAGAGACCATGGGCAGCCATGCCGAGGGTATTACCAATGCGATACTGAACCCTGACGGGCTTACTCTCTTCTCTAGCGATCAACAGGACGTCATGCGTTTATGGGATGCCAGAAATGGTCAGTTACTAAAGACTCGTGACTGGATCGCTATTGATGGCAGCGCTATTGCCTTTAGCCCTGAAGGGCGAGACTTAGTCGCAGTCAACCCCCGGCGTGGATTGCAACTATGGGATATACAAACACACGGTCTGATCCGCATCTTTGCCGAACAGGTACGCGACATCATTGACGTGGCCTTTAGCCATGACGGCCAGACTATTACGTCGATCAATTACGATGCGGTTGTTCACGCCTGGGACGCCGACAATAGCACTCTCTTGCGCACGTTCAAGATACCGGGGAGAACTGCGGCCGTCAGCCCTGACGATCGCACTTTGGCATCAGCCCAAGTATATGGCGACGATATTTGGCTGCTTGACCTACAGACTGGTCAGAAATTTGGTGTTTTGACCGCAACTCAGCCATCTGGCGTAGGGATTATAGAGTTTAGTCCTCAAGGTCAGTTGTTGGCTTCGGCTTCACAGTCGTATTTCGAACCTGGAATCAGGATTTGGGACATCAAGGCAAATAAACTCCTGCGCGGGGTGAGTGAAAACAGTCATGGCATCAGCACTATGGCTTTTAGCCCTGATGGCAGAACACTGGCATCGAGCGATCATGATGGCTTTGTCACTCTACAAAATATCAACACCGAGCAAGGTTCGCCAACACAGATTCTGCATAAGCTCCCCGGACACGCCATCGCTTTTAGTCCCGATGGTCACCTCATCGCTACAAATAGCCAGAATGACGTTACCCTCTGGGATACAAAGAGTGGACAGCGACTCGCCCAACTCAAAGGGCACACGGCTGTTATTCGTCGCATCGTATTTAGCCCTGACGGACAGGTTCTCGCAACCAGCAGTTCGGATGGCACAGTTTGGCTATGGGGAATTCAATGACAACAGAATCTCTATACGCTTTCGAAAACGGCGGTACAAAATACGGCATTGGATAGACGAATACAATACCGGTCATTCGTTTATCAATCGTGTGAAGTAATCTGCTATCGTCCTTCTTACCAACGACCAACCGCTAACCGCTAACCGCCAGCCATCAATCACCTATCAATTATCCACAAGTTGCGCCGCACCTATTGCATCGCGCGCGGATGCGAGTATACTAGAAACAGTTAAGGGACACCGTCTGCCACACAGGAGATTCCAATGAATAACATGAATTCAACATCGACGTCCTCTACACCACCAGCACCGCCTGCTTCTGCAGCAAGTACGAGTGACAGCCGCACTTCCGCCGTGATCGGCGGTATCCTCATCGTGCTGGGCGGAATTTTCCTGGCGCTCAACGTCTTCCGCATCGACTTCGGCCAAGTCTGGCCCATCATCTTCTTCATCATCGGCGCGGGCTTCTACCTGCCCGTGCTGCTGATACCCCATGAACGCCAGAACCTGGCGGGGTTATTGATTCCCGGCACCATCCTGTTTGGGCTGGGCGCGATCTTCTTCTACAACATCTTCGCGCACAACTGGGGAGCGTGGTCCTACATTTGGGCGATGATTCCGGCCTCGGTCGGGTTGGGACTGATTATCGCAGCCCGCGTAGGCAACTGGGGCGGCGATACCATGAAGGTCGGCTTCTGGATGTTCGTCGTCAGCACCGGCGTGTGCCTGATCCTCGCCTCGTTCTTTGGCGGCGGCAATGTAGGAGCCCTCGGCGCGATTCTGCTGATCGGGCTGGGCGTGTTCCTGTTGATTCAATCGATCCGCCGCTAGAGTACCGGTATGTCGCCATCTACACCCGGTCAGCTTCGCCATATCGCGCCCAGCACCTTCAGCCAGTTTCTGGCCCTGCACTTCACTGTGCTGGCCTTTGCCGGAGTCACGCTGTTCACGCAGCGCTCGATGTGGCAGAATGGCGCCTGGTTCTGGTACGCTCTCGGCACGCTGGCGTTTGATCTCGTCGCCGATCGCGCCTCGCGGCCCGAGAATCCGTCTGTTCGCTTCACGCTCACGATGCAGATCGTCCTAACAACGATCTTGTTCGTCCTGTTGTTCCTCAGCGATTTTTTCTTCCTGACCTCCATGCTGTCCTTTTTGGTCGTGAGCGTGGTGCAGGGCAATCTGCCGCAACGCCAGGGCTATCTGGCCAACGCCGTGCTGCTGGGCGTGCTGGCACTGGGCTACGGGCTCTTCACGAACATCGAAGCCTCGCTGCAAATCGTGCTGGGACTGGGCGCGGGTTTCATCTTCATGATCGTCTTCACGCAGCTCGCGACCAGTGAACGACAGGCACGCGAACAACTGCAAAAAGCGAATCAGCAGCTAGCCGAATATGCCGCGCAGGTGGAACAACTGGCGACGGTGCGTGAACGCAATCGCCTGGCCCGTGAAGTGCACGACACGTTGGGCCATTACCTCACGGTCATCAACGTGCAGTTGGAAGTCGTCACCAAGTTGATCGATTCCAATCCCGCGCGGGCGAAGGAAGCCGCCGTCAAAGCGAAACAACTGGCGTCGGAAGGGTTGAACGAAGTGCGGCGATCGGTGTCTGCGCTGCGCCCCACTCCGTTGGAAGACCGGCCACTGCCCGATGCACTCCGCACCCTGATCGAAACAAGCCGCGACGCCGGATTGATGGTGACGTTTGAACAAACCGGCAGCGCGCGCGTTGTATCGCCCGAAATCGAGACGGTGTTATATCGCGCCACGCAGGAGTCGCTGACCAACATCCGCAAGCACGCGCACGCCAGCGCGGCCAACGTCCGACTGGCTTACGATGCGAATGCGGTGAGTTTACGCGTGCGCGATAACGGCCTGGGCCGCAAAGGCGGCGAAGATAACGTCGGGCTTAACGCACTGCGCGAACGGGCGACCGCCTTGAATGGCACTGTGCTGGCCGAGAATCATTTGGAAGGCGGCTTCGTGTTGGAAGTGACCCTGCCAATCAGTAACACGTAAAACGTAGTGCGTAGTGCGTAAAACGCAACACCTGTCTTTACGTTTCACGCTTTACGCGCATCCCGGGGTTGAACGACGACATGGATACCATCAAAGTGCTTATTGCTGACGACCAACGCTTGATGCGCGAAGGATTGGCCACCCTGCTGGCGCTGGCCGATGATATCGAGATTGTGGCGCAGGCCGGGGATGGCGCTGAAACGATCGAGTTGGCGAAACAACAGCGGCCCGACGTGATCTTGATGGACATCCAGATGCCGCGCGTCAACGGCGTCGAGGCGACCAAGGCCATTCGCGCGATCCTGCCTAACACGCAGATCATTATCCTCACCACGTTCGACGACGACGAGTATCTGATGTCGGGTCTGCGCGCCGGTGCGTGCGGCTACCTGCTGAAGGACATGCCATCCGAGCAGCTGGCCGATGCGATCCGATCGGCCGCGAAGGGGCAGAGTCCCATCGGGCCGGAGATGGCGCGCAAGCTGGTTAATCTGGTCACCCAAAACCCGATCGTTCCACCCGCCCCGGCGTCCGCCAGTGAACTATCAGACCGTGAAATCGAAGTGCTGCGCCTGATCGCTGCCGGATCGAGCAACAAAGAGATCGCAGAGAAGTTGTTCATCGCCGAAGGCACCGCCAAGAACCACGTCAGCAACATCCTCAACAAGTTGGAAGCGCGCGATCGCGCGCAGGCCGTGGCCCGCGCGAAAGAGTTGAGGCTGCTCTAACAACACTGCTCGTAGCCCGCGTCCGCGCGGGCGTGGTAAGCCAACCGCGTGAACGCGGTTGGTGAGCACAGACACCACACGGCACATCTCCACAATATGCCCCCGAATAGGCCGACCGGCACATCACAAACCGGTCGGTTTTTGTTATCCTATGCGCAGTTCAAACGAAATCACGCAGCATCCCGCCAAGCGCGCCCCCGTGCAAAGCACGGACAGGGCGTGAGCGGAACGAAGTGCAGTCGAAGGATGCGGCTCTTACAAAAAGCATTCTTCGACTACGCCGTTCAGAATGCCCACACAATCTCAGGAGGCACATCATGTCTACATCAACGAACACGACTCACTCAGCGGATCGCCGCGAAACCATGATCGGCGGAGCGCTGCTGGTCGCCATCGGATTGCTGGTATTACTGGCGCAAAACATCAAGGTCGAATCAGTGGGCCTGTTGTTCCTGCCGGCGCTGGGTGGTCTCTTCCTCGTCGCAGGCATCATCGGGCGGCAGGTAGGCTTCATCATCCCCGGCGGTATTCTCACCGGCATCGGCCTGGGCGTCGTACTCACGCAGAATCCGCAGCTCGCTGTCACCAATTCGGCTCAGGGCGGCGTGTTCTTCATCGGCTTTGCGCTGGGCTGGTTCCTCATCACCGTATTGTCGAAGGTCTTTACGCACGAGGCGCAGTGGTGGGCGCTGATTCCCGGCGCGATCATGGCGCTCATCGGCGGCGCTTTGATGCTGGGCGGCGCGGCGCTGAACGTGCTGGAATTCGCAGGCCGCTGGTGGCCGCTGATTCTGGTGGCGTTGGGCCTGGTCATCATCGTACGGCGCAAGTAAGAACAGACAGCAGGATGCAAGAGGCAGGTAGAGGCGAGTGAGATACTCGCCTCTACTTTTTTGTTGGCTGATCGGCACAGGCGGCAAACGTGACTGCCAATGGCCCAATCGGCACATCACAACCCGATCGGTTTTTGCTAGACTGAACGCAGATTTGAACGCAGGAGCATCACCATGACCAACATCGTCGAAGTCAATCAACTCGCCAAACAGTATCCAGGCCGCGAACAGCCCGCCGTGCGCGATGTCAGTTTCGCCATTCAGCGCGGCGAAATCTTCGGTTTCCTGGGACCCAACGGCGCAGGCAAGACCACCACCATCTCCATGCTGTCGTGCCTGCTCAAGCCCACGAGCGGCAGCGCGACTATCGCCGGTTTCGATCTGGCCCGGCAGCAGACTGAGATCAAGCGCCGCATCGGACTGGTGCCGCAAGACCTGGCGTTGTATCCCAGCCTGTCGGCCAACGACAACTTGATGTTCTATGGCCGCATCTACGGGCTGACCGGCAAGCAGTTGAAGCAGCGCGTGGAGGAAGCCCTAAAGATGGTCGGGCTGTATGAGCGCCGCCACGATCGCGTGGACAAATATTCGGGCGGCATGAAGCGCCGGGTCAACATCGCCGTCGGACTGCTGCACCAACCTGATATCCTCTTCCTCGACGAGCCTACGGTCGGCGTCGATCCGCAGAGCCGCAACTTCATCTTCGACAATGTGGAAGAGCTCAATCGCAACGGCGTGACCGTGCTGTACACCACGCACTACATGGAAGAAGCCGAGCGCCTGTGCGATCGCGTGGCCATCATCGACGAAGGCCGCATCGTCGCGCTGGATACGCCGCGCGCCTTGCAAGACGAACTGGGCGGCGGTCTGATCGTAGCAGGCTTGCCCGACGACGTGCCCGACACGCTGGCGCAAGAAGTGCGGGCCTTGCCCGGCGTGCGCAACGCCGACCGCTTCGATCATCAAATCAAGGTGAAGGCGATCAATACACAGCAGACGTTGCCCGAGGTGATCAACGTCTTCAACCGGCTCGACCTCAACATCCGTTCGCTGGAAATCCTGGAACCAAATCTGGAATCGGTGTTTCTGGAACTGACCGGAAAACGACTACGCGATTAGAACGTAGCGCGTCACACTTACGCAATACGCACCACGTGTGAATTCATTCCCAACTGGAGTCCATACCATGTTCCGCCAAATCATCGCTCTCACCATCAAAGATTTGAAAGTCATCTTCAAAGACACGGGCGGCGTCGCCGCGCTGTTCTTGATGCCCGCCATGTTCATCATCGTCATGTCCAACGCGCTGGCTGGATCGTTCGGCGGCGGCAATGATCAGCTCATCCATGTGCTGGTCGTCAACCTCGATCGCGGTGCCACCGGAGCAGCCCTGGTAGAAGACCTTAAGGCAAGCGGCGGCATCAACGTCGAGACGACGTGGGACAATCAGCCGTTGACGCGCGCGCAGGCCGAGCAGTTAATCGTCGATCAGAAGCGCAACATCGCCATCGTGATCCCGGAAGACTTCAGCGCCGCGCTCCAGCAGGTCGCCTTTGACAAGGCCGCGCCATCGGCGCAGATCGAACTCGTCGCCGATCCGGCCACGTCCCAACAAGTGCTAGGCCCGGTGAAAGGTGCTCTAGCCGGGCTGAGTCAGCAAGCGGCGTTCAAAGGTCTGATGCCGCAGGGCATCGATCTGATGCTCACCGCCATCGATCAAAATGGCGGCTCAGTACCGGCTGCTATGAAAGACGCGCTCAAAGACAACGGCAGTTTCACGGCCACGGGCAACGGTCAAAGCCTGGTGGTCATCCAAGAAACGCAGCCCGCCAACATGCAGATCGAACAGGTTCCCAACACCGTGCAGCAGAACGTGCCGGGCTGGGCGTTGTTCGGCGTGTTCTTCATCAGCGGCATTCTGGCGCAGAGCATTCTGGAAGAAAAACGCACTGGCGCCTTTCGCCGCCTGGTGGCCGCGCCCATGTCGCGCGCCACGGTCCTGCTGGGCAAACTCGTCCCGCACGTCATCGTCAACCTGATTCAGATCGCGATCCTGTTCCTGGTCGGTTACTTCGTGCTGCCGCTCACCGGCCTGCCGCGCCTCGAATGGGGCGCGCATCCCGAAGGGCTGATCCTCATCTCCGTCTGCGCCTCCCTCACCGCGAATGCGCTGGGCCTGCTGCTGGCCGCCATCGGCAAATCGGAGCAACAGGTCAACGGCTTGAGCACCCTGCTCGTGTTGACGTTGGCCGCCATCGGCGGTGTGATGGTGCCGCGCTTCGTCATGCCGCAGTTCATGCAGACGCTGGGTGTCATCTCGCCGCACGCCTGGGCATTGAATGCCTATCAGGACATCTTGATGCGCGGGTACGGCATCGTCGAAGTGCTGCCGGAATGCGCCGCCCTGTTGGCGATGTCGGTGGTGATGTTTGGTGTGGCGGTGCAGAAATTCAAGTGGGATTGAGCAAGATGCGTAAGGCATGATGCAAAACCCGATCGGGTGTGTAACTCGATCGGGTTTTTGTTTAGCGAAGAAACCGGGTTTTTCCACCATAAACGTTCAATTCCATTTGGAACGGAAAAACCCGGTTTCTCGCGCCTTATCATCATTGACCAGCCGCCCCATCGCGCCTATACTTGCGCGCAATTTTGCGTAAGAAAAAGCGGAGACTCATAAATGAAAAAGGGTGTGTGGTTTGCGATTGGAGCCTATGCCACGTGGGGTCTGTTTCCCATTTACTGGAAGTGGTTGCAAGCCGTGCCCGCGCTGCAACTATTGGCGCATCGCATCGTATGGTCGTTTGTGCTGCTGGCGATCGTGCTGACGGTGCTGCGGCAATGGCGCGCGTTCCGTTCCGAAGCGCTACGCTGGCATACCGTCCGCATTTACTTCATCGCCGGCTTGCTGTTGAGCGTCAACTGGGGCACTTACGTGTGGGCCGTCAACGCCGGCTACATCGTCGAAACCAGCCTCGGCTACTTCATCAATCCGCTGTTGAGCGTGCTGCTCGGCGTGATTATTCTGCACGAGCGCTTGCGCCGCCTGCAGTGGGTGGCGGTGGGACTGGCGGCAGCCGGGGTGACGTATCTCACGCTGGTGTACGGCGCGCCGCCGTGGATTGCGTTGACGTTGGCGTTCTCTTTCGGGTTATACGGCCTGGTCAAGAAGATGGCGCCACTGGGCGCGCTGCACGGCCTGATGCTGGAGACCGCCCTGCTCTTTGTGCCCATGCTGCTCTATTTGTTCTTCGCCGAAGCCAACGGCCAGGGCGCGTTTCTGCACAGCGATGGCGTGTCGACCCTGTTGATCGTCGGCGCGGGCCTCGTTACCGTCATCCCGCTGTTGATGTTTGCCACGGCGGTGCGCCTCATTCCGCTGTCGCTGATCGGCATTCTGCAATACATCGCGCCGACGCTGCAATTTCTGATCGGCGTGCTGATCTTCGGCGAAGCGTTTACGGGCACACAGTTCATCGGCTTCGGGCTGGTGTGGGCCGCCTTGATCCTCTTCACGACCGAGAATTTCTGGGCGCGCCGGCAGGCAACGCTCAGGCGGGCCGAGGCCAAGCTGCGGACGAAAAACGAGGAGGCGAGTGAAGCGTGACAGCGTCTCACCGAGAAAAGCCGGGCGGCTTTGCTGCGACATGATAGAATCAATGTGGCGAATGAACTTCGCCACATTTTTTGTTTACCGGAGGAGTGCATGGAAGTGTTAGAAGCAATCCACACGCGCCACTCGGTGGGGCAGGTTAAGCCCGATCGGGTGCCGCGTGAATTGATCGAGCAGCTGCTGGCCGCGGCTGTGCAAGCGCCCAATCACTACAAGGTGCGACCGTGGCGTTTCGTGGTGCTGACGGGCGCGGGCCGCGAGAAGTTGGGCGAAGCCATGGCGCAGTCAACCACAGCCAACCAGCCCGACGCTACAGACGAGGACTTGCAAAAAGACCGCGCTAAGCCACTGCGCGCCCCGGTCGTCATCACGGTGGCGGTGGATAAACCGGCGCTGACCAAAGCCAAGGAAATCGAAAATGTGTGCGCGGCGGCGGCAGCCATGCAGAATATGCTGTTGGCCGCGCACGCGTTAGGGTTGGCGGCGATGTGGCGCACCGGCCCGTCGGCCACCGACCCGGCCATCAAACAATTCTTCGGCTGGGAGGCCGATCAGCATTTGATTGGCTTCGTGTACGTCGGTTATCCGGTGGAAATAGCGGCACCGCATGAACGCCCGTCGTTTGAAGATCGCACAACGTGGCTGGAAGCGTAAGTCGTAAAACGTGACTGGCGCTATGACGTCTTACGCTTTACGTTTCAGGTGATGCTCATGACCCGACAAGATTCTCCCCACTTTAGCATCTGGCGTTCGCTCAAGTTGGGCTCGTTCAATTTCGGTTCGGCGCTGGTAGACATCCTCACCGCGTCGGTGTGGAACCGCTTGATGATCGTCGATCTCGGCGCTAGTGCGACCTCGGTTTCAATCCTGCTGGCGCTGCGCTATTTGCTCGCGCCGCTTTCGATCTGGGCCGGCTTCCGATCGGACACGCGGCCCATCGTGGGCTTGCGCCGCACGCCCTACATCTGGCTGGGCCGGGCGTTGATGTTGTTGGCGGTGATCCTCCTGCCGATTAGCTTGCTGCGCTTCTCCGTGAATCTCAGTGATCCGATCGGGTGGTTGATGGCCCTGCTGATTTTCGTCGCTTACGGCGCAGGCACGGCCATCTCCGGCGGGCCTTATCTGGCGTTGATTCACGATCGCACGCCGGCCGCCAAACGCGGCATTGCGATAAGTATCGCGCAGACTTTGCTGCTGCTCGGCTTCGCCAGCTCCCCGATCGTCTTTGGCCGCTTGCTGCCCGAATACTCGCCGGAAAAATTTCAGGTCCTCGCCATCTTCACGGGGATGGCGGCAGCGCTGTTTTGGTTCTTCTCCATTTTCCGCGAAGATCGCCAAGTGCTGGCGGCAGAAAGCACGCCGGCCGCGGATGTGGCTCCGCAGGAAAATCGTCCCAGCTTGCGAACGATGCTGAAGAGCATGTGGGCCGATCGGCGCGCACGGGGCTTTGCCATCTTTCTCTCGCTGGGCGCGATCGCTTCGTTCGCGCAGGATGCCGTGCTGGAACCCTTTGGCGGTGACGTGTTCGCGCTGGATGTGCAGCAGACCACGCGCTTCACTGCCTACTTTGGCACGGGCGTGCTAGTGATGATGATTATCACGGCCATCCTCACGCGCAAACGGCGGCCGGAACAACAGTCCCTGCCTGCGCTGATCGGCCTGAGCGTAATGATCGTCGGCCTGCTGCTGTTGGCGGTGTCCGGTCTGGCTTACATCCGCTGGCTGGTTATTCCTGCCTTGCTGGTGTTCGGTCTGGGATTCGGCGCGTACACCATCGGCGGAGTGAGTTTACTCATGGCGATGACGACCCATCAAGCGGCGGGCGCGTATTTGGGATTGTGGACGATGATCCAGTTGGTCTCGCGCGGCGTGGGCATCGGCCTGGGCGGCATCGTGCGCGATGTGATGTTGGCCCTCACCGGCTCACTGGCGCTGGCGTACAGCAGCGTGTTCATCCTGGAAGCCATCGGCTTGGCGATGTGCGTGGGCCTGCTCTTGCGGCTGGATGTGGTGGGCTTCGTGCGTGAAAAACAGGACGGCGAGTACAGCGCCGCGCTCGCACTGGCAGACTGAACCAAACGTCATGCTTTTTCCGTGACAACCGTACTCTGTGAACGGGACGGTTGTCACTCCCCGGAGTACTTCTCACGGTGTATCCTTATTGCAAGTCGGTTGCAACAAGGATCTAGCGTGAGTCAATTTTTCGATCAAGCCAAACAAGCGATTGTGGCCGAAGGCGGGCGGATGACGGGCCAGCGCGCCATCATCCTCGATGTCATCGATACCTCGCGCGATCATCTGACGGCTGATGACATTACGGCGCGCGCCCGGCGGCACGATGGCAGCATCAACTCCTCGACGGTGTATCGCACCCTGACGCTGTTGAAGGAACGGGGTCTCATCAAGGCGCAGTATTACGATCAAGACAGTCACCGCGAAGTCTTTGAGCCAACCCCTCAGACTGAACACTACCACTTTACGTGCACCCGCTGCGGCAAAGTCATCGAGTTTCAATCGGACCACGTACCGGCGCTGCGATCGCAACTGCAGGCCGAGTTGGGAGTGAAAGTGGCGCGAGTGCACTTGAGATTGACCGGACTGTGCGAAAAATGTAAAGGAAACCAGGCATGACAGCGATTGGCTTAGATGAATTACCTGCGGGCGATGAAGCCGAGATCGAAACGTTGAGCGGCGGGGGAGCGATCATGGGGCGGTTGGCCGCGCTGGGCTTCGTGCCCGGTTCGCGCGTGTCGATGATCCAGAATCGCGGACGAGGGCCGGTGATCGTCAGTGTCATCCATACGCGCGTGGCGTTGGGCCGCAGCGAAGCCGGCAGCATTCGCGCGCGCAGGATTGAATGATGAATGGATCGTGCTGCGCAACGACTGAGGCAACAACCTTAGAAGAAGTCCGCGTCACGGAGACCCAACCCGTGACGCGGATTCATGTTGCGCTGGCCGGGCAACCCAACGTCGGCAAATCGACGATTTTTAATTCGCTCACGGGACTCAATCAGCACGTGGGCAATTGGCCGGGCAAAACAATCGAGCAAAAAATCGGTTCGTACACGCAGGCGAATGTCACGCTGGACATCGTCGATCTGCCAGGCACGTACAGTCTCACCGCCAATTCGCCCGAAGAACTCATCGCCCGCGAATACCTCCTCACGCAGCACCCCGATGTGATCGTCGCCATCGTCGACGCGGCCATCCTCGAACGGAGTTTATATCTGGTCGCCGAGCTGGTGCAGCTGGGCCTGCCGCTCGTCGTGGGACTCAACATGATCGATGTAGCACGACAAAACGGGATGCGCATCGATCTAGCAAAGTTGAGCCAAACACTGGGTGTACCGGTGATCGAGCTCATCGCGGCCAAGAACGTAGGCGTCGCTCACTTGATGACCGCGACGATCCGGGCCGCGCGTGAAGCGAAACGTCCGCTCGAGCTACCCGCCCTGCCCGCTCAATTGGAGCAGGCTCAAGCCGACATCGAGCAGATCATCGCCGCCAAACTGCCGGAGGCGTATCCGCTCCACTGGGCCGCGTTGAAAGTGCTGGAGCACGACGCGGCGCTGATCGATCAGCTGCGGAACGCGCTAGCGCCGATCGAGCAGGACGCGTTCGATCGCGTGTTGTTGGCACAGCCCGCTGCGCCGATCACGATTGCGGGCGAGCGTTACGCGTGGATTTCGCGCGTGGTAAAAACGGCAGTGACACGACGCACGACTACCGCCGCTACATTAACAGCACGGCTCGATCGCGTAGCGACTCATCCGGTAGGGGGGTTAGGCGTACTGGCCGGGATTCTAGGCATACTGTTCATGCTGACCTATTCGATCGGGCAGCCGCTGCAAGCCTGGCTGGATGAGGCCGTGGTGCACAACCTGGCACGCGTGGCCGGCACGCTATTGGCAAACGCGCCCGCGTGGCTGCACAGCCTGGTCATCGAGGGCATCATCGACGGCGTGGGCCTGGTGCTGACCTTTGTGCCCATCTTGCTGATCTTCTTTGCAGGCATGGCGGTGTTGGAAGACGTGGGTTACATGTCGCGCGCGGCGTATTTGATGGACGGCTTCATGCGCGTGATGGGGCTGCACGGCAAATCATTTTTGCCGCTATTTTTGGGCTTTGGCTGCAACGTACCCTCGGTGGCGGGCACGCGCGTGATCGAAGCGCCCCAAGCGCGCTTGTTGACGATCGTGTTGACGCCGCTGGTGCCGTGCACCGCGCGGCTGACCGTGGTGGCCTTTATGACGCCCGTCTTCTTCGGCGCCGCCGCACCACTGATGGCGTTGGGATTGGTGCTGCTGAATTTGATCCTGCTCGGTGTGGTGGGCGCGGTGTTGAGCCGCACGCTATTGAAAAGCGGGCACAACGCGTTCATCATGGAACTGCCGCTGTACCACCGGCCCAATGGGCGCACGATCGGTCTGTTGGTGTGGCAGCGGACGCTCGAGTTTGTGAAGCAGGCAGGCACACTGATCCTGGTAATGACCATCGTCATCTGGGCGTTGGCCAACTTCCCGACCGGCAACATCGAAACCTCGATCCTGGGATCGATCGGCCAGGCGCTGGAGCCGCTCGGGGCGCAGCTGGGCCTATCGTGGAAGCTGGTGGTCGCGCTGCTGGCCTCGTTCATCGCTAAAGAAAATTCCATCGCGACGCTGGGCATTCTGTATGGCGCCGGCGATGATTCGGCAAATCTGGCGGCTACGCTGGGCACAGCTATTGCGCCGGCGGCGGCCTTAAGTTTTCTGGTGATCCAGTTGTTGTTCATTCCGTGCGCGGCGACCGTGGGCGCAATTCGACAGGAGACGCGCTCGTGGAAGTGGACGTTGTTCACGCTGGCGCTGTTAGCCGTAATATCCGTGAGCGCCGGATTGGTGGTATATCAAATTGCCAGTCGCCTACTATAAGGGAGAGATCATGTTGGATAAATTGATGGCGCAGTTGAAGCGGGGGGGAACGGTAACGGTCGACGAAATGGCGCGCGAGTTGGACACGACGCCGGAAGTGGTCACGGGAATGATCGACCACATGACGCGCACGGGCCAGCTGCGCCCGATGAAGATGAGCTGCGATCTCGCCTGCAATCAGTGCCTATTGGCGCGCGATTGCCACAAGCCCCCGCGCAGCCGGGTGTGGCATCTCGCTTCATCACCATAGAATCGAAAGGTCTTGCAGAAGAGGGGGGAACCATTGACCGATTACGCGTTCCTCGTTACAATCGCGTCATCTTGTGTGAGGAGCGAGGTAGCATGACGCAACCCCGTGGTTTATATTTCGAAGACTTCGAACTGGGCTACCAGGTACAGAGCGGCGGGCGCACCATCAGCGAAGCGGACATCATGCTGTTTGCCGGATTAAGTGGCGACTGGAATCCGGTGCACGTCGATGCCGAGTGGGCCAAGACGTCGATGTTTGGCGAGCGCGTGGCGCACGGCTTGTTGGGCTTGTCGATCGCATCGGGCCTGGCGATGCAGCTGGGCTTTCTCGATCAAACCGTGGAGGCCTTCACGGGGCTCGACTGGAAGTTCCGCGCGCCGATTAAGATTGGCGATACCATTCACACCGAAGCGGAAGTGAAAGAGAAGAAACTCGCGCCGGGCGGCATCGCGGGTTTTGTTGAGTTCAATGTGAACGTCAAGAATCAACGCGGCGAGCGCGTGCAGCGTGGCACGTGGACGATTGTGGTGAAGTGCAAGCCGAAAGAATGAGGCAAGAAGCAAGAAGCAGGAAGCAGGATAGCCGCTGGTGCGTAGCATGGCGGCTTTTTTTCTTGCCGCTTGCATCCTGCGTCCTGAGTTAGGATCATGCCAACACACGTTATCAATGGATTGCATCAGATGATGATCCCGACCCCGTTCAAAGTGGGGCCGGTGAATTGCTACGTAACGACGACGGAGCCGATCACGTTAATCGACACGGGGACGACGGGGAAGGATGCACGCAGGGCGCTGCAAGCTGAGTTAGCCGCGTTGGGCTTGCAGGTGCGTGACATCCGCCGGGTGATCATCACGCATGCGCACGCCGATCACTACGGGCAAGCAGCTGAGATTGTGCGCGCGTCGAACGCCGCCGTGTGGACCCACCGCCACAATCAAGCGCAGCTGGAGACCTACGAAACGATCCGCGTCCAGCGCAACGAGTTCTATCTGCACCTCATGGCCGAGGCAGGCGTACCTGCAGAACAACGCCAGCGCGTAATGGACAGCCGCCGCAGCAGCGATCAGCACGCCGAGGCGGTAAAGGTCGATCGGGGCATGGTTGAGGGCGATGTGATCGAACTGGCCAATCGGGCGTGGCGGGTTTATCACACACCGGGTCATGCCGGTGGACTGATCTGCCTATTCGATCCGGTCTCCCGCGTGCTGCTCTCAAACGATCATCTGCTGCGCGACATCAGCAGCAACCCCGTGATCGAACCGGATCCCGACGGTGGGCCGCGGCCCCATCGATTGGTGCAGTACATCCAGCACATGCAGCGCATGGCCGATCTGGAACCCCTCATCGCCTGGACAGGACACGGCCAGCCCATTCATGATGTGCACAAGGTCGTGCGGCAGCGCTTGCATTTTCACGAACGGCGCGCGCAGCGTATTGTAGACCTGATCGGCGCAGAAGAACGATCGGCGTACCAGATTGCCGAGCCGCTGTTCGGTCGCCTCAGCGGCACCGAAGCATTTCTGGCGTTATCGGAAACCATCGGGCATCTGGACTGGCTGGAAGAGCAAGGACAAATTGAAGCCATTCAACGAGATGAAGTGATTTACTGGAGAAGAAAATAGGACGTTGATTTGCAGGATAAACGCAAATAAAAGCCCTCGGCTGATCATGTCGAGGGCTTTTCCTTGTTTCCTTGCTTACTTATTGTTTCAGGTGCACGAGAACGGCGGGAAGAGGAACGGGAACACCGACGAGAATGATTGGCAGTCGATGAACGACCACGCGACGAAGGCCACCAGCATCACGACCAGCAGCAACCCCAGACAGCCAAGTCCGATGAGGATGGTGCGGCGTTTATCGGCGGGATTGGACGTGGCGTAATCCACGGGAGGTGGCGTGTAAAACGGGGCCGCAGCTTGCGGAGCCGCATATTGCGGCGGCGGTGCATATTGTGGTGCTGAATAAGCCGGTGCTTGCGGCGCAGACTGAGCCTGAATTTGCGGCGCATAGCCGGGCTGCACCGGTCCAGACGGCGGAACATAGGCCGGTGCTTGCGGCGCAGGCCGCACCTGCGGTGCAGGTTGAGATTGAACAGGCGGCGTATAAATGGGCTGCACCGGTCCAGGCGACGGAACATAGGCCGGTGCTTGCGGCACAGGCCGCACCTGCGGTGCAGGTTGAGATTGAACGGGCGGCGGCGTGAAAGCCGGTACGGTGGGTGGCGCATAGGGCGCGGCATCGCTCACCACGGTTGCATCTTCGCCCGATACCAGCGGCACTTGCACAGCAATGATTACGGTGTCGGCCAGGCCGACCATATCGCCATTGGTCAGCAGCGTGGGAGCCGTCACACGCTTGCCGTTGACGTACGTGCCGTTGGTGCTGCCAATGTCTTCGATTAGATATGAGTTGCCCTGCCGCGTCAATTGCGCATGGCGGCGCGACACCTGCGGATCTTCGATAACAAGATCGTTGCCCGCTTCGCGCCCGATCACATAGCCGGGCCTATCGAGCTCAAAAACAAGGTTGGGGCGGGGTCCTTGCCGTACGCTAAGTTTGAACGACATATCACTCTCCCGTGAATGAGATTCACGCGAGAGTATAGGCGGATTTAAGAGCAAAGTCAAACGAAAGGGGCGGCGTGGCGACGTCAACCGATACCACGTCGCCTCGACCGTCTCAGGCTGTCCCGTCGATTTTTCAGAAGCCCGTTTAGAAGCAACACTGATCTGAAAATGCTCCGTTCCCAGCAGACGGGAAACGGAGCATTTTTAGATCAGTGTTGCGTTTAGAAGATTAAACCCTCCCAGAAATTCAGAACTTCCGAGAGGGTTAATTTACACGTCGATCTTTTCCAACGCCACCACCATCTCCGTCGGAATGACGAGACCCTCGTGTCCGCAGTTGGGACATACACCGTCGGACGCTTCGTAACGCAGGCCGCAGCAATTCCAACACACATAGCGGCCCGGCCTCTGCGCGAAGTGCAGCTCGGCGTGACCGGCCGGGGTGGCCAGCCGCATCGTTTCGATGGCCGCGCGGATCATTTCGGGTGTAATGTCTTCGGCCGGATAGGTCACAAAGTACAGCGCACGAATATCCGGCTTGCCTTGCGCCGTTGCTTCCGCCACGGCCTGATTGATTAGCGCGCGCGCCTGTAGTAATAAGCTATCAGGGGGATTAGTCATTTCGATTTTCTCCGTCTCGATGCTACAATATTGCCATCCCATTATACACGGAGGTTAACATGCCATCGCTCAATCGTGTGCAGCTCATCGGGAATCTGGGGCGTGATCCAGAGGCGCGTTTCACCACTAACGGCAAAAAGTATGCGACTTTCACCCTGGCCGTGAACCACACCTGGAAATCGGCTACTGGCGAGAAACAGGATCGTACCGACTGGTTTCTGATCAACGCCTGGGGCAAGCTGGCCGACATTTGCCTGAACTACCTCAAGAAAGGCCGCCTCATCTACGTCGATGGCCGCTTGAAGACCGATCGCTGGGAAGACAAAGGCGAGCTGCACATCCGCACCACCGTGGTCGCTCAAACCATGCAGCTGCTCGATCGGCGGCCGGAAGAGCCCGAAGAAGTCGAAGCGCCGATCGACGAGCCGATCGAGTGACGCTTGGTCGCGGCCAAGATCAATCGGTCTGCACCATCCGATCGATTTTCTCCAGCAACTCCGGCTGAGAGCGCAGATCGATCATCGCGCCGTTCTCTAGATCGCACTGCGGCGAACACAGCCACACCATCGCACGGGCCGGGACATCCGGTGTCAACACCCGGCCCTGCTCTTTTTGATCGACGAAGAATTGTCGTCGCTCGGCCGGCAGCTGATCGGATGTCGTGGCCCGCAAGGTTTCTTGCATTTTCGTTTCGACAATGCCAGGATACAGTGAACACACGCGCAGCGGTGTGCCCTTCAAATCGACCGCCAGATTGCGTGTGAAATGATCAAGTCCGGCCTTCGACGCCGCATACGCGCTCCAGCCCGGCGCCGCCGAGACCGCCGCCCCCGAACTGACGTTGACGATAACGCCGCGCCCGCGCTCGATCATACCGGGCAGCACGGCGCGCATGCAGTAGTACGCGCCCGACAAATTGATGTCGATCAAGCGCCCCACCTGTTCCGGATCAGTCTCCCACAGCTTGCCCAGCGGTTCCAGCACACCTGCGTTATTGATCAGGATATCGATCGGCCCCAACGTCGCCTCGATCTGCTGCGCCGTCCAGTTCACCATATCCCAATTGCTCACATCCAGCAACGAGGCAATCGCCTTGCCACCGTGAGCGCGAACTTCGGCGATCACTTCTTCCATTTCGCTCTGCGTGCGTGAAACCACGGCCACCGCCGCGCCTTGTGAAGCGAGGGCCAGTGCTGCGGCCCGTCCGATGCCGCGCCCAGCGCCCGTCACCCACGCCACTTGTCCATCAAAGTACCCCATGAAGCCTCTCCTGAACCACTGAAAATGTCATCCAATCATAACCCAAGTGACGGCAACTGAGAAGGCAGCTGGCGACCATTGCCTTACAGCTACGGGTCGCCGAAAGTTCGGGTAAACTGGGTCCGGAGGCATAACCATGCAAGGGACCCATATCCACTGGCGACGCGTTGTCGCCGCCGTGTTAGGCGCGACGATGGCAGTCGGGCTGCTGCTCATCACCACCGAAACGATTACCTATGCCAAGCATACACCGCCCGAGCGCGCCATAGCGGCGATCTCGGCCAACCCGGTGCTCACCATTACGCCCGACGCGTTGACGTTCCAGGTCGAGTGGATCACGCCCACCATTCAGACGCAGACGTTGCACATCGCCAACCTGCAAGCCGGCACCGTGGTCACCTGGTCGATCGCGATCAGTCCGTCGGAGCAAGTGCAGCCGATCGTGACGCCGATCAGCGGCACACACGATGCAACCGTGACCGTGCAGATCGACCTAAACACGATCACATCCACCGGCGCTTACCACGGCGCTTTGATCGTCACCGCCGAACCGACCACCACCAGCGGCGTGCCGTTCACCGTGCCCATCCACGTGATCGTCATCACACCAACGTATCGAATCTATTTGCCGTTGGTCGCTCAAAACTTCACGCTCATCTCCAAACCGCTTGTCCCGTCAATGGGCTTGGCCTTTGTCAGTTCAGCCGAGGATTTGGCAAGCGGCGCACGCTATCAACGCGCCACAGACAGCGGAGGCCAACTCAATCGCCGTCCCATGTACTGGCCCAACATCGAGACAGACGCGATCGATCAGCCGCGCGTGTTCGATTGGAGTAAACAGGACGCCAACATCGCGGCCGACATCGATCATGGACTGAAAGTCCTGCCGATCTTGATGCTGACGCCGATCGGGTTGGATACGGGCGGCAGCCGTAGTGCGCCTGCGCCTCAAGTGGGTGATGGGTTGCGCGCTATGCTGAACGATACAACGGTCCATCGCCCATCTATCCCGGCCAGCGTCACCACTCCGCCGCAAGGCTTATATCTGGGCGTCTTCAGCGATGGCGGCGACGAGCTTGGCCCCGGCAAGTCGATCAACCTGGATAATCGGTGGGCGGTTTTCGTGAACGCCGCCGTGAATCGTTACAAGCCCGGCGGCGTTCTGGCGCACGCGCACAACTGGAACAACGGCCAGGGAATTTCACACTGGGAAATCTGGAATGAAGAAGATCTCGATCACTTCTTCAGCGGTTCACCAACCGATTACGCCCGGCTGCTGAAAGTGGCCTATCTCGCCGCCACGCAGGCCGATCCGCAAGCGACCATTGTCATGGGCGGCTTGGCCCAGTATGCGAAGCCGCACTGGCTCAACGACGTGCTCGACGTGATCGCCACCGATCCCATGTCGATCACTTATCACGGCTTCATGGATGCGATGGCTGCGCACAATTACTTGTGGGCCTGGCAGACCTTTGGCTACTTGTATCAAAATCGGGTGCAGCTCAACGCGCGTGGATTATCGAGCGTCAAACTGTGGCTCACCGAAACCGGCGTGCCCGCCTGTGATGATCCCCCCGGCCCCGACTGCACCGATCCGCAAAATCGCTGGTATCGCGCCTCACCTGTTGAGCAATCCGCTTTTCTCATTCAAAGCGCGACCTATGCAGCGTGGTTGAAAGCGCAGACCTTCATCTGGTTTCAGTTGTACGACGATTGCGGCAATGCCTGTGGCATCGATGCCTTCGGTCTGGTGCGAAACGATAACACCCTGCGGCCGGTCTATCAGACCTATCAACTCGCCGTCGATCAATTGGCAAACCTACAACCCTACTGGCGTGATCGGCGCACCATCACCGCCACCAACTGGATCAGCGGCAATCAAGAAATTCTGGCCTTCAAGCGGCCTGCCTCCGGTGAGCGCATCGTCATGATGTGGACGCGCTATTACACGGACGATACAGCGCTGCTGGCAGCCACGGCGCCATCAGCGACACTCTTCTTCCCGGATGGAACGGATCAGATCATCTATCCGATCAGTGGCACGTACGCCATCTCGCTGCCGCTGGCGACCAACCGGAATCTCCTCGGCACGATCGATGGCGCCGCGCCCGATGGCAGCGCCCCCATCGGCGGCAGCCCGCGCATTCTGGTCGAACTCGATCCGGCGGTGAAGTAGCGCAAGTCTCCGACTTGCGCCGCGAGTTATCAACTCGCGCTACAAAACAAGCGGCGCGATCATCACACGATGATCGCCGCCTGTGGTGAAATCCGGTCGATTCTCAATCCGTTGTTTTCTACGCCAATCGTTCGATCAACGCCTGGTGCTCAGGCGTGCCCAGACCCAGGCTCAACTCGGCCAACACACCCGCCAGATCGCCATCCAGCATCTTCTCCACAGACAGGCTCAATCCCGGAAACACCTGGCTGTGAATCACCCCGTTCCCGTCGGGCAGCCGTGACACATACGCCCCTTCGCGCAGCTCAAACCAGTCGATCCTTTCGTCCAGCACTTGCCAAACGATATACTCTTGCACCCCATTGCGGCGATAGACATTGAGCTTATCGCGCAAGTCGTAAGCGGCGCTGCTCAACGCCACTTCGCCAATCAATTCCGGCGCGCCCTCGAGGTAATCGTCATCAGCCACGCGTGAATGCCCGCCCGCCGCCGGCTCGATTCGTAGTAAGGCATCAGGTTGAACCTCATTATCGGCGTCCAGCCGCACTGTGGCATTATCGAGCAATCGCACGCCAGCTGTTGCGGCGCGATAGGTTCCCAGCCACGTCATGAGGTAGCCATGCGGTTCCGCATGTTGAAATCTGACCGGCGATGGCATAAAAACAACTCCTTCAATCAATTCAGCTCTCTTAACCGGCGGCATGGCGCGATAGCGCCGCTCGAATTCCGTGCGCGTCAACCGGTCACCATTGACCAATGGCGGCGGATCGATTATGCGGCCAAACGGTCTGGAACGCTTGTGGGGCTGCTCAACAGAGACTATCGTCGTTGCCATCGCGTCCGCTCCTTTCGCGCCTCACGGCCTACGCCACCGGTTCCACTTCTTTCACGGCTTGCACCTCAACCAGATTGCTAAAGACCAGACCTTCCGCATTGGCGTCCACCAGGATCGTATCGCCCACCTTGAATTCGCCCTTCAGCATCTTCACCGACAGCGGCGATTCCACATGGCGTTGCAAGGCGCGGCGCAACGGACGCGCCCCGAACTGCACATCGTAGCCCTGCCGCGCCAGCCACTGGCGCGCCGCTTCCGTCAGTTCGATGAACAGGCCATGTTCGCGCAATCGATCGCGAATCTCTTTCATTTGCAAATCGACGATCTTCTCTACATCTTCAACCGACAAGGTGCCAAAGATGATGGTCTCGTCGATGCGATTCAGGAACTCCGGCCGGAACGTCTCCTTGAGTTTATCCTCGATCTTGTGAGCATCAGCCACCTGAGCGGGTGAAGCACCCGGTAGCACAAAGCCCAGCGCCCCACCCTTGCGGCCAAACTCCGTGCCAATGTTGCTGGTCATGATGATGACGGTATTGCGAAAATCGACCGTGCGCCCCTGCCCGTCGGTCAGGCGGCCATCGTCCAGAATTTGCAGCATCGAGTTCCACACATCAGGATGCGCCTTATCGATCTCGTCGAACAGCACCACTTGATAAGGCCGGCGGCGCACCGCTTCGGTGAGTTGCCCGCCCTCTTCGTAGCCCACGTATCCCGGCGGCGCGCCAAACAAACGCGAGGCCGTATGCTGCTCGCGGTACTCGCTCATGTCCACGCGCACCAGCGCATCCTCGTCGTCGAACAGGAACCAGGCCAGCGCTTTAGCGAGCTCGGTCTTGCCCACGCCCGACGAACCGAGGAAGATAAAGGAGCCGATCGGGCGTGAGGGATCCTTCAATCCCGATCGAGCGCGGCGAATGGCATCGCTCAACACCGCGATCGCTTCATTCTGCCCGACGATGCGATCGTGCAAGCGCTCTTCCATCTGCAACAGCTTTTCAGACTCGGTCTCCAGCATCTGCGCCACCGGAATGCCCGTCCATTGCTCCACCACTGTAGCGATGTCACGCTCGTCCACCAATTCGTCGATGTTCTTCTCGCGCTGCCAGCGCTCGCGGGCGGTCGTAAAATCAGTCTCCATCTGGAGACGTTTACTCTTCAGAATTGCCGCCTGTTCGTATTCGCGCGACAGACCGGCCGCTTCTTCTTCCGCCGTCAATCGATCGAGTTCGGTCTTCATCTCTTTGATATCCGACGGCAAGGTGTACAACGTCACGCGCAGTTTGGCCGCGGCCTCGTCCACCAGATCGATCGCCTTGTCAGGCAGATGCCGATCGGTGACATAGCGGTGCGACAGGTTGGCCGCCGCCACCAACGCCTGATCGCTGATGCGCACTTTGTGGTGCGCCTCGTAACGATCGCGCAGACCGTGCAGCATCTCGATCGTTTCTTCTACGCTCGGCTCGTCCACGAACACCGGCGCAAAGCGGCGTTCCAGCGCCGCATCCTTCTCGACGTACTTGCGATACTCGTCGAGCGTCGTCGCGCCCACGCATTGCAGCTCGCCGCGCGCCAGG
>JBGSPW010000250.1:0-6331 GCA_041738395.1 Thermoflexales bacterium
CCTGATTCAGAACGAGCGGTTCGAGCTGGTATTGCTTGATCTGAGCCTGCCGGACGGCAGTGGTTTGGATTTTTTTGAGCGGCCTGAGTCGCACGCGGTGCGGGTCATTGTGATGACCTCGCTGACCGACGATGCGGTGCAGGCGCACTTGCAGGCAGTGCCCACCACCTATTTCATCAAGCCGATTTCAGCGCGCGATCTGGTGGGTCTGGTGCAACAAGTACAGCCGGAGGATTAGGATGGAAGCGCCAGCCAGAATCCTCATTGTAGACGATGACCCACACGTGCGCACCTTTGTCGAGAGCGCGCTGCATCTGGAAGGCTATCTCCCTTCGAGCGCGGCCGACGGGCTGACGAGTTGGCAGGTGTTTCAACAGAACGTGCCCCAACTCATCATCCTGGATATTGGGTTGCCAGGTCAGGATGGCTTCCAGTTATTGGAGCAAGTCCGGCGCGTGGCCGACACGCCGATCATTATGCTAACGACGCGGGATGCCGAAGACGACAAGGTCCGGGCGTTTACGTTGGGCGCCGACGACTATTTGACGAAGCCGTTTAGTACGCGCGAGTTAGTGGCGCGCGTCCAGGCGGTGTTGCGACGTGGTGCGCGCCTGTCAACCGCCGGGCCAGCGTTGCGGCAGGTGGGTGATCTCAAAATCGATCTCGACACCCAGCAGGTCTGGATCGCCGGCCAGCCGGTACATCTGTCTCGTACCGAGTTCAGTCTGTTGCTCGAGCTATCGCGCACGCCGGGCCGCGCGTGTACCGATCGGCAGCTGCTCGTCAAGGTGTGGGGCGAAGGCTATCGTGACGATCGGGTGATATTGCGTCAGGCGATTGCCCGGTTACGACAACGGCTGGAGCCGCAGGCCGAACAGCCACAATATATCCTACGCCAACAGGGTGTGGGATATTTGCTGCAAGCCTCACGGAGTGGAGTGACAGCCGCGTGACCCATTTTTCAGCGAGGACGGCGGCCCGCTGGCAGGCGGCCGTGCGGATCGAACATCCTGATGCGGTCGTAGCGTTGCGTGGCAAGTTGTTAAATATCATCGCGCTGGCCTTCCTCGTCATCCTACCGCTAGGTCTGGTCTACATTATCTTGATGGGCAGCGCGGCTGAACCGGAAAACATCCTGCGGGCCGGGGTGGCGGAAGCGATCAGTCTGGGACTGCTGTGCGTCATTCTCGTTTTGAATCGTCGCGGGTTTTCGCGGGTCGCGGCCTGGCTGTTCCTTTTGGGACTGCTCGCGCTCGTGGCGTTCAGTGATACTCCCGCTCACCTGATCGAAGGGCGGAGCACGATCCTGTTCAGTGTACCGATTGTCATCGCGAGTGCCGTCGCGGTTCCGCCGGCCTCATTTCTCCTGGCGGCTCTGTCCGGGATCATCCTGTATGGACTGGCCTGGGGCACCGGTTTAGTTTGGCGCCCGCTCGCCTTATCGATCCCGGTTACGACCTCTGTCTTTTTCATCATGGCGCTGGTGAGCTGGTTGACCACGCGGCGACTGGAGCATGCGTTGGAAACCGTTCAAGGGCTTAACCATGATCTTGAGCAACGGGTCGCCATGCGGACGCGCGAGTTGACCACGGCTAACCAGCAATTGCAGGTGGCCAATGAACGTTTGATCGCGCACGATCGCTTGCGCCGCGCGTTTGTGTCGATGGTCTCCCACGATCTGCGCTCGCCGCTCGTAGGGATTTTGAGCAACACTGAAATGCTGGGCTTGAATGTCTATGGCGAGATGTCCGACAATCAGCGCGGCGCGGTCAAGCGCATGGCGCACAACACCCGTTCGCTGCTGCGGCTGGTCAATGATCTGCTTGATCAGACGCAAATTGAAGCGGGACAGTTGCTCACCTTACATCCGAGCAGATTTTCGCCGGCGGATCTGCTGGCTGAGACGGTGTCGGCGATTGGTGATCTGGCGCAGGCCAAAGGCCTGGAACTGACGACGCATTTGAGCGGCGACATGCCGCCGAGTCTCTGGGGTGATCCGCAGCGCCTGCTGCAAATTCTGATCAATTTGACTGCTAACGCCATCAAGTTCACGGATGCGGGTTGGGTACGCGTTGAAATTTCGCGCTACGATGAGGGGCGTTGGGTGGTGCGGGTCCGTGATACCGGCCGCGGTATATCCTTAGCCGAACAAGCGCATATCTTTGAGCCGTTCCGCCGAGGGGGATCGGCGGGTGCGTCTCCCGGTGCCGGATTGGGGTTGAGCATTGTCAAGCACCTCGTCGATTTGATGAGTGGCGAAATTCAGATGACCAGTGAAGAGCAGCACGGCAGCAACTTCACGGTCATTCTCCCATTCGAATGTCCTGAGGGCGTTGTTCAAAACGCGTGCGTCTAACACATCACCGCTTCACTGCCAAAATTCAACTCCCTCGCATCAACTTCTCCCGCAGATTCTCCCACCACTGCCGCAGATCGAGGCCGCCGCCCAGATCGAGATTCATCTTGTAGTCCAGCAGCAATGGAATCAACGGGATGGTGAGTTCGAAACCAGTACTCATGTCGGTACTGGCCTTCACTACTTCCGTCACCTCGGCGATGGCGTCGCGCAGGCGTTGATCCATCGCCGGGAGTTCGCGCGCCTGCAGGTTGATGAACGCCCGCCGCAGGCCGTCGAGCATTTCACGCATCTCGCGCTGAGTCGCCGCATCATTGTCGCGCCAATCCCGCACGGCGGCGAGCAGTTCCTGGGTTTGCCGCTGCTCCGGTTGGCTGAGGTGATGATGTATCTCCGCCAGCGCGCGTTTGACTTCTGGATCGTCGAGGACGGTGACCGTATTGTTCTTGCTCACGGTGCTGCTCGAATGATCACCGATGACGTTCCCGTCACCGTGGATGTTGTATTCGTAGTAGTCGCCGTTGACGTTGATCTGCTGTTTGACCTTTTGTCCGCGCTGATCAAAGACGGCTGGGGTGGGGCGTTCGCGTTCGAACGTCAGGGTCTCTTGCTCCGCCGGCATCGACGCGAGCAGGCCGCGCGTGTAGGCCGCCGCGACTGCCGCCGCATATTCCTGCCACACATCGTTCTTGTGCGAATCGCAATAGTCGCAGATGCCGCGCACCACGAGAAACCCGCGCGCAAGTTGGTAGGCCGCATCGGCCACACCCGATCCTTCCATTTCGATAGCCTTCACGCCGTGCTGCCTGCGTAGTTCGTCACGGAGCAGCGGATTCCGCAACAGGCGATCACCCGAGCCGATAGGGCCGAGGAACACACGCGGTTGTCCTGGCACACGCTGCGGATCAGGTGGATGCACGAGTGGCTTGCCTGGATCGAGGCTGTCGTACAACACATCCGTGTCTGCGTTCGGCCGCGCCGAGTTGGGCAAGTCTTTGGCGCGATCCAAATACTTGAGCCAGGCGCGTTCGCGGCGCAGTTCGCTCGCCCGCATCAAACGCACCGCTTCCAGCAGTTCTGCGCTGGGGGGCCGTGGTGGATAGCGTGGCGTGAACTTCGGCTTGTTCGCAACGGTGTCGTACTCTTCCTTGCCGAGATCATAGTGCACCACGCCGCCTCGATCCGACACTACCACGTCACCCAGACGCACATGATCTTCGGCTTTGTCCGGGTTGGGCACACCGCCCGCGATGGCCACCATCAGCACATGTTTCATTTGAGGGAAGTGCTGCAGCATTAAACTGGTGCGAATCGCCGATGCATTGTTACCCATCTCCAAAGATAGGGCCACGAGCACGGTATGCCGCCCGCCCGACGCCGCCGGAACCGTGCCCACGCGATAGCGCCGCCCGGCCCCTTCACCCGGCGCCACGTGCTCACGTTCCTCGTCCAGCATCACGTTCATGGCTTCATATTCTTTTTCCAGCGCGGTCATTATGCCGATCATGAGGACTCCTGTCATACTACTCACCCGCTATCCTTCGACTCCGTGTCCAGCGCGTTCTTCGCCTTCACTGCGTTCCGCTCAGAATGCGCTGGACACTCCGCTCACGCCGTGTCCGCGCTATGCGCGGCGGCGCGCTGGGCGGGATGCGGGTGAGTAGTAACCACAAACTGCGGTTTCTGTCATTCCCGCGTGCCGTCGGCGGGAATCCAGAGTGCCAATCAGCACGTGCTACCCTCATCAACAACCTGGATGCCCCGCCTACGCGGGCATGACGGCTTACGGCAAATTTTTCGGGGCGCTTCGCGCCCAATGCCCTTTGCTCCACTTCAACGGGCTTTCCTCTTTCCCTCAATCCCGCATTCCCGCTATCTGCTTTTTTCCAGAGTACCTGAGTGCAGAGGGCCAGAGGGCAGAGGAGTTGAGAGATAGCCGGAGACCACCACTCGAAACCCGAGGTACCTGTCACGATCAGACGGTACGCTCCTGGAACGGCCAGCACAACGTGCGTAGCGACGATCGTAGTAGAACGACCCGCCCCGCAACACCCGGCGGACTTCATCATTAGCCGCAACGTCTTCGCGGCCATCGGCAGGATCATAAGGATACTTGAATTGCGGAGTCATCAAATCTTCGCCCCACAAACTTGTCGTCCACTCCCACACATTTCCCGCCATGTCCAAACACCCGTTAAGACTAGCGCCGGCAGGAAACATGCCCACGGATGATGTGCCATTCAGTTCCAGTTCGCCGTTGTTACACTTGGTGGCGTCCCACTCATTACCCCACGGCCACTCGCGCCCATCGGTACTGCGCGCGGCCTTTTCCCATTCCGCCTCGGTCGGCAGACGCACTGCTTCATCGGTCGTAATTCTGCCAGACGCGCGCCACTCTGACGTGAGCCAATCGCAATAGGCGCGGGCATCGTGCCATGATACATCGACCGCCGGGTGATTGGCTTTCTCCGGCTGTTGGCCAGCACGAGTCGGCCATTCACAATTGGTGGCCTGCACAAAGCGCAGATATTGCGCATTCGTCACCGGATATTTGCCAATCCGATAGGCGGGCAAAGTCACTTCGTGCTGCGGCTTCTCATCATCCGTCAGCGTAGCGCTGCCCATCAAGAACGGACTGGCGGGGATGGTGATCAATTCATCGAAATTGCGATCATCGCCCAAGACCGCCAGCGCATTACCCGCCAACAGTCGATCGGTGGGCGGCAGCCAACCGCGCTCGACAATCGCCCGCAGCCACAGGCGTACACACTCCAATTTAGGCACATTGCGTTTGGCCGGTTGCTTCAAATGCTCCGGATCGTTTTCAAGCAGCGTTTGCGCGGCCAGCAGCGCGCCCCACGTATCGGCCTCTTCATGCGCCGCATTGACGGGCGGCACATCACAGCACACCAGCGCCTCAGCTAGATTCCACGCCGCCGAGGTGGTGCCGCGCGAGGCTTTGGCTCCCGCCAGCAAGGTCACTTCTCGCCAGCGGTTCACGTCGGCGCGCGCCAGATCGGCCAGGTCGTCGGGGAAGCCGTGATCGGTCAGATAACAGGCCGCCAGATATTCCTGAAAGGTGCGGTGTGGGAAGGTGTACACGCCTTCGCCGCGCGCCGCTAATAGCCCCGCGCGATCGCGCAAGTGGACGATCAGCTGCAAGGGATTCACGTCACGCCGGGCGGCGACGTCAATCAAGGACGCCACCAATTTGCCTTGATCGATGTCGGCGGTGCCCACCAACTGCGGCTGTGCGCGATGCGCTTCATACGCCAGCCGATTGAGCTCGCCGCGCACCACGGCCCGATCGACCTTCAACCATTCCGCCAGGCTGGGCTGGCGCACGGGCTGGCCCAGCGCGTCGTACACCACCTTGGGCGACTCCCACTGATCGAGCAGCAGATCGACCGCGTCGGCATACAACTCCTCGCGCTTTTCCGGCAGGCTGCCGCCGCGCCACGCGTGCAGCGAGGCCATCAATGTCAACAGCAGGGGCCGCCCCGCCAGTTCGCTCAAGCGGGTGCTGCCGCGAATGGCGCGCTTCAACAATTCCGCGCGCGCCTGCGTGTCGCGTCGATCCAGATGGCGGATCGCGCCAATGTGGGTGTACCAACTCTCCACAAAACGATCGATCTGCGCGGGCGTAAAGGGACTCAGCACCACTTCGGCGAAGTGATCCAGTTTCCAGTCCTGGCGTTGATAGGCATAGGTGCGGCTGGTGACCAGGAAGCGGCAGGGCTTGAAGACCGCCACAAAGTCCTGCACCGCCTGTTTCACTTGCAGGCGGCGCTGCTGGGCGTCGGGCACTTCGTCCAGACCGTCCAGCAAGATCAGGCCGCCGTCGTGCAGCAATTCACGCTTGAGGTGCGGCGCGAACTCGGCCAGCGTTTCGCCCAACTCGGCCACGATGAAGTTCCACAAGGTATCGCTGTTGGCGGGTTGGCCGATGGGGGGCAGGCCGCGCGCCGCCAGATC
>JBGSPW010000268.1:0-16591 GCA_041738395.1 Thermoflexales bacterium
TTTCAGAAAAAGCGTATGAGCCGGCGTGTTATGCTTGATGACTTCCAGAGACGTGCAATTGATCCTCAACTGATCAGTGGCGTCGAGTAATGCACGCATGAGCGTCTCACCGACGCCGTGCTTGCGTTTAACTGGCAATACACCCAGGCGCGTGAGCCAAGTTCGGCCCGGCCTCACGCCCAACATAGCCAATCCCAGAATTTGATCTCCCTCGACAGCAACCCGTGAGCGCTCGAGATCGACATCGTAGATGTGAACGTACTCGGCCAGGCGCGCCGCATTCATCGGCATCGGCACCAGATAATCCACGCGGGTTTGATTATAGGCAGCCACCAACTGGTCGATGCTGAAAGAACTGGCCGGGACGATCTGCATGGAGGGCTCAGTCTCGGCGGCTGTCGTCAACGGCCATGTCTGGCAGGCTGGGTTAGCGGTGAAGGTAGGAGGCGATTCGATTGGCAAAGTCGGTGGTCCGGATGGGTTTGCTGATATAACCGTCACAACCATACATTTCAACCATGCTGCGGGCGGTTTCCTCTGGCCACGCGGTACAAGCGATAATGGGTGTGTCGGCAAACGCAGCCATATGCTTCATCTGACCGATCAACGTTTGTCCGTCGACATCAGGCAACCCCAGATCGATCACGAGCACGTCCGGTTGCTGTTCGATCGCCAGTTGTAGACCGGACTCCGCATCAGCGGCCAGGAATACCTGATAGCCACGCGCCGTCAGTGTTCGGCGAACCAGCTCGAGGTGTTCAGCGTTGTCATCAATGACCAGAATGCTTGGGCTGAGATGAGTTTCGTTAGTCATTGAACGATCTATCTTTGACCTGACACAGCCGGGGCCTTGGAGTCAACCAGGAACCCCATCACATGCGCCCGCAACTCGCGGATGTTGATCGGCTTGGACATATACACATCACAGCCCGCCGCCAACGCTCGCTCGGCATCGCCTTTGAGCGCATTCGCGGTGATGGCGATGATGGGCACATACAGGTGGTTCTTTTTAGCCCGCAGGCGCCGGGCCACTTCGTAGCCGTCAATGTCCGGCAAGTTGATGTCCAGCAAGATCAGATCGGGCTGCTCCGCCTCGGCCATGCTCACGCCGCTTAAACCGTCAGCCGCCCACAGGAACTTGTGACTGAGCGCGGTGATCACTCGCTGAGCGAGCTGCATGTTGTCCGGATTGTCTTCGACGTACAAGACCTTAGCCATTTATCGTTCCTCTTCACGCCCGATCTTCAGATCCAACACCTGCACGACCTGATCGACAAACACACGAGGCGATAATGCTGCCTTTTGATAGAGTGCTTCGACACGGCCTGTGAGGCGTTGGCGTTCGGCTTCGGTAATATCCCGGGCAGTCACTACGATGACCGGAATGTGGCGGGTGCGCTCATCCCGCTTCAGTTCCTCCAGGACAGAGAACCCATCCAGATTCGGCATCGTCAGATCGAGCACGACCAGATCAGGCAGCCGCTGCTGCGCTTCCGCCAAACCAGTCAAACCGTCCAGTGCATGGAACACACGGTACGATTTTTTCGCTTCGAGTAGTCGTCGGACTAGCAGCGCATCATCGGCATTGTCATCCACGATCAGGACGGTAGTGACGTTCTCGTCCAGGCGTTCCAGCGCTGCCAGTAGTCCATCGCGCGGAGCAGGCTGTTGACTGCCAGCGAGATCGACATCGACGCGCCATTGATCGCCCAAAACGTGCTTCTCTACCGGGAAGGTATGACCGCTGCAATTGACGACAACGAGGTCATCGCGCTTGATCTCCCCCCGTCGCGCTAGCTTTTCAAGCCCGGCGAAGGCCACGGCCGTCGCCGGCTCCACCGCCATGCCTTCGGTCCTGGCCAGCGTCTGCATAGCCGTCCAAGCCTCCATGTCGCTGACGCTCTCCATTGTTCCGCCGGAGTGCTGGATCTTCCGCCACAAGAGCGTGTACGCTTTGCCTGGATCGCCCGTTGAGAGAATGGCGATGCGCGTCTCCGGCGTAATCGGATCGGCCACATCGCGCCCGGCTTTGAAGGCTTGCACCATGGGCGAGCAGCCTTCTGCCTGAATCAGCGCCAGGGCCGGAACGCGATCGATCAGCCCCATTTCAAATAGTTCTTGAAAACCACGGTGTACGCCCAGCGGGCCGAGTCCGCCGCTCACCGATTGGAAGTACCAATCGGGGGCGCGCCAGCCCAGCTGCTCGACGATCTCATAGGCGATCGTCTTGAACGACTCACGCGCCGGCAAACTACGCGCACCGCGATCGCAAAAGAGGTGGCGGCGTTGGGCGAAGTCAGCCGCGATCTGCTTGGCTTGCTCGTAAGTGCCGCTCACTTTGATCACATCCGCTCCGAACAAAGCGGCTTCCCGCATCTTCTCTGGAGGCACCAGACTGGTCATGAACACCCAGAGCTTGATGCCGGCCCGCGCGCAGGCAGCGGCATAGGATACCGCTGCGTTCCCGGTCGACGCGATGACGCACTCGTGAATACCGGCCTCCAGCATGGCCGCCACGGAGACTGCCGCCTGCCGATCTTTGAATGAACCCGTTGCGGTCAGGCGCTCATCTTTGAGGTACAGTTGTGTGCAGCCCAGCGTCGCCGCATAACGCCGCGACGATCGAAGCGGCGTCCCGCCCGCGACGATCAAATCCGGATCGGTGGAATCCACGATCGGGAGGACTTCATGGTACCGCCACAGATTGGTCGGCCGGCCCGGCAGACCACGCAGCAACTCACGCTTGAACGCCGCGTAATCGTAATGGCCCTGCAGCCATTCGGAACCGCACGCCTCGCAGGTCGCACTGTCCAACGGCTGAGTCCATTGCAGATGACCACATTCGATGCAGGTTGCTCGCAAGTGCAGTTTAGTCATGCTGGCCCCCCGCCGGAAGTTCAATGATGAAGGTGGAGCCTTCGCCGCGCACACCCGTGCTTTCGACCCACAGTCGGCCGTTGTGCAATTCAATCAGCTTCCGACTGATCGGCAGTCCCAGGCCGGTGCCACCCGACTTGCGTGTCGTCGAAGTGTCCACCTGACTGAATTCCTCGAAGATCAACTGCGCCTGTTCCGGCGGTACGCCAATGCCCGTGTCGCATACATTGATCCGAACGCTTCCATTTTGCCGGACGGTGGACAGCGTGACACTGCCTGCCTCGGTGAACTTAATCGCGTTGCCGACCAGGTTGATCATGACCTGGCGTAACCGGGTGCGATCAGCCTCGAGTTCGAGGGCAGATGATGCGTCGGTTTCGAGCTGGAGGGTCAGCGACTTGTCACGCGCCAGCGGGGACGTAATGTTGACCACGTCCGCCAGGACCTCGTGCAAATTGAAGCGTTCGACGTTCAGGTTCATCTTGCCGGCCGTGATTTTGGCCATGTCCAACACGTCATTGATCAGACTGAGCAAATGCTGTCCGTTGCGACTAATCAGTTTTAGATCGTTTTCCATGACCTCCGTCAACGGGCCGTCCAGGCCATCCAGCATGACATCACTGAAACCCAGGATCGAGTTGAGTGGCGTGCGCAGCTCGTGGCTCATGTTGGCCAGGAAGGCGGTTTTGAGTTTGTCAAGTTTCTCCAACTCTTCGGCGCGTTTGTGAAGCTCTTCTGTGAGGCGCAGAGTTTCGATATGCACGCTTAATTGCGCGGCGATGGCAGCCGTCAGGCTGGCATCTTCCCGCGAAACTTCTTTATCGCCAGCCACTGCCAATTGTCCAATGGTTTCTCCGCGTACCTTCAGCGGTTCAGAGAGCACGCGCTGCTGGGGAAGCGAAGACAGTTCCATGGGAATAACCCGAATAGAGTCGTAGGCATAACTTAATGGCGCGTCACCCTGTCTCTCGGCGTAGGCCTTCCAGTTTTCGCGGGTAAGCAAGCGGTTGGATTCTTCCACTTCGACGCGGGCGCGAGCCGCATCGGCCAACAGGCGCAGGTTTTCGATCTGCTGCGCCAATTGCCGCGCTGTCGAATCGATCAGTGCCTTGTCATCTTCCGTTAGCGGCTGAGCCGGATCGGGTTGTAAGTAGAGCGCGCCCACTTCTTCGCCAGTCACGGTCAGGGGCTGCCTAAAGCCGTCAGCCACGGGCAGTTTTTCCGTGTAGGTTGAAACGGAGGCCTGATCGTAAACATAGCCGATGCGTTCTTTCTGATGAATGGCATCCAAGTATGAAGCCCAACCTTCGTGCGTAAAACGGCGCGTGGCATTTTCGGCTTCGGCACGGGCACGTTCGGTGGCGGTCAGTAAGCGCAAGTTTTCAACCTGGAGCGATACTTGTTGCGCCACTGCCTGCGTCAGGCTGATTTCCTCCGGTGTCCAAGCATGTTGATCGGGCGAGGCCACACGAAGCTCGCCGATGCCTTCTCCCTTTACCACTAAGGGAGCACTGAACGAATCTTCTGCTTTGACTTTAATCTCCGTCTTCAGGCCCTGGAGTGGCTCCACTTCGTCATTGTGGTAAACGTAGCCTACGCGATCCTTTTCGTAGATGAGGGGAGCCGCAGAACGCTGTTGCGGCGTGCTGGCCATTTGAGCAGGAAAGTTTTCCGGGGCGGCAAGCTGTTTCTCATTTTCCAACTCTGGCACGTGCGCAGACAGCTCCGCCGTGGCGGCCATAGCTGATCCGATCGGATTGGCGACCCTCGCCGACAAAATCTCCGGCGTCACGGCCGGCGCTTCTGGTTGTTTCTCTGCCAACTCTGTGGGTGAAGAGAAGAGTTCGTCAAGCCGCTGCTTGAGATGGCGTTCGGATGTGCTCATCTTGCATCAACTCCGTGGCGCGCGTGTGATATTCACGAGCGCTGGCGCATACTGCGTGATTGGTTGGCCGATCACCGCTTTCAAAAATAGCGCGTCCAGCCGCTGCTGATATTTTGTGTCAGGTGTTTGAATCATGGTCGCATTTCCCGGCCAGGGCCTCGCTAGGTTTCAGCTAAAGGGCCACCTTGAACATAGAGTGATAAGAAACGAATCACCCCTTGGTCAATTTCTGCGGCCATTACCCTGTTCCTTTAGACCGATTTGGGCGATGGTGAGAGGCGCTCCCAGAGCTCGACCTAATTCCCGGGCCGCAATTTGGAGTGCCGCTTCTACCGTAGTCGCACTTTGAATCTTTTGGCTGATGAGGTTCAGCGTGCTTTCGCGTTCGGCTTGGCGTTGGGCTTGCGAATAGGTGCGTGCATTCTGTAAGGCAATACTTACCTGGGCGGCCAAGGTGGCGTAGATGCTCGCATCTTCCTGAGTGAAACTCCCGGGTTGATCGGATTGCACGTCGAGGACACCCATGGCGTGGTCGCCGACGATCATGGGCACGGCCATTTCAGCCCGGGTCTCGGGCAGCAGTTCGTTGGGCAGGAAGTCGGGTTCCGCGCGCACGTCGTTGATGATGACGCCCTGACGGGTGCGGGCGGCACGGGCCACCAGCGATTGCTCGCGATTCAACGGGATCTGCCAGCCTTGCGCCACCATCTTTTGACCCACTTCGCCGGCACCGGCCGTCAGTGTCAGGCTGTCACCATCGGCATCGAGCAGGTAGATGTGCGTATGATAGAGACCAAACCGTTCTTTGGTCACATCGACTACCGTCTGGAGTAACTTCTCCGGCGACAGGATGACCGCCACGGCTGTGGACACGTCCGAGACGGTGGTCAGCTGCGAGGCTCGCTTGCTCTGCACTGCCTCCAACTTCATCAGTTCGGTGATGTCACGGCCAAAAGCGAGCACCCCCCGGACGCTGCCAGCGGCATCGCGCAAGGGTGTCTTGATGGTATTTAAGTTGTGAAGGACGTTGTCGATCATCACAAGATCGTTAGGAATGGTCTTGGTCTCGCCGCTGTCCATCACGCGCCGATCATCTGCCCAGAAGCCGTCGATTCCTTTTTCAGGATTGCCTTTGACCAACTCTTCGGGGAAGCCCAGCTCGAGATCATTTTTGCCGATGAAGTCTTCTGGCGTGAGGTGCAACGAAGTGGCATACCCCTGATTGACCAGGCGATAGCGATGTTGTTGGTCTTTGATGAAGATCCAGTCAGGCGTCGAGTCGATGATGGTGCGCATCAGCTTCTCTTGTTCCCGCACTTCGGAATAGGAATGGGCATTCTGCAGCGCGACACCCACCTGAGCGGCCAAGGTGGCGTAGATGCTCGCATCTTCCTGAGTGAAACTGCCCGGCTGATCCGATTGCACATCGAACACGCCCAGAACTTTGTCACCTGCGATGACCGGCACCGCCATTTCGGCGCGGGTCTCAGGCAGCAGTTCGTTGGGCAGGAAGTCGGGTTCCGCGCGCACGTCGTTGATGATGACGCCCTGGCGCGTGCGGGCAGCGCGGGCCACCAGCGATCGTTCGCGATCCAACGGGATCTGCCAACCTTGCGCCACCATCTTTTGACCCACTTCGCCGGCCCCGGCCGTCAGTGTCAGGCTGTCGCCATCGGCATCGAGCAGATAGATGTGTGCATGGTACAGCCCAAACTGTTCCTTGGTCACATCGACGACCGTCTGGAGTAACTTCTCTGGCGACAGAATAGTCGCTACCGCCGTGGACACGTCCGAGACGGTGGTCAGCTGCGAGGCTCGCTTGCTCTGCACTGCCTCCAGCTTTATCAGATCGGTGATGTCACGGCCAAAAGCGAGTACCCCCCAAACACTTCCCGCAGCGTCGCGCAAGGGCGTCTTGATGGTATTTAAGTTGTGATGGACGTTATCGATCATGACGAGATCGTTGGGAATGAGTTTGGCCTCACCGCTATCCATCACACGTCGATCGTCTGCCCAGAAGCCGTCAATTCCTTTTTCGGGGTTGCCTTTGACCAGCTCTTCGGGGAAGCCTAACTCGAGATCGTTTTTGCCGATGAAGTCCTCCGGCGTGAGGTGCAACGATTTGGCATACCCCTGGTTGACCAGGCGATAGCGATGTTGCTGGTCTTTGATGAAGATCCAGTCAGGTGTTGAGTCAATGATGGTACGCGTCAGTATGCCTTGTTCCCGCACTTCGGAATAGGAATGGGCATTCTGCAGAGCGACACCCACCTGGGCGGCCAAGGTCGTGTAGACGCTGGTATCCTCCTGGCTAAAACTGCCGGGTTGGTCCGACTGCACGTCGAACACGCCCAGGACTTTGTCACCCGCGATCACCGGCACCGCCATTTCCGCGCGGGTCTCCGGGAGCAGTTCGTTGGGCATGAAGTCGGGTTCCGCGCGCACGTCGTTGATGATGACGCCCTGGCGCGTGCGGGCGGCGCGGGCCACCAGCGATTGCTCGCGATCCAACGGAATCTGCCAGCCTTGCGCCGTCATCTTCCGACCAACTTCACCCGCACCAGCCGTCAATGTCAGGCTGGTGCCATCGGCATCGAGCAGATAGATGTGCGCGTGGTATAGCCCAAAGCGTTCTTTGGTGAGATCGACCACAGACTGCAAGAGGCGATCGGGCTCCAGGGTGGTGGCCGTGGTGGTGCTGATTTCTGCCACCGTGGCCAACTCGGCCGCCCGCTTGGCAGTGGCAGCCTCGGCCAGTTTGCGGTCGGTGATGTCCAGGAAGGAGCCCACACCGCCGACAGCTCTTCCTAGCTCATTGACGACCAGCCGATAATCTGTCAACATATACCGTATCTGACCATCCTTGCGAATCAGGCGATATTCCAAACTTCCCTTGAAGTTTTGCGGGTCCGGGCTTTGAAGTCCAGTTTGAATTGCTCCAGCAATCAGCCCCGCGTCTTCCGGATGGATATATTTCTTGGTATATTCCTCAGCAGAGAGTTCGTAGCCGCCCTCTTCTTCGGCTGTGGTGCCTAACATATAATAGAGACGGTCGTTAAAAGTGAACCTGAACGTCTCAAAACTGAGTTTCCAGCTGGCCATGCTTGCTACAACCATCGCCTCGTTCAGGGCCGACTGGCTCTCTTGAACGGATGCCAGCGCGGCCTGAGTTTGATCAAAGAGGCGCGCATTCTGCAGCGCGACACCCACCTGGTTCGCCACCGCTTGAATCAGATCGGCGTCATTCTGAGTCAGCCCGTTGGCAATGTTGTGCTGTACGTCGAGCACGCCAATCACCTGGTCGCCCAAGGCGATCGGCACGGCCAGTTCGGACTTTGTCTCAGGCAGGAGCGGATTAGGCAACCATTCAACGTTGGCCGCGGTGTCAGACACAAGCACGATGGCGTTGGTCTCCGCCGCACGGCCAACCAGGCCTTTGCCTTTAGGAATGCTATGGCCGCGTGCCATCAAAGTCGCGCCCGCTTCCCCGGTACCGCCCGCCATGATCAGGGATGGGTCGCTGGGGTCGGTCAAGTAGATTTGGGTGTGATAGTAGCCAAACGCCGACTGCATCTGCTCGACCACTTCACGGACAAGCTGCTCCCGATCGAGGATCGTGGACAAACGGCGGCTGACCTCGGCGCTGGTCGCCAGCGCGCGGGTGCGATCGGCTACGCGTTGTTCCAGGCCGCCGATTAAACCGCGCAGCCGTTCAGTCATTTGATTGAATGCTGTGGCAAGTGTGCCAATCTCGTCCCGACCTTGTACAGTGGCCGTACGACTCAGGTCGCCAGCCGCAATGGCGGTTGCCGTTTCAGTCAATTCGCCAATGGGACGCATCGCGCGATTTATTACCAACGAGGCTACTACTGCCACCGCAAACACGATCAACCCTAGGGCGATTGTTTGCGTGATCACGTCGGTAGTGATACGCCCCTGCGCCACTGCAGCGTTCTGCAGTTGGGCTAGCTCTTCTGCCGCCTGCTCCTGCTGCAGTTCCTTCATTTGTTCGATGTCGGCGTATATCCCTACAATCCGCTGATTCACATTTGTGGCCGAACTCCCGCTTTCCGTGTCCAATAAGGCGTTGACTTCCGGCTCTAAGTGGGCCATGATATCTTGCAGAACCTGTAACTCCTCCAGCTCGTCGGCCGCAGTATAGCGTTGCACCTCGTCCAAGGTGCTGGTCAGGTCGGCCAGGTCCTGGAGCACGCTGTCGCGATATTCTGCCCCGCGGATGACGAGGAAGCGTTCCAGATCGGCGTCGAGGGCGGATGTGACCAGGCCCAGGCTTTGCAGGTGGCCCATCTGGGAACTATCGGGAATGATTTGTTCCGAATAGGTTTGCACCTGGCTCAGCTGATAGAAGGTCGCCACCGACAGCGTCAGCACCAGGCAGGCGACGATGATAAAGCCGGCCAGAATCCTTCTACGGATGGAGGGTGCGAAAAAGCGGCTAAAAAGTGTCATTTACTTCCCCCTGTAACCACAGATCGACCGAACAGACGTGCTCCAGCGACAATTTGACCGGCTCATTTCCCGGCCTGATAGATTTCGGCGTTCTTCAACATGGAAGGTGCAAACACCGCGCCCAGTTTCTCGGCCAGCGTCAGATTCAAGATCAACTTGCCTTTCTTGTTCTCCGATACTGGAATGCTGGACACGGGCGTGCCGTCTAAGATGCGCAGAGCTGCCTTAGCCGCCCATTCGCCTTGCTCTTCGGAACTCTTCGCGAGGGTGACCATCGCGTAAGGCGCCATCCAATCGTTGATCGAACCTGTCGGAATTTTGCCATTGTCCAGAATGAATTGTTTCATCTCGGCCTCGTCCCAGCGATCACTGCCGGCGTTGTTGCCCATGAAGAGAATGTCCACTTCATTCTGAGCTTGCAGGAAAGCCTGCTTAAATTCGTCCTGCGTCTTGACCCAGTAAGGTTTCATTTGGCCGTTGAAGAAGCGCTGGTTGTAAATGTCGACGATCTTGCGCTCCGTTTCAGAATCAATGGTCAGATAGCCGAGCTTGGCGCCCTTCGCATAGGATTTGAGTTGGTCCACTAATTGTCCCGGCAACTCCACTTCGATCATGCCGGTGACATTGCTGGCGGGATACCCGTAAATGGACGCGTCCCAGTTGACGCCATCGAACACGACGGGTAATTTAGTGTCTTTGAAATAGGGCACAATCACATACTTCTGGGCGTTATCATCCGTCGCAATGACGACATCCGGTTTGAAGGTGTCGATCTCAGCCTTCACTTGCTCCCCGGCCGCCTTGGCAAAATCCGGACTCGGATTGTTCTTGGTATCCATGTGCACCAACTTGAGATCGACACCAGTGTTATCTAGCACCGTCTTCGTGCCCTTGATCACGCCGTCTGACCAGGCATAGCCTTCATGATAAGAATCGATAAAGAGAATCTTCTTGCCGGCATAGTTTGACGATGCGCTTGCTGTCGCCACAGGGGTGGATACTGCCGTGGATGGCGTACAAGCAGTCAGAACGAGGCCCAGTGTGAGCAGGACGACGCTGAACACTAGATCATAAAAAGTTCGACTGACAAAGGTATGTCGCGATTTGCTGGTCATGGTTGCTGACTGTTGCTTCATTAGTTGTGTGCTCCTTATATTTTTTCTTTACGTTGATTGCACGATTGAATATCGTTCACACGATAATCGAGTCGCTGTGCCGCTTGTGAGGTATGTCATCTCGGTTCCCTGCCAAAGGTCGGTCCAGGCTGAATATCCGAGCGCGATCGCGCAGATGAAGGCGCCGGGTACAGGCTGCATAGAGCGCCCGCGACCAGGCTTCGAATCTGCTTCGGGTATACCGGTTTGATCAAATAATCGTCGACTTGAACCCGCCGGCTGAGTTCAACCAGTTCGGCGCTGTGGTGCGCGGAGATGAGAATGATGCGCGCCGGTTGGCGAATCGGCAAAGCGCGCAACCGTTCAATGAGATCCAACCCGGTCATGTCCGGCATTAGATAATCGACGATCAGCACATCCACCCCGTCGCCGACGATCGCCAGCGCCTCTCGCCCGTTGAGCGCGGTGAGAATCTCAACCGACGGATTACCCCCTTCAAGAATCCGGGCCAGCGTGGCTCCGGTGTGGGGGTGATCATCGACGATGAGAATACGGGCCTGACATTCAGGTGGGGCAGACGTTGAAGCAACCATGCCTCGATTATGGGGCAATTTGGTTGATTTGGGGGTTAGGCTTGCGCAGGAATCGGTGGGGAAAGTTGGTTACGGAATGCTTGCGGAATCATTGCAATCTGGCAATACGGGTCAATCCACGACCAGGCGGTAGCCGCTTCCGCGTACAGTCAGGAGATGACACGATCCCGCTGAGTCGCGTTCCAGCGCCTCGCGGAGCATGTGAATGTGCCATTTAGTCAATTCCTGCGCCTGGCGCAGATCAGTCTGGTAACCCTGGGCCTCGACGACCAAGGTTTGATAGGCAACCACGTCAGGCGCATGACGCGCCAACGCGACAAGATAATCGAAGGCCGTTGGCGGCAAGGTCAAAATCCGATCGGCGCAGGTGGCCCGTCGAGTATGAAGATCGAGGATCAGAGTGCCGCGCTTCAGGAAACGATCGTCGGTGGGTGGTGTGAGACCTGACGTTGCCGCGGGTGGCTGATCCAGCGTTTTAAGTTCGGCCTGCAGCGCGTCAATCTGTTCCTGAATCTCGCGGCGACGGCGCTGAATCGCCTGATCAGTTAAGATCGTCCGGGTACGTGCGATCAGCACCTCGGGATTGATCGGTTTGATCAGATAATCGGTCGCGCCCAGCCGCACGGCCTCCACAGCTGAATTGATCGAGGCATATGCCGTGAGCAGGACTACCGCCAGCTGCGGATAGTGATCGTGAATCAGGCGCAGCACCTGCAGACCATCCATCCCCGGCAGGCGAATGTCGAGGTAGACCAGGTCGTAGGGCGAGGCTTCCAGGCGTTGCAATGCATCAGTGCCATCGGCCGCCGTGGTCACTTCGCAACCTAGCTGGTGCAGAATGCGTGCGAACGTCTGCCGCAAACTCGCTTCATCATCGACGACCAGTACCCGTCGATATGGCCCGAGGCTGGCTGGCAGTTCGCCGGTTGACGGCGGCCGATTGATGGCCGAATCTTCAGTCGTCATCTTCAGGATCCTTTCGTCGGTAACCAAATCCGGAAGGTCGTGCCCCGGCCTGGCTCACTGTCCACTTCAATCCGTCCGTGGTGATGTTGTACGATGTCGTAGCTGATGGCTAACCCCAGGCCGGTTCCTCCGGCCTTACGTGTGAAGAAGGGGTCGAAAATACTGGGCAAGTCCTCTGAAGTAATGCCGTGTCCGGTATCGGTAAACGTTAGCCAGATGCCATCGGCTTCAGGCGACGTAGCCGTATTGATTGTCAACCGGCCGCCGTCTGGCATGGCCTCGACCGCGTTCAGGCTCAGGTTGAGGATCACTTGTTTCAGCTGATCGCGAACGCAGGGCACCGGCGGCAACTGTGGCTCGGGCCTGAACTCGTAAGTGACCTTATTGTGACGCAAGTGCGTGCTGATAAGTTTTTTCACCTCGACGATCAATTCGTTGAGCGACTCGGGACTCAACTCGGTAGCGGTTGTAGGGCGATAGGTTTCACGCATCCGATCGATCAGGTCGGCCATGCGCCGGCTTTCCGTTAATGCCACATCCAGATCGTCCTGGGCCTGTTTGTCCAGTACGCTTTCGTGGCGTACCAGGTAGAGCGAGTTTTGAATCACTTGCAAGGGATTGTTTAATTCGTGTGCGACTGATGCAGCCAGCCGGCCAATGGCGGCCAGTTTCTCGGCCTGCACGACCTGGGCGCGCGCGGCCCGTTCGTGCTGAAGCGACTGCTGCAGATCGGCATAGAGCCGAGCGTTGACAAACGCGATGGCGATCTGCGCGCCTAGGGTCAGAGCCAGGTTAAAGTAACTGTCGTCGACCACCTGGTCGATCTCATAACCCAACACCATCAACCCGATGGCTTTGGCCTGGCTTAATAGAGGCACGACCATCACGTGCTTGAATCCGAACAGTCGCTGCCATTCTTCCGGCAGCAAACCGGCCTGGCCGGCGTCCTCAAACAAGTCGGGGCGGCGTTCGCGCACAATCGTGTACAGCGCCGGTAAGGCATCCAACCGTGCGATTGCGATGCTCTCCAGTACGTGCGGGATGTTCGGCTCTTCGTGTCCATCGGCAGGCTGCACGATCAGAGGCCGGATGGTGCTGGCCGAGTCCTCAAGCAGGCAGAGCATGCACCGGGCAGCATGGCAGGCTTGCGCAACACGCTGCGCGACATGCCGCATGACCTGTGTGCTGAACTCGAACGAAGAGAGCGCCATCTGAGTGATCTCAAGCAGGGCCGCCTGTTCCTGGACACGGCGGTGCTCGGCCTTGAATAATCGGGCATTGGTGATGGCCACGGTAGCCCAGATGGCCGCCGCCTCCAACAGGCGCAGGTCATCGCTGCTGAAGGCTTCCGGTCGCGTGTGGACGGCCTCCATCACCCCGATGATCTCGCCGTGCAGGTTGAGCGGAACCGCCAGCAGCGATTCGGTGCGGAAGCCGATCGCCTGATCGATATCCCGATAGATGTGTGCCTGACTGGCACTATCGTGAACCCGCACGGACTGCCCGGTGCGCACCACTTCGCCGACGATCCCGGCCCTGACAGGCATGCGCTGGCCGATCAATTCGGCGCTGCGGCTGTTTGTGGCGACAAACACGAGTTCGTCGTGATCCTCGATCAACAGTACCGAAACCCCTTCCGCGCCCAGCAGTGCTGAGATTTGTTCGATGACGCGCCTGAGCACCACCGTCAAATCCAAACTCGCGACGACAGTCTGTCCCATGCGCTCGAGTGCGGTGAGCTGGCGCAGGTTGCGCTCGAGCTGAATCTCAGCTTGCTTGCGGTCGGTGATGTCCTGTGTGGAACCCAGCAGGCGCAACGAATGACCATTCTCGTCGCGATAGATTTTCACCTCGCTGTGGACGTGTCGAATTTCACCGCCGGGCCGAACGATCCGATGTTCAACACCCGTCGGCGTTGGATCGATGCTAACGCGTTGTATCTTTTGGCGTATCCACTCCGTTTCCTCGGGATGTAGGAATTGGAAGAAGACCTGTGGGGTTACTTGCACTTCCCGCGGACGTAGGCCAACCAGGCGAAACATCTCATCAGAAAAGTGCAGCTGGTCAGTCGCCAGATCCCAGGTCCAACTGCCGGAGTGCGCAATCCGTTGCGCTTCTGCCAGATTTGCCTCTGACTGGCGCAACATTTCTTCCAGACGTTTGCGTTCCGTAATATCGCGTGCGATCCCTTCGACGGCGATCAAGTTGCCTGCCTGGTCGATTATCGGCACGTGACGATGTTCGATCCAGACGAACGTGCCATCCTTGCGCATCCAGCGCAGGGTGGTCGGTTTATCACGTGGCGTATTTGGCGCGATCGTCGACCGCAGCACCGATCGATCGTCGGGATGAGCGAGGTTGAAGAATAAATCCGGATCGGCATAGAACTCTTCCGGGGTGTGCCCCAGAATGTCGCTCACTGCTGGATTGATATAAGCGAGGCGATCCTGTGGGACGACATTGTAGCGGTAGATGATGTCGAGGGCATTGTCGGCCAGCCGCCGATAGCGCGCCTCGCTTTCTTCCAGAGAGACCTGACGCAAACGCTCGATCCGCTCGCGGTGATACATCAACACCACAACCAGGAGGGACACGGCGAGGACTAGACCGAGTGCCGTGTTCACCGCCGTCCGGTCGACATCGGGGATCAAGATGGGAATCAGCAACATGCTGAGATTGATCAGCACAGCATTGACCGCTGTAATCCGGATGGAGAAAAACAGGCTTGTCAGCAAGACTGGCAGATTCAGCCAGACAAGTGAGAGGAACACGAGATCCGAGGTCAACGCGTGTGCAACAACCGCTATGGTCACATAGGGTATCAGGGAGAAAATAAAAATGCTTAGCGCCGCCCCTAATCTGTAATGCTTGGTGCGACTCAAAGCGTAGGCCAATAGCAGAGGGACAACAGCTCCCAACAACAACAGAGCCGTACTCGTCGGGTAGATCGTAATTGCGATCACGAGTGTGCCGACGAGTTCCATGCACAAAACCGCCAACAACAGCGCTGCGAGCAAGCGTGCGTTCAGCCGTGCTTCAAGCCCCTGCAGAGAGCTGGTCGGTTCGACCAGGCGCAACACCAGCCGTGCCACACGCTGTCTCAGCGAATGCCAAGGGGTTGATGGGGTGGAAGCGGTGCTCGGCATGTTCACTGGTGTTGCCTTATTGGGGTTTTGGCTCCTTAATCTGGCCTACCCAGGTCCATCCTTGGAAAATAGAAGTAACAAAATACTCGATCTGTTTGGAGTGTACACTAAAGTGGTCAAAGTGCAATCTGGCATTGTTAAGAATACTTCGCTCAGATCCATTTGACAGGACACCCCAGATCTGCGTCAGAAATCAAACCTACATCTCCAGTGGTATTCAAGAACGCTGTGAGGTGAGGGCGGTATGCCGATCGCTTGATTCAGTTCAGCCTGGCGGCGACAATAGCGCTCAAAGACTAGACTCGTGAAGCCTTTGCGGCTGCCTGGACAGCCAAACACACTTTATCGCGGAGCAGCACATGAAAATCGGCTTGACTGTTAGCAGATGGCGCAGTATGCTCTTCTTCGGGAGTCGTCATGGTATCCTCTTGTGGTTGTGGTGACCTAAAGGATACCCGGCTCCCATCTTTTTACACAAGAAGCGTTATACCACCGATCTGCAAGGCGCGACGTTGAAGTGGCTGGATAATTATCAGAAGGGCCGCTTCGAGGTGACGATCGATACCAGTGATCTCGGCCAGCATGTCGATCGCCTCAACGTCAGCACCGAGCGACTGATGGCAGGCATGATCCTGACCGGCATGTTGATCGGCGGCGCGATCGCGCTGGCCGTGCCCGCGGCGACCATCATCGGTGAGTACATTAAGCTGGCCGTACTACTCATTTTCGTCTTTGCGGCAGGGATTGGCCTTGGGCTGGTCTATCGTATCCTGTGGCGCGGTTTCCGCGAAGAACAGCGGCTTGATCGCAGCAAAAACCCGCGGCAGTAAGAGAGACGTGCGGTATCGCTGCGTGGATTACTCTCCACGATACCGTCCAAATCCGCAGTGCGGCGGGGTCATCGACCAGTGGAAATTGCACGGACACTGTTGAATGGAAGGCGCTGACCAAACAGATCGCAGCGGCGATCGATCTGATTCGATCCCGTTGACTTTCAAAGAGAGCGTGGTATAGTTGCGGCGCTGAGAAGACCTCAGCGGGTGCCGACATGAAGTTGGCACGCAGATCATGAAGATCGCCATCACGGGCCTGAAAGCTCGGCCGATGGCGTTTTATTTTCGACAGGAGGTGCGCAATGTGTGAAGCCAAAGTCTTTCTGATTGAAGACCATACCAGCCAACCGCTGATGGAAGATGTGGTACTGATTCAGCCGGAAGGCGATGCTTACCTGCTGGCCAATTTGCTCGGCGAGCAGAAATTGGTGCGTGGGCGCATTACGAAGATCGATTTTTTGCAGCATGTCGTTCAACTGGAGCCAATTTCAGCAGCGCCTGAAACAGCGTAAACCGGGCGCGTGAGCGCCAGCGGCGTTAGCCGATTCTCGACAATCTCATACAACCAACGGCCATGAAGGCCACCCTGCGGCATGAAGCCGGGTGCTCTTCGTGGCCGTTTTATTTTGGATAATCGATCGCTATGTCATTCGACGAACTGGCTCTTTACGATCAGACCTGTCTAAAACTGCGCGAGATATTCGCC
>JBGSPW010000010.1:0-9560 GCA_041738395.1 Thermoflexales bacterium
GACTTCTTCATCGAAGCCGTCATGCAGCCCGCTTACAACAAGGACGCCAAGTTGGGCGAAGAAGCCCTGCTCAAGGCCGAGAATCTGCAACTCTCCGAAGACGACAACGTCCTCGTGCAAGGTGTCGAAGGCAACAAGAACGCCATCGGCTACTTCGGCTATGCCTACTTCCAGGAAAATACCGACAAACTCAAGGCGCTCAAGATCAACGGTGTGGCTCCCTCCGGCTCGTCGGTCGATGCCAACACCTATCCTCTGGCGCGCCCGCTCTTCATCTACTCGGACGCCAAGATCATGGTCGAGAAGCCGCAGGTCGCCGACTTCATCAACTTCTACCTGACCTACGTCAACGACGAGATCGGCAAGGTTGGTTACTTCCCCGCCAGCGAGAAGGCTCTGGATATTTCCAGGGGCAGTTGGTGGCAGGCTGCTAAGGGTGGCGTGCCCCTGCCCGAAGTCGATGCAGGCGCAGTGACGGGCGACATTGTGACGGCGGGCAGCAGCACCGTCTTCCCGTTGAGCGAAGCTCTGGCCGCGCGCTTCCAGGACGAAGGCTACAAGGGCAACATCACCATCGACTCGATCGGCTCCGGCGCGGGCTTCGAGCGCTTCTGCAAGACCGGCGAGACCGACATCGCCAATGCCAGCCGCGCCATCAAGAGCAGTGAAGTCGATAACTGCAAGGCCATTGGCCGCACACCCGTCGAGTTCCGCGTCGGCACCGACGCGCTGGCCGTCGTCGTCAATCCCGAGAACACCTGGCTGGACGAAGGCGTGACCCTGGCCGAACTGGCCAAGATCTTCTCGACCGACGCCAAGACCTGGGCCGAAGTCAATCCCAAGTGGCCCGCCGAGCCCATCCTGCGCTTCAGCCCCGGCACCGACTCCGGTACCTTCGACTTCTTCATCGAAGCCGTCATGCAGCCCGCTTACAACAAGGACGCCAAGTTGGGCGAAGAAGCCCTGCTCAAGGCCGAGAATCTGCAACTCTCCGAAGACGACAACGTCCTCGTGCAAGGCGTCGAAGGCAACAAGAACGCCATCGGTTACTTCGGCTATGCCTACTTCCAGGAAAACGCCGACAAACTCAAGGCGCTCAAGATCAACGGTGTGGCTCCCTCCGGCTCGTCGGTCGATGCCAACACCTATCCTCTGGCGCGCCCACTCTTCATCTACTCGGACGCCAAGATCATGGCCGAGAAGCCGCAGGTCGCCGACTTCATCAACTTCTACCTGACCTACGTCAACGACGAGATCGGCAAAGTCGGTTACTTCCCCGCCAGCAATGCTGCGCTGAACGGAGCACGCATGGCATTGATGAACGCCCTGGCCGCCGGTAAGTAAAAGATTCAATCTAACACCGGGGAGAGAAATTGTACGTTTCTCTCCCCGGTGCGACCAGTAGCAGGATGGAAATCGTGCGCGATCGGCTTGAACTGGCCTGTCGCGCCTTATGATTGATTTGAGGTTACTACTCAGCCGCATCCAGAGCGGAGCAGCCAGCGCGTTCTTCGACTTCACTGCGTTCCGCTCAGAATGCGCTGGCTGCGAAGTCGAAGGATAGCGGGCTGAGTAGTAACGATTTGAGAGGGAACGCGTCCGCACTCCACCGATCAGGTTCAGTGCGGGCTGCCGCTGAGGTGACTATGCAAACAACGTTGAGCAACAAACCGATCGTGCTGGAGCCGCCCTTTGAGGTGGCCCTGCGCAAGCGCCGCCGCCCGCACGAGACCCTCATTCAGGCTTTTCTCTTCGCCTGCGGAATCATCTCGATCTTTGTCACACTCGGCATTGTGTTCGTGCTGTTCCAGGAATCGCTGCGCTTCTTCACTTCCGGCGAAGTGAACGTGATTGAGTTCTTGACCGGCACCACCTGGCAGCCAGCCATCGGCGAATTTGGCATCCTGCCGCTCTTGGTCTCGACGATCATGACCAGCCTCATCGGCATGACGGTAGCCCTGCCTCTGGGTCTGGCTGTGGCGGTTTATCTCAGCGAATATGCTACGCCGCGCGCCCGCAGCATCTTGAAACCGATTCTGGAAGTGCTGGCCGGCATCCCCACCGTGGTTTACGGTTACTTTGCCCTGACCTTCATGACGCCCTTGCTCCGATCGATCTTCGGCGCCGACACCGTGCAGATTTACAACATGGCATCGGGCGGCATCGTTATCGGCATCTTGATCATCCCGCTGATCGCCTCCATGAGCGAAGACGCCCTGAGTGCCGTGCCGCGCTCTCTGCGCGAAGGCGCGTATGGGCTGGGCGCCACCAAGTTGGAAACCTCGCTCAAGATCGTGCTGCCGGCGGCCCTGTCGGGCATCAGCGCGGCCATCATCGTCGCGATTTCCCGCGCGGTCGGCGAAACCATGGTCGTCGCTCTGGCGGTGGGGGCCGGCCCCAAACTAACCCTCAACCCGTTTGACAGCGCCGAAACGATGACGGGCCATATCGTGCGCATCAGCGGCGGCGATCTGAGTTACGACTCGATCGATTACAACAGCATCTTCAGCATTGCGCTGTTCCTGTTCCTGATCACGTTCGCGCTCAATTTGATCAGCCGCTTTATCGTGCAGCGCTTCCGCGAAGTGTATGACTAACAAGTTTGTAAGGCAAGTTGACAACTTGCCCTACGCAAGGTGTATGACTAATGAACGAGATCGAAACCCAGATCGATTTCCGGCGGAAGCCGGACTCTGACGAGGAATTTGAGTATAACCCGACGGCCCGTAAGCGCGCAGCCCACGTCTGGCAGATCGTCTTTCTGGGCGCGACCGTCATCTGCGTGGTATTGTTGCTGACGTTGCTCATCAAGATCGTCAACGACGCCTTCGGTTACGTGGCCATGCAAAACAAGATCCAACCGGCCGCCCTGCTGGCAAAATATGTGCCAGACGCCGCACCCGGCACCGCCCTGTCCGATCTACCCCGGGAGACGCTGACGGCGATCTTCAAAGACAATGTCTCAGCCGGCCTCTACCGCCGCTATGACCGCGAAAAGAAATTCGACGAGCGCACCCCGCAAGAAGTGTATGCTCTGGTGCAGGAGCGTGTGATCGAGCCTAAGATCGTTTCGACGTGGGGCTTGATCGATTCGTTGCTTAACCGCAAAGCCATCGAGGCGCAGGTGGCCGAGATTCCTAATGGCACCCTCGAGTTCCGCAGTTGGATCAACGCGACCCTCATCACCAATCCGCAGTCGCCTGATCCCGAAGCGGCCGGTGTGCGCACGGCCATTCTAGGATCGCTATGGATGATTCTGATTACCATCCTCGTCGCCTTCCCCATCGGCGTGGGCGCGGCGATCTACCTGGAAGAATACGCTAAAGACAACCGCCTTAACCGGTTGATCCAGACTAATATCAACAACCTGGCCGGAGTGCCTTCGATCATCTACGGGATGCTGGGCCTGGCGGTCTTCGTGCGGGTGCTGGAGCCGTTGACCAGCGGGGTGGCCTTTGGCTTAGCGGGCGGCGGCGATACGTCGCAGAATGGCCGCACTATTCTATCGGCTGCTTTGACGCTGGCCCTATTGGTGCTGCCGGTGATCATTATCAACAGCCAGGAAGCCATTCGCGCCGTGCCGCGTTCGCTGCGGCAGGCCAGCTACGGGTTGGGGGCGACGAAATGGCAGACGGTGTGGAGTCACGTGGTGCCCAACGCCATGCCCGGCATCTTGACCGGCACCATTCTGGCCATCTCGCGCGCGATCGGCGAAACGGCGCCGCTGGTGGTCATTGGCGCCTCGACGTTCATCACCGTCGATCCCAGCGGCCCGTTCTCCAAGTTCACCGCCCTGCCCGTGCAGATCTATCAATGGGCGGCGCGCCCGCAGGCTGAATTCCGCAATCTGGCGGCGGCGGCCATCGTCGTCCTATTGGTCATGTTATTGACGTTGAACGCGACGGCCATCATCCTGCGTAACCGCTATAGTCGAAGGAGAGTAGCATGAGTACCATTGAAATGACGGCCCAACCTAGGGAGCACACTATGATTCGTGAGACGGAAGCGGTGGCCGCAGCCGCCGGCACCTTTGCCATCGAAGCGACCAACGTGAACATTTTTTACGGGCAGTTCCGCGCTGTGAAAGACGTGAACCTGCAAATCCAGAAGAATAAGATCACGGCCCTCATCGGCCCATCGGGCTGCGGCAAGAGCACCATGCTGCGCGCTTTTAATCGCATGAACGATCTGGTTTCCACCGCGCGCCTGGAAGGCGAAGTGCTCTTCCATGGCCGCAATCTCTACACGCGTGATGTCGATCCGGTGGAAGTGCGCCGCAAGATCGGCATGGTCTTCCAGAAGCCCAACCCGTTCCCCAAGTCGATCTACGAGAATGTGCTGTGGGGCGCGAAGATCAACGGCTTCAAGGGCAAGGCCGATGAGCTGGTGGAGCAATCGCTGCGGCAAGCCGCCTTGTGGGATGAAGTGAAAGACAAGCTCAAGCAGAGCGGCCTGTCGCTCTCGGGCGGGCAGCAGCAGCGCCTGTGCATCGCGCGCACCATCGCCACGCGGCCGGAAATCATTTTGATGGACGAGCCGTGCTCGGCGCTGGACCCCATCGCCACCCTGAAGATTGAAGACCTGATGCGCGAACTGGTGGAGAAGTACACCATCATCATTGTGACGCACAACATGCAGCAGGCCGCGCGCGTGTCTGATTACACGGCGTTCTTCAATATGGAGCAGGATCGCGCCGGTTATCTGGTGGAGTACGACTACACCAAGCAGATGTTCACCAACCCGAAGGATCAGCGCACCGAGGACTACGTGACCGGGCGCTTTGGTTAATTCCACCTGAAAGGAAATAGATATGCCTAAGCCACGCGTTCTCTTTCTCTGCACCGGCAATTCGGCGCGCTCGATCATGGCCGAAGCGCTGTTGCGCCATTACGCTCCAGATCATTTTGAAGTCTACAGCGCCGGTCTTGAACCCAAGGGCCTCAACCCGTACACGATCCGGGCGATGAATGAAATTGGCCTCGACGTGAGCGGCGGACGTTCCACGGATGTGATGGAGTATCTGGGCAAAGTCCACATGGGCTATACCATCACCGTCTGCTCGAACGCCGAGGAGCGCTGCCCAATCTTTCCTTTTGGCACGCAGCGCTTGCACTGGCCCTTTGAGGACCCGGCGGTTTTTCAAGGCACGGACGACGAGACAGCGGCCAAGTTCCGCGAGGTGCGCGATCTGATCGATCAGCGCCTGCGGACTTGGCTGCACGAGCAACAGATTCCGCTGGCAGCCCAACCTTTTCAGGCCACGCAGTAGCCGATCGCCATGACTTATCTATTGAGAGCGGTATGGTGACCCAGCCTGCCTATGTCCCACGCCTCGAACTCGATCGGGAATTGACCATCATCCGCGACGACTTGCTGCGCCTGGGCAATCGCATTGACACGGCCATCGATCAGGCAACCACGGCACTGCTCAACCACGATCGCGACCTGGCCCGCGCGGTGATCTCCGCCGATCAAATCATCAACCTGCGCCGCTATCAATTGGAAGAAGCCTGCCTGGTGACCATCGCCCGACAGCAGCCGGTGGCGATTGATCTGCGCCGTCTGATCGCGACGATGCACGCCGCCGGCGAGCTGGAGCGCATGGGCGATCTTGCGGAAGGCGTTGCCCACATCGTGCTGAAGCTCGACGCCGCGCCACAGCTGCCGTTGAGCAACTTTGAGCGTATGGCCGAAGCGGTGCGTCGGATGCTGCGCAGCAGCCTGTATGCTTTGGCTTACGACGACCTGCAACAGGCCGATCGGATCCCGGTGCTGGACGACAAGATCGATGAATACTATCAGCAGAATATGCGCAACTTGTTGACGTACATGCTGGAAGACAACACCGTGATCGCCGAAGCCACGTATTTGTTGTGGGTGTCCCACAATCTGGAACGCATCGGTGATCGTTGTGTCAATCTCAGCGAACGCACCTTGCGGCGTTGACCCTGCTGATCGAGAGTGTTACAATGAGCTGGACTATGACTGACAGAAAATATCGTGTACTTGTCCTGTGTACTGGCAACTCAGCCCGATCGCAAATGGCCGAAGGGCTTATCAACGCGCAGTTGGCCGATCGGTTTGTGGCAAAGTCCGCTGGAACACAGCCGGCCGGGTACGTACACCCGCAGGCGATCGCCGCGCTGCACGAGATCGGAATTGATATTTCCAATCACCGCTCGAAATCGACCGACGAGTTCAAGGGCACGACCTTTGACGTGGTGATTACCGTGTGTGATAGCGCCGCCGAAAATTGCCCGGTATGGCTGGGTCAAGGGCAGCGCGTCCACATCGGATTTCCCGATCCGGCGGCCGCCCCGCCCCATCAACAAACTCAACAATTTCGCGCGGTACGCGACGCCATTCAAGGTCAACTAGTGGGCTACTTGCGTGCCTGGCAGCCTGAAACCAATCGGAGGACAGCATGACCACCAGTTCAATCCGCAGCGCCCTCGACCGTGAGGAGAATCGCATCAAAGATGACATCCTGCGCATGGGCAGCATGGTAGAGTCGGCCATTGACAACGCCATCGCCGCCCTGAAGCAGCACGACGGCGGCCTGGCGCAGCAAGTCATCGACGACGACCAGCAAATCAACCAGCTGCGCTACAAGATTGAAGAAGAGTGCCTGACGGTGATTGCCACGCAGCAGCCCGCCGCTCACGATCTGCGCGCCATCGTCGCGGCCACGCATATTGCCGTCGAGCTGGAACGCATGGGTGATCACGCTGTGGGCATTGCGCGCATCACGCTGCGCATGCTGGATCAGGCGCTACTTAAGCCGCTCATCGATATACCGATCATGGCGAACATTGTCAAAGAGATGACGCGCGAAGGCCTGAATGCCTTCATGGCCAGCGACGAAGCGCTGGCACGCCAGGTCATTGCCCGCGACGACGAAGTCGATCAAATGTATCAACAGATCTTCCGCGAGCTGTTGACTTACATGCTGGAAGATCCCAAGAACATCAGCCGGGCCACTTTCCTGTTGTGGGTGGCGCACAATCTGGAACGCATCGGTGATCGCGCGACGAATTTGTGCGAACGCACCATCTTCGTGTCGACCGGCAAGCTGGGCGATTTGAACATCGACGAGCCGGGCGAGACCGCGCACAATTAGCCAGATCCACTGGACTGTCGTCCAGCAGAAGCACTTTCACCCCAATGAGCTTGGCTGTTTTCGCAGCAATTCTCAATTTGGGCCTCCGCCGCTTCGAAATCGGCGGCTAATAACAATACTGTTTAGATAAGTCAGCAGAGGTGGCTCCCACGCCGCCGGGCATGGGAGCCCGGCCCGCTAACTAAACAGTATTGCGGCGAATAGCCTACTGGATCAGCGCAACAAGATTTCCCATACAGCAAGGTTAAAATGAAAACTCTGCGGCACTTCATAACCGTTGTCGTCCTTTGTCTGGCACTGGGCGCCGCACTGGCGGGTTGTCAAGGCGGAGGCGGTGCAGCGCCCGCCGATGTCTCCGGCACCTGGGTATTGACCGACGGCGAGCATGGCGCCGGCGCCCCCCGTCAAGATTGGCGTATGACGCTCAAGCAATCAGGACAGACCATCGTGGGAACGATGAAGCAATACTATCAGAACGGGACAGACAGCAGCATGATCGGTCAGACGTCCGTGCCCTTGGCAGGCACCTATGCAAACGGCACGCTCAAATTTACCCTCGCAAATACTGCGGATGGGATGTTTGGCGGGTCGACGTGGACGGCAACCGTCAGCGGCAACGAAATGAAGGGGACCCACGACTGGCCTAAGTTTCCCGGAGACGATCAGACGTTCAGCGCTGCCAAGCGTTAGAACCTTACCAGTTGAATTCTTGCACAAAAAGCAACGATTTTGAGTCTACGCACGTGCCAGCGCCGGGATGGCTTGCCGTTCACGCAACGTCAAAGCGAGTGTGAGCACTTGGCGACCGAAGTCCGTTAGATAGTATTTGTAACGATGGCCAATTTCTTGAGCAAGCCACGCACGCGTAGGCGTTTCAACAAGCGGCTGACTTGGCCTGATGACTTGTCGGCAGTAAAGCATGTAAGGCCCGTGCCGTGAGACCGCTTGATATGCCAGCCCGCGAATTCATTCGCGGAACAGCGTGCGTTAAACTGAGGATTGCTGCTGTTTTCGATCGAAGGAGGGCCGCCTGGTTTCTTTTATCACCCGTAAGACAGGATGAATGGCAGGGATTTTTGATTGACACGCTTAAAGCGGGTGATATAATCAAAGCAACTGAATAACAGACCTTCGGGGCAGGGTGAGGGCGCGTCCAACCAGCGCGGCCAATTCCCGATCGGTGGTACAGCCCACGAGTCCGCGAGGACATGATCCGGTGTAACTCCGGAGCCGACGGTATAGTCCGGATATAAGAAGGGTACACGATACTGTTTCATCACGCGTGTTGATCTATTTGCCCCGCAGCCAGCTCCACGGCTTCGGGATTTTTGATCAACATCAGGGGTGGAGTGGGTCTGTGTGATTTGCCCCGGAGGAGAACTATCTTCTGCGGGGTTTTGTGTTGCCCCCAGAACGACGACTCTTAAGGAGGCCAACATGGCGGTCTCTTCCAAATCCAGGCAAATGATTATGATCCGCTGTCCGTTAGGTGTCATCCGACTGCCACGCAAGTATGTGCCCCTGCTCCGCGTGGGAGCGATCGGGCTGTTTGTATTGAGTGTGATCGTGGTGTGGCAGCTCATCATCCTGATTGGCAAGTATCCCTCGTTCATCCTGCCCGCACCTCGTGAAGTCGCAATCGAATTATTAAACATTCTGCCGACGCCCGCTTTCTGGGGCCACGTGGCTACCACGTTCGTCGAGGTCTTGGGCGGGTTATCTATCGGAGCGGCTCTGGCGATCGTGCTGGGGTATTTCATCGCCAAATCGTCGATCGTCAACTCGCTCGTCTCGCCATTGGTCGTCGCCTCGCAAGCGGTGCCCATCGTCGCCATCGCACCGCTGCTGGCGATGTGGTTTGGCTACGGCCTGACGCCCAAAGTGGTCACCAGTCTGCTCATCGTCTTCTTTCCAATTTTGATCAGCGTCGTCGCCGGTATCCGATCGGTGGAGCCGAACCTGCGCGATCTCATGCGGAGTTTGCAGGCCACGCACTGGCAGATGTTCACCAAATTGGAAGCGCCCTCAGCCCTCCCGATGGTGCTCAGCGGCCTCAAAGTGGGCGCCACGCTGGCCGTGATCGGCGCCATCGTGGGAGAGTTTGTCAATTCCGATCGGGGTCTGGGGTTCCTCATCAAGCAGGGTAATGGCGAGTATAATACGACCCGAACATTCGCTGCGTTGATCGTATTGATCGTCATGGCTCTGATCATGTATGGCAGCGTGGCGCTGGTCGAACGAAAATGGCTGGCGTGGCGTCGCTGACATGTTGAAGCACATTCTAGGCAAGGAGAACGAGGATCCCATGAAGAAGAGTCATTGGTTTATGTGGCTGTCGCTGTTGGTATCGTTAGGGTTGGTATTAGCCGCCTGCGGCGCGCCGCCTGCTCCCCCACCGCCCACCGCCGCCTACGACCAGCTGACGCCTGCCGCTGCGCCC
>JBGSPW010000256.1:0-44518 GCA_041738395.1 Thermoflexales bacterium
AGCTAATACCGGCGCGGCGGCGGCTTCGACCCGCGGCGTTTCCAGGGCGGTTTGCGCGGCGGCGAGCGCCGCGATCTGAGCCGCTAGAACCGTGCGCCGTTTCTCGCCGAGTTTCTGTAATTCGGTGGCGGCATTGGCGTGGTTGGGATTGATCGCGAGGACCTGGCGCAGGCAATCTTCTTTTTCGGCGTCGTCGACGGCCACCGTGCTGAGCCAGAGCCAGGCGTTCTCGCTGCGCGGTTCGGTGACGAGCGCGAGATTGAACATCTCGCGGGCCTTTTCGTTCAGACCGCGCTTGGCTGCCATGATGCCTTGGCCGATGAGGTCTTTCGCGTCCATGAGTCAATCGCCGCCTTGCGAGGGTTCCGTTAAGGTCTTAGTTCCAATACTATTTAGATAAGGCTCTCCGCCCGCGTCCGCGCGGGCGATCCTACCGCGTCCGCGATGCGCGCGGCTGGGAAGCACTAACTAGACAGACATCATGAAGCCGCGTTCACCACAAATCATGAAGATGCTCCGTTCCCCGTCTGCGGGGAACGCCCTCGGGGACGAGGGCTGCGAGCATTTTCAGCTCAGTATTGGTCTTAGTTCTCGATCGGAAGCGGGTCACCCAACACGGGAGTGGGCCGGGTCACGTTCACATCGATCCACGCGGCGGTAGTGGCGGCGGCTTCGCGCAGCGACCACCACATTTGCGAGCTGGCGGTGTAGTCGCGCCGATCGGCCACTACACCCACACTCTCAATACCGAACGTGTCGCACAAATACAAGGCGCGATCGAGATGAAACGCTTGCGTCACAAGTATAGCATGATTTACGCCAAAGATGGCGCTGGCGCGATAACAACTATCGTAAGTGCGGCGGCCGGCATAGTCGAGCACGAGGTCTTCATCCGGCACGCCCAACTTCACCGCCGTGCGCCGCATCGCTTCCGGTTCGTTGTAATCGGCGAAGCGATTGTCGCCCGTGAGGAGCAGTTTGTTGACCAGCCCGCGTTGGTAAAGATCGAACGCAGTTGCCACGCGATCGTAGAGTGCCGGGGTCGGCTCACCCGATCGGGTTAGCCCGGCCCCGAAGACGATGGCAATCCGCGGCGTTTCGTCAGGCGGCACCTCGTCGATCGAAGCATACACGCGTGAAGCGTAAGCGGCATGCAGCCACGCGTTGAAGACCACGACGATCGCCGCGCCGATCGCGCCAAGGAGGAGCAGGGTGATGAGGAGACGTTTGAAGAACTTGCGCATGATGATCGCTTGATGAAAGGATTTCTCGGGCGATTGTAGCACACCAGCATTGTGGATAGTTCATCGAGGGCAGGGTCATATAGATACGTTGGCAGACGAGGCACACAGGCCAGTCTTATGCCCATCCATAAAACATGCGACGCGCCCCATGGTGATATGGGGCGCGTCGCATTGGGAGGAGGCAACCTCTCTTCAATTTCTACCCTTATCTTACCACACCTTGTCAAGCAATAAATCAGCCTCTCGGCTGATTTATTTTGCTTCCATTTTTGATAGATTGTCCCCGGTAAGCATTCCTCCCTTCGGCACTGAAGCATCAGGCATTGCCTTGCTTATTTGCAAATCCATATCAACTCTGGAGGCACGATGTTCAAGCGACGTTTAGGACGCAGCAATCTGGAAGTGAGCGCGATGGGTCTGGGCTGTTGGGCGATCGGCGGACCGTGGGATTGGCTGGAAGCAGATGGCCGCAAGGAACCTGTTGGCTGGGGGCAAGTCGATGACGCGGAATCGATCCGCGCCATTCACTACGCGCTTGATGCGGGCATCAATTTCTTTGATACCGCCGCCAACTACGGGTGCGGGCACAGCGAGCGCATCCTTGCCCAGGCGATTGCGGACCGGCGCGACAAAGTCATTCTCGCAACGAAGTTCGGCTACGTGGTTGACGAAGAGAACCGCATCGTCTCAGAAACCGAGGAGGTGGTTCCCCGAATTCGTCAGGAGTGTGAAGATAGCCTGCGCCGCTTGGGGACAGATTGCATCGACCTCTACCAGTTTCATAAGGACGATTGCCCACTGGAGAAAGCGGCTGAGGTACGCGACGTGCTGGAGACTTTGGTGGCTGAGGGCAAGATCCGCTGGTATGGCTGGAGCACCGATAATCCCGAAGGGGCACGGGTGTTCGCGCAGGGTCAACATTGCACAGCCATTCAACATCGGCTAAATATGTCATACGCCATGCCTCAAATGCTGGATAGCTACCAAATACTGGCGATCTGTGAGGAACACGATCTGGCCAGTATCAACCGTACGCCTCTCGGCATGGGCATGCTGACGGGCAAGTTCAACGCCCAGACGGCATTCCCGGACAACGATGTGCGGCACAGTTGGGATCTGCGAGCGGAACGGCCCGCGCAAGACCTTCAACGTGCCGAGGCGGTGCGCAAGCTGTTGGTCGCTGCCGGCGACCTGCGAACACTGCCTCAGATCGCCCTGGCCTGGATCTGGACACGCAGCGATCGAACTATTCCGATTCCCGGCTTCAAGAGTATCGCGCAGGTGAAGGAGAATATCAGGGCGATGGAATTCGGTCTGTTGAGCAACGACCAAATGAAGAAAATCGATGAGATATATGAGCGCTCGCCGGTCAACACGTAGTATGATGTCCAAAGCAACGAGGCGTGCCGCCCGAAGAACACCATTCATACAACGAGTCCTGCTGCGCAGATCATCGAGGAGATACAACACCATGTCTATTGAAGACAATAAGAAACTTGTTCGTCGTTATTTTGAAGATGTGCCATTCAATCCCGCTGCCTGCGCTGAAATCTTTGCGCCCCGTTTCCAATTTCACACCATCATGCATGCGAGCGTTACTCCTCAAACGGTGGAATCTGATCCCGAAAGCGAGAAGGTCGCGTTTGAAAGCCAAAAAAGGATCATGGGCGGCTGGAACATGACCATCGAGGACATGATCGCTGAAGGCGATCGCGTCATGGTGCGCTGGTCAAGTCAGGGCACCCATCAAGGCGAGTTGGCCGGTCTGCCACCCACGTACAAGCAAGTGACCAATTCTGGCATCAATATATTCCGTGTCGCAAATGGCAGGATCGCGGAGGTGTGGGACATCATGGATCGGATGTGGCTGTGGCAACAACTGGGTGTTCTACCTGAACTTAAAGAAGCGATTGCCAGGGCTAGAGAAGCCATGTTGTCACAGCCAGGTGGCAGGCCCGAGTAGGCGCTAAGCGCCAGCCGCACCCGACAGGCACGACTGCAACAACAGAATATTCACATGAACTCAGGAGGCACATTTTGGACACATCACCACATCAAAGCGATTTCGTGAATGTAAACGGCATCCGCCTGCATTATCTGGATTGGGGCGGCAACGGGCCAGTGCTCCTATTTCTGGCCGGCCTGGGCTGCACCGCCCACATCTTCGATCGATTCGCGCTGCGCTTTGTCGATCAATTCCACGTCCTCGCACTCACTCGCCGCGGGCACGGCGAATCCGATTATCCTGAAACCGGCTATGACATCGATACGCTGACCGAAGATGTCCGGCAATTCATGGACGCCCTCAAGATCGATCAGGTCGTCTTGGCCGGGCACTCGCTGGCGGGCATCGAGCTCAGTCACTTTGCGGCGCTGCATCCTGCGCGCGTTTTGAAAGTCGTGTTCTTGGATGCGGCCTTTGATCGCGCCTCGTCTGCCTTCAAAGCAATGCAGGCGAAGAACCCTTTGCCGCACATTCAAGTGCCGGGCGCAAACGCTGACTACTATACCATCGAAGACTATACGGCCTCCATCAAGCGCGCCTACCCCGCTCTGGCGGCAATTTGGGGCGAAGTGCTGGACGAAGAGGTTATCCATTCGGTCAAATTCACACCTGAGGGCAAGGTGGTGGATAAGATGTCAGATGCGATTGGCAAAGCGCTGCATGACACGTTGGACAGCTACAGCCCGGAGGATTCGAAGATCCGGGCGCCGGTGCTCAGCTTCTTCGCACTGGTGGACAGCGCCACCTATCTGTCCGCCGGTTTCATGTCGGGCGAGCAGCAAGCACAGGTGATCGAATTTTTCGACATAGTGCGCAAACCCTGGCTCGAGGAGTGGATTGAGCAGTACCGCCACACGGTGCCGCACGCCAAGATTGTAGAAATACCGAGGGGACATCACTACTGTTTCATCAAGCAGGAAGAATTTGTTTTTGAGGAGATGAGGAGGTTTTTGCTGGAGTGACATGCCCCTCTCCTAACGATGCTTTTGCTCGCATCGTTAGGAGAGAGGATTAGGGGGCAGTCAGTTCATCGCGCTCTTTCTGCACGACGTTCGCGGGCGCTTTGTTGGCAAAGTTAAGGCTTTTAGCCACCAAGTTGCGTAGCAGGCCACGAATGTAATCGAGGGTCGCAACATCGACTCGCCCAAAGGTCTTGACGGCGATCGACTGTGACAGCGTGTATAGCTTGTCGACGCGCACCTGGCCCGGCCGATTAAGTTTGCCACTTTCCAGATTAGAAGAGGAAATCGTGAAAGTGTACCTTCCCGCAATCGGATTGGAAGTCATGGCAACTACCACGATGTCCAGACCTTGCCGGTTATAGTCGTCGTTAGAGACGACAATCACAGGCCGCCGCTTCTGCGCGGATAGATCGGTAAACGGAATGGAGATGAGCACGATGTCGCCTTGCTCAGGCATTGTTCCAATCTTCGTCATCGAACGGATTGCTCCAGAAATCGAGGCTGCTTGAGGCGGCGTCCGTCAGATCCTCAAACGCTTCTGCAATCGGTTCTTCGACGACATGCGCCTCGTGTTGATTGGTCAGTGTCACTTGCGTTGTCAACAAGGCTCACCTCTCATCTGTTCCCTATGACTCTGTGATCATTATAGCATGGGGTCACTAACAAAACTCCTGCGAAGGCTGGTGAACCCTCGCAGGAGTCAGCAGGCGCGCAGCATAGCGCGCCTAAAACACAGCAACGGATTGAGGAACAAGCGGATTAAATCCGTTCCTTTCTCAATCCGTTGTTGTCTTACCCCAACCGCTCGATCTGCTCTCTCAACTTCTCGGCTCTAGTCTGAAAATCCGTCAGTTTGTCGCGTTCTTTCTGGATCACATTCGCGGGCGCTTTGTTGGCGAAGTCGCTGGAGAGCAACTTCGTGATCCGCTCGATCTGCGCCGCCATGTCCTTCATCTCTTTGCCCAGTCGTTCGCGCTCGGCGGCGAGGTCGATCATCTGCGCGAGGGGCAGGTAGATCGTCGCGCTGCCCAGCACGATAGGCAGCGCGCCCTGCGGCTCAGCCTTCAACCGATCGGTCACGTACAGCGCATCGGGATCGAGCCGCGCCAGGAAGGCCAACTCGGCCCGCTGAGTCTCGAAGAGTTCGGCCTTCTCGGTCGACGCGATCATCACGGCGAGTTTCTTGCCCGCTTCCACATTGCGCTCGGCGCGGGCGTTGCGAATGGCGCGGATGGCGTCCATCAGCAAAGTCATGTCCGCTTCGGCTGAGAGATCGATCGGGCCAGGCTCAGGCCACGCGGCGATGATCAACGCCTCGCCCCAGGATGTGTGGCCGATTGCCTGCTTCAGGTTCTGCCAGATTTCTTCCGTTACAAACGGAATGAACGGATGCAACAGGCGCAGCGTTCGATCGAGCACGTGCACCAACACCGCCGCCGTGCGCGCCTGCGCCTGCGGATCGCCGGAATTCAGCGGGATCTTCGACATCTCGATGTACCAATCGGCATACTCGCCCCACAGGAATTCATACACCTGGCGTCCGGCTTCGCCAAATTCGTAATTATCCATCAAGCGTGTCACATTGGCGATGGTGGCATTCATGCGGGACAGAATCCAGCGATCGGGTAACGAGTAACGAGTAACGAGTAACTGATCGTTTGCCGTTAGTTGTTCAAGTTCCGCTAGTTGATCCTCGATCCCTGATGGCTGATCCACGCTCTCCAGATTCGAGATCACAAAGCGCGCCGCGTTCCAGATCTTGTTCGCAAAATGGCGATTCGATTCGATGCGGCCCACGCCCAGATTGAGATCGTTGCCGGCCGTGCCCGCCGTTAAAATGGTAAAGCGAAACGCATCGGTGCCAAATTGATCCAGGAGCGGAATCGGATCGAGTGCGTTGCCGAGCGATTTGCTCATCTTCCGGCCATGTTCGTCACGCACGATGCCGTGCAGATACACCGTGTGGAACGGCGGCTGCCCCGTCATCTCCAGGCCCTGCATGATCATGCGCGCCACCCAGAAGAACAAAATGTCGTAACCGGTTTCCATCACGCTGGTCGGATAATACGTCTTCAGGTCGGGCGTTTCATCGGGCCAGCCCAGCGTGCTGAACGGCCACAGCCCCGACGAGAACCACGTATCGAGCACGTCGGTTTCCTGCCGCAGGTGATGACTGTGGCACTTGGGGCATTCGGCCGGATCGAGACGCGCCGCAAATTCGTGATCGCACTTCTCGCACGTCCACACCGGAATGCGATGCCCCCACCACAACTGGCGGCTGATGCACCAATCCTTGATGTTCTCCGGATCCATCCAGTTGTAATACACCTTCTCGAACCGTTCTGGAATGATCTTGATCTGGCCGCTCTCCACCGCCCGATAGGCTTTCTCGGCCAACGGCTTGATCTTCACGTACCACTGCGTCGACATCAGCGGCTCGATGATTTCGCCGCCGCGCTGCGCGCGTGGAATGCTGGTGTGATACGGCTCGGTCTTGATCGTCAGACCCGCCGCTTCCATATCGGCCCAGAATTTCTGGCGCGCCTCAAAGCGATCGAGACCCGCATACGGCCCGCCATTTTCGTTGATCTGCGCATCGAGCGCAAGGATGTTGATGATGGGCAGGTGATGCCGTTGGGCGATCTCATAATCGATCGGATCATGGCCGGGCGTGATCTTCAGCGCGCCGCCGCCAAATGCTCGATCGACCTTCTCGTCCCCGATGACCGGAATTTCCCGATTGATGATTGGCACGATGGCGGTCTTGCCGATGAGCCAGTTGTAGCGCTCATCTTCAGGGTGCACCGCCACGGCGGTATCGCCCAGGATCGTTTCGGGGCGGATCGTCGCCACAGGCAGGTAGCCATCCGTGTCTTTGATGTAGTATTTGAAGTAGTACAGTGTGGCGTCTTCTTCGCTGTATTCCACTTCGATGTCGGACACGGCGGTCTTGAGGCCCGGCGACCAGTTCACCAGGCGCGTGCCGCGATAGATCAAGCCTTGATCGTACAGGCGCACGAAGGCTTCGCGCACGGCGCGGCTGAGACCATTGTCGAGCGTGAAGCGCTCGCGATCCCAATCGCACGACGCGCCCAGGCGGCGAATCTGTGTCTGGATGATGCCGCCGTATTTGGCTTTCCACTCCCACACGCGCTTCACGAATTCTTCGCGGCCCAGCTCGTCCTTGCTGAGGCCCTGCGAGCGCAAGAGTTTTTCCACTTGCAACTGCGTGGCGATGCCGGCGTGATCCATGCCGGGCACCCACAGCGCGCGTTTGCCCTGCATGCGCGCATAGCGGATCATCAAGTCTTCCACGCTGACGAACATGGCGTGGCCCCAGTGGAGTTCGCCCGTCACGTTCGGCGGCGGGATCGAAATCACGAACGGTTCCGCGCTTTGATCGCGCGCGGCTTCGGGCTTGAACCAGCCGTTCTTCCACCACCAGTCATACAGGCGTTGTTCGGTAGCGGCGAAGTCGTAAGTCTTGGGCATTGTTGTTTCAGACATTCTCTATCTCCTCAAAGATAACGAGTAACCAGTAACGAGTAATAAGTGATGAGTGAGTTACTCATTACTCGTTACTCATTACGAACAAAAAGCCGTCTTCGTTGACAAGGACGAAAACGGCTTCCGTGGTACCACCTTGATTCGGCAGCGAATAAACACCGGATAAACGAATGTGCCGACCGTCGTAATCCGTTTATTCGTTGTGCATTCGTTGCCACACTCATTTCGCGCTAACGGGCGACCCCGGATTGATCTAGTAGTAGGGCAAGATGTCATATTGCCTTACATTCTTCAATCGACTCCCGAGCGACGTTCGGCGCTTCTGCTTGATGAAGGCTCGCAGCCGGTGACCTTCAATCTCTGGCAAGAGGTTCGCGCCTACTCCTCTCGATCAACGTCATGCTGATTCAGTTGTGTGCGCGGATTATAGCCGAGGTCTTAACGTTTGGCAATGACGGCGTAAGTCAAATCCATTTCTTCCCAGGCCAGCAGAAAATCGTCGAGAGGTATAGCGATGACCGGCGCGGTAATGCCTGGATCGAGCACATAGACCGCATCTTGATCGATGCCAACTGCCACGACGGCGTGCTGCGATCGAATTCGCCAGTGCGGCAATTCGCTGGCTTGAACAAAGACGATAATCGGCAAGTCGCGGTTCAGCCAATCACGAAGATCAGCTAGGCCATTGGCCTCTTGGTAAACGACCTGAATTGAGTCAGATCGTAAGCGAGTGATTCGCGAGTGAGGAGTGCCGATGTCCGGGCGTGTGCCGAGCAAGCGCGACAACTCAGCTTGCGGATGCTCGATACCGCAGTAAGCCAATGCCATTTGTGCGCAAGCAGGCAGACAGCCGGCCTTAATTTCCTGCTGGCGATGAGGCACTGCCAAGATTTTCGGCATTACGAATTAACTCGTCAGAGAGCGTCGGTGCTGCCAAAACACTGCCAGTTTGCGCATCAACATCTATGGCGCCAAGCGGCCCGCGCGGGTCTTCAAACAGCGAGCCGATTAACACAGGGAAACGCCACACGTAGCGATCTTCACCTCGAACTAATGTGGCGGAACCAGGCATTAGCATATCTCCCACATTTTCGGCCAGCCAGCGAGCCGCCTTGCGGCGCGCCTGTCGTTCTTCCAGCAGGGCGGGCACAATGGTGACAAAGACCCGCGTGCCATCAGGAACATCAGCAGGCAACTGAATGTTTCCGCGTTGAACAACCGCTTCGTAAGTTTGCAGCATAGTCCACCTCATTTCTGCATTTGGTGCGAGGTGATTGGATTGTACCACCAGCGGCCTCACTTGAAGAGTTGTTCCAGCAGTGGCAATCCACTCTGGCACGCCCACGCGGTTAGCGACAACCGAATGGCCTTGCCCGCCCACCCCGCCAAGATAAACTTCCACACTTTCATGCGCAGCACTCCAGCGATGAGGCCGCCCACGTCGAAGATGGGATTGGGGATCGCGCCGAGGAGAAAGATCGCCAACATGCCATGCCGCTGCATGAAGCGCTGGAGTTGTTCGTAGCGTTGGCCCTGCGGAAGCAAGGCCGTGCCGCCCACCCCTGCCATATAGCCGGTGAGTTCGCCCAGCGCTGAGCCAAGGCCCGCGACGAGGCCCACCCCGATCGGGCCGTAGATCACCCCCGCGGCACACGCCACCACGAAGACCGGCGCAGGAATGATCAATGTGGCGTTGCCGATGAGGCTGATCACAAACAGGCCGAGGTAGCCGTAGTTGCCCAGATTGCGCAGTTCTTCCTGATAGCGATTGGTGAACCACACGATCGCGAGGCTGATCCCAACGGCCAGGATCAACAGCAGAATTTGAATGCGGCGCGAGGTGCGCGGAGCATCAGGAGTGGTCATGAGGAAGGCGGCTGGGGCACCGCCGGGCTAGCGTCACGTTTCTGCTTGAATTCAAAGAACCACAGGCCGTACAACGAGACCAGCGCCGCAGCGCCGCCGAGCAGATAACCTTCCAGTACAATAGCTTGCGTCACGAGAATGGCGACCATGCCATACGCACCGCTGATGAGATAATGCGCCATCACTGCTTCGCGCGTGGTGAAACCCAACTTAACCAGGCGATGCGAGACGTGATCTTTGCCCGGGGTGGTCAGCGGGTTTTTGCCGCGCCGCAAGCGCGAGATGAAGACCAGCGTCGTATCGAAGATGGGCATGCCCATGACGATGATGGGCACCATCCACGTCACAAACGGCACGTTATCCGGAAAGCGCAGCTTAATGCCGATGGCGGCCAGCATGAAGCCCAAAAACATGCTGCCTGTGTCGCCCATAAAGATCGAGGCCGGGTTGAAGTTGTAAACGAGGAAGCCCAGCGTCGCGCCGAGCAGCGCGGCAGCCAAAGCCCCGACGTAGATCTGGCCGCTCATCGCCGCCATCACCACAAAGAATGAGGCACACACGGCGGCCACGCCACTCGACAAACCATCCATGTTGTCCAGCAGATTCAGCGAGTTGGTCAGACCGACCACCCACAACAGCGTGACCGTGACATTTATCCATTCTGCGGGCAGGGCGGTGACTTTGACGCCGGAGAAGATCAGAATACCGGCCGCGACAATCTGGCCGATCAACTTCAAACTGGGCCGCAATCCCCAGCGATCGTCGTAGAAACCCATGAGCGCTACCAGGGCTGCGCCGAGCAGGATGCTGCCCAGCTGTTGAATCTCAAAGCGGTCGCGCAACAACAACAGGGTCAATAAGCTGGCCACTACAATTGCTGCTCCGCCCAACAACGGCATGGGGCGGGCGTGCACCTTGCGCGGATTGGGCTGATCCATGACGCCCAGTTTAGGCGCGATCCGGCGCGCGACCGGTGTAGCCGCAATGGCTATCAGCAGCGCTCCAATAAAGACAAGGATGGGTACGATCATGGGCGATTCACCACTAGTGCGTTTTTTTCGCCGCGGAAAGGATGACGACCAGGCGAGAGTCTAGCGCCCTCGCCCGGTGGCTATGACCGTTATGGCGCCGGAGTTGGCTGTGCAAAAGGCAGGGTCTGGGTCGGCTGTGGGCTGATGCCCAACTGGGCCTGCAATTGATCGATGAGACCCTGAATGCCTGCTTGCTGATCTTGCGGTGCGGCCGTCAGCGCGGCTTGCGCCAGCGGCAGCGCCTCCTGCAGGCGTCCGACTTGCGCCAGTAAAATTGCCATGACACGCTGGTCTTCCCAGTGGCTGCCGTCATTCTGGCCGATCTGGAGAACGCGTTCCATCGTGGCGATGGCCTCGGGCAGCCGCTGCTGTTGGTAGTAGATGTTGCGTGCCAGGGTGCGCAGCACAGCCAACGAATCTGGATTCTGTGCCAGGAAGTCCAGTGAGATTTTTTCGGCATCCGTGTAATTCTGCTGTTGTAGCAGCAGATCGATCGTGTTGCCGTAGGCATCCAGATTACCGCCATTCAACTTACTGGCTTCTTCAAACATCTTCTGGGCTTCGTCATTTTTGCCTTGCGCACGGAACAATTGGCCGCGGATCATGTAAGTCTGATCGTAGAGCGCATCCAATTCCAACGAGTGGTCCAACTTGGCCTGAGCGTCTGCCAGATAAGCGTCGGCTTTGATCGGGTCGGTAGCGCTGCGGGCCAGATCGGACATGGCGGTGGTCACCAGCGCCCACTCATTCCAGAGCTGCGCGTTATTTGGGCTAAGTTGAGTGGCCTGCCGGTAATACTCGGCCGCAGTTTCCAACTCTTTTTGGCGGGCCGCCGGATCGCTGGCCTTCAAATCAGCCCAGCGGCGATGCAGGCGTGCCAGGTTGGCCGAGTGATCGGTGTTGAGCGGATTCAAGTTGCGCGCATATTCCAGCACGATCTGCGCAGCCGTGAGCGTATCGGCCTGGTTGAGCTGGTAGGTCTGTTCAAAAGTTAGGCCCAACAGGCTGTCGACGTTATTGACGTTTGTCAAGATCGACGGCGTTTGCAGGTTGTTATTCGCTTTGTCCAGGAAGGCCGCACCCAGCCAGAGGTCGTAGAAATCTTCGGTGGGATTCAACTCGCGCGCGCGTTTGAAGTGCGCCACCGCTAAGTCCAGTTGGCCGCTGTTGCGAATGGCTTCGGCCTGTTTGTAGACAATGTCGGCGCGCACCGGATTCAGGTTGGTCGAAGTAATGCCGATGAGCACGATCAAGCTGATCGGGATGGCCGCCAGCCCGCCCCAGTCGCCGGCGAATTTCGTCAGCCGATCGCGCACTTCCAACATCAGCGTGCCAGCCAGGCTAAACAGGATGATCGCCACGAAGAGGTAGAACATCGTCAGCACATTGGAGATGGCATCGGCGAAGGCCACCAATTGCTGCGATCGCTGGGCCAATTGTTGCAAGCTGGTTACCTGCGCTTGCGACACCATGCTGCTGAAGGACATGATCTGTGAGGCGTGGATGAGCCAGTAGAGCAAAGCCACGCTGATGGATACGCCATAGTAGAGCGCGGCGGCGATCCAGATATCGCGCGCCGGAATCACATTGCGGCGGCGCAATTCGGTCAGCGTCAGTAGCCCGGCAAAGAACCACGTGACGGCGAACATCAACAGGGTGCCATAGGACACTTCATTGTTTTGATAAGGCCGGATTGTCAATGAGTTCCAGATCAGCTGCGCCGCGCCGCTGGCCGGACGCGCACCGGGCGCCACATTGATGAAGGAAAATCCCAACGTGCCGAGGATCAACGCACAGGCCAGCGCTAAGGCCAGCACCGGCCCCAGCCAGGCCGACCAGTTGCTGAGGCTATCGCGCTTCTGCTGCTTGGCCGGCGTCATCGCCGTGCGGCGAACTTTCTTCTTGTTGATGTGGGTCGACGTCATCTCCGCTACAGGAGCCGGGGTGGGGGCCGGAACCGGTCGGGTTTCTTCATCTTCCGCCGGAACCCAGTGCAGGCCCAACACCACCAGCAATCCCGCGTAAGTCCAGAAATAGGTGCGGGTTGAGGCAATGGCGATTCCGGCCAGGCTGATTTCCAGATAGTGCGCCAGAATCGCGCCGAACAGGGCCACAATCATAAAGATATGTCCGCTCATTTGGATGGCGTGTCCCGCCGTTGGACCGAAGACGTAGCGGCCTATCCCATATAGCACGCCAAAGGCCAGCGCCCCTGCAATGGTCGCGCCCACGAGGGCGAGCATCAGCTGAGACGAGGTGTAGACAACACTGAATACGGCCAGATCGAGTATAGCGATCAGGATGGCGGCGATCAAAGCATAGACTTGCCGCGACACCTGGAAATGGAACAGCGCGAAGGCAACGACATAGATGACGATGCCAGCAGTCACACCACCAGGCCAGCCGGTCCCGACGAAGTTGATGCCTTTGAAGAGATACAGGCCGATCGTGCCCAAGATACCCCCACCGACGAGCAGCCCAATCAATAAAGTTGCGGCTCGCCGACTCGGAATCCAGCCGATGAACTTCAACGCGAAGAAGAACGCGCTGAGGAATAAGAATTGTTCCAGCACAAAGCCGATCGCGCCGGTGTTGACGAACGAGTCCCAGGTTTCATTGTGTGATCGATCGGGTGAGGCGTTGCGCGCTTCGTAGTGCGCCAGATCAGGCGGATAGAAGCGGTTGTACGCGACGTACATGGACTCCGGTCCATAGCCGATCAGTGGGCGCAGCACATTGAGATTATCTTGCGATCCATCCGGGAATTGCAGCGGCTCATGCGGCAGAACCAACTTCGCCGCGCCTTCCCAGATCAGCGTACGCACCTTGCCGGTGCCGCCTTCCGACTCGAAGAGCGAGGCGAGCCTGCCGAAAGCGCCGCTTTGTCGCAGTTCAACCACCTGTGGAATGGTCGAGAGGTTAATGACAAACAGGCTGACTGCCAGTAGGAGTGAGAAGAAAATCCACGAAGCCCAGGCCCAGCGCGCAGCCGTGCGGCGAATGCCGACCGCTGCCAACAATGGGAGTAATCCGCCAAGCAAGGCGACGACGACGCGCATGGTAATTTTGGGTTCGGGAAATATCACGGGGACCAGACTGTAGCCAACGTAGGCGGTGATACCGCAGATACCCGCCAGGATCATGGCCTTGAGTACGTCAAGAAGCGTGATCGGGTAACGGGCTGTGGCCGAGCCATTGGTGTCGGTCGATGGTGCGGCCGTGGTTTCATCCGCTTGAGTGTGCAGTGAGACGCGCAGTAAGAGCAAGCCGACCAGCGCAAAGATGAACATGCCGGGCAGCCAGCCCAGCAGCGGGCCGCGGCTATCGGCAAAGGCAAAAGCAATCAGTTGCAGCGCAGCCACAAAGAGATACACGCTGGCGCGCAGAATGTCGGAGATGCGCGATTCTTTCTCGGTCAGGATCACCTGGAAGCTTTGCACCAGACGGCCTAGCGTCAGGAAGAAAGCCATGATCAAGTATGCCGCTACGAAAATGGCGTTGCCCATATTGGAGGCTACGCGCTGCGTTACATCGCCGCCCCATGGCAGCGGATCTTTATTGGCATGTTGAATCAAGCCATAGAAAGCAATGGGCAGGCTGGTAATCACGACGACGGTGACGATGCGCTCCAGCTGCTCGCGCCGCCGCATGTTCATCAAGATCATCCAGAAGATCACGATGTACGACAACATCGAATAAAAGCCCTGCAAGCGCTGATACGAACCGAAGAGGCTGACGCGCGGCACGACGGAGAGCAGCGACGAGAGGAGGTAAATGCCGATAAACAGCAGCGTCGGCAGCATCAACGGGGTGCGCCACGTGACCCGATCGGCGCCGGTGCGCAGCGCGCGGCGCTCTTCCAGCCATTTGATGATCCACGCGCCCACCATGATCAACGCGAGCGACCGCACCAGCGTGATCTTGTCCGGCTCGAAGACGCGGCTAGAGTAGACGTCGAAGAACAGCGGCGCCAGAATCACCGCCGCCAGCCAACCGGCCTCGATGACTTTATCGCAGAATGCACTTAAGCGGCTTGAATGGGTCATGCTGACTCTCTGATTCAGTAGCCGCGCAGATTCGCCCCGACGCGACGTTCGCGAGGGTATCTGCTGCTTGTCATCGACCCCTTCAAACTGCTCGGTACCATCCGTCGTGGATGGGCCGGAAACGAACGAAGCGCCTGCATTTAGAGAAGATTCTTCAGTGAGGAGTCGCTCTAAGTCTTCTAGGAGCACTTGAAGCTCGCGAGCCCCGATGAAGTACATTAAAAGACCGCCCAAGCCATAAGGGCCAAAATAGTTCCAGGCCTCAATATCAATGATTCCTTGAGTATACGCATAACGTACAAATTTAACCGGCATAAAGCCTTTTCGCCATTCAGTGCCCTGCTTATTGGGCTTATATCCTTGTTTAGTAAGAAAATCAGCGATGAGCCTATTTGCTCTTTCTGCACTATCTTTCGATTCAATTTGGCTTGTATATTTCGGCATAGCTTTTTCTTCTTTCATTTTCGTCACAGCAATTTGGACGAAATCCAATGCTGGTACTGAGCAAGATCTGGCGCCTGGAACTAACGCGCGCCGCAGACCGCGCGCAATCATACCATAGGTTGCCGCCGTCCAGGAATTAGTGAGAGATTAAAGTTTGATACAGCGCGTCGACACGCTCGATCAGACGCTCGACGGCAAATTCGTTCTGCGCGCGTTGCCGGGCGGCCGCACCCATCGCGCGCCGCCGATCGGGTTCAGCTAACAACCGATTGATCTTCTCGGCCAGGGCGAGCGAATCGTTCGGAGGCACGACATAGCCTGTCTGTCCATCGACTGTGACCCAGGATGTCCCGGTGCCCAGTTCGGTGCAGATGGTGGGGATGCCACTGGCCATCGCTTCCACCTGCACCAGGCCAAAGGCTTCGCTGGGATGCGTGGCGGGCAAAACAAATAAATCGGATAGATGATAAAGCGCCGGCAGATCCGCATCGGGGACCTCGCCCAGCCACGCAATCCGATCGGCTACGCCGCGCGATCGGGCCTGCGCCTGCCATGCGGTTTGCAGCGGCCCCACGCCGACGATCAGCAATTGCGCTTGAATAGCGGGTAGCGCATCGATTAAGACGTTCAAGCCTTTATAATAACGCAAGCGGCCGACGAACAACAACTTGGGCAACGCGACGCTGGTTGAAGGATACAGTGATTTTACGCGATCAATTTCAGTGTCGGTGGGTTCCTGCAAAAATCGATCGAGCGGAATGCCATACGGAATGAGGTGCAATTTGCTCTGATGTGGCTGCAAATACACACTGTTCTTCATCGGCGGGCTGCCGTAGACGATGGCATCGGCGCGTTTGAGCACCCGCTTCAGCAATGGCTTGTAGAAGCGCAGAATACCGGCTTGCCGTACCACATCGCTGTGATACGAAATCACCGTGCGCCGGGCCGGATGGAAGAGCCAGTTGGCCACTTCGCCGGGCGGATGTGGAAAATGCAAATGGGCCACATCGGCCTTGAGGCGCGCTGCCTGCCAGAACAGCGCGGGGCTGATCGGCGTCGACGCAACGGTCGCCCAGCGTGCTGCTTTGATCACGCGCACCCTGTTCAGCGTCTCACTGGTCGTGTGCCGCGCTGGATTTGCGACAAGAACGGTGACCGCATGGCCGCGTGCCGCCTGTGCCTCAGCCAGGATGCGCACATGGTTTTCGATGCCCCCCAGGACGGGGTAGTAATCTTTGTAGATGTGGAGAATGTTCATTGGCAGGTAACGTCCGGCTTTAGCTGATAGACGTTACTGCTCAGACCCCATGAACTGTGTTCACCACACAGCATGAAAACGCTTCGCTCCCCGTCCTCGGGGAACGCCCTCGGGACGAGGGCTGTGAGCATTTTCAGATCAGCCGTCATTGCGAGGAGCGCAGTCGCCAGGCGCGCCTCCGCTTTGCGGACAAGGCGTGCGACGAAGCAATCTCGGCCCGACGCGGGAGATTGTTTCGCTGGGAAGCGCTCGCAATGACGACAGCTGAGTAGATACATGAATACGCCGCTTAGCGCTGCACCCAACTGGGCGGCAGGTTCCGGGTAATTTCGATTTCGCCAAAGTAGCGGCTGTGACGCGGTCCGGCAGCCCTGGCCCAGGCAGCCATGCGCGCAATGCCTTCTTCCAGTGTCACGGGCGATTGGGTCCCAAACACTCGCTGGGCCTTGCTGTGATCCGAATAAGCGTGCACGACTTCGTTGCGCGCCGGCAAGTGATTCAGCGCCAGGTGAATGCCCATGGCTTCCATGACCACCGCGGCGAGATGGTTGACCGAGTACGGCGTGTCCGCGCCGATATTGAAGATTTGATTGCGCGCCGCGGGCACCTCAACCGATCGAGCGATGATAGGCGCGACATCGGCGATGTAACTGAAGGCGCGGCTCTGTTCGCCGTCGCCAAAGACGGTGAGCGGCTGCCCTTGCATGAGCTGATTCATGAAAATGCCGATCACATTGCGGTAGCGGTCGCCAATGTTTTGGTGCTCGCCATAGACGTTGTGCGGGCGGAAGATCACGTAATCCAGCCCGAACATTTCATGGCTGACGCGCAGCTCACGTTCCACGGCATATTTGGCAATACCGTAGGAATCTTCGGGCTGGGGGAGGGTATCCTCGGTCATCGGTAGTGGCGCGCTGCCGTAGACCGCAATCGACGAAGTGAAGACAAAGCCTTTGATCGCGTGGTTCACGCTGGCGTTGATCAGGTTGACGCTGCCGATGAGATTGTTGTGATAGTTGAAGCGTTTAATGAAGTGGCTCAAGCCTTCGGCGGCGTAAGCGGCCAGATGATAAACATAGTCGAACGCGTGGGCCGCGAATAGTTGATCGATTAAAGCGACATCCAGAATCGAACCTTCGACAAATTGCGCGCCCGCCGGGACATTTTCGACGAAGCCGCCGCTGAGATCATCCAGGACGACCACGGTATGACCGAGTTTGAGCAGCTCGGCCGCGACGTGTGAACCGATGAATCCGGCGCCACCGGTAACGAGTGAGGTTGGCATGGAATCTCCTCAGGAATGAAAGGATGGGTGCATCATAAACAGCGTCAGAACTTTGGTCAACTGACCGCCTGGCGTCGAGTAGACTATAGCCGCGCGACCTGCGCCTCGGCCAAGATGCGCACGTGATTCTCAATGCGGCTCAACGCTGGAAAGTAACCTAGATAGATGTGCAGGATACGCCTGGTGCTCAGCTCGTCTTGCGTGCGGTGATTTCCAGCACGCCCGCCACTTGATTGACGCCGGGTATTTGTGCCAGATGACCATCGGCCGCGATGAGGATGCGGCTGAAGCGGCTATAGATGCGCCGCAGCGCGGCCGGCATGCCGGTCAAGTTTTTCGGAATCAAGTTCGCGCGCCGCAGACGCTGTACTTGATAGCCCGTGTCGTGGAGCATCTGGGTGATTTCATTCGCCGTGTATCGGCGTGAATGAGAGTAGCCCAATTTGAAGCGGCGAATGAGGGCCTCCTGCCAGGCGTTTTTCTGCGGCAATTGATAGATCAACAGCTGCCCACCCGGCCGCAAAATACGTGCGATCTCTCGCAAAGAGTTTAACTCGTTGCCCGGTTGACCGCTTTCTTCATCTACGTGTTCCAGCACGCCACAGCTGAGCACCGCGTCAAAACCGGCCGAATCGAACGGGAGATTCGTGGGGTGTTGTGAGCGTACAACGGTCAGACCTCGGCAGATAGGAATGTTGGGCAAGTTGGTGTCAGGGGCGCCAATGTCAAAGGAAGTCACCCGAAAGCCGCGCTGTTGCAGAAGATACGTCATTTGTCCATAACCGCAACCCCAGTCGAGAATGTCCCCCGCAGCCTGCCGGGCGATGTCGTTGGCGATCCGGATGTAATTCCACACGCCGATGGGTTGATCGAGGTGGATGAAGACTGGTAATTGCAGCGCCAGTCCGGCGCGTGCGTTGTCGCGCAAAAAGGCATAATCGGCTTGATCGAGGTTAGTCATCATACTCCTGTGATGGCGCGGTACACGGCCAGGGTCTGCGCCGCTGCCCGTTCCCACGTCAATGTCGCCGCACGCTCCACACTGCGCTGCTTCAGGTCGGCGCGCAAAGCTGCATCGTTCACCACTCGAACGAGCGCAGCGGTGATGGCGCTCACGTCATGCGGATCGACCAGCAGACCCGCATCGCCAATCACTTCCGGCAGACTCGACGTGTTGCTTGCAATCACGGGCGTGCCACACGCCATCGCTTCCAATGGCGGCAGGCCAAAGCCTTCGTATTCCGAGATGAATGCAAAGGCCGTCGCGCCGCCGTAGAGCGCGGGCAGATCGGCCTCGCTTACCGGGCCGATGAAGTGGACGCGATCCGCCAGCCCAAATTTTTCAACGGCTTGTCTGGCTTCCGGGTAACGTTGATCCCAATATCCGCTAATGACCAACCTAATTCCTGAATCTTGTTTGTCGATTCCCAATTGCGCACACGCTTCGACCAAGCGGACGAGATTCTTGTGAGGTTTATTGCTGCCAAAGTATAACACGTAGCGATCGGGCAGGGCGTAAAGTTGCTTCCCCCGATCGATTTCGGCGCGCGACGGCGGCTGAAAATGGGCGTCAACTCCCTCGTGTACGACGACGATCCGATCAGGGTTGACACGGAAGAAACGCTGCAGATCATTCTTGGTCGATTGCGACACCGCGATCGTCAGCTGCACAGTCTTCAACGCCAGTTGATGCGCGAAGCGGTAGACCAGGCGCTGCTGGGCCCTGAAATACTGCGGAAAGATCAGAGGTATAAGATCGTGGCAGGTAAACACCGCCGCTACACCGGGCCGGTAAGGCATGAGATAGTAGGGACTATGATACAGCATCGCGCGGATGCCACGTAGCGCCTGCCGTACGCGCCATTGCTGGGACAGGGCGAACGGCGAGACGGCGCAATCGATCGTGGGTAGAGCAGGCAGCGTCAACCGCTGCGCCACGGCTGATGGATCGCGCAGCAGCGCTAGATCGAGTTCAGGGGACACGCGCTTCAAGGCACTCGCCAGATTCACGGCGTAGCGCCCGATGCCGGGGAAGTGATCGGTGGCGGTGCGGGCGTCAAGGACGATGGGCGGCATACACTTCCTGATAGATGGCGTAGGTTTGCCGTGCGGTGGCCTCCCACGTAAAGCGTGTGGCCTGTTTTAATCCACGTTCACGCAGGCTTGCACGCAGGGCCGGGTCATGGCTGATTTGCTCTAAGACCTGCGTCCATTCACGTACTTCTGTGGGAGCAATCTGGATGGCTGCCTCGCCCGCCACTTCCGGGAGGCTGGAGGTGTTGCTACAGACCACCGGGGTGCCACACGCCATGGCTTCTAACACCGGCAGGCCGAAGCCTTCATACAGTGATGGAAATGCAAAGACCTCGGCCTGGCTGTACAAGGCCGGTAAATCCTCGTCGGGCACCCGCCCGACCAGTTGAACGCAACCCTCAAGCCCCAGCGCGTGCAGTCTTTTGAAAAACGGATCGTCGTGCCAGCCGCGTCCGCCCGCTATGACGAGCTGCACGTCGGGACATGGTGCGCGCAGCGCCTGATACGCTTCCAAGAGCGTGATCAGATTTTTGCGCGGTTCGAGCGTACCCACCGATAAGATGAAGCGCTCGGGCAGACGATAGCGTGCTCGCACTTGCGCTTGAGCAGCAGGCGCGGCCGGTTGAAAGCGTGGATCGACGCCTAGATGAACCACACGTACCCGCTCAGCCGGTAGGCGGTACAGGCGCAGGGCATCGCGCTGGGTCGAGGCGGAATCGGCGATGACGAGGTCGGCGTCGCGCAGAAAATGCGGCAACATCAGCTGCAAAAAGCGCCGATTGAGTCGGGTATGCGCGGCCGGGAAGGTCAGCGCCGTCAAATCGTGCAGCGTGAAGACCGATCGGGTGTGAGACAGGTGCGGCAGTAGATGATCGGTGGCGTGAAAGATGTCGGTCGCGCCGATGGTGTGATCTTGTTTTCGGCGCAGATAAGTGAACAACAAGACGCGCAGACGCCAGGGTTTGTTTGAAAGGCGCAGCGTTGTGCGCGGTAGGGTGTTCAGCGGCGGAGCTGGCGTGCGTTGTTCGGGATCGACGAAAAAGAGACGCCAGTCATCGTCGGGCTGCAACGCGATTAGCGCGCGGGCTAGCTCGTCGGCATAGCGGCCAATGCCGGCGTGCTGCTGAATGGCGGGGGTGTAATCAACCGTGATCGAAGTCATACTGTCCGTTCAGCGAGGATGGCTGGGTGATTAGAGCTCGACCCACTCTTGACCCTGCGCTGGGAGTGATTGCAACTCGAACAATTGTTGGGCGCGTGAGCGCGCGAAGCACACTTCCGGCGACACTTCGGGAAAGATATCTTCAGCGATGCCGGTGCGGAGGAAGAACGCATTGATCCCTGAGCGGTCACATCCCACTAGCCGATAGCCTTTTTGCCGATTGAGCCGGACGAAAGCGGCCAGGGATGCTCCCCAGTGCCCCGCTTGGGCAACAAAGTCTGATCGATTAGGAATACTCAGCGCACGCTCCGGTCCAAGACGGGCATTATATTCCAGCACGATCACCCGGGGCATAACGCAAGTGATAGCCTTGCAGATCCAATAGTCCACGCCGTCCATATCCAGTGATAACAAATCGATCTCACCCGTGATACCCTGTGCCGCGATCAGGGCATTAACGTTTTCCGTATCAATCCAGGCATGGATCAAACGGGGAGGGTGCGAAAGTGTATTAAGGTGGCGAGCATAGAAAGCGCGGCCCGTTCGGATTTTGGCGGCATTCCCATCAAACAACCAGGCATACCAATCATGATTGACGATCAAGTTGGCCGCATTGCATTCGACGCCGTCACCGGCGCAGATTTCGACCACGCGCTTGTTGGTTACTCCGATCAAAGAGAAGAGATAGAGCAGAATGCCGTCCTCGCCATGCTGTGAAAACGATCTGAATTCAACTTCTTCCAGCGACAGAAGCGGCATGTTCCAATGCACGAGTTCCCGGTACTTTAACCCTAGCAAGATCTGCGTCTGCTTGTTGACAGCCCCCGTTTGGTCAATCTTCTTCCAGTTAAAGAAGTTGAAATAGTACTGCAGCTGGTCGATGCGCGGAGACAGCCAAAGGCCGATTCGTTTCAAATATTCTTTCATGGTTAGTGGCTCTGATCATTCTGGGGGTACACGGGACGCTGGCCAGAATAGAACTTTGCATACAGATCGAGCTGCTCTTCCGGACTCATCAGGAATTTCTGTTCGATGAAACTGAGCGCAGCGATGGCGAATTCGGCCAGATCGAACAACATCCAGAACAAGGCACGCGGTAGGCCAATCCCTCTTTCGCGCCAGACTTTGATGATTGGGAAACCGATCAGGCTGGCAACGTAACGGCGCGTGAAGCGGCGCACCGGATGTTTCGTGTGACGCATCTGCCCAATGTCAATCTCACTATACAGGCCGATTTTACCAAAAGAGCCACGCACGCTCCAAATGTGAAAGTGATGCAAACTGAATAATTGGGCACAGACTTGCTTGGGGTCCGTTGCAATTTCAAGATTTTGATGTAGCCGGTCGGAATTATAGCGAACGGCTCCGGTGCGAAAGCCGCGCGGTTCGGTGTGATTGAATGTCCGCATGCGTCGGCCATACATCCATTCTGCCTTGCTGCACAGGATAGCAGCGGAGCGCTCCTTGAGCTCTTGCTCGATCAACTTGAGTTGCGTCACGGGAATATATTCATCAGCCAGAAGATAAAAGCACAATCCGCTGCGGGTCGTTTCATTGACGTACTGCGCAAAGTAAGATTCGCCGATTGTTTCACTGTTCCGCCGAAAGGCAGTGGCGCCCGCTTGCAGCGCTATCTCCACCGTCCGATCGGTGCTGCCGCCATCTAGTATGACGACATCACATTTGTCACAGTAGCAGGTGAGAATATTGCGAATGCGTCCTTCCTCATTATAGGTGAGCACCACGAGTTCAAGCCGGTTGCCAGAGCGGTTATCTTTGATGAGTTCAAGCATCAGACATACTCACGATCGTGTTTCAGAGCTGCTACAACTGATGTGGGCTGCATCCGCGTCAACGCAACACCAAAACCTTTAGCCGGTAAAGGATAGTGCGTTTGACCCAACGGGCGGCTTTGTGAGCAAGCGTATAAATCCCCTTGCCAAGCCGGAATCGCCCGAGGTACAGGAGCGGTAGGCAAATAAAGCGATACCTGGGGTCGTCCTGCAGGTATTGACTCAGACCGGCCGTCACGTGGACAACATTGGCTGTTGTCATACCGGGTGTGAAGGTCACGATCATTTGTGGCAACCGGCCGATGGTCACGTCCTTTTGCACCTGGTATTCTTCCGGCGTAAGGACTCCACGAGATAACCAGGCATGGCAAACCCGCATGTGATCCAGGCAGACGTGTTCCAGCCCTGGATAGCTGAGCGCCTTGGGAATGCTATTCGCCAGAAGCCGTTTGCCAATGAAGTAGGCCGGAAGCGTGGTCATCTTGGCGATGCGTCGCTCCAACTCCCCGTACACGCCGCGCGATCGTTCTGCCACGGAGAATGGCGCCACGGCCAGCATCTGGGCCAGCGCTGCCTGTGCCAATTCCGTGCGATAGATGATGCCGGAGAAATGACCGCCATTGTGGAAACGGCGCATATCATACATATCGAGAGGGCGTGCGAAGAATACATCTCTTTCCGGTTGGAAGGTCTGATAAGGGAGGTGTGGGTCTTCGAGAAACGTGTGATAGTTGAGCCGAATGAGGGCATACGGTTGCTGGGCGATGACCTTGAGAATATTCTCGACCTGCCCCTCAAGGTAAAAGTCGTCGTCTGACAACAGCGCTGTGTATTCCCCGCAAGCATATTCCACGCATTTTGCTGTATTACCATCCAGCCCAACATTGATTGGGTTATGAAACACCCGGATGAAGGGCTGTTGAGCGGCCAACTGATCTATGAATTCTGCGGTTCCATCGGTAGAGGCGTTGTCAACAATGACGATTCCGACGACCGCGGCTGATGCAGCGGCTATCTGTGGAACTAGAAACCCGAGACAGGTCTTTAGATCGCTTAGGCGATTGTAGGTGGGGATGCAAATTGAGAGACGGAGCGACATATTCCTTACCTTTTGATCATGGATTTACGGTTGGCCAGACGCGCACGTATAAAAAGAAGCGTCTGCTCAATCTCGTAGGGGGTAATCATACGCAACAAGATGAATGAGACGGAGAGCAGCAGCAGGATGACCAGTTTCAACCCGGCGCCGGCCAGAAAAGGTAACGCCGGCATGCTTTGTCCCAGCACGAGAAGGCCGATTTGAATCGCCACTGCTCCCGTAATCCGCACAAGGGGATAGGGTACCGAATATCGTCGCCGCAACCAGAAATATAATAGTACGGGCGAGACTGCATAGCTGATAAATGTAGCGAAGGTTGCTCCCCACAAACCCCAAGATGGAACTAGCGCGAAATTGATGGCAAGATTGACAGCCACGCCGACAATGGCGGTCCACGTGATTACGCCGAATTGCTTACCCGCCAGACCGCCGGTATACAAGATCGCGTTGATCGCCCCAAAAATATGCATATAAGCCAGCAGACCGACGTAGGGAGCGGCTGGTAAATAAGGCGCGCGGGTGAAGATGGTTAGGATTTCTGGCGCATACAAGCCCAGCCCCAGGCCGGCAAAGAGCACGACTGCAATAAGATAACGTGACAGATTGGCGTAACGTTCCTTTGCCAGCGGCTCATGTTGCATGGATAACGCCAGCGCTGTATAAGCGGTAAAGATGGGTGCAATCAGCACATAGAGCAACGACGCGATCTTGTTGGCGATCGCGTAGTGGCCAAGTGCTTCAGCTGAAACATACTGGGCCAGTATCAGACGGTCGGCGACCAACAACCCCCAGGCGGCCAAGGCTGCCGGGGCCAACGCCGCGGCAGTTTTGAGCAGAAGTTTTACCATCTTTCGAGAGGGTGCGCCGATCATCCGGCGGGACAGAAGCAGGCCCACCGTAAAAGTGGCAAGGCTTAGAGTGACAGGTGTGAGCAGCATGCCCGTGACCCCTAAGCGCAAAATGACAATGTAGAATACGTTACCAAAAACCGTGAACAGGATCGCGGTGACGCTGAGCAACATCCCCCAACGGACCTGAAGAGCTGCTTGCGCCACGCTCGACAAGGCAGCGCCACACAAGCCGAAAACCAGCGTCACGCCGATCAGGCGAAAGAGATAGGCATAACCGTGTGTTATCGGCGCGGATTCGGCCAGGAGCGGCGCCGCCAGATATATCGCAGCGCCGACGATCACACCCGTGACAGCCGTGATAGTAAACGCGCTCCCCGCAAGTTGAGATTGCCAGGTGGTGTCCTGTTGATCGTTGAAGTGCGCCGCCACAGCTTGTGGTAGCGCGAATAGCGCCAAGGTAGCGATGGCCGTACTCACGGTTGTGATGTAGTCGGCGATGCCGTAATCCTCCGGCGTTAAAAGACGCGTGATGATTGGCGTAAAGAAGAATGAAAGGAACGGCCCGGCCCATTGGATGGTGCCATACCCTGCTATCATCTTGGTGAGGCGCTTCAATATTTGGCGCATTAACGGTTGTCCTGAGCTTACTTCCTGTCAGACCTGGGCGAGTTGCTACACACACATATTTTGCCTATCCGCCGCCGGCCTAAGCCCAGCAGACAATTCAATCTCGAGTGCAAAGCCGGAGCTAAAGTCCTCGCTTGTAAATAATCTCTTTGAGTGGTTCGTTGGTCGCATACGGGGTGTCGACCATATCGATCATGATCGGTTGATCTTTGACGCAGGCCTTAATCATGGCTTGCCCGAAGTGCCCCAGCATGATCTCGCGACATGAAAGTTGACCCCTCTGCAAGGGAATGGCCAGGTAGACATCTTCATCGCGCAAAACCTGCCCCTGTGGTAAGTCGCGTTTAGCGTAGACGCCGCGCACCAGCGCGTCGAGATATTTGATCTCTTTCTCCAGTATCACCCGGATTGCGAATCTGGCACGCGAGGTAAACCTGACATCACGTTGCTACAATCCCCGTGCGTAAATCGCACGACGCAAGGTCTCGTTGTGGGCATAAGGTGTATCAATCATTTCAATCGTGATGGGCCGGTCTTGAGCGCACGCTTGAATCATCTTATGCCCAAAGCGCCCCAACATCAACTCGCGACAGGAGATTTGCCCTTTTTGAAGTGGAATGGCAAGGTAGACATCATCTTCAGTTAACATTTGACCTTCAACAAGGTCGCGCTTGGCATAGACCCCACGCACGTAGGAATCCAAATAGTCCTTCTCTCTTTGGATCGGCACCACTCGATAATCCATCGCCGTGCCGCACATTTCTCGCGCCTGGTGATAGGCTTTGAACCACGCATCAATTCCTTCAGGCGAAGTTGAATAGGTCGCCATGGTAAAATCGTCGGTATTGATATCCACGTGCCTTTCAAATAATCGCACTCCCTTGGCGTACGCGATCAGCATGGAGGAGGCCCAGACATGATAATCGTGGGCCGAGAACCCGATCACGTGATTGGGGTAGCGCTTCTTGAGAAAATCTACTTGATGGAGTTCCAGCTCGTTGTCTTCTGTTGGGTACGCCGCAATACAGTGATTGATCGCCAACGGGATGCTGCGGTTTTCAAAGAAAGTTACAACATCATCCATGTCCTTCAGGGATAAACCACCCGTGGATAGAATGACCGGTTTCTTGGTCTTGGCAATCTTTTCCAGCAGCAGCCAGTCATTGCTATCCGCGCTCGCTACTTTGATCATGGGTAGTTCGAATTCGACGCACCAGTCGACCGATTTCTCGTCGAAGGGGGTGGACAGCGGGATACAACTGCTCTTGCGAATGGCCTCGACCAAAACGCCATAATCCTCTTTAGACAGCCGGGATTCCGAGATCCGCCTGATATAGCGAATGTCGGTACGCTGGACGAAATCCTTGTGGACGAAACTATTCAAGTCCCGGAACTGAAGCTTGATCGCTGCTCGGACGTTATTGAAACGGACGATGCGCGAGTGCTCGCGGATGATTTCGAGACCTCGCTCTACTTTCCCCTGGTGATTGTTTGTCATTTCCAGAACGAACAAGTCTTCAAATATGTCGCGGTTCATAGTCATCTCCTTCTGAAAGTGATGGTTCAATTACCGAAGTTTCTTTTAGCAGGGACAATTGGAATATTCTCCTCCTCACAGAACCTGTGCTGAAATTGCTGACGCAATCAAGTGCGCCAGTTCATCTAGTGACTGGACAACGAGTCCTGGCTTCTGTTCAGGCAACCGTGGCCCTATAGGCCCAGCGTCATTGCTTTGCATGACGAGCACTGAAAGTGCCCCATATCTATTTGCCATCGCGATATCGCTTTCCAGGCTATCTCCAACCACAAGAATCTCGTGCGGCTGAACTCTGCCATTATTGGCAAGCATTTCCAATAGGAAAGTATTCGGTTTTCCTGCTACGTGATCCGGCTTTCTCCCCGACGCCAGTTCAAGCGCTGCTACTTCAGGACCACAGCCAGGAAGAAGCCGACCCCTTTCTGCCGGAAAAACAGGGTCCAGGTTGCACGCGATAAATAGGGCCCCACCCAAGAGTGCATCTAAAGCCACACAGATTCTTTCATAAGTAAATCCAGTATCTAATCCGACAACTAGAAAGTCGTAAGGAGCCGCAATGACTACTTCTACTCCAGTTTGAGTCAATTCAGATTTGAGGCCATCCGAACCAATGACAAAAGCCCTGCGTTTTCCCTCTTGCATCAAATGACTTACCAGAACGGCGGCAGCGTAACCTGAAGTAAAGACCTCATCCCGGCCTGCACTGACGCCCATCTGTGCAAGCTTAGTGGCTATCTCCACGCGCGTCTTGCTAGAATTATTAGTAACGAAATATACTTTGAACTCTAAACGACGGAGCAACGCTATCGCCGCGATTGCTCCAGGCAAGGCCTGTGCCCCTTGATAAACAACACCATCCAGATCAAGGGCAATAGCGCGCGCCTTAGTAACCTGTGCCAATATGTCGTTCAGGTTCATTTACGCCCTCTAATCTCAATATCAGGAGTTTTTAGGCATGTTCTTGCATGACATGGCCATTAACTCTCTGGCGGAATCAACAAGTTGCGGCGCAACTCTTCCCGCTCCAAAAACGGGTACATATCTTCCAGTGGCGCTGATACCATGCGCCCATCTGGCAGTTGTTTGGAACTCAGCTTGGGCTCAAATTGCTGATTCGGATCCAATATTACTTCACACAACACGGGGCCGGACATACCCAAAGCCTGCTCAACGAAGGGAACAAAGTCTTGACTCTCAATCCGCCAAGCGGGGATGCCATAGGCCTGGGCAACTTTGACCATATCAGGAAAGGAGACCCCACTCTCCGGCCCCTCGCCAACCAAACGTCCGAAAAAACTTGATTGAGTCTGACGGATCGAAACGTAACCGTCATTGTTCAAGACAAAAATCTTGAGCGGTAAGTGGTGGTGTACTACTGTCTGTAATTCCTGGATGTTAAGCTGAATGCTACCATCGCCGGCTAGGCAGATGACCCGCTTTCCATCGCGAGCAATGGCAGCTCCGACCGCCGCGGGCAGATCATAACCCATCGAAGCATCACCAGAGTTGGTGAATAGTCGTTGCCCTTTCTGAATATGGGCCACTTGGAACGTGATCACGCACGCCGAACCATTGCCACACACAACCACATCGTCGGATGCCAGGCGACGAAAAAGAACGTCAAGGAACTGATAAGGATTGATCGGCCCCGCTATTGAGCGGTGGTGTGGCAGAACAACAGGATAGCCTGCCACTCGCTCCTTACACCACGCAAGCCATCCCGCATGGCGCGTAGCATCGTAGTTTCTTGCGTCCAGTTGACGGTCCAGCTCCTCAAGAAACACGCGAGCATCGCAATGAACGGCCATTTCCGGTTTCACCGTTGGTTTGTTAAGTTCCGCTTCATCCACATCAACTTGGATTTTGTAGGCGTGCCGCGCGAAAGAGTGCCCATTATAGCTGACTTGACGAATGTTCAACCGCGAACCAATAGCAAGCAGGGTGTCGGCATTCTGCACTGTAAAGTTTCCGGCCCGATCACCAACAGTGCCGGGGCGGCCGCAGAATAGCGGGGCATCCGAGGCAATCAAGTCATGCGCTGTCCAAGCCGTGACGACTGGAATACCCAGCTTGCAGATGATGGCCTCAAAAACATCTACAGCATTCGCCAACCGGATTCCAGTTCCAACCATGATCACTGGCCGAACTGAACCTTGTAGACGCGTGATGATTTCTCCGCATTGTTGGGCAAGCAGTTCCGTGTTCCAATGTGACTCATTTTCCTTCGAGTCATATCCCTGTAGGGTCGCTTCATCCACCATGCTTGATTGAACATCACTCGGGATATCCAGCCAGCAAGGACCAGGACGCCCGCTAGTGGCGAGATACAGTGCCTTTTCTAGATGGTATCGGATCGAATTAGGGTCGGTCACTGTTACTGCATACTTGGTTATTCCCTTGACCATGCTGATAATGTCGGCTTCTTGATCGCCCAGTTGACGCAGCCCTGGGATGTTATAGGTGGTCATCATTGTTTCACGCTTGACTTGACCCGAGATAACCAGCATCGGGATCGAGTCGGTCCATGCGCCAAATACACCGTTCAGAGCGTTGATGCCACCTGGCCCCGTCGTCACATTAATCACCCCAATTTGGCCGGTGACACGCGCATAACCTTCGGCCGCCATCGCGCAGGCCTGTTCATGATGATTGCAGATAACGCTGAGGCGCGGTTCATGGCCTAGCGAATCGTTGAGGTGCATCGCGCCGCCGCCCGTCAGCATGAAGATGTGACGCATGCCATAGTCCGCCAGGGCCTGGGCGACGTAATCGCTGAGTTTAATGTGCAAAGATGCTGGCATCATAGGTCAAATCGTCCTTAGCGCGATGATGGGATTAGGCAGATGAAGTTGCCGAATCTTTTCGGCAATAGCCCGATGGTGCAAGATCGAAGTTACTATGATGGGATGATTGCTAGCAAAGATTTCATCCGGCGCGATGATGGGCTTTCCCTGCAAGAGTTGTCCATGGTAGAGCGGATTGCCATCCACAAAAGCCTCAATCTGGGCTTGTGCCAGTGAAGTCTCGGCCAATAGTTTCATGGCCAATTGACCGGTGCCCCAGATAATTACTTTCGAATCTTGGGCCAGCACTGTCTGCAGGCGGGCTTCGATTTCAGCCATCACTTGTTGTGAAAGAGCAATATACTCAAGTAAGCGTGACTTAAGCTCGACATCCTGAGCCACGATCGCCGGTGAACCGGAAATTTGCCTGGCAAAGACAAACAGTGCCGGATAGGGCATATCGGGCGCAGATAGAATCTCTTTTGTGCCAGATTCGAATGGCGCAAATCCACCGCGGTGCAGCAGGTTTGCCATGGTGACCGGCGAAAAATGATTGATGTGCTCGGTATTGAAATCTTGAAAGGGCGCAAAGACGAAATCTGCATAACGCCTTGCATCCGGCGTTTCAACATAGAGTGACGCACCCGGTTTCAAGAAGGGCTTCAAGCCATCAAGTGCAAGACGCAAATCCTTTACGTGTTCCAAGACGTGCGATAAGATGACCATGTCGAAGACGCCCGCGTTGGCAGGAATATTCGAAAGCGAACCTAAATAGGCGATGGCTCCCGAGGTTTGCGCGGCCTGCCTGACACAGGCTGGTGCAGGATCGATCCCGCACAGATTAGAATAGCCCAGATCGCGCAAAGCTTGCAGTAGCCCGCCATTGGCGCAGCCGATATCCACAATATGAGCGTCAGGCTGGGGAATCACACGGGCAATGTCTTGTGCCGTGTGGCGTAATCGATCGGCATCCCACGTTGCGAGGCCCCCTCCCGTTGAAGTCTTGTTATCGGTGTACTTGGACAAGCGCGCATAGAACTCGTCATACTCGTGCTGCCCGACAGTCGTGTCGGCATAAGCAAAGCCACATTGTGAGCAGCAGACCACATCATACCCGGCGGTCAAGGGGTGGCCTTCAGGCAGCACGAATCTCTGTGTATGCAACACTTCACCGCGCGTGTTATCACAGATCGGGCAAGGACGTGCGACATTCTTCAGAAAGGGAGTTGCCATCATCGTGTTGTTGCTCGCTGCCACAGGATGGTGCGTTGCAGACTGTCCGCTAGAGTAATCCATTGTTGCAAGTCAAGTTCTTTCGCGGCGCGGGTCACGTCGGGCACGTAACGTTCTGTGGGTTGGCCCGCTTGAGCAACCTTGGCGATTTGTATCTCCACCGGCGGTGCGAAAGCGTGGCTAACCCGCTCAGCGAGCTCGGCAATCGTCAGCGCTTCAGCCGAGCCCACGTTGTATGGTGGGCCTGACTGGCCCCGGAATAAAATTGTCCATAGCCAGATCGCCAGGTCGGCGGCGTAGAGGTACGATCGATACGGCGTGCCGTCGCCCTTCACCTCGATCGGCCCGCCGCGTAAGCCGTCACGGATAAAGTTGCCAATGGCAAAATGAATATCCAGCGGCAAGTATGGGCCAACAAACGCAAAACAGCGCGCAATTTTCGTTTGGATTCCCAACTGCCTGGCGTAGCTCACACATAATAGCTCAGCTGCCCGCTTGCCCTCACCATAGGCTGACTCTGGCTTGGTAGGATCAGGTGCACCGCCGTATTCTTCGGGAACATGAGTCAGATCGGATGGTTGTTTACCATAGACTGCGCCAGAACTGGTCAGAAGAAATTTCTGAGCGTTGCACTGTCGAGCAAATTCCAGGGTGTGCTGAGTGCCTTGTACCACCGTATCAAACATGAGCGTGGGGTTTTCGGCAAGCAAGCGAGCACTCGATTCTGTCGCAGCATGAATGATGAAAGGAAATGAGCCAGGTGGAAAAGCAAACGATCGTACATCGCCCTGATAGAGTTGAATGGCCGGATGCTCAGCTAGGCGCGGGGCCTTTTTTCGAAAAGCATCCGGGTGACGAGTCAAAACCACCGCCGTCGCGCCCAGTTTGAGTTTATCATCAGCCCAGGCAAAGCTTTCTAACAGCCAGCAACCGAAGAAACCTGTGCCACCTGTGATGAATAGGCGTTGACCACGCACTTCGTCCCAGAGGTGGTGAGTGTGCGAAAGGATGTGCTCCAGGTCTTCGGCTAACGGATTAGGGTTGCTCATGCAGATTGACTTACCACGTCTTCCAGGGTGGATTGCCACTATCCCACTGCGATTCTAGATATTTCAAATCACGCACCGTATCCATGCATTGCCAGAAGCCTTCGTGCTGGTAAGCGTACAATTGGCCTTCCGTGGCAAGTCGTTCCATGGGAGCATGCTCCCACATCACATCGCTCTCGATGTAATTCAGCGCTTGCGGCTCCACCACAAAAAAGCCGCCGTTGATCCACCCTTCATGCAGCGTCGACTTTTCTTTGAAGCGACGAATACGGGTTCCGTCAAATTCCAGAGCGCCAAAACGTGCCGGGGGCCGCACCGCTGTCAAGGTAGTTAATCCACCTTGAGTTTGATGAAAATCGAGCAGGTGATTCAGATTAACGTCGCCCACCCCATCACCATAGGTAAGCATAAACCGCCGTTGACCGATGAATGGCTCTAGTTGCTTTAGGCGCCCCCCGGTTAGGGTAGTGAGGCCGGTATCAATGAGATGAACTTGCCAGGATTCCCTATCGTTGTGGCTGAGGGTTTGCACCTGACCATCACACAGGGAGATCGTGAAATCACGGGAAAGCGCGTAAAAATCAAGAAAATAACGCTTGATCTGCTCGCCCTTGTAGCCTAACGCCAAATAGAAATCCTTGAAGCCGTACTGCGCATAATGCTTCATAATGTGCCACAAAATTGGCCGGCCGCCAATTTCGACTAATGGTTTAGGGCGAATTTCCGTCTGCTCGACTAAGCGCGTCCCCATGCCACCGCACAGAATCACCACGGGAATGTTGCGATCCATCTCCATGCTTAAACCTTCTTCATCCAGGTGTCGAAGATATCAATCACATACTGGATCATCTCGGGCGTAATGCCCGGATAGACGCCAATCCAAAAGGTACTGTTCATGACCCGATCGGCTTGTGCCAGATCGCCGATGACGCGCCGCTCGATGGTGCTGAAAGCTGGCTGCCGCAAGACGTTGCCGCCAAATAATAAGCGGGTGCGGACCAGATGATCTTCCAGATACTGAATGAATTGCTGGCGTGTGAACGGCGCATCTTCACGGATCGTCAGCGGACAGCCGAACCAGCTGGGATTTGAATTGGGCGTTGCTTCCGGCATAATCAAAAACTTTTCCCAACGACGCAGACCGTCTTTCAAGAGTTTGAAATTCTGGCGGCGGGTCTCGATGAAGTGCGGCAGTTTCTTGAGCTGGGCTACGCCAACGGCCGCCTGCAAGTCAGTCGCTTTAAGATTGTAGCCAATGTGCGAGTAGATGTATTTATGATCGTAGCCATGGGGCAGTTCGCCCAATTGCCAGTCAAAGCGCTTGCCACACGTATTCGACTCGCCAGGTCCGCACCAGCAATCGCGGCCCCAATCACGGAATGACTCGATTAATTTCTTCAGAGCGGGCGTGCTGGTCAGCACTGCGCCGCCTTCACCCATCGTGATATGGTGGGCCGGATAGAAGCTCACGGTCGCCAGGTGACCGAACGTTCCCACGGTACGACCGTGATATTGTGCACCGAGGGCATCGCAGGTGTCTTCGATGAGATAGAGATTGTGCTGTTTGACGAAAGCGGTGACGGCCTCCAGCTCAAAGGGATTGCCCAGTGTGTGCGCGACCATCACCCCGCGAGTGCGAGGTGACAACGCTTCTTCCAGGAAACGCGTATCAATGTTGTAGGTCCCCTTTTCCAGCAGTTCAACGTCAAGGAAAACGGGTACTAGCCCATTTTGAATGATGGGATTGACCGTCGTTGGGAAACTGGTCGCGGTCGTGATGATCTCATCGCCTGGCCGCAACTGTCGCTCGCCCAGGCTGGGTGAAGTCAGGGCCGATAGCGCCAGCAGATTGGCTGATGACCCGGAGTTGACCAACATCGCATGCCTCACCCCCACTACTTTCGCCAGGGAGGCTTCAAACTCGTTGGCGAAACGGCCGGTCGTGAGCCAGAAGTCCAACGCTGCATCTACCAGATACGCTAGATCCTCGTCGTCAAACACACGTCCTGCCACCTGCACGGGAGTCTCGCCGGGCACGAAAGGACGCGGGCTTAATTCTTCGGTGTAAAACTGGCGCACCTGCTCCAGAATGTAAGATCGTAATGGTTGTTCGGTTGTGCTCATGACGGTCCAGTTTGTCGGCGATAAGCTGTGATGGTTTTCGCCAGACCCTCTTCAAATTGTACCTGCGCCTGCCACTTCAAGTCGATCTGGGCGGGAACGGGCGCTGCCACTAAATCCATCTCTTCATGGGCCCGATAGTCCAACGCTCCCAACACATATCGACCGTGGCTTTCCAGCTGCTCGAAGATGCGCTGGACGACTGTTCTAACTTGCAGGCCAACGCCGGTACCAATATCGTACGTTTTGCCGCAGACATTCGCGGCATTGAGGGTAAGCTGCAGTGCTTCGATGACGTCTGTGATATAGATGAAATCGCGCCACTGTTCTCCTCGGGTCATATTGAAAACTTCAGCGCGCTGGGCTGCGTGCAGCGCCGCCGGGATCAAGCCGCGCAGTTGTTGTGGGCCGTATACATGATAGAGCCGCACCACCGCTGAATCGATGGGATTCTTTTCAATGAACGCTCGCCAGAACAACCAGGCGGCCATCTTGGAGGCTACATACGGATTGTTAGGACCTCGATCAGATTGCGAGGCTGGATACTCATAGGCCGTGCCGACATGCACAAAACGCTGCACGCCAACAGCCTGGCTGGCTTCCAAGACGTGCACGGTGCCGGATACGTTGACGTCCACCGCTTGCTCGATCGGCAGAAATGGTTCCGTCACTCCCGCGGCCGCTAGATGCAAAACATGTGAAGGGCGCACTCGTTCCAGCGCCTCGATCACGGTTGCTCGTTGAGTCACATCCGCCGCAATGGGTATAACACCGCTGGGTACCGTTGCCTCAGTAGCTGACCGACTTAATCCATACGTCGTTGCGCCCAGCTCGACCAGCTTCCGGCACAGATGTTGGCCAATAAATCCGGTGGCCCCGGTTACCAACACGCGCTGATGCTGCAACGGCGTCTCACTGCGTACCGGATCGCCTATCACCGTCCCAACATCCCTTCAATCCGCGCCACCACCATCTCCAATGCGACGGTGTTGAAGCCGCCTTCGGGAATGATCACATCGGCGTAGCGTTTGCTCGGCTCGACGAATTCCAGATGCATGGGCCGCACCGTGCTGAGATACTGATCGACCACCGCTTCCATGCTGCGGCCCCGCTCGGCAATATCGCGCCGCAGGCGGCGGATAAAACGAATATCGTTGTCCGTGTCGACGAAGAGCTTCACGTCGAACAAGGCGCGCAAGCGCGCTTCGGCAAAGATGAGCAAGCCTTCTACCAGGATCACAGGGTGCGGATCAACTCGCCGCGTGTGCGCCATGCGGCGGTGTGTGGTGAAATCGTACATCGGGATCTCTACCGCTTGACCGGCCTTCAGCGCCGTCAAATGTTCGATCAGGAGATCGGTTTCCAGCGCGTCAGGGTGATCGAAGTTGGGCAGATTGCGCGGATCGAGCGGCAGCCGGCCCCAGTCGTAGTAATACGAATCGTGCTGGATGTATGCGATGCGCTGGACGCCGACGCGCTTGACAATTTCATTGGCGACGGTGGTCTTGCCGGAACCGGTGCCACCGGCCACGGCGAGCGTAATGGGTTGAGTACTCATCGGCGCTGATTATACCTCACCTGAAAATGCCATCACCTGCTAACGCGCAGCCGATCCTGATCCTTATCGAGCTAGGGCTACCGCGATGGTGAGCAGACCCAGCATCAGCAGCACGGCACGCGTGTGCTGTTGCACCACCACGCTGCCGGCTAACAAGATCCACGCCGCCAGCCAGGCAGCGAGGCTTGCCAGGGCGTAACCGAACGAAGCCGTGTGTGGATAAATGGCGCTGATTTGCCCGCCGATGAAGAGGGTCCAGACCAACCACGCGAGGCGCACAATCCACAGGCCGAGGCGATCTCGGCGGACGCCGGCCAATCCGATTGGCCAGAGCAACAACCCCAGCAAGCCCAGCACCGTCACACCTGTTCCAAGACCCACCATCCAATGTGACGGCTGATTGGCGAGCGACGTGACGACGTAGGCCGCGGGTTCAAAGCGAAACGTCGTGCCCTCAATGCTGATATTTTCGCCGGGCTTAAACGATTGGCGTCCGAAGTCTTTGCCAGACGCGCTTTGAAAGATTTGGGCCGTGAACTGATCCGGCCCGACAGGCTCGATGCGCAGCACCAGATTGACCTGCGGCGCGGCCACGAAGCCTTCATTCTGATCAGAGGTGAAGAGCAGCAGCACCTGTGATTGGGCCGGGCTATTGGCCGTGCTCTGTAAATTCAAAGTCTGTGTTTCGCCGTGAGTGGCCGACACATTTAACGCCGGTCCGATTCGATCGAGATAGACCGTCACGCCATCCTGCAGCGGCTGCTTCTCGGCAATCACACCCTGCGCGATCATTTCGGTCTGGCTGAGCAGGACAACCGTAGCGCGATCGCTTTCAAGGGCGTCGAGCCGCAGGGCATAGGCCGTGCCCGGGATATTCGTCACGGCGCCGGGTGACACAACTACATTATCCACGCGATAGTCGATGAACGTGCCGAAGAAGAGACCGAGCAGCACGATCAGCGTGCCGCTGTAGACGAGGCTCGCCGCGAAGTCTGATCGACGGGGGCCAGTCCGATCGGCGCGGCGTAGCCGATCGAGTTGATCGATCAAGCGCAGCGCGCTGCACCAGCCCAGCAGCGCGAGCGCAAGTCGAAACAGCAGCGAACTGGTAACGGCAAATAGGTTCAGTGCATTCAGTGGGTCGAAAAAATTGCCCCAGCGCGTCTGTGCTTCGGACAGCCAGCGCGAATAAGCGATGGGATTGTGGGCGGGCGTCTGCGGCAATTGGGCGGCCACCAGCAGGAGCAGCGCGCTGACGATGACGGCCGCCGCGTAGAGACCATCGCTGGCGAAGAAGTGCCAGAGACGGCGCCACGGGTCACGGATGAGGGTAGGAGAAGAAGACGTCATTGTTTAACTGCCGCACCGACAAATTTCCAGAAACCGGGTTTCGACGTTTCACCGATCATGACGCTGAGACTGGAGAAACCCGGTTTCTGCTGAGGTCTCACAAAAAAGCCCCGCGAACGGGGCTGAGACTTGAGCCACCCATCGGACTTGAACCGATAACCTATCGCTTACGAAGCGATTGCTCTGCCATTGAGCTAGGGTGGCGTTAGGGTTGAACGGGCGCGATTATACCAGCCCCCGCGCCAGCTGACAAGGATCGATCAAAAAATCGGTTCGCGGCGGCGTCTTATTCCGGGGGGGCCGCCTTGAGGACGAAACTAAAGGTGGTACCCACCTCCACCTGGCTTTTCACATCGATCTGGCTGCCGTGCGCTTCGATGATTTGTTTGACGATGCTCAGACCCAGCCCGGTGCCGGTGGCATAGCCTTCGCTATCGGCAACGCGGAAGAATTTTTCGAAGATGCGCGCCAGGTCTTTTTCAGGAATGCCGCGGCCTGTGTCTTTGATGCTGATGCGGACATGCTGCAGATCGATCAGCTCGGCGTGCAGGGTGATCAAGCCGTTGGGCCGATTGTATTTGACGGCATTGGAGGTGAGGTTAACCAACACTTGCCGGATGCGTTCGCGATCGGCGGTCACGCGCACCGGGTGAGCGGGCAGGGCGGCCTCAAAAATCAGCCCGCGTTCATCGGCTTGAGGCTGCAGCAGCATCATCACTTCGCGGATCAAATCGGTCAGGTTGAAGTTGACCATGTCCATGCGGATGCGGCCTGATTGCAGGCGGCTGAGTTCCAGGAAGCTATTGGTCATGCTGGAAAGTTTCATCGCTTCCTGATAGATCGTCTCGGTGAAACTGCGGGCTTGGACGGGCGGAATCTCGCGGCGCAGCATCAGCTCGCTGTAGGCGACGATGCTGGTCAGCGGGGTGCGCAGTTCGTGCACCATTTCGGAGATCAAGTCGCTTTGCTGAAAGAGCCGCGCATTCGTAATGGCGATGGCAGCTTGCGCGCTGAGCGTGGTGAGCAGATCGATGTCTTCAGTCGTGAAGGGCGTATCGTCCGCCCGATTGATCGCTTCCAACACCCCGATGGTTTTGTCTTTCACTTTCATGGGAACGGCAATGATCGATCGGGTTTGGAAGCCGGTCGATTCATCGGACTTGGCGAAGAAGCGCTTGTCGCGGGAGACATCGTTGATGATCTGCGCGCGGCCTTCGTGGGCCACCCAGCCAGCTACGCTGTCCGGGGGCACCACCATGCGCTTGATCTCTTCGCTCTTGCTGCCCGTCACGGCTTCAAAGTACAGATCGCCCGTCTTGTTGTCGAGCAGCAAAATCGAGGTGGCTTCCGTGCGGGTGAGATCGCGTGCGGCATTGGCGATGAGATCGAGCAGGGTAAATAGTTCCAGCGTCGACGTGAGCACCTGACTGATCACGAGTAAGCGCTTATACGAGTCGAGCCGGGTTTCGATAGTAGTGAGATTGGGCATGGTGAACGCCTAGGTTAAAGTAGTTTGATCGGATTGAATACGGCTGCGCCGGCAGGCGGCCGCCATCGTCGGGAGCGCCAGGGCTACATCGGATTGAATGAGTACATCACAGAAATCATCCAGGTAGGTCGCGCCCTGGTTGATGATGATCAGCCGGGCTTGATGCGAACGGGCCAGCATCGGCAAGTCGGACGCGGGCGCGACTTCTAATGACGATCCGGCAATGAGTAAGACATCGCACTCGGCCACGGCGCGTTTGGCCGCCATTAAAGCCCGCACGGGCAGCGCTTCGCCGAACAAAATCACATTGGGTTTGATGATGCCGCCGCACGCAGGACAATAGGGCACACAGGCGCGTTCGATAAAGTCAGCATAGAACTGCTCGCTGTGATACAGGGTATAGCAGTTGACACAGGTGCCGGTGTAAATATCGCCGTGAAGTTCGATCACGCCCGACGCGCCGGCGCGCTGCTGCAGGCCGTCGATATTCTGGGTGATGATGTGTTTCACGACTCCGGCATTTTTCAATTCGGCCAGGGCCAGATGCGCTGCATTCGGCTGTGCTTGAAACATGCGCTGAGCGAGTGGACGAATCCAGTTAAAGAACTCGACCGGACGGCGGCGAAAAGCCTGAAAGGTGGCAATCTCCAGCGGGTTGTAGTTTTCCCACAGCCCCGTGTCCTGGCTGCGAAAATCGGGTATGCCCGAAGGCGTACTCAACCCCGCGCCGGTCAGCACCACGGCCTGACGTGCTTGGGTCAGCAGTTGGGCAGCGCGCTGTATTAATTCATCCATGCGTGTGTGTGTCAAAGCGGCCTTCTATTTGAGTGAATTAACTCTAACACAAATGAAAGTCTGTGGCAAACGTCGCGAATGGAATAAGGGTATAATGATCAAGACTCCACTGAAAAAACTGCTCCCAGCCCCGTCCTCGGGGCGGATTTGAACGTGGAATACGCCGCCGAGGACGGCGGCTAGAGCCAATACTGTTTAGATAAGTCGGCAGAGGTGGCTTCCACGCCGCCGGGCATGGGAGCCCGGCCCGCTAACTAAACAGTATTGCGGCTAGAGCCTTTTTGCAGCAGCGTCATGATCAATCAATGAACAACGATCAATGATTACTGTGCCTATGGACACGACGTTATTCCTCGTTCTGCTTGCCATCATACTCATTGGCATCGTCGCGCTGGTGGCCTGGCAGCGCTGGCGCTCGCGCCGCGCGCTGATTCGCCAGGTGCGCGAACTTCAAGCGCTGTCGGATGCCGGCCGGGCCATCGCCGAAGCCCGCCTGGATGTAGGCGAGCTGTGCGAGTTGATCTACCGCCGCGCTTCTGATTTGATGGACACCTCGACGTTTCAACTGGGTCTGTTCGACGCTTCACTCTACGACATTCGCATCTGGATTCGCGACGGGCAGCGCCTGTCACCCCAACGGTTTGATCTCAGTGAGAATCCCGGACTGGTGGGCTGGGTGCGCGAGTCACGCCAACCGCTGTTGGTGCGCGATTTTGAGCAGGAGCGTGATCGGTTGCCCGCCCAGCCGCGTTACACCAGCGATGCTGCGCCGCGCTCGGCGGTGTTTGTGCCGCTCGTCGCGCGCGATCGATCGATCGGGGCGTTGGTGATTCAAAGCTTCCGGCCCGGCGCGTTTACGGACGAGCACGTGCGGCTGCTCTCCATCATCGGCAATCAGGCCGCAGCCGCGATTGCGAATACCCGCTTGCTGCAACAGGAACAACGACGGTCCGGGCACTTGCAGCTCATCGGTGAAATCGGCCGGCAGATTGCGGCGATCCTCGATCTCGATACGTTGTTTCATCAAACGGTCGAGCTAGTCCGCACGACGTTCGGCTACACCTTTGTCGCCATTTGCGTGCGCGAAGAAAATTCCAACCGCATTGTGTTTGAGGGCGTCACTTACGAGGCGCTGCATAATCGGCACGTGCACGTGGGGCAGGGCATCATCGGGTGGGTGGTGGAAAATGGCGAGGTGCTCAACGTGCCCGATGTGACGCAGGATGACCGCTACTGGCCGGATGCGACGCTGCACGCGACCCGCTCGGAATTGGCCGTGCCCTTGATTTTCGGCGAAAACATCATCGGCGCGATTGATGTGGAAAGCGATCAGGTGGCGGCCTTTAACGACGAAGACGTCTATACGCTGCGCACGCTGGCCGATCAGATTGCGATCGCGATTCACGAAGCGCGCCTGTATGCGGCTGAACGCGAGCAGGCCTGGATCAGTACAGCGCTGCTGCAAGTCGCCGAGGCAACGGGGCAAGCGACCAACCTGGAAGAAGTGTTGGACACGGTGGTGCGCATCACACCGCTGTTGTCGGGCGTCGATCGCTGCGGGGTGATTTTGGCGGCCGGTGAGCCGGGGCATTTTCGCGCGCAAGCGGCCTTCGGTATCGAGGCTGTGGATGAGTTCTACGTTTTGAAGCTGATCCCCGGTGATAGCTTGCTGCTCGACGAGCTCTGTCAGACCTTCAAGCCGATCATGCGTCCGGCGTCGCCGGCTCCCGATCTGATCATGAAATACTTCGGGCCGGGTGATGTCTTGGGACTGCCGCTGCTGGCGCATGGCGAGCTCAATGGTGTCATGTGGATCGGCGCGACACCCGAGCAAATTCTGACCCCGCGCAAGGCGGGCTTGCTGGGCGGCATTGCCAATCAAGCGGCCATGGCGATCCAGAGCGCGCAGCTGGCGATTGCGCAGCGCGAAGAAGCCTGGGTCAGCACGGCGCTACTGCAGGTGGCCGAAGCGATTGGCCCGCTCACCGATTTGGACGAGATTGTCAGCACCATCGTGCGTCTGACGCCGTTTTTTGTCGGCGTGGACGTGTGTGCCTTGTTCCTGGCGGAAAAAGAGCAACCGATCTTAGCGGCCGGCCGGGCGCATGGTCTGCCGCCTGATCTCATGAACAAGTTTACGACACTGCGCCTTCCGCGGCACGCGTGGATCAGCCATGGCGAAGACGCGGCCCAGGCGGTGGTCACCGTACCCGATCGGGTGGCGCAAGCTCTGCGGTTGAAGTTGCCCATCGTGATGCCGCTGCGCGGGCGCACCGAACTGGTGGGCGTGCTGCTGGTCGACGGCCGCACCGAAGATTTGTTGCTCAATCAACGCCGCCTCAACATTCTCAACGGCATTGCTTCGCAAGCCTCTACCTCGATCGAGAGTGTGCGCTTGTTAGCCGACCTGGCCATGCGGCAGGTGTTGGAGAAAGAACTCGACCTGGCCCGCGAGATTCAGAAGAGTTTCTTGCCCGCCAGCTGCCCGGTGGTGCCGGGCTATCAACTCGCGTCGGCGTGGCGCTCGGCGCGACGGGTGGGCGGCGACTTCTATGATTTCATGCTGCTGTCCAATGGCAACGTCGGCATTGCGATCGCGGATGTCGCCGACAAGGGCGTGCCTGCGGCGTTGTTCATGGCGCTCAGCCGCACGCTGGTGCGCGCGACTTCGATGAGCGGGCGCTCGCCGTCGGACGCCCTGCGCCGCACCAACACGTTGATCATCTCCGATGCGCGCTCGGATTTGTTTGTGACGGTGTTCTACGGATTGCTCCATCCGCGCTCGGGCCACTTCACGTATGCGAACGCGGGACACAATCCGCCGGTGTGGGTCTGTGTGTCCGGAGCGGGCCAGGTGAAGCGCTTGCTGCAGCACGGCATGGCGTTGGGCGTCATCCCCGATCTGCAACTGACCGAGCATTCCGTCACGCTTGAACCGGGCGATGTGCTGGCGTTGTACACCGATGGGGTGACGGAAGCGTTTAACGTCGACGAAGAAGAATTTGGGGTAGAACGGTTGGAGGAAGTGGTTCTGGCGCATGCCGATCAACCGGCTGAAGACATCGTCGCCGCGATTGAAGCGGCGGTCGATGCCTTTGTGGGCGATGTGCCACCCTTTGATGATTTTACGCTGGTCGTGTTGAAACGGCTGAAAGATGCGCCTGGCGTGCCGCAATAGACCTGCGGCATCTTCGACCGCCGACGCAAAGCGTCAGACACGGGCGAGGCTGAAGGATGAAGAATCAAAGCCGATCGGGGACAGCACTCCGATCGGTTTTTTTATTGATCGACTACTAGCCACCAGCAACCAACCACTAGCGACTATTAAAATAGTTGTATGCCGCTTTGGAGAGATCGCTCATGACCGAGTTGGCGGCGTTCCAGTCGAGGGTTTGATTGGCGGTGTTGAGAAAGACGACGAGGACGTAATTGCCGCCGGAGCTGCGCACCAACGCGGCATCGCCGCGCGTGTCAAAGTTGCCGCCGGGCCGCTGCGCGATCACGGCCTGCGCCGGCAGACCGTCACGCAGGAGGGCGGGAATATCTGCAGGGGAGTTGGCTTGCAGCAAGCTGATCAATGCGCGGCATTCAATCGGGTTGAGTTGATCGGGATAGACCACCAGCAACGCCCCGCCACTCTGGCTGCAGTGATCGATCATTTCCCACAACAGACCCATATCACCGGCGGTCGTCTGCATGGCCGGGCTGGGATTGGTGTAAATGGCCGGATTCGCATTGGCCGGAGTGCTGATTCCGTTGGTGGCCGTGATGGGCTGATCGAATGGCTGCGCCAGATACGAATTACGCAGCCCCAAATTTCCTAGCGAGGCGCTGACGGTATCGGCGCCGGCAAAGGTGTTGCCTTCACCAATTTGATTGAGCAGCTGATTGGCGGGCAGATTGCTCAACTCGGTGGTGAGTGCGGACGTCAGTCGTTGCGTGGTGGTCACATCCAGCGGCAGTTCATACTTCCGATAGATCTCGACGGCGATGGGGAGTTTCATCACTCCGCCGCCGGTGAAGGGCACATTGGGATTGAGATTGAGCTCCTCGCCGGTCTGCAAATCTTTCAAGAACACACTCGCGGTGCCAGGAAACGAGGTTAAGCGCGCCTGCATGATCTGCTTCAACTGATCGAGCATGGGGGGTGGGGCCGGTTTTTCTTCCACCACCAGATCGGCGTCACGCCTGGCGGCCGACTTCAGCGCGTCTTCTAACGCGGGTACCGATTCGGCGATGTTGAGCAGGCGGCCGGGCTGTCCGGGTGTCAGGGTCAACGTGTCATTCTGCGGCACAGGCGGGCGCGGCGGCACATCATAGCGCGTGGCGACGTCGGCCAGGAACGCGCGCGCTTTTTCGTCGGAGTAGCTGGCCGCGACGGGAATGTTGCGCGCGGCGGGCGGTTGCAGAATCAGATGACGCAGAAAATCGCCGATGGAGGCTGTGTGCGTGCGGGCTTCGTGCACCAGCCGCTGCGTCTCGGTGAGATCAAACGTGAAATCGATCGTCTGTGGTTGCAGGGTTACGGTGGAGGTAAGATAGCGGAGTGTGACGGGCTGTTGCAGATCGGTGTCGAGCTGCGCGACGGCTTCGTCGATCGGCTGATCGGGATAGGGCTGCCCGCCGATGCTCCACGCCGGGGGCAGGTGCGACAGCGATACCTGGAAGATCACAAACTGCACCAGGACGTAGGCCGCGACGATGAGGATGCCCAGCGCCTGCCAGGCGCGCAGCGATTTGCGGTTTTGATAAGACCGGTTAGACATGCTTAAAACGAACTCACGCCAAGCCGCACATGAAAGTAACCTGGTGATTGTTCACATCTCTTATCTTGCGCTCAGTCCGCGTCCGCGCGGACGCCCGCGAAGACGCGGGCTGGGAGCAATACTGTTTAGTTAGCGCTCACCCAGCCGCGTCCGCGCGGTGGGATCGCCCGCGAAGACGCGGGCTGGGAACACTCGTCGACAATCACCAGGGTAACGTCTAGCAACCTGACCAGTAATTTTAATGCCACGACCAGATGGCGAAATCGCCAGGGCCGATAAAGCGCGGGGACCCAGCGGGCGGCTGTGTGTCGATGACGTAGACGCCGCGTTTGCCGATCAACGGTACCCCAGTATACACCAGGGAGCGGCTGTCGGGCGACCACAGGGCCGTGGATTGGGAAAACTGATCGAAGTAGGTGAGCAAATAGATAAAGGCTTCGGTCGGCTCGAAGGTGTTGAGATCGATCGTCTGGCTGGAGGCCAGATCGATCACGTGCCATGTCAGTTGAAGCACGCGTCGACCTTGCGCCGCCACGGTCGCGGTAACGGGTGCGGCTAGGCCGCCCGCCCGCCCGATGGAGGCCGGCGCGACGAGCGCCCCGGTCAGATAAGCGATCTTCTTG
>JBGSPW010000056.1:0-34450 GCA_041738395.1 Thermoflexales bacterium
TGTTTGTCGTCCATGCTTCCTCCTGTTGGGAGAAAGCTTGGATCAACTTTGACTTACCGGCCAGAGCTTGAAAACAGTTCACGATGTCTTGATACTTTTTCGAAAGAAAACAGTTCACGATGTCCTGATACCTGACAGGTAGGTGTAGACGTCAGCGTTGGGGCAGATGGGAAGATCTTCTAACACAGCCAGCGGACAAACACTGCACACCTCTCGATTTCGTCCAACGGCAACAAAGTTGATGCCGGCCCAACAGGCCAGCCAACGACCATTCGACTTGGGTATGAGAAACTGACACTTATCTTTCATGATGACATCGCTTTCTATATGATCAGGTTCGTGACAGCAGAATCGATTACACCTTGCAATATCCTAAGGAAACGAAAATATTAGACAAAAAAAACGCTACTGCTCTACGATGTGCATCACTTCCTGGGTAAATTCGGTCAACTGGCGGCGGTTCTCGTTGGTCAGTTGCGAAAGGGCGGATTGAAACTGCCCCGACTGTACCAACAAAAAGCTCGCCAGGCGGCGATTGATGCGCTCGGCCATGGACAAACCCATACCCAGACCAGTGAATACATCAAGCCCTAATTCGCCCACCTTGCCGATCTCTTTTAGCTTCGCTCGCAAGCCACGTGCTTCGGCCGTAGTCCTCAACGATTCCAGCCCGAGGATGATGGTCGTAATCATCTCAGTTGCGTAGATCACGGGAGTACGCTCTTCCGGTGTCCGCGCCAGTAATTCCTGGAGTAGAGTATCGTAATTCTTGGCCTTGCCTGCCTTAAGCTGCTCAATGATGTGTTCTTTGACCACTTCCCACTCTGGTTGGTTGACGTTTTCACCCGCCAATTGGGCAATCGCCTGTGTCGCCAGCGAGGTAGGTCGGAATACAACTGAGGCGCGTCCTGGCCCCCGCAAGTGGGTGGGCAGTTGATACTCGGCCTTAACCAGTTCATGCTCCTCAAGCAGGCGCAGCATCTCGTACGCCGAGATTTTGTTCACGCCTAAATGCTCGGCTACGGCGGTGTAGTGCAACGGCTCTCGCGCCTGATTGTACAGGTCGAGAAACTTGCTCAGAAACTGTTGTTGGCGACGTGTAAGCTTCTTCATGGTGTTTTCCGAATATTCCGAAAGTATTATAGCGCAGGAAAAGCATTTGTCAAGGGTGAATTTTCACGTTCTGCATTCCCGCACGTCGGCTAACGTTCTGACCGAGACTATCTTTGAAGGCTAACATCAACCTTCACGCGTGTGGGCGCTGTGCTTGTAGTTCATGGGCTTGAATTTACCCAATGAACAGAGGGCGCTCGCATTTGTCACAACTAAGATCCACGGTTATGATTGCGCATCTCTCATCTCAGGACAAGCAGCGTGAATTTCGCACTTTTCTTCAGTTTTTTTTCGCAAGGGGCGGCGTTGGGTCTGACGGCTGCCGCGACGCCGGGTTCGTTGCAAACGCTGTTGATCTCCGAGACGTTGTTAGGCGGCATCCGGCGCGGGGCGCGCGTCACACTCGCGCCATTGATCACGGATGCGCCCATCATCGTGGCGGTGTTGTTCGTGTTGCAGCGCGTGCCGCCGATCGTGGTGCAGATCCTCAGTCTGGCCGGTGGCGTGTTTGTGTTGTACCTGGCGTGGGGTTTGTTCAAGCAATGGCGAGCGGGAACTGAAATTCAAACCGAAGTGGCCGTCACTCAGCCGATCGGGTGGAAGGGCCTGTGGCGCGCGGCGATCGTCAACTGGCTGAATCCCAATCCGTATTTGTTCTGGACGCTGGTCGGCGGACCCACGCTGATCGCCGCGTTGAATCAAGCGGTGTGGTATGGCGTCGCTTTTCTGGTGGGCATGTACAGTGTGTTCATCGGCGGGATGTTATTGATTGCGCTGGTGTTTCATCAGGCGCGTCGCCTTGGTCCGCGCATCGTACGCGGTTTATTGTTGCTGAGCATTGGCATTCTGGTGATCTTGGGTATCCTGTTGCTACAACGGGGTTTACTGGGATAGGAGATTAAAACATGGAATCTATTCGCGAACTCTATCGGATCGGCTACGGGCCATCGAGCAGTCACACGATGGCGCCGCGCAAAGCCGCCGAGATCTTCAAGCAGCGGTATCCGTCGGCGGCGAGTTATCAGGTAACTTTATTCGGAAGTCTCGCCGCGACCGGAAAGGGGCACCTGACCGATCGGGCAGTGCAGGCCGCGTTTGCGCCGACACCCGTGCACATTCTCTGGCAGCCCGATCAGCTGCTGCCGCTTCATCCGAACGGCATGCAATTCGAAGCGACCTTGCCTGATGGTTCGATCTCCGCGCCGTGGCAGGTGTACAGCCTGGGTGGCGGCGCGATCGGCGAAGATGCGGCCACCCCGCGGCCACAAGTCTACGGCCTGCGATCGTTTACCGAATTGCTGTCGCACTGCAAGAAACACGGTCTGGCCGTGTGGGAGTATGTGGAAGAGTGCGAGGGCCAAGACATCTGGCCCTTTCTGCGAGAAATCTGGCACGCCATGTTGGCGACGATGGAACGCGGCCTGAACGCCGAGGGTGTGCTGCCTGGCGGGCTGGGGATGCCGCGCAAGGCCTGGTCGTTTTATCGCAAGGCCATGATGGTCACGCAGCCGTCGCAACGCCTCGGCCTGATCTCGGCGTATGCGCTGGCCGTGAATGAAGAGAATGCGTCGGGCGGGCAAGTGGTGACCGCGCCCACCTGTGGATCGAGCGGCACGCTGCCGGCCGCGTTTCGCTACGTGCAGGACACGTATCATTGTTCGGAAGATGCGGTGCTGCGCGCGTTGGCGACGGCGGGTTTCATCGGCAATCTGGTGAAGCACAACGCTTCGATCTCTGGGGCGCAGGTGGGCTGTCAGGGTGAAGTGGGCACCGCCTGCGCGATGGCCGCGGGTGGCGTGACGCAACTGCTGGGCGGTACGGTGCAGCAGGTGGAATATGCCGCGGCGATGGCGTTGGAACATCACCTCGGCCTGACGTGCGATCCGGTGGCGGGGCTGGTGCAGATTCCGTGCATCGAACGCAACGCCTTCGCCGCTTCGCGCGCGTTGAGCTGCGCCGAGTATGCGTTGTTCACCGACGGCACCCATCGCATTCCGTTTGACGACGTGGTGACCGTGTTGTGGGAAACAGGCAACGCTTTGCCGTCGTTATATCGTGAAACATCTATGGGCGGACTGGCGACGGTGTATCGGCGTCGGATGAAGGGGTGAACCTCTTTGGCGCAGTTTTCCTTTGGATTTACGCAAAGCGTCCCGCCCGGCGCGCCCCCGTGCGTAGCACGGACAGGGCGTGAGCGGAGCGGCGGGCGCATTCTGAGCGGAACGCAGTGCAGTCGAAGAACGCCCGCCGCGTAGTCGAAGGATGCGGGCACGCCGAAGAATTTATTGAGACCTAGGTCGAACTCACGCACCGGATACGCTTGACCACGCTTTGCAGGTTATAAAGATCGACGGATAGTCCGGCCTTCATCCATGCCAACCCCGATCGAATCTGCGGCTCCCCTTCGATTTCATATAGCGCTGTCGGATCGAGTCCGCGCAGATACAACGGGGGCAGCTGCACTGGATCGGGCAGGTAGCTGCGAAACGCGAACAGCACGCCTTCGGTTTTGTCCTTGCTCAGATACTGCACGGCTGAGAAGTTATCCTTTTCCGGTGATCGCAAGCGATACTGATCGCCGAGTTGAATGATCGGGCGGAGTTCCTTGTATAACGCGATGTTGCGTTGCGCTAACGCCCGATCGGCTTCGTTCCACTCCAACAGATTACCGCCCACCCCCAGCGATCCGCACAGGCTGACGTGAAAGCGGAATTCCAACGGCACAAAGCCTTTCCCCGCATCGGTGACCCACGCCTCCATCACGTTAGCCGGGAAGAGTTGCGAGAAGCCCTCTTGAATCCGCAGCCGCGCCGTCGCTTCGGTGTTGTCGCTGACCCAGATCTGATCGGCGAATTTGAGAATCCCTAGGTCGGCGCGACCACCGCCGCCGGAGCAGCTTTGCCAGATGACGCGCGGATGCCGGTCGCGCAACGTACCCCACACGCGATAGAGGCCCTGCACGTAACGCACCCACAACTCGCGTTGATCGCGGGGCGCGTCCGGCCAGCCGGGTTCACTGACATTGCGATTCATGTCCCACTTGACGAAGGCGATGTTGTTTTCGCTCAACAGGCGCTCGAGCGTCTCAATGAGATAGTCCTGCACATCGACGCGGGCGAGATTGAGGATGAGTTGATTGCGTAGCTCAGTACGGGCGCGCGTGGGGAAGTGGATCACCCAGTCGGGATGGGCACGATACAAATCGCTGTCGGGATTCACCATCTCCGGTTCGACCCACAGGCCAAAGTCCATGCCGAGGTTGTTCACCGTTTCGATCAAGCCGCGCAGGCCGTTGGGGAATTTTAGTTCATCGGGCCACCAATCGCCCAGACCGGCGTTGTCCCAATGACGACCGTGAAACCAGCCGTCATCCATCACGAACAACTCCACGCCGAGACTGGCCGCGATCTTAGCGAGTGCTGTTTGTGAATCTTCATCAACGTTGAACAGCGTCGCTTCCCACGAGTTGTATAGCACTTTGTGCAGCGTATGCCCATGCGGCAGCACGACATCGCGCACGTAGTCGTGCCATTGGCGGCTGGCCGCGCCGAATCCGTGCGACGTGTATCCGGCCAAACTGCCCGGCGTCACAAAGGTTTCACCGGAGTCCAGACGCCACGCAAAATCCCAATCGTTCAGGCCGATGCTCAGCCGCGTCGATCCAAACTCTGTGACCTCGGCCGAGAGTTTCCAGTTGCCGCTCCACGCCAGCGCGCCCGTCCACACCGCGCCGTGATCTTCAGCAGCATGGCCCTGATCGAGCGCGAACCACGGTTGATGATGATGGCTCGTCGTTAGACGGCGGCTTTCGATGATCTTCAACCCCGGCGACAGCACATCACATTGCCGATGATTCTCGTCGGCCCAGCGGCCTGACAGATGTGTCAGGCGATAGTGGGCACCTTGTGGCAAATGCCACTGCGCCGACCAGATGCGCTCAAGCCTAATGGGCGTCTCGCCCTGATTGATCACCGTCACCCAGCGTTCGATCAGATCGTAAGCCTCATGCACGCGATAGTGCAGGATCACTTCCAACGGATAAGCGATATCGTGCAGGTGCAGATCGAGTTCTGTCTCACGTGCCTGCGCTCGATCGAACTTCAACACGACATCGCGCACACCATCGGCGAAGGTCGCTTTCAAGCAGGGCTCGATGTACTTCGCGCCGCCGTGCGCGGGATACTCTTCGGGCACCAACTGTCCTGCTCCATTGAACGACGCCCAGCCGTCAGAGTTGATGGCAGGCGGATAATCTTCGGGGCGTGGCAAGCGTTCGCCCCAGTAGCGATGCGTCAGCATTCCGGCTTCGTTCAAGCCTAAGGCGTAACCGGTGTGGGATGTTTCAAGTATCCAGCTGGGGGGAGTTGAGGTGATGGGCATAAGTACTCGCTTCAATTAAAATTTTACCTTATGCAGTAACGGCACGCTTCGCGCTATGCCGTTTGACAAGGCGGGCATAGAGATGCCTCGCCTACGGATTGCGTAAGGTGAGTTACTTTGTGCTACTTCGTGCGTTTCGTGGATGATAACACGCGCCGCACGAATTCCGTCTTGTTTTCGGTGTACTGCGCCCGATCGTTCCGGTGCCGCTCCGCGAGATCGAATTTCAACGTCGCGTATTGATCGCGCAGTTGGAGATTGGCTCGCAGCGCATCACGGAAAGCGAGATGATCGCGTAGCTCGGTGTTGCCCTGCGCCACGATGTGGACGTGATGCGTGCGCGGCTGCCCCTTGCGGAAGAAGCGCCGATCGGTGTTTTGCGGATAGTCGATGAAAGCGTAACCAAGATCGTGCAGGGATGCAATGCACTCGATAGCGTCCTCCAACTGCCGCACGACCAGCATGATGTCGATAACGGGTTTGGCGGCTAGACCGGGAATCGCCGTGCTGCCGATGTGATGAATCGCCACCACCCGATCGTCCAGCGCCGCTTCGATGTTCTTCTTCTCTTCTTCAAACCTCTGCGGCCACGCTGGATCGTAAGGCGCTAACGCCACTTCTTCGGTGATGTTGCGCCAGATGGTGTCGGCTACTTCCTCGATGGATAGTGCCGTGGTATCGACGACGAAGCCCAGATCGCCGTGTCGCGCGTTCGCCTCTTGAATGACCATTAACTCCCGAAAGCGGTTCAACTCCCAGGCGATGCGCGCAGGATCGCTGCTGCGATTGCGAATGCGGCGCTCCATTTCTTCGGCGGAACACGTCAAGCGAAAGGCATACGTCACGTCGTCGATCTCGTTGAGCGCACAGCGCAACTGCGCTAAAGATTCCGGCGTCTCGAACACGTAATCGACGACGAAGTTGCGATAGCCGTGCTCGGCGTGAAAGCGCGCGACGTGGCAGAGCGTGTCGTAGAGATAGGCCACACGCTGTTCATCGTAAATCTCAAAGGGATGCACCGCGCCAAGGTAATCGCCGTCGAGCATGATGGCGCGATCGAACTTCTCGATGAGTTTCCACGCGACGTCGGTTTTGCCCACGCCCAGCGGGCCGTTGAGGATGACGATCATGTTGCCTCTCGATGACTCACTCAATTTCACCGCGCAAGCGCGCGGTGATGAACTCGGCGGCTGGATGTTTGAGGCGTTCTACAAATTCGACGACTGCCAGGTGATCGTAACTCACCCGCCGCTGTTCCACCTCGTACCCGGTTGGGTCTGCTGTGATGACGGCGTAACTTGCTCTGACATCCGAACCGATGGATAGGCCGACGCTGCCCGGATTGACGATAGATTTTCCATTCGCGCGCAGGCTGAAGGGACGATGGGTATGCCCGATACAGATCAACTCTGCGTCACAGTTTGAGATGATCGGTTCAAGTTCGCTCTCGCTCATGGCGGCCCGAATTCCTTGCCCATCATCTGTGCCCGGCGCGGCATGAACGATCAAGCAACGCGTGCCGTCGGGCAGTATCTCGCGGAATTCCAGGGGAAGTTGAGATAACCAATCGAGCCAACCTGTCACCGTGATCGCGCCTTGCGTCCAGGCAAAGTCGCCCTCGATCTGCAGCAGTGTTGGCAGCAATTTAAGATTGGTCTTGACTTCTTCCGGCGAGGGGCTGGGGCGCGCGCCCGTGCAAACGTAGCGATCGGTGTTACCGCGGATGAAACGAGCGTTGGGTAACGCCGTCAAGCGCTCCAACACGCGGATCGGCGCATGGCCGATGGCAACCAGATCGCCCAGGATCCAGTAAGCATCGACTCCACCCTGATGTTCGATATCGGTCAGCACCGCTTCAAGCGCCAGATCGTTTCCATGAATATCAGATAGAAGGGCAATGCGCATGGACGACGTTACCTCAATAGGTTCAACTGTTTTCTTGCTCTGATCAAGTATCGCTCAATGTTAGGCTGCGTACTTATCTCTGCCTCTGGTGCTGAGCCAACCAAGCGGCGGGTGGGTCTCTGTAACAAGACGCTGCGCCCGTAGACCAGCCTGACACACCACCAGAGCAAAGCCAAGGCATATTGTACCTGAATGCGCTGGCGATATTCCGCCTCGCAGGTCAGTTGGGCATAACGCTCTATGAACCATTGCCACCGTTCTTCACTGACTTCTTTGGCATGAGGATGTGCCATGATCTTCGCTATCTCGTGGGCAGGATCGCCTAAGCCGCTATATTCCCAGTCCACCAAGACAACACCACTTGTTGTGTGCAGCATGTTGCGCACGGTGGCGTCACCGTGACAAAGACAGCTCCCGACTTGAATGGGCGGCAAGGCAAGGCGTTCAAGTCCTGTGAGCAAATCGATCAGGGCATGCGGCTGCTCGTCGCTGGGGATCTGCGCCAGAAATTCAAAGAGGCCGGCCACGGCTTTTTCCGGCAGCTCTGTTACCAGACCGCAGGGCCGCATCGCGATTCCGCGATCTCGGATCGCCTCGCCTGTCACTTGATGTATGGCGTAGTAGGCCAGCAGAATGTTGGTCCATGTGGCATCATCCTCTGGCGGCGAATTTAACGGCATCCCGTCGATCCATGCCTGAACGACGACGGGTAGTCGAAACTGCTCCTGATCGAAGTAGATCGGTCGGGGAGCTACACATAGGTCGAGGCTTTCCAGCAAACGCAGCGAATCGAATTCTCGCTGGGCACGGTTACGCTCGTCACGGATGGTGAACTTGACGGCCCAATCGACCGCATCACGCGTGACTCGAAAGATCAGATTGTTGCCACTAGGCGCAACACCGACATGCCAGCCCTGCCACAAATGTTCAGTGTATGGCTCACGCAAGTGGCTGAGGTGTTGAAGCAAGTCATGCGTCTGCGATTTGTCCGAATGTGCTGCGCGCAAAATGGCTCGGGTCCCGTTTATGCGATCAGGCTGAGATCGATTTGCGTTTCTGTAGAATTCGCCGCCCACGATGCATCAACTTCTCCAATCGCGGCGCGATCAAATTTCCCGATGAGTTTTCAGGCGACTTCGGTTTTGCCTGCGCCTACGGGGCCGTTGATGATGACGATCATGGTTGGTGGTTCGTTGTTGGTGAGGTACGCCTGGCATAGAGCAAATTCCTAAATGGTTTACGCTCTCGCTGGATGGTCACATCCAGCGGCTAAACAGCGGATGTGACCATCCAGCGAGAGCAATGGCGTAAATCAAAACGGGAACCGATCTAAGGTTATTCGTCTTCATCTACGGGAGGGTGCAGACCAACGGTGAATAAAGCGCGGCGCATATTGACGACACCTGGTCGATTCAGGCGCAACGCCTCAACGGTGGCGCGACCTGTGGGCGTCAGGCCAATGATGCGTGTGAAGTCTTCATTCCACCTGAAATGTTTGCGCCACTTCTGCTGGCGGGGATTGAAAAGAGGGACAATTGCGCCATCAATCGGATCGGGCGCCTGCGTCTTGGAGTATTTGTGTCCATTGCAGCCCGGACAAGCCAGCGCCAAATTATCCAACGTCGTCTTGCCCCCGTGACTAATGGGGATGATGTGCTCGACCGAAAAGGATTGGGTAGCGAAGTCAGCACGGCTGCGGCAGTATTCACAGCGTCCTTGAGCGCGCCGGAAAATTGCCGCTTGTTCCTGCGCGGTGGGACGCTTTCTAGCCATGGGCCGGAGGGCGAATACCGAGCTCGCCAACCAGCGCCTCGGCCGAAGTGTGGCGTAATTGCGCGAGTTTGATCACAGCCTGCGCGCGCTCGGCATCTGTGCGCTCGATGCGATCGATCAGCGCCAGCAATTCGCGCTGTTCTTTCACAGTCAGTGTTTCAGCGCGGCGTTTGGCGGTCAGCTCATCGTAGCGGCGCTGTGCAGCTGGCGACAGGCCGCGATTGATCTTGTGCAGCAACCGGGTCTCATCCTTCGAAAGGTGGGGAGCCAAGCGCCGGGCGCGCAGCGTCAACGCCTGATCGATGAAGTGATTCAGTTGGCGGTTATCCAACTGCGCTACGCCATTGAGCAATTCGTCCAGCGAGACTTGTGAGCGAACATGGATGGATGCCATCTTCATACTCCGGTTGATGCGTTTATCCTTGAATTTGAGTATAGCCCAATCTTTTGACGCGTCAAGCCAAAGGCGTCAACGATTCGTGCGGCGTTTCCGCATAATCCTTCTTCCCCGATGCATCAACTTCTCCAGCCAGCCCGCGAAGGCTTCCGGCTTCGGGTAATCGAGCAGTGCCCAGGTGGGTAGACCGCGTGACTGCAACACGGCGTTCGCCGCCTCGATGCCGGTCAGACAGGCGCGTTCGAGGAAGAAGGCCGGGGCCGGGTGCCGCACCCAATCGCCGCAGCAGTATACGTCGGGCCACGGGGTGACCGTGCCCAGATGCTGCTCGGCGCGGCCGAGACCGAACAGCGTGTGAAGCGGCGCGTTGCGCTGCAAGTGCTGATGAATGAGATGGCCGCGCAATTCAGGAAAAGCGCTGTGCACGTCGTTGGCCGCTTTCGCCAGCAGTACGGCCTCGGATTGTTCCAACAATTCCGGCGGGCCGTAGACGTGCGTCTCGATGGCGCTGCCGCCTGTGGCCTTGCTCCACACCGCGTATTGATCTTGCAGGCGATGCAGCCAGAAATAATTGTCGACGATCATCTCGCCGCTGAAGACGCCCGCCTCGATCTTCGACTTGGGCGGCGTGTCATACCAGAAGCGCAGGATCGCCGTGGGCAAGCTGCGTGGAAAATATAAACCCTCTGCGATCGCCGTGGTGTCCGCGCTCGCGCTCAAGATCGATCGGGCGTTCTGAGCATCGGTCGCCAGGATGATCGATCGGGCGGTGAAGGAGCCGATCGAACTGTGGGCGATCCATTGATCGTTTGATCGCTCAATCCGATCGACCTGCGCACCTAGCTGGATCGATCCGCCCAACGCTTCGATGCGTCTCGCCAGCGGATCGATCAACGCGGTGCCGCCATCGGCCGGGAGATAGGAGAATTCCCAGGTGTCGCGGCGCAGCAAGGTGTAGAAGCGCATGAAGGCGACGTAGCCCGCCAGCGGAATCTCGGCAGGATGGCCCGACAGGCCGTTGCGCGTGAGGCCGATCATGAAGGCGCGGATGCCCGGCCCCCAGTGATCGACCAGATCGCTGAGCCATTGATCTTCCAGCGGTTGATCCTCGCGCAGGGGATCGACGCCGAGGGCGAGCACCAGGCCATACCACACTTCCAGCAGCGTCAGCCCGTCGCGGATATCGAGCGCGGCCAGAAAGCGCGGGCGCAGAAACAGGGCCAGGTAATGCAGCGGCGCGGGAAACCAACTGCGCCGGATGCTGCTGCCGGCGGCCACGCGCGTCACACGTCCGTTGGGGCGTTTGTAAATCCAGGCTTCTTCGCGGGCAGGCACAAAGACCGGGCGCAGATTGTGGCGTGCCAGCATCGCCTGCAGATTGCGATACGGCGACCAGATGCCGTGCACGCCGTGCTCCAGCCGAAAGCGCCACGTTTCCCCGTTCTGCTGAAACTCGATCGTGTCGCCGCCCGCGATGCGGCCCCCGCAATATTTCGGATCGGCTTCCAGCACGAGCGGCCTCAAGCCGCGTTCGGCCAGATGCAGCGCCGCCGACAATCCGGCCAGGCCGCCGCCGATGATGAGGGTGTCGTAAGAGGTGGTTTCAGTGGTAGTCAAAATGGTTGGCTCAAATGAACGGCTTTCAAAATACGTAATGAGTAACGAGTAATGCGTAATAGTTATTCTTACTTGTTACTCATTACTCGTTAGCTAACCCGGCGCATGCTTCCACACCGCGCCTTGCCGCGACGGCGCATAGGCGAATTCACGCAGCAATGATAACGGATGGGCTTGCAACAGCGAGGGTTCCGCAAAGCACTGTTGAAAGCAGCTGGTGCAGGTCTGCGGTGGCGTATCGTATTCCTGCAAGGCGATCTGAATCGCTTCGTCCCAGGAAGCGACCTCCAACAGATTGCAGGGGCGGCCACCGCGCGTGTTGGCCTCGCCGTACGAGGCGCTGAGTTCGATCGGGCGGCAGGGGTAGACCAGATCGCCGTTGGGCATGACGCGCGGCACCAGCAGCGGATAGCAAGCGTAGGTCGTGAAGTCGTGCAGCATGCGGAGATAAGCCAGACTGCCGAGGATGGGCGCGCCGTGTTGTTTGCGATCGATCAGGTGCTGCAGGAAGTCGCGATAGTCCTGCGCCACCAGCAGATCGTAGTGCGGCCAGTTGTTGACGGACTGCGGCGAGAAAGAGACGAGAATATGATGCTGCTCGCAGAAGTCCAACACGGCGCGGGCCTGCAGCAAGGTCTGTGGCGTGACCACGCAGTTGACGACGAGATGATAGCCGAATTCTTTCTGGCGCGCGGCATAGGTGCGGATGTTGTCCAGCACGTCATGCGCCACGCCCGGCGTCGTGCCGATGATTTCGCTCCAGATAACGGGATCAGTGGAGTCGAGACTGATGACCAGTCGATCGAGCGACGAGAGAACGACCTCGTGATCGGGCAGCAGGCTGGCGTTGGTCAGCAGCGTAAGATGCCGGAATTTCACTTCGCGCTTGGCACGCGCGATGAGTTGATCGATGTCGGGATGCAACAGCGGCTCGCCGCCGGTGAGGATGAGACTATCGACACCCGTGCGGATGATCCTGAGCACGCGCAAAGCCCGATCGAGATCGAGCTGCGCTTCGGCCTGTGGATTGCGGCGCGCCCCGAAGTATTCACAGTAGGCGCAGTTGAAGTTGCACTGCGTCGTGACGTAGTACGTGGTGACCAGCGGATGCAGCACACGATCGCCACGAACGAGTTTGCTCAGGTTGAGCAGATAGTTGGTCGCGGTTGAAGTCATATGCGATGAGCGTCATTGCGAGCGTTTGCGCCAGGCGCGCCCCCGCTTCGCGGACAGGGCGTGCAAAACAATCTCCGGGCCAATCGACAAGTTCTGCCATCTATGAAGGAGATTGCTTCGTCACAAAAAACGCTCCTCGCAATGACGGTCGTCAGGAATTAAAGATTTGCACCGGGCCGTGCCAGCGCTCGTTGTGGACATTCACTTCCTGGAACTGTCCCTCGGTGAAACGGCTAATGATGGCGCGCCAGAATTGTTGGGCCTCCACATTCTCTGGAATTTCGCCTACTTCCCATAAACCGCTGTATTGATTGAACAACCACACGGCGGCCCATTCGCCGACGCCGCGCCGCCGGTATTTCCGCATGATGAAGAACTCATCTATCAGGAAGTGAGCAGGCCCCCGTGGTTCCGCATAGCTACCGAAGGCGATCCACGCGAAGCCGGCCCAGCGCCCATCGACTTTGATCAAATAGATGTGCAGCTCATCCGGCCACGGATGGAGAAAATCGTCGCCCGTCCAATAACCGTCATCGCCGATGTCTGCGCGCGTCATCGGGCTGAAGTCGTGGCAGTACAGTTCGTAGAGCTGCCGCAGCAGCGCTCGGTGGGCCGGGACCGCGCGCATGAGATCGATCATCATCTTTTCACATCAACGAGCAAAGCATTCTGCCTGGCGCGCCGCCGCTTCGCGGACACGGCGTGAGCGGAGCGTAGCGCAGTCGAAGCACGCTTTGCTGCGTGGTAGTCTTTTGGGCGCAGATGCCTCCTTCGACTGCATTCCGCTATGCTCCATTCCGCTCAGGATGCTGACGCGCTGTGCCTGTCAAAAGTGTTCCTCCAGCAAATGACCGTACAGCCACCAGCAAGGCTTTTTCGGAAAGGCCGCTTGCAGGCGCGGATCCCAGATGAACTCACCCGGCACGAAGACCTCATACAATTCCTGGTCCAGTTGCTCGCGCTGCTGCTGAAGTTCGGGGGTTACGTCTGGTCCCAGCGCCTGTTCCAGTAAATAGATTTTGGCGCGCACGTGCGCATCCTGGGCGTAAAACCCCTTGGTCTTGCGCTGGGCATCCGCCAGATTCGTCTGGCAAGCTGTCAACCGGCTGTGCAGTTCATGAATCGCTTTGTTGACGTAGAGGGCCGGATGGGCCGCGCGAACTCGTTCGAGATGTTGGCGAACCCCTTCCAATTCCTTCTGCTGGCCGGGCAGCAAATCCATACTACCGGCCTCAGCCCGCGTCAGCGCTTCGAGCAGCGCGCCAATCGTCAACTGCGGCATGTGACTGCCCAACGGGTTCGGCTCGGACACGTGCCAGTACAAGACATCGGACTTCAAATAGTTTTCCAGGTCGGCGGCCATGCGCTGGCTGATGATCAATTCGGTGCTGCTGTCGAGTGTGGGAATGCTCATGCTGGTCCTCCACCGAAAGGATGTGCCTTCATTCTAAGCCGTAACGCGGCGCGCGTCAATTGATTGATGATTGCCCTCGTTCCATGCGCGCAGGCGTTTTGTTGGGCTATGCTAAAATCGCGCGCATGTCACGACGAACCGGAATGATCATCCTGGCGATCTTGGTCATGGGTGCAGCGCTGATCTTAACGCGCGTTCCCCCCACGCCCGATCGGCCCCCTGCGCCGACGCCGACTGCCACTCGTTTACCGTCAACAGCTACCGCTGCACCTGCGGTGACACCACCGGCAAGTAGCATCGCTTCACCGACGCCGACGCCTACGCCGGTACCCAAACCCGATATCGGCGTGCAGGGCCACTTCATCGGGCCGGAGGGCGACCTGGGCATCAAACAGGCTGCGAACCTCGGTGTGGGGTGGATCAAGCAACAGATCGATTGGAACTCCGTCGAATATGCGCGCGGCTTATATCGCTGGGGCGAACTCGATCATCTAGTCGCCGAAGCGCAGCAGCGTGGCCTGAAGATCATGTTGAGCGTGGCGCGCGCACCGGGCTTCAGCCGGCCAGAGCCGGTGGAAGAAGACGGCCCGCCGAACGACTTCTCGATCTTCCGCGATTTCATGCACGCCTTATCGACGCGTTATCGGGGTCGAGTTGCCGCTTACGAATTGTGGAATGAGCCGAACCTGAAACGCGAATGGCGCGGTCACGATCTCAGCGCGACGAGGTTTGTGGAACTGGTGAAGGTCGGAGCCGCAGGCGTGCGCGAGGGCGATCCGGAGGCGATCATCATCAGCGGTGCGCCTGCGGTGACGGGCATTGATGATGGCGTAGAGGCGATTGACGATCGCCGTTTCCTGCGCGAGATGATCGCGGCGGGCGTGGCGGATACAGTCGACGCTGTCGGTTTACATCCGTACGGCGCGGCCAATCCGCCCGATGAACGGGCCGCGGATGTCGCGCATCTCCGAGCGGGTTACAACAACCATCCGTCGTTCTTCTTCCTCGATACCATCGACGATTACCACACGATTCTCAGCGCAGCAAACATCAACAAACCCTTGTGGATCACGGAATTGGGCTGGCCGTCGATTGAGAACTTTGGCGAAGTGGATACGTCGGGCTGGGACTACGCGCGCGATGTGACGGAAGCGGATCAGGCGGCGTATCTACTGCGCGCGATCGAACTGCGGCGCGATCGACCGTGGCTGGGGCCGCTGATGATCTGGAATCTCAACATCGCGCTGTTGCTGGGGCCGGATCGATCTGAATCGGCGTATGGGTTAATCGGGCCAGACGGCTCGGAACGACCGGCGTATCAGCAGTTGCGGAGTGCGGGGGAGTAGCACTCTAATATCCATAGAGGTGGCAGCATGAACCTGATTGGCTATGAAGGGTTGATTGATAACGGGCAAGTGCGTTTGAAAGGCGCACCGCGTTTGCCCGATGGTACCCGACTGCTGGTGGTCGTTACTGAATACCCGGTCTGGGTTTTACGCGGCATGACGGCGGAGGAGACTTTCTTGAGCGGCACAGTTCATCGTATAAACGCTGCGCTTCAACCTGTGCGGCTCGATAGCGTGGTAATAATGTTTGGGTCGCTTTGCACCCCGGACATGGTCGATGAAATAGAAGTGATTGTTCCTCGGCGCTATAATCTGTAATAAAGTGCGGATCTTGAATGTAAGCTTCAGCGCAGCAATCTGGATACCCGAAGTAGCGAGCCTCTGACCGGATTACTGATGCGGTTTCAATTGTGAGCGGGGCATTCCCGAACTCGCTGACATATTGTTCAATTGGGCTTTGCGGCTTAAGCAACTCGGTCAAGAAGTTTTTGCCGATTATCCAGTGAGCAATCTTGGCGCCATTCTGTGCGATCCTTGTCACTGATAACACACCCACTTGCAACTGCCCAAATAAGAGATTTAAGATATCTCCTTTGATATCGTATTCCAGCCTACTGAGGGGTTTTACTTTCCGGGCCGTCAGGACACCAAGGTAGATCGCCTCTTCCTCGAGTTTGCGAGTATCTGAGGCATGTTGGTTGAGGTCAGCTGACCAATCTTCGGCTTCATCAATGATAGCAATCAGTTGTTCGGCCTCAACCTCGTTTTTTGAAATAGGATGGCGTGCATCGACGTAATGATACAGTCCCGGATTAAGCCTCACAATGCGGCCGTCGCGGTGTTGGATAGAAATGGTTCCCATGCCGGTCCACTTGCCACATATAGGACATGGCAAGACCCCTCGCGTTATTAGATAGCGAATGACTACCTTGCCAGATGGTGACGCGACCCAGTTAGTGAAATGGGCTGTGTGGTGGCCTTGATGGGGGTCTATGTCTCTGATCTTGATGATCGCTTCTTCGATAGTTGTCATGTTGCTCCCTCCTTGTGAGGCTGCGCTCACCTTTCCTTATCAGAGAGAGGGTTGGGTGAAGGCCATACATTGCAGATCAGTATAGAATGAACATGCCGTAGGGTCAAACGTTGATCAAAGCCAAATCTACTTCCTCACGATCGGCAAATATACTTCGTACCCATTCACGATGGCTCCCGCTGTGCGCGTGAGGACGCTGCCCTGCCCATCGTCGATCAGCATCGCGCTGAGGATGGCCGTGGGGAGTGTGATCTCGCTGCTGGTCGTCATCACGTAGGTTACCGTTACGCTCAACGATGACGATACCGCGCCCGTCCACGTCAACACGTTACCGTTGACGCCCCAACTTCCACTTGAAGGGATAATGCTCCCGCTAACGAGATAGGCATTGCTCGGAAGGGTATCGGTCACGCGCACGGCGTTCAACGCCGGGCCGGGATTGATCAAGCGGAGGGTGTAGGTCAATGCGCCGCCGGGCTGTGGCTGCGCAGGAGTGACCATCTTAACTGAATTGTCGAGAAAGCTGTTGAGGTAGTAGGCGGCTGGCGCCAGGCCGGTGCGCTGCGGAGTGCCGCGACCCGTGCCCCACAAAATCCGCGCGTGAGATGAATTGGCGATGTCGAAAGCCACCAAGCCTTTGTTGATGGTGCCCACCACCACTTCCAGATCGGGATCGGCGTCGAGGTTGGCGATGGTCGGCGCGGCGAGTGATCCACCTCGCCCCTTGCTCGCATCCCACGGCAGATCGATCGATTGGAGCAGATTCCCGTTCCAACTGACGATGTACAACTTGCCCGGATGATTACTGCCGTTCTGCGTCCACGAAGCAAAGATCACCTCGGCCTTGCCGTCATTGTCCAGATCGACCACGATCGGTTCCGAGGCGAAGCGGAGGAATCCCTCGGCGGGATTATAGACTTCGAACGGCCAACTGCCGTGTTCGGTCTTGTCCAGCCAGTAGGCATGCACGCGTCCATCGTACGAGGGATACAAAATTTCCTTGCGTCCATCGCCATCCAGATCGACGACAACGGGATTGGGCACGTTGTTTTCGATCACTTCGTATTCTTCACTCAGCGGTGCGGCGTGAGCATCGGGCAGGGGGATGACGGTCCAATCGTGGCTGGCATCTTTCCAGCGGGTGCGATCGGCATTGAGGAGAAAGGGCATCTCATAGAGATCGGTGTACGGACTATCGCAGTTATAGACGTTGCCGACGATGATGATTTCCAGCGTGCCATCGCCGTTCACATCGGCAATGGTCGGCGCGCTGTTCGCCATATTCGGTCGATGTTCGACGCCGCAATCGGCGTAGCCGCGCAGATCGACGTTGTGATCGACGTGCAGGCCCACCCGCGCCCACGGTTTGTTCTGTCCGCCGACCTGTCCGTAGATCGAATTCGCGCGCACGGGCGATCCGTCGTCGTTGAAGGCCACGGCGTAGTGGGTGTCGTTAGGCCCGATGATCTCACCACGCCCATCGTGATCGATATCGGCCACGCCGACGTTTTCGTTGAAGCAGCCCGCCGCATAACCGGTGGTGTCGCCGTCGATCATCTTAGGCCAGCCGCTGCGCAACGCACCGGTGTGCTCATACACGAACCATTGATTGTCCGATCGCGTTGAGCAGACGACAATTTCCAGATCGTTGTTGTTGTCGATGTCGGCCACCGCCAGACTGCGGAGTTCGTTGTCCGTGCCGGTGGGTTGCTTGGGCCACCCGCTATCGATCGATCCATTGGCATCATAGACGTAGATGTAGCCTCCGCCATTGGCCGTGACCACCTCGAGCGTGCCGTTCTTATCCAGATCGGCCACGACGATGCCGGGCCACAACCTGCCTGTATTGCTGGTATTCCACTTGAGCGTGCCACTGAGGCCGTTTACGGCCAGCAAGGTATAGCCGCCCCATAACACTTCTGGCTTGCCGTCTTTGTCGAGATCGGCCACCGCGGGCGAAGCGTACCAGCCGGTTTCACACCAGTTACCGGGATAACAGCGCTGCCACTTGAGCGACAGGATGTTCGCTGCGCCACTCGATTGGGGGGAAGCAAAAACAAACTGACTGACCAGGGCAAGTGCCAACAATGTCACGCAGAGGGCTAACGTCAGATGCAGGGTCTTCTTCATGATCGGCCTCCCGGTGAGGTGCAGGATGTGGTGGATCGATTTGATTGTAGTTGAGAAGACCGTGAGGGGGCAATCGGACGATCGGTTGGGGGAGAAACCAAAAGCCGCGCTGTGCGCGCGGCCCGATCGGAACTACTCGAATTTTTCGAGTCGATAGCCGTGACCCGCTTCGGTCAGGATCAATGTGGGGTGCTTGTGATCGTCTTCGACGGCCTGGCGAAGTTTCCAGATGTGCCACTTTACGCGGTCGCGGCGCGGTTGGTTGCTGCTAATCCCCAGGGCATCGGCGATGGCGGTGACGCTCATCGTTTCACCCGGCTGTTCGGCCAGCAACACCAGTAGCGTATATTCCGCCGGTTGCAGCGGAGTCAGCACGCCATGCACGAATACTTCATGTGACGCGGGATTGATGATGACGTCCGGCCCGGCGCGCAGCAACTTGGATAGCGGCTGATGGGCGCGATAAGTGCGCCGCAACACCGACTCCACTCGCGCCAATAATTCATCGGGCAGAAAGGGTTTGACCAGGTAATCGTCGGCGCCCAGCTTGAAGCCGGAGACTTTATCGTCGGTGGTTTGCCGGCCGGTCAAGAAAATGATCGGCACCGTGGAAATTTGCCGGATGCGATAACAGGTTTCCCAGCCATCCATGCCGGGCATCATCACGTCGAGCACGACCAAGTCGGGCTGGTGCTGCCGAAATGCCTTCAAGCCCTCCTCGCCGTTCGTCGCCGTAATCGGCTCATAGCTTGCCTCGCGCAGCGACATCTCAATGACCTTGACTTGGGCGGGATCGTCGTCGACGACTAGAATCGTTTGCATAGTACCGGGTAGAGCGATGTGCTAGACCGAAGTGAACCGATAACCGGCGCCGCGTTCGGTGAAGATAAAGCGCGCCGCGCCGTCTGGCCCTTCCAGTTTTTGGCGCAGCCGCCAGACATACCATTTCACGTTGTTGACGTTGACATCGGTATCGAAGCCCCACACGTTGGTGAAGATGTCTTCGATAGAGACCACCTGGCCCGGATGCTCGGCCAAATATAATAGGATGCGATGCTCGGTTGGGGTGAGATCTGCCGGCGTCCCATCGATGATGACGGCCAGATTGGCCGGATCGATGATCAAATCGCCGCCGCCAAACCGCATGACGGTATTTTTGCTGGGTGGAGGCAGGCGGGTGCGGCGCAGCACCGCCCCTACGCGCGCAATGAATTCCTGCGGATTATAGGGCTTTACCACGTAATCGTCGGCGCCCAAGCGTAGCCCCTTCACCTTCTCTTCGTCGCTGCGGCGCGAGGTCATGATGATGATGGGCACGGTGGACATCTCGCGAATGCGGCGGCAGACCGCCCAGCCGTCCATCTGGGGCAGAATCAGGTCGAGAATAACCAGGTCGGGCTGCACTTCATAAAGCTTGCGCAGTCCCTCCACCCCGTCCGCGGCCAGCACCATTTCAAAGCCATGATGCTCTAGCAGCAAGCGCACAACATCGGCTTGCAAGGGATCGTCTTCAATAATCAAAATGGTTTCGGGCATGGTCAATAACGGTCACAGTGCCAGAGCGGCTACGGCATCATTCGATCGGTCACCAGTAGACAGCCAAAGCCCAGTACGGCGACATCCATAAAGATCAGCAGTGCCACGATAAAACGTTCCTGCGGTTTCAATTGCTTGAACAGGGGCATCCGATCCATCAGCACCTGTGGTTCAGCCGCCTCCTGTTCTTCTTGTACGGCGATGCTTTGTTGACGGAGATCATCAAGGCTCATTGTGCCTCCTTGGTTTGCATACAGTGGAAATCTTATCTGTAGAATACCGCGCCCAGAGTTAAAAGTCAAATCCAATTCAAACCCGCCGCAGGAATTTAGGGAGACCGTAGGGCGAATTGATCGAACACGACTTCCTCGCTGGAGCTGGCCTTAAGCCCGGTGGCGACCACGCCCACGTTCGGCGTGGCCGGGACGGACGCGGCCTGCCACGTCCATTCGTCGTTGACGAAGAAGGTACAGGTCTCCCTTCGGCATTCGGCGCGCAAGGTGTTGGTCGAACTATCACGGCCTCTATGGATGTGCGGCCAGGCGCGCCACGGTTCCCGATCGATCCACCCCCCGTTACAAAAATCACTCAACCGAAAATAGCCGTCGGCGCTGATGATAAACGCCACGAAGTGATCGGCATCTTCGGCCTGCACGATCACGCCGGCGGCCCCCGTGGGTTGATCGAACGTGACGCGAGTTTGCAGCGTGAAACCAGCCGGCGGCAGATCGAGCGGGCGCAGCGCCACACTCACCGTCTGAGCCGTTGGATTCAACACTAACCGATCGGCTGTGGCCGTACCCGATCGAATCTGCCAGCGCTCATCAAACCGATCGGGGGGCAGGGCCGCTTGGGCTGCTTTACCTTGATAAGCAATCCACAGAGCGATCATCACCGTCAAACTCAACACGACGATCAGACTGACCCAAGCCGCGCGCCAGGCCAACAAGATTACAGAAGCATCAGGGTCTTGTCTTGACATGGTTAGGTGGGTAAGGTATCCTATGGCGCAGTGAGCGACATGCACAGCTTAAGATCAATTTTATTCCTAACGATGGCGCTTATCATGAGTGCGTGCGCTCCGGTCAGTGCCGAGCCGGTAGCGTTGCCCACTGTCATCAACACGCTGCCACCCACTGCTACTTCTCTTCCAACGAAAACGTTGGTCGCCGCCACTTCCACGCGCATTCCATCGCCGACACTGGCGCCCACTCAGACGGCGACACCGCTGCCTACACCAACCGCTATGCCACAAGAGGTGGAACCAACTGCGATCATCCCGCCCGCGCCCATTCTGCCCCCGTTGCCCGATGGGGTGGCACGCAGCGGCGAAGTTCCCATCCTCATGTACCATTATATCTCTGCCTCACCCTCGGCCCAGGATCGCATTCGTTACGGGTTGTCGGTCACGCCAGAGATGTTTGAGGCGCAGGTGAAGCTGTTGTCCGACAACGGCTATACGACCATTTCCCTGCGTGATCTGTATGACTATCTGGCGATCGGTAAAGCGCTGCCCGATCATCCTATCATCCTCACGTTTGATGATGGCTACCTCGACAACTACACCAACGCTTTTCCCATCCTGTTGAAGCACGACATGGTGGGCACGTTCTTTGTGTTGACAGGCCCGGCCGATGATGGTGAGGCAGCGTATCTAACCTGGGATATGATCACCGAGATGAGCAACGCGGGCATGGACATTCAACTCCACTCCCGTGAACATCTGGACATGCGTAATCGCTCGTTCGATTGGCTGGTGTTTCAAATCATCGGCGGACGCCAATCGATTGAAGGGCACACTGGCAAGCCCGTCATCTTTATGGCCTATCCTTCTGGCAAGTATGATGCCGCCGTGCTGCGTTTCCTGCGCGGCAATAATTTTTGGGCGGCGGTGACCACCGCGTCTGGCGTGACCCATACTCTGTCCGAACCGCTGTTGTGGGATCGCGTCCGCATCTCCGGGCAGACGGGATTAGGCGGCTTTGCCAGAATGCTGGGGCTTAACCTGGCGGCCTCCCGCACCCGATCGACCGAGACGCCGATACCGGTTCCGCCTACGTCAACTCCGCAACCCACTCGCACTCTTAAGGCGACACCCATGCAGACCCTCGGTCATACACCCATTTCTGAATAATCCCCCACGCCTTATCCTGTGTTTTGCACAGGCGGCGCGCTCGCCCAGCGCGTACCCGGCGCACTGCGCCGGGTACGACGAGGCAAATGAGGGGGAACTTCGTGCACCGCTGGCTACACCTCGACCATAATCCTAATGTTCCTGATGAATGACGTCAGAGAAGATACATAAATCTGAAGACTTTGCCACGCTGAATGTTCGATGCCGTCAACGGCATTTCGGAATCGCTCTTTTCTGGGTAATGAACCGATCAACATAGTATTGCTGTTCATCCTGTCATTACGTTGTCAATGTTTAATCTGGTTTTTAGGTGTTTAACATGGACAAAGTACCTTTTTTTGACTTGGAGGATCTTGGCGCAAAAAAGCACAATCCTGATAGCTTTTGACAGATTCGTAGTGCTATACTAACTTAAGAACATAGAGCCCGCCAATTTTCTGGCAGGGCTCGTTGCTTATCAGATATAAATTATGATCACATCATCAAGAATGCCAGGTTTATATAAAAAAACACTTTCTGAAAGACTTCAGGCAATTGTTGAGCAGTCTGGGTTAAGTCAAGAAGAGGCGGCGGCATTCTCTACGAATGGCCTCAATCCCGATGGGGCCGATCATATGATCGAGAATGTCATCGGACTTTACAGTTTGCCCGTCGGCATTGCCACCAATTTTCGAGTTAACCATAAAGAGGTGCTTGTCCCGATGGTGATCGAAGAGCCATCGGTGGTGGCGGGTGCATCTCTGGCAGCTCGGCTGGCGCGCGAGGGCGGGGGGTTCACTGCCAGTTCCGATGAGCCGGTGATGATCGCCCAGATGCAGATTCTCGACGTGGCCAATCCTCATCAAGCCCGCTTGGCCCTCTTGGCCCAAAAACAGCGCCTCCTCGAGTTCGCCGCAACGACTGATCCCGTCATCATGAAACTCGGCGGCGGTCCGCGCGGGGTGGAAGTCCGTATCCTCAACGATGGGCAACTGGTGCTGCACTTGTTGTACGACTGCCGCGATGCGATGGGTGCGAACACCGTCAACACGGCGGTCGAAGCCCTGAAGCCGATGGTGGAAGAGATCACAGGCGGACGTGTCAACCTGCGCATTCTGAGCAATTTGGCGGATCATCGTCTGGCCCGATCGACCGCCGTCATCCCGACGAGCGCGCTGGCCTTTGACGATTTTGATGGCGAGTTCGTGCGTGATCGCATCATCGAAGCGTATGCGTTTGCCGCGGCCGATCCCTATCGTGCGACGACGCACAACAAAGGCATCATGAACGGCGTCGATGCGGTCGTCATCGCCACCGGCAATGATTGGCGCGCCATCGAGGCCGGGGCGCATGCGTATGCGGCGCGTTCGGGCAAGTACACCTCGCTGTCGCAGTGGGGCAGCGATCGGGCGGGTAACTTGATCGGGACGTTAGAGATGCCGATGGCGGTGGGCATTGTCGGCGGCGCGACTAAGGTGCATCCCACGGCGCGGGCCGCGTTGAAGATCATGGGCATTCAATCGGCGCGCGAGTTGGCGGAGATTATCGTCTCGGTGGGATTGGCGCAGAACTTCGCGGCGATTCGTGCTCTGGCGACGGAAGGCATTCAGCGCGGGCACATGAATTTGCATGCGCGCCAGCTCGCGATGGCCGCCGGCGCCAGTGGCGCCGAGATCGAACAGATCGCCGCGCAAATGGTGAAAGAGAAGCAAGTGCGGCTTGATCGAGCGCAGGCGTTGGTGGAAGAAATCAAGTCGTACCTTCCGCAAGATAGGTCTTACGACTAAGGACACAGATTTCGCAGATGCACACAGAAAAGAAAAATTTGCGGAATCTGTGTTCATCCGTATCCAATGGGGATTAAAGTATGGCGTTAATGAAGTCAAACAAACCAGTGGGCATTGTGGGGTACGGCGCGTATGTGCCGCGTTACCGCTTGCCCGCCAGTGAGGTCTCGCGGGTCTGGACGGACGGGGCAGAAGGCACGCCGATCAAAGAGAAGTCGGTCCCGGGTCTCGACGAAGATGTGGCGACGATGTCGATTGAAGCGGCGCGTAATGCCCTGCGTCGCGCGCAGATCGATCCGCAAGATCTGGGCGCAGTCTGGGTGGGCAGCGAGAGCCATCCTTACGCGGTGAAGCCCACCTCGACGGTTGTGGCGGAAGCGATCGGGGCAGTGCCCTTTACGCAGGCCGCCGACTGGCAGTTTGCGTGCAAAGCCGGATCGGAAGCGCTGCAAGCCGCGGCGGGTTTTGTCGGGTCAGGCATGGCAAAGTTTGCGATGGCGATCGGTATGGACACGGCGCAGGGTCGCCCCGGCGATGCGCTGGAATACACGGCGGGGGCAGGCGGTGCGGCGTTCATCATGGGCGATGCCGAAGAGGCGTTAGCCGTCCTTGAAGGCTCGATGTCCTATGTGACGGATACGCCCGATTTCTGGCGCAGGCAGTACGCCCATTATCCCGAGCATGCCAGCCGCTTCACAGGCGAGCCTGCCTATTTCAAGCACGTGGTCTCGGCGGCTGAGCAGATCATGGAAGAACTCGGTGCCAAGCCGGAAGATTACACGTATGTGGTCTTTCATCAGCCTAATGTCAAGTTCCCGCAGCGCGCCGCGCAGATGTTGGGCTTTAAGCCCGAACAATACAAGGTCGGATTGCTGGTCAACGACATCGGCAACACCTATGCCGGATCGAGCCTCATCGGGTTGACTGCCATTCTCGATGTCGCCAAACCGGGCGATCGGATTCTGGAAGTCTCGTTTGGATCGGGCGCGGGCAGTGATGCCTTCAGCCTGCGTGCGACCGATAAGATCACCGATCGACAGGGTCGCGCTCCGAAGACACGCGAATACGTTGCGCGCCGGACGCAGATCGATTATGCGACGTATGTACGGTATCGCAAGAAGCTCACGATGGTCTAGTCAATGATCAATGACAAATGATCAATTGACTATTGGACTAAACATGCGAGACGTCAGCATCATTGGAATTGGACAAACACCGGTTGGCGAGCATTGGGATTATGCGCTGCGCCATCTGGCTCTGGAAGCGATTCGCGACGCGGCGAATGATGCGCACATCGATCACGCCGATGCGCTGTTCGTGGGCAACATGGCGGGCGCGCAGATCGGCGGGCAGACCAACCTGGGCGCGCTTATCGCTGATTTTGTGGGACTGCGCGGCATCGAAGCGGTGACGGTCGAAGCATCGTCGGCCTCGGGCGGAGCGGCCTTGCGGCAGGCTTATCTGGGTGTGGCCAGCGGCGCGTTCGATTTTGCCATCGTGGTGGGCGTGGACAAATTAACGGATGTGGTCGGCTCGGCCGCAATTTCCGCACAGCTGACGGCCACCGACAGCGATTACGAAGCATCGCACGGCGTGACGCCGCTTTCGGCGGCGGCGATGATCATGCGCCGCTACATGCACGAATACGACGCGGTACCGCAGGACTTTGCGGCGTTCAGTGTCAACGCGCACGCGAATGCGATTCACAATCCCAACGCGATGTTCCACAACAAGATCACACCGGAAGCGTTCGTTAAAGCGCCGATGATCGCAGATCCAATCGGATTGTTTGATGCCGCTCCAGCCGTTGATGGCGCCGCCGCGGTGGTGCTCGCTCCAACCGATTGGGCGCGCTCGAATCGAGCGGATGGGCTGATTCGCATCGCGGCCTCTGCCGTAGCAACGGACGCGCTGGCCATTCACGATCGACATGATCCCTTGTGGCTGCGTGCGGCGGAACTCTCGGTGCGCAAAGCGTACCAACAGGCGAATGTGTCGCCGGAGGAAATCAGTCTATTCGAATTGCATGACTCGTGCACGATACTGGCCGCGATGTCGCTGGAAGCGGCGGGTTTCGCGCAGCGCGGCATGGGCGTGACTTTTGCGGCGCGCGGCGGCATCGGACGCGACGGACAGATTCCGATCAGCACGATGGGCGGCTTGAAGGGCCGCGGCGATGCGGGCGGCGCGACGGGCGTGTATCAAATCGTCGAGGTGGTGCAGCAGCTGCGCGGTGCAGCGGGCGCGAATCAACTGGCCCAGGCGCGCATCGGCATGGCGCAGAACCTGGGCGCGACGGGCGCGACAGCAGTCACGCACATTTTAGTGCGTGACTAACTGATGCGATAAGGGTTTTCTTAGCAGAACTCATTTTATACAGCGTATGGCGTGGTGCGTAGTCAGTGGATTGGTTACGCAACATGCAAGACGCAACACGGAGGATCATCATGGATATTCCACGACACTGGAGACTGAGGAGTCAGCGTTATTCTTTGATTGGCGAGGTGTGCCCTCACTGCGACGCGAAGTTGTTCCCGCCGCGCGATGTCTGCCCCGAATGCGGCTCGCCGGCCAAGACACCGTTTGCGTTTTCGGGGCGCGGTGAAGTCTTCTCGTACAGCACGGTGTTTCAAGCGCCCGCCAGCCACGAAGAACAAGCGCCGTATACGGTAGCACTCGTCAAACTGGAAGAGGGGCCGCTGATCACTGCGCAGCTCACCGACATCGATCGTAAGGATGTGAAGATCGGCATGCCGGTGGAGATGACGACGCGCGTGCTGCAAAGCAACGGCGAGCGCGGCATGATTGTGTATGGCTACAAATTCCGGCCGATCGGTTTACTGAATTAACATCGGCTAGCGCGAGCACATCGAAGCGAATCGCTGCTGTAAGGTTGCGATGTGCACGCGCTCGACCAACCTCGACAGTCTATCTCGCTTCAAGGCAAACAGGCCCGGATTATCTGGCGGCGCGTTCTTGATGATCTCTAGCCCCAATACGATTTCGATAAGGCTCGCAGCTAACACGTCTTGGGCTTTGGTCTTCCAATCATTCAACGTCGCGAGATTCATCATCGCATGGCAAGCGGCCAACTTGCGCTGCTCATGCAATGTATGTCGGTCGATGTCTGCCAATTGATAATTTAATCGTTTTCAGTGATGATCCTCTTGCGCCCCCGGCTGATGGCCTCTTACCCGGTAATTGTCCACCCGCACAATTAAGGTAACCATGATGCTACGGAAAAAAGGCTCTAGCCGCCGTCCTCGGCGGCGTATTCCATGTTCAAATCCGCCCCGAGGACGGGGTTTTGAGCGATTTTTTTCAGTGGAGTCGTAACCATGTAATGGCCCTTATTGTGCGGGTGCGTTGAGCAGTGAACTGCGGCGCGTTACCTGGCGATCACCGGTAAGTACAGTCGCCACAAGTTGTTCGGAACTGAACCGTTGACATGGATGCTTAGATTCGCTTGCACGGGCGCTGCGCCACCTGTCACGGTTACAATCAGCTGATACGTTCCCGGGGTGTCGCCGGTGACGTCGATCGGCAGCCCGACTTGTCCATTTGGCGGCAGCACCACTTGCGTGAACGGCAGCGTCGATGTCACATGCGCGATCGAGTTCAGCGCCACATCGAACGTCGTTTCGGTATTCCCCGCATTCTCGATCGTTAAGCTGGCCGTCCCCACCGTATTCGTCAGGATGCTCAGTGAAGTCGGTTGCCACTGCGCTGTGGCCGCGCGCACGATGTCGATCGTCACGTCAAGTGCGTCTTCGTCGCGCACGGTGTTATCGCTTTGCGATTGAGCCAGCGCTCCTAACAGCATCGTTCCCGCTTGCGCTTCCGTGCTGGCCGTGACCTGCAACTGCACACTCTGCGATGCGCCCGGTGCGAGGGTCACACTGTTGGGCGTGATCGATCCGCCGAGACTCAACGGGCCGAACGTACTCAGATCAAACGTGTCGCTTTGCGCGCCGACGTTCTTCACCGACACTTGCCATGTACCATTCGCACCGGGCAAGATCGACGCCGGGCCGGAGACGATGTCAACTTGCACGCCGCGATTGACCACCTGCACTGTGCCCACTACGCTGAATTGATCAACGGCAGCAGAGCGGGCTCCCATGCCCGCGAGTCCGGCGGCGTGGGAGCCGCCTCTGCTGGCAACAACCGTGAAGTTGTACGTGCCCGTTGTTGCGGCGTCCGGCGGCGTCAACGCGAGTTGCAGATTCAGCGTATTGAACCCTGCGGGCGCAATCGTCACTTGATTCACGTTCTGCCCGTACAACGTCAACGCACTGAGCCAGTTCGCGGGCGCATCGACGCTGAGATCGAGCGTGGCCGGTTGATCGCCCAGATTGTGCAGGGTCACATTGAAGATGGCCGCATTGCCGGGACCGATCGAGCGTGCCGCCGGATTGAGTGATACCATCACGAACGCTTGCGCTGTGCCGTTTAGAATCGCGTCGTCTTCGGCGCGTTCGCCGGTGTCCAGACGTTCGGCCTCGACAGCAAACGGATGCGGGCCTTCATTAGTGACGCGCGCGTTGAAGGTGATCGTCTGCGTGGTGTTGGCCGTCACCGTCATTTGATCGATGACATCGACTTCCGCCAGACCTGATCCGCTGAGTGAATACACGTGTTGCGTCGAGTCGAGATTTCCGAGCGTCAACGTGTAGGGCGTCCACGTGCCGACGGGCGCGGTCTGTTCTGTCGGCGTGATAGTTGCCGTGAACGTCGGCGCACTCACACTGATCTCGCCATTCACTTGCCCGACGATCGCGCCCGAAGTCGCTAGAATGGAGAAGTCCCACGGGCCGGAGCCAGAACCGATCGGGATGTGGACCACCAACAATTGATTGATCGATTCACTGGCCGGGACAGTGGTCGTCGGCGGCAGCGTGAACCAGGTCGATGGCAAGCCTGCGAGATCAAGTGAGAAGATCGCATCGCTCGCTTGCGTGTTGCGCACGGTCAGCGTGAAGATCGCCGTTTCACCGCTGGCGACCTCTTGCGCTGAGGGCGATAGCGTGATCAGCGGCACGACGTTGACGTACAACGGTGGCAGCGTGATCGCATTTGAGCCACTGGACAGCGTGTAACTGACTTGTGTGCCCTGCGCGACCATTCGGCTTTCGCCGGGCTGCAAGTTGGTGAGGCGGCTCTGGAAGGTGCGTGTGACGATCGATTGGCCACCGTCCTGTTGGAACGCCCAGCCGTAATCGGGCGGCGCGGATCGATCGGGTGTGATCGAGAACGTGTTCGTCAACACCGTCACGTTGTTCACGCCCACGGTGTGCGTCAGATCGATCGCGTACTGCGGCATGGGGTAGCGCAGCGGCGATTGTGTGCGATAGGTGTTGTGCGTGTCCCACGAGTTCCATTCGTTGAACGGCACGCTGAGATTGTCGTTGATGTTGTTGATGTGATAGTTCAGTTGGTTCCATACCGGGCGCGCTTCCGACCAGAACTCGTCGTAGCCGAAGACGCGCAGGCCGGTCCACGACGACACGACCAGTTCGCCAAAGCCGTCGTTGTCCACGTCGGCGAAGATCGGATAGTCCGTGCCAGTCTGCGAGATGATGTTCTGGCTGGGTTCATTGAAGAGCACGTCGCCGTTGTGACCGTCGTAAATGGTCAGGCCCTGACCCGAACCGTTGTACACCACTTCATACGCGCCATCGCCGTCCAGGTCCAATGCGGACGCATTGATGGGCGAGTTGTCCAGCGCGACGACGCTCCACAAGATCGAACCGTCGGCGTTGAAGGCGTACAAGCGGCCATCGGTGGTGGTGGTCGTGAAGACCATGCCCGCCACGATCTCGATCTCGCCGTCGCCGTCCAGATCGGCGATCGACACATTGCCGGGCCGCCCGTAACCGATCGGCGTGCTCCACACCGGACTGCCATCTTCGCCGTTGAGGACGCGTATCACGCCGCTGGTCGCGATGGCGATCTCCGGGCCGGGATCGCCCCCGGGTAAGTTGCCATCGATGTCGGCCACCGCGGGCGAGCCGTAACCTTCTACGGTCGAAGTTAGCGTTTGCGTCCACACCAGCGTGGGACTGCCTAAGTTGTAGTCGTACAAGTTGAGCCGGTACTGATTAGGCCCGCCCCACTGGCCGGTGTGATACAAGATGTCCAGTTGACCATCACCGGTCAGATCGGCCAGCACCGGCAGCGCGATGCCTGCGGCATCCGTTTTGCGCCACGCCACCGTGCCATCGTGCTCGAAGACGACCAGATCATCGTTGAGGTTGATCACGATCTCGGGTTCGGGATCGGCGTCGAGGTTGCCGATGGCGGGGCCGGAGAAGAAGCGATGCGATCGCAGCGTGTCCGTGTACCAGTAGAGGCTGCCGTCGGCGTGGAAGGCGTACACGCCCGCTTCCGAGGGATGCACGATCTCTGCGCCGGGTAGCCCATCGAGTTCGGCGATGGCCGCCGCGCTGACGTGCTCAAAGCCGTTGAAGATGCTGTAGACGTGCGTCCACTTGATCGGATCGCCGTCGCCGGTGTCGCCGCCGTCGCCGCGCAAAACCGACAACTGACCATTGGGGCCGAGCACGCTGGCGGGCACGACGATCTCGATCGTGCCGTCGCCGTCCAGATCGCCGATGGAGGGTGGCACGTGCACGCCCCCCCACCATGACGCGCCCGCCAGTTGATCGGACTCGTACCATTCGGGGAACGGCTGGTATTCGCCCAGATAATCGGGATTGGACGCGAAGCCGTCGATGCGCATCGACGCCTGATTGATCACGCGCACCACGTGCGGCCCGTCGCCGAAGCCGCCATAGTGTCTGGCGATCGGCTGCTCTGAGAACGGATGACTGAAACTCGGCGTGTCGATCAAGACATCATCGACGTAGACCCGCGCGCTGGTCGTGTTGTTGCGGCTGAAACCGTACAGCGTGAACGAGTTGCCGATAAACGGATACCACACCGTGGCGTAGCTGTTGGGCAAACCCGAAGCGTAGAAGTCGCCGTCGATAGCGCCCGCGGCCAGCGCATCATCGCCACTGGCATTGAAGCGCAAGCGACCGTCGGCGGCGTGCCGTTGGGCGTTGACAAAACCATCGGACACGGGCGTGCCGTCCCACACATCCACGTAGTCGAAGTAGATCACGCGCCCCGTGCCGGGCGGATCGGGCTGATTCAAGACGACGATCTCCAGCGTGTGCGTGCCGGTGATCAGATTGTCGATCACGAACGTCTTCAGACTCTCGGTGGCGCTGTACAAGCCGATCGTGCCCACGCTGGCCCCATCGACCCGAATCTCGGCGCGGCCTGCATCCGATCGCTGGCGGAAGCCGATGCTGGCCCACACGCCGTCGAAGGTCAGGCTCACGGTGTTGCTGGCCGTGCTCGACGCCATGAGGCCGGCATCGCTGACCATCGGCACGATCAGGCTTTCATTCCAGCCCTGCGGACGCCGCTGATACGAGTAGCCGTTGTACGTGAAGGCCGGATGGTATTCCTCGTAACGTGTAAACCCGATCGGTGTCGGCGGCTCATAGAACGGCCCGAAGCCCGGCGTCTCGAAGGCATCGACGTGGAACTCGCCGTTGTAGTGGCGCACCTGCATGATGTGCGGGCCGGGGCCGAGGTTGTTGAAGGAGATGACGCGCTGCTCGCTGCTGGCCGCGTACAGATTGAAGTGGCCGCGCCACACGCCGTCGATGGAGATGGCGAGGCGATGCTGCCGGAAGTCGGCATGGCCGATGAAGCTGATCGAGTCGCCGGTGAAGGGGAACCACGTCGTCCCATCGCTGGTGCTGCTGTCCCGCATATACGTGCCGCCGCTGGCGACGGTATCCGTGATTGTAGCGAAGCTGGCGCTGCGCCATACGCGCGGGTTGTCCTGCTCGATGCGGCCCGCAGGCATGTCGGTGCCGTCCCACACATCGATGTAGTCGAGTGCAATCGTCTGGCCCGTGGCATTGGGATGGCGCGTGCCGCGCACGCGAATCGTCACGGTGTGCGGCCCGGCGCTGAGATTGCCGAACATGAAATTCATCACGTCGTTGTCGGCGCTGTAGGTGTCCACCATCCCGACCGTGACACCGTCGATCAGGATGTCGGCCTGACCGGCCTGCCACCACGTCGCGAAGCCCAGATTGATCCACGTGCCCGTGAAGGTGAAGGTGGCCGTTTCGTTGACGGCATCCGCCCAACTGTAATCGCCGTGGCTGGCACGGATGGAGATGACGTTGCTGATCACCGTCCACGTGCCGGAGTAGACAATGGCGGCGTTGGTGTTCTCCGTGCGCGTGATGGCCCACGTAGTGGCGGGAGCGTTGGGCGCGGGCAGCCTCACCCCCGGCCCGTGCGAAGCCTCCCCGTGGGACTCTCCTGACATCACACTGCCGATGTCAGGAGAGGGGAGAGATGGACGCAAAGCAGCGGGGGGTTGAATTGCCGGCGATGTCATCTCGCTCGTGATGATCGTCGTGACAGTAAATGTGCCAGCCGTCACTTCTTCCGGCGACACGGCGTGCTCGATCTGCAAGCCCTGCCCCACCGTGAGGAAGCCGTAGCCAAGACCGTCGGGCAGCGCATTCGGCGCGTCACACAGATCATTCGCGCAGCGCAGATCGACGGTGACGGTGTACATGCCGATGGCCCAACCCGACGTGTTGATCGAGTTGAGGTTGTAGGTCTGCACCGCGCCCATTATGCGCAGCGCTTGTGTCGATGAGTAAGCGATGCTGCCGCTCGGCGACGTGATCGTGATCAGCGCGGTCGAATCGATGGACAGGTTGGCGAGGTTGTTGACTTCGATCACGATGCTGGTCGAACTCAAGCCCGTTTCGACAAAGGCGGGATTGGGATTAACGGCAGTGAGTTGCACAAAACGATTGAGCACGTTGAGCCGCGTGGTGGCGGACGCACTCAGACCCGATAGTTCTACCTCCGGCCCGATGGCCGTCGCTTGTGCGATCGCGCTGACGAGCCCCGTCACGCTGTTGCTCAGCGCGTAGGTGTAACTCAGCGTCGCACCGGGATTCAGCAGCACGTTGAAACTCTGCGGACCGTTGGGTAACGTGACCGTGACGGCATACGTCGTCGAGAGTGTGCCGAGGTTCTTCAACTCCAGCACGGTGTCGCGTGACTGACCAATCAACGCGGCGCTGTAACCGGTTGACCAGCGCAGCGAGGGCATGTGCTCGCTTAAAGCGCACATCTGATCGGACAGCAGCGGCGCGATCGCGTCACGGATGGCGGCCAGATCGGCCTCCACATCGATCGGGGTGATGTGGGTCGCCAGCGAGTTGGCCGCTTGCAGCAAAGCATCATCGGCAGTGACCAGCGGCGAGAATGAGCCAGTGTAGTTGGCGGCATCGCGCGCGGCCAGCACCGTTTGATCGCGCTGACCCACATCGCACGTACCCGCGTCGCACGACGCTTCGAGGTTCGCCATCGCCACGCCCAGTGTCGTCAATGTGGCCGAGAGCAGCGGTTCACTCAACGGACAAAAGGCCAACTGATCGGCTGCTTGAAACACGCCGCCACTATATGGCCCGGCCACGCGCACCTCGCCGATGGCGTACTGCGTCGTGCTGTTGGCGGCCTTGCCCGCGATGACGAGCGGGAAGGTCGCGCCCGGCTTCGCAGCGCCGATCGTCAACGACAACGGCAGCGATGCACTTGCGTCCTGCGCCAACGCTTGTGAGGCGGGCAGGCTGCTGATCGTCGTCGTGAGCGGCAGCGCGTGCGCCGATAGATTGAAACTGCCCGCCGCGTTGCCAATGTTTGTGAGGTTGAGATTCACGGACGTGCTGCTGTTAGGTGGCAGATACAACTGCGCCGGATCGAGCGTCATGCGATTGAACGGCTGCGGCGGCATGGTGAAGATCGATGACGCCTGCACATTGATCGGCGTTGAGGTTGCGGTGACATCAACCGGATAGTTGGTGTTGACGGGCGGCAGCGTCCCGCTCGACGGCGAGATGTATAGACCAAGATGCGCGACTTCCCCCGCTTGCAGACTCACCGTCGCCGATGTCGATCGTGTCGCGTTGAGGATCAGCCAATCGGACGGCGGGCCGCTGACGTTCACATCGAAGGTGCGGGCCGCGCCGCTGGTGTTGGTCAGCACGATCGTGTACGCCGCGCCGGGCACTTCCACTTCGCCGTCGTTGGTTTCGTTTGATTCAGCCGTAATCGCGGCCAGCCCCATCGCTACGGTGATCTTCGGCTCGGGCGCGATCGAGAGTTGCGCGCTCACCGGATTCAGAATCGTAATCGTGTGTGTGGTTGTCTGAATCAACTCAGGATGCAACTTCGATTGCGCCACGAGTTGAACATCGTAGCTGCCGGGTGTCACACCATCAGCAGGTCGCACACTGATCTGCCCGGTGGTCGTAATGGTCGCCGCCCAACCGATCGGGGCGTAGATCGCCACCGTGAAATCATCCGCGAAGTTGCTGGTGATCTGCGCTTGAAACGTGCTGAGCGTGCTGGGCACGATCGACGATACACTCGGATTCGCGGCGAGGGTGAACGCGGGTGTGCCGCTACCCGTGGCAGAAACCGACATCGTCGTGATGGCGACATCACTGCCGGGCGCGTCGCCGTAAACGAAGGCGAGTTCGGGCAGAGGTAACAATCCTGCCTCAACATCGTCGAGGAAGAACTGCTCCACGCCGCACGCGATGGGCGGGCAGAGATACGCGGGCAGACTGCGCCACGAGGTCGCGGCGGCATCGGCGCGTTCGGGTTGCGCGGGC
>JBGSPW010000064.1:0-98254 GCA_041738395.1 Thermoflexales bacterium
CTTCACGGTCTACGGCGATCAAACGCTGGCGAAAAAACTGGTGGTTGCCGGCAAGAAAGCCGATCTGATCATTGGCGGGCACAGTCATACCAACTTGACCAGTGCGACGGTTGTCAGCGGCACCACGGTCGTGCAAGCCTACTACGCCGGGCGCAAGGTCGGCCGCGCTGATCTGACCATCGACACGACCGCCCATACCACGCTGGTCGCATGGCAGCCAATCACGATCAGCACCTCGGGCCCCGTCGATGCACCCACCGAGGCTCGAGTCAATATGTGGGCCAACGACCCAGCCTATCAAGCGCAGATCAATCAAGTAATCGGCTTCAGCAACATCGATCTGGTCCGCGACTACAACGGCGACAACTTCGTCGGCGATCTGGTCAACGACTCGATCTACAACGACCTGAACACCGATGCGGATCCAGCCAATGACGTGGACATGGTGTTCAACAACGCGGGCGGCCTACGCACCGACATCACCGACACCGTCCATCCCTTCACGCTGACGTATGGTCTGCTCTTCAGCGAATTGCCGTTCGGCAATGCGACCCTCGTCGGCGACATGACCGGCGCGCAGATTGTCGATCTGCTCAACCAGAGCGCCACCTTATTCAAGGGCGCGCTGCAGGTGGGCGGCGTCCGCTACAAGTTCTATCGCTACAGCGATGCGCTCCCCGGCCCGCAACCGTACGCGTGGGGCGCGTACAGCATCACTGTCAAGAACCGCAGCACGAGCCTCTACGAACCACTGGTGATGACCAAGACGTACAGCGTAGGCACCAATGAATTCATGGCCCCGGCTGGGAACGACGGCTTCGTTCCGTTCAAGTATGTCACCAACTACTCGTACTACGGCGACATGCTTGACGGCGTCAATCGCTGGGTGAGCAAGATGTACAGCACCACCCTGTCAGCTTACAACGGCCCGAACGGTGACGGCCTGCTGGATGGCCGCATCACGCGCAACGGCACCGACACCTACGGTGGAACCCCCACCGAAGTTGTGCCAGTCACCATGCTCCACCACAATGACTCGCACGGCCGACTGCTCGACTACCTGTATCTCACAATGCAGCCTGGCTACACCCGCCTGGCGACCCTCATCAAGCAAGAGCGCCAACACAATCCAAGCCGCACACTCTTGCTTAGCGGTGGCGATCAGATTCAGGGCGATGCCATGATGGCCTTCTACAAAGCGGCCTTCACCGGTAAAGGCGCTGATGGAACAACGCTGCCGGTTACGTTAACCGTGAATCCGATGATGGCGGCGATGAACTCCCTGGGCTATGATGCCATGACGCTGGGCAATCACGAGTTCAACTATGGCAGCACCATCTTCACGGGCACGCTGGGGCAGGCAACCTTCCCGCTGCTGCAAGCGAATCTCTATGATACAGGTGCCTACGGTATTGCCGCTGTCGGCGTCAAGCCGTACATCACCAAGACCCTGCCCGGTCCGGTCGGCAACATCAATCTGGCCGTGCTCGGCATTGGCAACCACCGCGTGCCGCAGTACGAACTGCCCAGCAACATCCCCGGCTTGACGTTCACTAACCCCATCACCGAAGCGCAGAATCGCGCTCCGGCGTTGAAGGCCGCCAATGATGTCGTCGTCGCGCTGACGCACATTGGGTTCACGACCATCCCGGGTAGTGGCGAAGTTGATACCAACGTCGATACCAACCTCGCGGCGCAAACCACTGGCATCGACGCCATCGTCGGCGCCCACAGTCACACGAACCCGACCACGGGGCAAGATCCTTATAAGTTCCTGCCGACGTACGTGGGCGCGCCGGACAACACCCCGGTGATCATCAACCAGGCCTATCGCTATAACACCTTCTTGGGTGAAGTCGTGTTAGGCTTGCTGCCGAAGGCGGGCAGCGGCTACGAAGTGGTGTCTCGCGCCGGCCGCGACATCGCCAACACCACGAGCATACCGGAGGATTCAGCGACCAAGGCAATCGTGCAGCCCTATGACGATTTCCTGGTCACGTACAAGATGCGCGTCGTCGGTCAGACCACCGTTCCGATCGACACGCTGCTGGCTTTCACGCAAGAGACGAACGGCGCAAACTTGCAGGCTGACGCTTCGCTGTGGAAGTTAAACTCGGCGCTGTCGCCCACGGTCCAGATCGACTTCCACTTGTCGGGCGCGACAACCAGTGCGAAGATCGCCGCCTCCGCGACCTCCACCAGCCTGGTCACACTGACGGTCAATGATATGTATTCCTTGATACCGTATGAGAATTCCCTAGTGGTATTCCGCCTGAATGGCCCACAGATCAAGACAATCCTTGAGCGCGGGTACCGGAACTATTACTACTACAAGTACGTCCCCGGGTACGGCGGGTACTCCTACTACCCGACCTGTGTGCTCGACATCAGCAAGGATGGGCAAATCACCTACTGGAATACTTATCCCAGCCTCCCGAACGGGAACAACGTTGCCAGTTTGACGTTCAACAACCGCACGATAGACTTCCTCAACGCGACGACGTACTACACTGTCTCAACCGTCAACTACATCGCCGCCGGTTCGTGCAACTTCAACAACGACGGGGTGACGCTCTGGCCACTGGCCCAGATCGTGGCTGACACGCAGTACTATGTACGCGATGCGGTGATCAACTACATTCCGGGTCAGACTCAGCCTATCGCGCCAGCGATCGAGGGACGATTAGTATTTGCGTCAGCCGTTCTCCCCAGCGGTATCAGCATCAGTGGCCCGACCACAGGTACCGTTGGCACCACTTACACATTCACTGCGACTGTCAGCCCGGTCACGGCGACAACGCCCATCACCTACGTGTGGCAGATCGTCGGCCAACCATCTGTGACGCATGTGGGTGGACTCACTGATACAGTTCTATTTGCTTGGCCGCCCGGCACGCAGGGCGCACAAACCGTCGACGTTTCGGCGAGCAATGCCGTGGGGACGATCACCGGCACACACACGATTATTCTTGGCCCACCCGTCAATACACTGCGCGTACGCGGCAACGAGCCCACCATGCTCGATCCGGCACTCGTGACCTACATCGACGAGTGGCGAGTCGCCCGTCAAACCTTCGAGGGGTTGACACGCTTGGACGAAAATCTTGAACCTCGTCCGGCGCTGGCCAGCGCGTGGAGTTACTCGCCAGATGCGCGTGTGTATACCTTCACGCTGCGCGAAGCATACTTCGCCAACGGACGGCGCGTCGTGGCCGACGATGTAACGACCTCTTTCATGCGCGCCTTGTCGCCGACGATCAACGGCGGCAACCCGGCCGATTACGCTTCCATGCTCTACGATATTCAGGGCGCGGCACAATATAACAGCGGCTCGATCACCGTGCCCGTCGGCATTCACGCGTTGGATGCGTCAACTGTCCGGTTCGATCTGGTCGATGTCATGCCGCCGGGAGTGTTTCTCAAGAAGCTTACCCTGCCCATTGCGAGTCTCGTCCCCATCGAAGCAGTCAACGCCGGCGGTGTAAACTGGTGGCGTGACCCGGCGCACTATTTTGGCGCGGGGCCTTATCGGCTAACCGAGTGGCTATCCGGTTCACACATCTCGCTGATTGCCAATCCCCTCTATCTCGCCGGTAATCCGATCGGATATGGCGGCCAACTGGTGCCCGATGGTGTAACGATCTATTTCACGGATACAACGACGGCTCTGGCGGCCTTCCGCGCCGATCAGCTGGATATTGTTGAAGTTTCTTCCTCCGAGATGATGACGATTACAGCTGATCCACACCTCGCTAACAATCTGATCAGCGCGCCGGGAACGTGCACGTTCTGGTGGGCGATGGATAACCAGACGGCGCCGTTCAATGGCGCAAACGGTCTGAAGCTGCGCCAGGCAATCGGGCACGCGCTCGACCGATCGGCCTTGGTGAGCGCGACGCTGAACAACATCGGGACCCCGGCCATCGGATTACTCCCACCATCGATCTACGGCTACAATCCCGCCTTGCAGGGTCTGCCCTTCAATCTCATTTCGGCCACTCAACGTTTAGCCGAGTCTGGCTATCTGGGCACGCCACAAATCATCCTGCGCACCGGCTTGAATCACCTGCCGAAAGCGCAAAACATTCACGATCAATTGCAAAACCATCTCGGCCTCAACATCGCCGTGCTGACCACGACTGTTTTTTCGGAGCGAGAATTACGCGGGTGGTGCGCCGATTATCCTGATCCAGAGAACTGGCTGCCCCCCCTGCTACGCAGTGATGCGACCTTCAATAGCGGTCACTATAACAATCCCATATTTGATGCTCTAGTCGATCAGGCCGGGCACACCATCACCGAGTCCGAACGATTGACGTTGTATCGTCAGGCGGAAGAGCTGGCGATGTCGGAAGGCGCGGTGATTCCTCTCTATCATTTTCAGTCCACTCTGCTCCAGTCACCGCGCGTCACCGGGCCGCTTATCGCCAACTGGCAATGGGTGTTGCCTTTTGACATGCTGCGCATCCAGGCGGGGCGCGGCGCGGCGGAAGACCTCCCTCCTGGCACGACCATCACCGATACCACCCCGATCGCCGCTTCCGCCAACTGGTATCGTGTCCCGGTCGCTCAACCCGGTTCGACATTGACCGTCACACTCGGCGAACTAGGGGAGGATTTTGATCTGTATCTGTTCGCGCCCGAAGTGGACGAAGAAACCGGCCAGCTGCGCGACATCGGGCAGATTGCCGACCTGGGGCAAATGGGCAACATCGGCCAAATGGGCAACATCGGCCAGATGGGCAACATCGGCGACTTGTTGGATCTGGGGCAAATGGGCAATATCGGACAGATGGGGAACATCGGCCAGATGGGCAACATCGGCCAGATGGGGAATATCGGGCAAATGGGCAACATTGGCCAGATGGGGAACATCGGCACGTTGGTCGGCGTCTCCGCCAATCCGTTCACGGCCACCGAACAAATCGCTCACGATGTCCACGAACTGGCAGGGAATTATTACATCGCCGTCGCCAGCCAGTCGGCCAGTGCAGCGAGCACCCCCTACTCGCTGACCGCCTGGATCGCCCCGCCGACACAGGCCTATCTGCCGATTACAGAGACTGTGCCGATCACGTTTACGACACCGCCCACCGACACCGCGATCAACACGCTCATCCTGGTCAATCCGTCACGGCTCAATCGATTCTATCCGAGTGGCGAGACGATCACTTCCACGCAATTGATCAGCCGGCTGGAGATGCTGCGAGCGCATCCGAACGTCAACGGTGAGATCATTTCGCTCGACGCGTATCCGGCGGTTGTGGCCGCCTACGATCGTTGGGATCAGCAGCCGCTCAATCCGATGGCGGCCAATCACGTGGCGATGACGATCAAATCGCTGCTCTATCGCTTGGCTCCGGCCTATCCCAATTGGCAGTATCTCGTCATCGTCGGCGATGATCGCGCTATTCCACAACGTCGTCTGGTCGATGAGGCGCTCATCGCCAATGAACGCACGTATGCCGGTGTGGCCTACACGCCCATCATTTCTTCGTCATTGGGCGCGCGCTATCTCTTGAGTGATGATTATTACGCGGGCCTGCTGCCCCTGCCCTGGCGCGGGCGCGAGTTGTATCTGCCGCAAATCAGCAGCGGGCGACTGGTGGAGTCGCCGAGTGAGATCGTGGCGGCCCTCAACGCGTACCTGGCGCAGCCGGTCATCACCCCGACCAATGCGCTGGTGACCGGCTATGATTTCTTGATCGATGAAGCGAACGCCATCAGCGCGACGTTGCGCGCCGCCGGCCTGAATGACCTGCGCGGCTTGATCAGCAATGTGTGGACGGATAGCGATCTGCGCACGCAACTCTTTGGGCCGATCGCGCCTGCACTGAATTCGATCAACTCCCACTTCCAACACTATCGCCTCTTCCCGACCAACCCCTCCGGCCAGCTGTTTGCCACCGAGATCACGGCGACCACCAACTACACCGGCGCACTCTTCTTTTCGGTTGGCTGCCATTCGGGGTTGAATGTGCCCGATACGGATTCGTTCAATCTTCAGACCGGCACCGATTGGCCGCAAGCCTTCCTGCGGCGCGGCGCAACGTTGATCGGCAATACGGGCTACGGCTACGGCGATTCTGATCTGGTGGCTTATTCCGAGCGCCTGATGTTGAACTTCACGCAGGCATTAGGCGATCATGCGCAAGGCGCGCCAACGGTGGGGCGCGCGCTCTTGCAAGCAAAACAGGGTTACTACAACAGCGCCTCGGCCGGCTCGCTCAGCACCTATGATGAGAAGGTGCTGGCGGAAACAACGTTGTACGGCTTGCCCATGTTGCAAATCAATCTACCGACAGTCACGACAGCTGCTCAACCCGATCGGCCGCAGCACGTTCAAGCGCAAGACGTCTTCACCACGCGCGTGGCCTTGCCGCTGGCGTTTACGCCGCACGCGGGCAGCCTGGGCACGTTCTACACGATCGTAGGCGAGGAGGACGCGCACGCGGCCGGCGCGCGCCCCATCGAGCCACGTACCAATCGCGACGTGCACGTCGCCGATACAATCGCGCATGGCGCGCTGCTGCTAGGCGGCACTTTCACGCAGCAGCCCATCGATCCCTTCATTTCGCGCGTCGTCACGGACGAGTTGTATCTGCCGGACGAACCGCACTTTCCAACCGAAGCCTGGTATCCCATGCAAATGAGCGTGGTCAATCGTTTCCTGGCGATTGACGGCCAATCTCATGAGCGGCTCGTCGTCGTACCTGGCCAATTCAAGGCCACGGCCGACATCCCGGCAACCAGCGGCCTGCAACGCTTATACACTTGGCTGGATTACGAAGTCTATCATGCACCCTTCACGATGACCGACTTTATCGCGCCAAGCATCTGGAATGTGGAAGCGTACAGCACTACCAGTGCTCTGTTGTTCCGCGCGCTCGTCACCGACGATCAATACGATCTGCGGCGCGTGGTCATTTTGTATCGCCCCTTGTCGATCAACACGTGGAGCCGCGCCGATCTGGCTTATGATCCGCTGACACATTACGCCTTCGCCAGTGTGCCGCCGTTAGCGGAAGACTTTGAATACTTCGTGCAGGCGGTCGATCAGGCGGGCAACGTCGCGCTCGCGCTCGATCACGGCAACTCCTTCCAGCAGTACTCTACGGTCGAAGCACGGCTTGAGGCAACCACGACTACCGTGACCGAAAATGCGGGTAGCGCGATTGTGGCCGTGATGTTGAGCACACCGCCCATCATCACCACCATGATCGATTATGCCACGCTCGGCGGTACGGCTCACGCCGGATCAGACTACGCGGCCGCCAGCGGTACCTTGATCTTCTCGCCGGGGATGACACGCACCACGATCAACCTGACGCTGCTGAACGACAACGTCTACGAACTCGGCGAAAACTTCACCCTCAAGTTGAGCAATCCCGTCAACGCCAGTCTGGGTGATCCCGTCCTGCTCACGTTCATGATCCTCGACGACGATGCGCTGCCGGCAGTCGCCTTTGCTTCTAGTGCAGCGACCGTCTCGGAAGCCGGCGGCAGCGCCATCATCACCGTGACGCTCGATCATCCCTCGGTGTTGACGACCACCGTCGCGTATGCCACCACCGACGGCATGGCCAATGCCGGCAGCGACTACATCGCGACCAGTGGTACGCTGACTTTTGCGCCGCTGACCACCAGCTCAACCTTCGCGGTTGGCATTGTTAATGACGCCAAGCATGAAGTGACGGAAACACTGACCGTGAACTTAAGCAATCCTGGCAACGCAACGTTGGGCGTACCGAATCAATTGACCCTCTTCATCGGCGATGATGATGCCGCAGGATCCAAAGTCTATTTGCCGTTGATCAGGAGATAAGCGTCGGGCTGTGTGCTAACCGCCTCAATCCGCCGGTCGTCCGAAGATCGATCTTTGGACGACCGGCATTTTTTACCCCAATGTTATAATCGAGACAGTCCCCGCGCGAGATGCCCTATGGCCGATCCATTCACCCACACCCGCCGCTCGATCCGGCGCTATCTCGATCGCCCTGTTCCCATGGAGTTGATCGATCAACTTCTGGAAGCGGCCACGCGTGCGCCCTCGGCTCATAATCTCCAACCGTGGCGCTTTGCGGTGATCTCCAGCCCGATCGTTAAAGCGCAGCTCGCCGATCGAATGGGAGAACGGTTGAAAGCCGATCGGCAGCGCGAGGCCGATCGGGTAGCCGAGATCGATCGAGATGTGCAGCGCTCGCGGGAGCGCCTCAACGCCGCGCCGGTTGTGATCGTCGTGTGTCTGTCGTCGCTCGATCTGGATGAAGCGCGCGAACGAATCATGGCGATACAGAGTGTGGCCGCCTCGATCGAGAATCTGTTGTTGGCGGCGCACGAGGCAGGACTGGGCGCGTGCTGGATGGCTGCACCGCTGTACTGTCCCGACGTGGTGCGCGACGTGTTGCAGTTGCCGGACGATTGGGAAGCACAGGCATTGATCACAGTTGGGTACCCAGCGGATAAGGTCAAGCCAAAAGCGCGCGTTGATTTTCGAGAGAAAACAATTTACCGGTAGGGGCGAGGACAACATGAACATTGTGGCCTTAGCAGGCGGCGTGGGTGGAGCAAAGTTGGCGCAGGGACTCACCCTCACCCCAGTCCTCTCCCTTGAAGGGAGAGGGAGTTTGACGATCATCGTCAACACGGGCGATGATTTTGAATGGCACGGGCTAACCATCTGCCCCGATCTCGATACAGTGACGTACACGCTGGGTGGATGGGCAAACACCGTTACTGGCTGGGGTGTGGCGGGCGATACGTTCGAGGCGATCGGTGCGCTGCAGCGGCTGGGCATCGAGCCGTGGTTCAAGATCGGCGATCGAGATTTGGCGACACATGTGTATCGCACTGAATTGCTGCGCCAGGGTCAGACCTTGACCGAAGTCACGCGCCGCATCACCCGCGCCCTTGGCATCGAGGCAACGATCCTGCCGATGACGGATGATCGCTTGCGGACGATGATAGACACCGATCAAGGCGTGTTGGAATTTCAAGAATATTTCGTGCGGCGGCAGTGGCAGCCGATCATTCGCCGCATCTTCTTCGACGGTGCTGAGACGGCCCGCGCTACCCCGCAGGTCAGCAGCGCGTTGGCGCAAGCCGATGCCATCCTCATCGCTCCGTCGAATCCGTTTGTGAGCGTGGAACCGATCTTGAGCCTCACCCCCCTACCCCCTCTCCCGAAATCGTCCTTCGACTCCGCTTCGCTCCGCTCACGCCGTACCCGCGAAGCGGCGGCGCGCTGGGCGGGAGGCGGAGTTCGGGCGAGGGGGCCGGGGGGGAGGCTTGCCGTGTCGCCCATCGTCGGCGGGCAGGCCCTCAAAGGCCCCGCGGCCAAGATGTTCCGCGAACTGGGTGTGGAACCATCGGCCTTTGCCGTGGCACAGCATTACCACGGTCTCGTCACCCACTTCGTGCTCGATCAACTCGACGCCGATCAAGAAAGTGCGATACAATCGCTGGGCATGAAAACGCTGGTGACGAATACGATCATGCCGTCGGTGGAAGATCGCGTGCGACTCGCTACAGAAGTGGTAGAATTCGTAAAACGTAATACGTAAAACGTAACACCGCGCCTTACGTTTCACGTTTTATCCTTCACACCATGACCTTTGCCTCACCTATCTACGCCATCATCCCCGTCAAGCCGCTCCGTCGTGCTAAGAGCCGACTGGCCCGCGCTCTAAAAGCGCCGACACGCGCCGCGCTGGTACGCTCAATTTTTTCGCGCACACTGGACATCATCGCGCAAGTGGAACGCATCGACGGCGTAATCGTCGTGAGCCGCGATCTCACCATCCTGGAATTGGCCCGCCAGCGCCATGCGCTTGCTCTGGCCGAATCAGAGTCTGGCTTGAATTCGGCCATCACACAGGCCGCGCAGTGGGCGACCCGGCACCACGCCCGAACGGCGATCGTCATCCCTGTGGATTTACCGCTGATCACTTCGGCCGATCTCGACGCGGTGATCGATCGGGCCGTAGAAGAGCGCTGCGTCGTTATCGCTCCCGATCGGCACGAGGATGGCACCAACGTCCTGCTCGTGCGCCCGCCCGACGCGATCCAGTTTGCCTACGGTACGTCATCGTTCAACGCGCATCGCGCGCAGGCCATTGAACGCGGCCTGATCGTACATGAGTATCGATCACCTACGACCGCATTCGACATCGACGTGCCGGACGATTTGGAACTGTATCGTGCGCTTGACGCACAGCATATTTCGGAATAAACTGAATTTGACCTCACACCCAAGGAGAGTCCCATGACCGAACGAGTTGCCATTTATCTGCAGGATGCCCATGAGTTGCGCGAGGGCATGGAGTTGGCGAAGTATGCGGAAAGCCGCGGCTTTGAAGCAGTCTGGCAGGCCGAGTCGCGGTTGGTGCGTGATGCGATCGTGCCGATGGCAGCCTTCGCGGCCGTGACCAACAAGATCAAAGTCGGGTCGGGCGTCATCAACAACTGGACGCGCAACATCGGCCTGTTGGCCGCCACGTTTCTGACGCTGGACGACCTGGCGCCCAATCGCGTGATCTGCGGCATCGGCGCGTGGTGGGACCCGCTGGCGCGCAACGTCGGCATCGAACGCAGGAAGCCGCTGCTAGCCATGCGCGAAACGATCGAGGTGATGCGGCGCTTGCTGCGCATGGAGCGCGTCACCTTCCACGGCGAATTCCATCACGTGGACGGCATCGAGTTGGATGTGGTGCATGGCCGCCGCGAGCCGCGCCACGTGCCGATCATGATCGGTGCGACGGGCGACGCGATGATGGAACTGACGGGCGAGATCGCCGATGGGGCGGTGCTGAACTACTGCGTGCCGCCGGAGTACAACGACAACGCGTTGCGCCTGCTGGAAAAGGGCGCGCAGAAAGCGGGCCGCAACTGGCTCGATCTCGATCGGCCGCAGTTGATCGTGTGCTCGGTCGATAACGATCACGCCAAAGCCCTCGACGGCGCGCGCGGCCTGCTGACACAATATCTGGCCCAGCAGCCGCACATCGCCAAGGCCAGCGGTGTGAGTGAAGACGTGGTGAAGCAGATTCAGTCGATTCTGGGCTGGCCGGCGACCAAAGAGCAGATTCAGCAAGCGAAGAAGTTCGTGCCCGATGATCTGGTGGAGCGCATCACGGCCAGCGGCTCGCCCGATACGGTGCGCGCCAAAGTGCAGGAATATCGTAACCACGGCTGCACCTGCCCGATCTTGTATCCGCTGGGCGATGCGCGCTTGATGATCGATACGTTCGCGCAGAAATGAAACATTGACAGCACCACCTGTGACAATTCAGCCAGTCGCTACGCCGCGCCAAGTGCTGCGGAACACCAATTTCACCAGACTGCTCGTGGGACAATTCATCTCCCAGCTCGGCGACGGCGTCGTCTTCCTGTCGCTGATGATTATCCTCAACCGCATGCTGGGCGATGCCGCCGCCTCGGCCATTGGCGTGCTGCTCATTTGCCTCACCGCGCCGCGCGTCGTGCTGGGCTTGCTCTCGGGCGTATATGCCGATCGGCTGGATCGCAAGAAACTTATGATCGTCGCCGATGTCGCGCGCGGTTTCATCGCGCTGTCGTTCTTACTGGTGAAGAGTCCGGAAGACATCTGGATGATCTACATGGGCGGCTTTGCGTTGTCGGCAGTCAGCGCGATCTTTGCCCCGGCCAAAGACGCCAGCTTGCCGCAGATCGTCCAGCCCGATCAGCTGATCCTGGCCAACAGCCTGTCGCAATCCAGTTACATCATCGCCGCGACGCTGGGCTCGGCGCTGGCCGGCATCTTGATCGGCGCATTCAACACCGCCACACCGGCGATCGTGTTCAATGCCGCGTCGTTCTTTGTGTCCGCGGCGTTCATCGCCACCGTGCATTTGCCGCACGTGCAACGCCACGCCGAGCAATATCCCAGTATGCGGCAGGTCTGGCATGAATTGCGCGAAGGCCTGAGCTACGTGGCGCATCAACGGCAAATGGTCGGCGCGCTGACCGGCCTCGGCGTCACCATGCTGGGCGTCGGCGCGATCAACGTGCTGTTTGTGCCGTTCTTGTCGAATGATCTACATCTGCCGGAAACGTATCTGGGCTTTGTCGATCTGTTTCAGATGGCGGGCATGGTGCTGCTGAATGTCTTCGTGGCGAAGCTGGCGGTGCGCTTCTCGCCTGCGCAGATCATCGGCAGCGGCATCATTTTGATCGGTATCTTCCTGGGCGCAGCCGGGTTCGTGCAAGTGGCATGGGTGATCTTTCCGTTGGGCTTCATCTGGGGCTTGTGCATCGCGCCGGTTGAGGCCAGTGCCGCCACCGTGATCCAACACGCGCCCGATCACATTCGGGGCCGCGCGGCCAGCGCTTCGCAAACGGTGATGGGCACGGCGAATGTCCTGTCGATGGCGATCGCCGGGATTGCCGGGGCCTCGTTGGGGCCGCGCCTGGCCTTTGTCGCTGGCGGCGCTTTTGCGGTCGTGGGTGGAATCCTGGCCTGGCTGATCATGCGCAGTGCTGCGCCTCAGCCAGAAGCGGCTGATCGGGTCATGCCTGAAGCAGTGCTGGCACGCAGTGAAGACTAAAGGAACCTCATGAATCATCCGTTTCTGGAAACGCTGTTCGCGTACGATCGCTGGGCCACGCGCACTATCCTTGAGACGTGCGCGGATTTATCGCAAGAAGAGTTCGAGCGGCCACTAGGCATCGGGCCGGGAAGTTTGGAACGCACGCTCAATCATCTGATCGGCGCGATGTTCTTTTTTGCTGATCGGCTCAATCGGCATGCGCCGCGACCGCGCTTGGAGAAAGACGGGCGCACCAAGACGGCGGCCGAATTGCTGGAGTTGTTCGAACAGGCCGATCGGGAATTTGGCGAGGCCGTGACGCACACGATCGAAATGCACACCATGACCGATCTGCTCAACTGGACGGATACCGACGAAGGCGAAATCGATCCCGAAGATCGAATTCCGTACGCGCTGGCGCTGGCCCAGATGATCGATCACGGCATTCAACATCGCACCCAAGCGGCGGATATGCTGGAGTTGCTGGGGAAAGGATTACCGCAGGAACTTAGTCCGTTCGTGTGGGATGAGACGCGGCACAGCTAGGCGTAGACCGTGGTCAATACGATCAGCGCTTGCCCGGTGATGTATAACACCCACACCACATCGTGCACCAGAAACCAGTCGTTGTCGCGCAATTCGCGGTTGCCGAGGATGATGTCGGAGATCAGGAAGAGCACGCCGCCGATCGCCGTCAGGGTGAAACGCGGATCGGACAGTGCCAGCGCGGTAGCCGTGCCCGCCATGATCGCAATCAACCAGCCGTAGAACAATGAGCCGATATTCAAGACGCGCGACTTGGCCGGGTTGTAGATCAGGAAAAACCACAGCAGCGCCGCGACGATCATGAAGGCCGCCCACAAGATCGATTCCGCCAAGGGATCACTCAAGCCCAACGCGCGCGCCGTTTGCGAGAAGCCGGCGATATAGCAGAGATGGCCGATCGAGAACACGATGATGCCGCTGATCATGCGCTTGGGCAGCGGTATCACATCGGCCAGCACCAGATCGCCCAGCGCCCCAAACGTCATCCCCAGCGCGATCAACAACGCGGGCGTGCGCAGCGTCGAACTCACACTAAGAATGATCCAGGCGCACGCGACTAGAATCCATGAAGTGGACAAGCGCAGTGGCTTGATCGTGCGGCGGGTTCGCTCGGCGTTAGTGTGGCCGAAGACAAACGCGATGATCAGGATAACGGGAATCGCCGCCAGGCCAAGTACAACGAGTAAGTACGCGGGATTGAGCACGCTTATTCTCCTATGATCTGTGCCACGACTTCACGCTGCCGCGGGCGTGTGTCGAAATCGATGAGGATGATCTGCTGCCACGTCCCCAGGGTCAGGCGCCCGGCGACAAATGGTATACTCAACGCTGGGCCGAGTAACGCGGCGCGGACATGACTGTGGCCGTTGTCGTCGCCCCAGCGCAAATGATGTTCGTACTCGGCGTGACGCGGCGCCATTTTCTCCAACACCCGGCCCAGATCAGCAATCGCGCCGTCTTCATATTCGATGGTCGTCAAGGCGGCCGTGGAACCGACGACGAACAGCGTGATCACACCGCCGGTCAGTTGCGATTCTTTCAGCGCCCGCTCAACACCGGGCGTGATATCGATCGTGTCGCCGTTACCGCGTGTGCTCAAAGTGAGTTGTTTGGAGACGATCATGGTGACATCCTTCTGCCGAAATTCCGCACCGGATTATACCAGCCCCGATCGGCCGGGGCGATCCCTACATTTCCCGAACTTCACATTCTCAGAAAGGAGACAGGATCATGGCAAAGACAGTGGTCATAGTGGGCGCGCTTGACACCAAGGGCGAAGAGTTTGCCTATGTCAAAGCGCTGCTCAAGAAGAAACGCGTGAAAACGATCGTGGTTGATTTTGGCGTGCTGGGTGAACCGGCCTTTGAGCCGGACATCAGCCGCAGCACCGTGGCCGCGGCGGGCGGCGGTGATCTGGAACGCTTCCGCTTTGGCGAGCACAAAGACGAAGCGATGAAGGCGATGGCCACCGGACTCGCTGTCATCGTACGCCAGCTATACGACGCCGGAAAGCTCGACGGCATCCTGAGCATGGGCGGCAGCGGCGGCACCTCGATCGCGACGAACGCGATGCGCACCCTGCCGGTGGGTGTGCCCAAGGTGATGTTGTCCACAGTCGGCGGTGGTGATGTCAGCGCGTATGCCGGCCCGAAGGACATTACCTTCATGCCGTCGATTGTCGATGTGGCGGGCTTCAATCGCATCAGCCGTACCATTTACGCCAACGCCGCGGGAGCCATCGCGGGCATGGTGAACATGAGCGAGCCGAGAGCAACCGCCAAAGACACGGCGAGCATGGTGAGCTTTAGTGTAGCAGAAGCACCAGCCGACAAGCCGCTGATCGTCGCGTCGATGTTCGGCAATACGACCAAAGCCGTTGATCACGCCCGCGGCATCATGGAGCAAAACGGTTACGAGGTGTTAGTCTTTCACGCCACCGGCACCGGCGGCAAGACGATGGAGAGCTTGATCGCCGATGGGTTGATCGCCGGTTCGCTGGACATCACCACGACGGAACTCGCCGATGAAGTGTGCGGCGGCGTGTTCAGCGCGGGGCCCGATCGGTGTGGGGCGGCTTCCAAGGCGGGCATCCCCGCCGTGCTCGTGCCGGGCTGCGTCGATATGGCAAATTTCGGGGGCATCGATACCGTGCCGGAAAAATACAAAGGCCGCAATCTGTATCAGTGGAATCCCAACGTGACCTTGCTGCGCACCAACGTCGAAGAGAACGTGAAGATGGGTGAGCTGATCGCTGCGGCGGCCAATGCCGCCACTGCGCCCGTCGCCATCGTGCTGCCTCTCAAGGGCGTCTCCATGCTCGATAGTGAAGGTGGCAACTTCTGGGATCCAGAAGCCGATCGGGCGTGCTTTGATGCGATCAAGCAGAATCTCAAGCCCGGCATTCCGGTGATCGAAGTCGATCACAACATCAACGATCCCGAATTCTCCGGCAAAGTCGCCGAGACGCTGTTGGAGATGTTGAAATAACATCATCGCGCAGAAACCGGGTTTCTACCGTTCGGATGGAATCAAGGTCTGGAATGTAGAAACCCGGTTTCTCATCTCACACATGGAGGACAGCATGGCAGTTTCACGCGCAGAAATCTTGAAACGGCTCAACGCGCAGGTGGCCGCAGGCAAACCCATCGTCGGCTGCGGCGCGGGCACCGGCATCTCAGCCAAGATGGCCGAGGCCGGTGGCTGCGATCTGATCATCATCTACAACAGCGGACGCTATCGCATGGCGGGACGCGGCTCACTGGCCGGGCTGTTGTCTTACGGCGATGCGAACGGCATCGTCGTCGAGATGGCCAGCGAAGTGCTGCCCATCGTGAAGAACGTGCCGGTGCTGGCAGGCGTCAACGGCACCGATCCGTTCCGCCTGATGCCCGTATTCTTGAAGCAGCTCAAAGACATGGGCTTCAGCGGCGTGCAGAACTTTCCCACCGTCGGACTGATCGATGGCAACTTCCGCGCCAACCTGGAAGCGACCGGCATGGGCTACGATAAAGAAATCGAAACGATCCGTCTGGCCCATGAAATCGATCTATTCACGTCGCCCTACGTCTTCGATGTCGATCAAGCTAAAGCGATGGCACAGGCGGGCGCCGATCAGCTGGTGGCGCACGTCGGCCTGACGACGGCGGGAACGATCGGCGCGGGCGTGGCGTTGACGCTGGACGAAGCGATCGAGCGGGTGCTGCAGATCGCCGCAGCGGGTCGCGCGGTGCGCAAAGACATTCTCGTCATCTGTCACGGCGGCCCCTTCGACGAGCCGGATCAGGTCGGTAAAGCGCTGCTGCGTATGCCGGGCATCAGCGGCTTCTTCGGCGCATCGAGTATCGAACGGCTGCCGACCGAGCGCGGCATTCGCGGACAGGTGCAGGAGTTTAAGGGGTTGAAACTGGCGAAGTAAGCGACTGAGGGAATAGCGAAATTTGACATTACCCCAGCCGCATGCTATAGTTCGGCGCGTAGGAAGTGGTAAGAACCTGAAGTGGTTGTAGCAGTTAAGATCCGCTCGGGCTTACGGGAACCTGAAGCGGATTTTTGTTACACCTCACCGGGCCTTACGGCAACCTAACATTTCAATCATTCTGAAGGAGCAGCAACCGTGAGCGACAAGGTAACCGGAACCGTGAAGTGGTTCAACAATGCGAAGGGGTATGGCTTTATTTCGCAGGAGACCGGCGAGGACGTGTTCGTGCACCACTCGGCCATCGAGATGACCGGCTATCGCACGCTGAACGAAGGCCAGCGCGTGCAGTTTTCAGTTGAGCACGGCCCCAAGGGCCTGCAGGCCAAGGACGTTAGTCCCATTTAATCCCGCAGCTGACAACTGAATAGCAGCGCCGCCCTCTAAGGGGCGGCGTTTTTGTTTCCCGCGAGTTGTTGTACAATCGCGCCCGTTATCTTACGGGAAGAATGAAAGCACTTAATTTCAAATCAACCAAGAAACCGGGTTTCTCCATTTTCAGAGGAATGGAACGCTTAGCGTGGAGAAACCCGGTTTCTGGTCGGCGCTTTCCCGCTAACGCGGAAGAGCTGGAAGAATGAAGACACTGATGTCAAAAAACGATTCAATCTGGAGTTCAAAGTCGCCAGCCGCGCGCTGGCAATCGCAAGAGACGCAGCCGTCGCCACGCCGGCGCGCGCAGGCAATCACCCGATCGAGCCGCCGCAAGCCGATCGGATTGTATGTGCTGACCGGCCTGCTCACCGTGATCGTGTTCATGTGCGTCGGCACGAGCCTGGTACTCGCTGCCATCGGGCCTACCACGCTGCTGGCGCTGCGCGATCGCTGGTTGGGACGCAATGTCGAAGAAACGATCAGCACGATTGGGCAAGTTGCCAAAGTGATCGTGACCAACGACAGCGATGTCTGGCCCGCGCTGGATAATGGCCGCGTCACCGTGCTGCTGCTGGGCGTCGATTCGCGCGGTACGCTGCGCGAGGGCGGACTCAATACCGATGTGCTGACACTCGTCACGATCGATCCGATCAGCAAAACAGCGGCGCTGTTGTCCATTCCGCGCGATCTGTACGTGCCGCTGCCGGGCACAAACGTTCAGAGTCGCATCAATGCCGCCTATGCCTGGGGTGAAGTCAACCAGCTGCCCGGCGGCGGATCGGCATATGTGGAGAAGACCATCACGGACAACTTCGGTGTGCCAGTGCAGCGCTATGCCATCATCGACTTTAACGGCTTCCAGAAAATCGTCGATGCGGTCGGCGGAGTGGATATTGATGTGCCGCAGGCGATCGTCGATTACGAATATCCCACGCCCGATTATGGCACCGAAGTGTTGCAGATTCCGGCAGGGCGCATTCACATGGACGGCGATCTGAGCCTGAAGTACGTGCGCACCCGGCACGGCGACAGCGATTTTGGCCGCTTGCAGCGTCAACAGCAGGTGATGCTGGCCATTCGCGATAAAGCGTTGAGTATTGGCTCAATCGATAAGGTGCCGGAAGTTTTGAATGCCGTGGGCGATTCACTCGCCACCGATCTCACCTTGCCGGAGATTCTGTCGCTGGCGAAGAAGTGGGGGCAGATTCCGCGCGAGAATATTCGCACCTATCGCATCGACGAGACGATGATTCAGCCGTACATCACACCGCAGGGCGGACAGGTGCTGCAGCCCGATTGGGATAAGATCGCCGAAGTCGTGGCGCAGTTCCTGGGAGAAACGCCGGTCACGCCAGTGGCCGCGCAACAGTGATCGAGAGAAGAAACCGGGGGGCTGCCATTTGAACGGCATGACGAGCTGGAAAGGTGAAACCCGGTTTCTCCATCAACGATAGAAGTTAATCCACTCGATGGTAAACTTGCTCTCCTCGCTCTGCATGAAAGCTGCCGGGGCCTCGAGGTCAAAGTAGCCGGAGTTAGACGTCACATTCATCCAGTGAGCATCACCAGGGCTGAGCGCGCTGATCTGGCCCTCTTGTACCAACATTTCGCGCGTTTGAGTAGAAACCGACACCTCCACGGTTTGTGCGCCATGCTTGAATTTGAAACTCTCCAGGCCTTTGACATGCAGCCGCATCACAATCTTGGGCGGCCACTGACCAGAGGCTTTCGCAATCATTACACTGCCGATGCCGGTCGGGCTGGTGATATCGATCAGGACCATCTCATTCGAGGTCGTGAAGACAATCCTAGGATCGCCTTTCAGCGGCGTGTAACGAAACGTCGGTCGATCGATCGGGCGCGCGGGCGCGGCACAGGCCGCCAGGCTCAACAGCACAGCGCCGGACAGTAAAGCAAGCAGATAACGTCGGAACATTTATACTGTGCTCCTAACAGGATGTGTGGTCGATTATACCCAGACAGCCAAACACCGCAATGGGTCCTTGTTCAGGCTGCGGACTAGTCTGAAAATGCTCACAGCCCTCGTTCCCGAGGGCGTTCCCCGCAGGCGGGGCGCGAGCGCGGAGCGTTTTCAGGCTTTGTGCTGAATGCCGTTCATGGGGTCTGATCTGAAAATGCTCACAGCCCTCGTCCCCGAGGGCGTTTCCCGCAGACGGGGCGCGAGCGCGGAGTGTTGTTAGGGGCGGGGATGAACGCCGTTCAGGCTAACTACTAAGGCTTTTCAGTCTGTCTGCAATCGGGTAAACTACATACCTCATCAGGAGGGCGGTATGTCTGAAAGTGTGCGTCAAATGCTCGTGCGCGGTGTAGCCGCGGCCAGAACCGGCCAGGCACGCGACAAACAAGAAGCGCGCTTCTATCTGGAATGGGTGCTGCGCAGCGAGGACGCCGAGTCTGATCAAAAGACGAGCGCGTGGTTGTGGCTCAGCGAGGTCGAAGACGATCCCAAGAAAAAACGGGACTGCCTGGAAAACGTGCTCGCGTTCGACCCGGCGAATGGCCCGGCACGGCGCGGCCTGGCGCTCATCGATGGGCGCTTGAAAGCCGAAGACGTGATCGATCCCAGCAAGCCGATCGCGCCAGTGGCACCCGACGTGGCCCCCTCGCCGGCGGGCGTGCGTCGTTACGCTTGTCCCCAATGCGGCGGGCGCATGTCGTACCATGCCACCAAGCGCTCGCTCACCTGTGAATATTGCGGCCATCACCTCTTTGAATATCAAGCGATTCAACAAGGCGCGTTGATCAGCGAACAAGACTTCTCGGCAACTTTACCCACCGCCAAAGCGTATCGCTGGGAACTGCCCACCGAGCGCGTCTTGAAATGCGAGGCCTGCGGCGCGACCTTTGCTCTGCCGCCGCTGCAAGTCAGCGGGGCCTGTCCGTTCTGCGGATCAAATCATGTCGTCACCGCCACGACCGGTGAGCTCATTCAGCCCGAAGCGGTGCTGCCCTTTCAATTCGACGCCACAGCCGCCGCGAAATTCATTCGCACCTGGATCGATCAACAGAAATTCCGCCCCGGCGATTTGGACAAGCGCGCGGCCATCGCTAAACCGCGCGGCGTGTATCTACCCTGTTGGACTTTCGATCTGGGCGGCACCATGAACTGGCGGGCCCTCATCGGCGAACAACGCGGGGATCAAACTGTGTGGGTTCCACGCAATGAAGTCTATCTGGTCTATCACGACGATCTGCTGGTGCCGGCCACGCGTTCCTTGTCGCCAGATTTGCTGAACGATATCCTGGAGTACGACACGAAAGCGCTGGTACCCTACTCAACCGATCTTCTGGCCGATTACGCCGCCGAGATCTATCAGATTCCACTCGGCGATGCTTCACTGGTGGCGCGCCAGCGCGCCCTGCAATTGGGACAGGCGCGCGTGCAAAGTACCACGCTGGCCGGCGAGAATTACAGAGATTTCTTCATGAATACCAGCGGCATGGTGATCGAATCTTACAAGCTGGTGCTGCTGCCGATCTGGATCACCGCTTATCGCTATAAGAAAGAAGAATTCGCCGTCGCCATCAACGGCCAATCGGGTGTAGTAGGCGGCCAGGTGCCGCGCAGCGGCCTGCAAAAAGCGCTGGCCGGTTTCTTTGGAGACAATTGAGGGATGCTGCTGCCCAAAGGCTCTAGCCGCCGTTCTCGGCGGCATGTTCCACATTCAAACCCGCCCCGACGCCTGACGGGCCACCGGCGCGCTGCGCCGGGTACGACGTGAGCAGTTTTTCCAGTGGAGTCATTGAGGCTAAAGCGAAAGACGGGATCAAGCAGCTAGAATCCAGACACCGAGAAAAATTTCCGTGCTGCAAAATCTCTTGATTGACTATTCTTTTTTTCTACGTTACACTCGCATTGTGTTACCTCACTCCAAAATCCAAAATCGGAAACTAAAATCCCATGACCACACTCCCACAACTCAAAACCCGTTTAGCCGAAATTGCCGACCTGCATCACGCCAGCGCGCTAATTGGCTGGGATCAGCAAACCTACATGCCAACCGGAGGCGGCACCGCCCGCGCCGAGCAGAGCGCCACTCTGCAAAAGATCACGCACGAAATGTTCATCGCCGACGAGACAAACCGCTTGCTGGAGGCGGCCGCCTCCGAAACAGCGAGCCTCGATCCGGATTCAGACGAGGCGCGGCTGGTGGCCGTGACGCGCCGCGATTACGAAAAGGCCCGCAAGGTGCCATCCGAATTGGTGGCTGAAATCGCGCGCGCCACCGGCCAGGCCATCGAGGTATGGACGCAGGCGCGCGCTCAATCGAACTGGGCGCCGTTCAGCCCCTACCTCGCTCGCATCGTCGATCTGGAGCGACAACTGGCCGACGCGCTCGGCTACACCGATCGGCCTTACGATGCCCTGTTGGATCAGTACGAGCCGGAGATGAAGACGGCTGAAGTGAAGGCCGTGTTCGACGCGATCAAGCCCGACGTCATCGCGCTGGTGAAAGCCATCAGCGCCAAAGCCAACCCCGCCGGCGATGAAGTGCTGCACCGCGAATACGACGAGCAGAAGCAGTGGAACTTCGGCCTGGAAGTGATCAAGCGCTACGGGTTCGATTTCGAGCGGGGGCGGCAGGATCGATCGGTGCATCCGTTCACCACCAGCTTCTCGATCAACGATGTGCGGCTCACCACGCGCGTCGATCGCCACTTCCTGTCACCGGCGTTGTTCGGCACACTGCATGAATGCGGCCACGGCTTGTACGAGCAAGGGTTTAGCCAGTCGCTGGAACGCACCCCGCTGGCCGATGGTGCGTCGCTAGGGATGCACGAATCACAATCGCGCCTGTGGGAAAATCTGGTGGGGCGCAGCATGCCCTTCTGGAAATTCTTCTTCCCCAAATTGCGCGCCGCTTTCCCCGAGCAGTTGGCCGATCAAACGCTGGAGTCATTCCATCGCGCGGCGAACACCGTCAGCCCGTCGTTCATCCGCGTGGAAGCCGACGAGGTGACGTACGGCTTGCACATCATGCTGCGCTTTGAGATGGAGAACGATCTGATCGAGGGCCGCCTGGCCGCCGCCGATGTGCCGGAAGCGTGGAACGCCAGGATGCAGGAATTTCTGGGCATTACCCCGCCCACGACAGCAGAAGGCGCACTGCAAGACGTACACTGGTCGAGTGGCTTAATCGGTTACTTCCCCACCTATCAGTTGGGGAATCTCATCTCACTGCAACTGTGGGACAAGATCAATGCGGCCATTCCCGATCTGGCCGATCAGATCGAACATGGCGAGTTTGGCGCGTTGCTGCAGTGGCTGCGCGTCAACGTGCATCAACACGGCCGCAAGTTCACTTCGCCGGAATTGCTGCAGCGCATCACCGGCAGCGGCTTGAATCCCGCGCCGTATCTCAAGTACCTCAACACCAAGTTCGGCGAGATTTACGGACTGTAGATCATCACCGCCCGGAGGATGTGAATCTTCCGGGCGGTTTTTCAACCATGAATCCACTCATGCTCTTGCTGCTGCTATTCACCGGAGCAGGCTTGCTGCTGGTTGGCCTGTCCATCCCGCTGATTCAACGCCGCATCAAGTCGAATTACTGGTATGGCTTTCGCACCAAGCGCACCTTGAACAATTCCGAGGTGTGGTATGAAGTGAACGCCTATGCAGGCAAGCGACTGTTGATTAGCGGTCTCATCACCACCAGCGCGGCGATCGTGCTGTATTTCATCCCCGGCCTCACGGTTGATGGCTATGCGCTGGGTATGACGGTCTTTGCGCTGGGACCGTTGATGGTAGGATTGTCACAGAGCTTCCACTACCTCGATCAATTGGACGGGTGAAGAAGCCATTTGCGCCTTCCCTGACTCCGTTACACAGCCCGCCAAACATTTAATTGAGCAACTGAAGACAGATAACAGCACGGGCGCGATCGCTCACGTCTATGGTCTTTGCCGCGCCATCTCCATTTGGCTTCACACCGAGAGATATGTTATCATCGTTGCCACTGCTAAATGTTGGAGGGTTTCATGATCATCCCGTGGCTTTATTTTCTGAAAGAAGACGAGCAAGCTCTCATCGAGAGTTTCACGCGGCGGCGAGTTGTCAATGGGCCGGGTTCTTTCTTCACCAAGCCGTTCGAGCGGGTCCGCCGCCGCAAAGGCATCACGCTGGGCCCGACCGCTTATCTGCGCGTGAAAGATGCCTTGACCGGCGAAGTCCATAACGAAGTCGGCCCGCAGTTGTACTTTCTAAAGGCCAGCGAGGAAGTGGCCGAGAAACTCGAAGCCATTCCCTTGAAGCAAAACCAATACCTCCGGTTGCTGGACCAGCGCACCGGTGTGATCCGCGTGGAGCGCGGTGAAAACAGCGTCTATCTCAAGCCCACGGAAGAAACCATCCAGGACGTGCAGGACGGCGTCAATATCGACGAGCATACGGCCGTGGTGGTGCGCGATGTCGAGGCGGGCCAGTTGGAACTGATCACTGCACCGCAAGTCTTCATGCCCGCGCCCCATCAGGAAATCGCGCAAGTCTTCAAACGCATCCGCCTGGAGGATCACGAGACGGTCGTGATCAAGGACAAGGCCGGCAAGTATCTCTTCAAGAAGGGGAGTGACGCCGAGCGATCCTTCTTCCTGGAGCCGTATTCCGAGCTCGTCAAATTTCGCTGGTCGACGGGTCTCCACAAAGATCAACGCACGCTCCAGATCACCCAAATCGATGCACGCCCCAAGTTCATGTGGTACGAGTTCGAAGCGCGGACGCAGGACAACGTCGAATTGGTGCTGGGCATTACGTTCTTCTGGCAAATCACCGACGTCGAAGCCATGATCAAGACCACGGATGATACGCCCGGCGATATCTGTTCGCACGCCCGCAGCGCGATCATTCAGTCGGTGTCTCGCGTGACACTGGAGACTTTCCTGGCCGAGTTCAATCCGGTCGTCCGTGAAGCTGTGCTGGAGGCGGATGATACGTTCTACACGGAGCGCGGGGTCAAGCTGCACGCCGTCGAGGTTCGTTCGATCTCGTGCAAGGACGCCGACACCCAGCGCGTGCTGCAAGAGATTATCCGTGAAACCACCAATCGGCTCAACCGGCTCCAGAAGCAGGCCAGCGAGAACGAAGTCAAAGTCAAGCAGCTCAGCGGTGAAATCGAATCGGAAGAGATGCGACAGAAGCTGCTGGATGTCAAACGGCAGAACGTGCTGGCGGCCGCGCAGATGAACGGTGAGGCCGAAGCGGTGAAGGTGAAGGCGTTCTTCGAGGGCCTGGGCGACGGGGTTTCGCCGGCCGAGCGGGTTGCTCTCTTCAACACCTTGCGCAAGCAGGACATGCTGGCCGATCTCAGCCGGGGCACGGCGCAACTCTACTTCACGCCCACCGATGTGGACCTGAGCATCGAAACGCGGCAGAGCGCCAGCCGATCAAAGACTGCGCCGTAAGGCGAATGTGATTTTGGTCACCCCGCACCTTCGCCATTCGTAACCCAAACCAGGATAATAACGAGATTGGGCGCGCGGGCACACATCGCATCCAACATTCACAAGGCGAGAAAGGCGATCCTATGAGCTCAAGCCCAGATAGCCGTATCAGCACCGATACTCGCGGCGTTGAAATAGAATACGCCGCCTTGAGGAATGAGATCCTCAAACGGATCGAGATGAGGCAGCAGATCATCTCAATCACGTTGACACTGGCGGGGGTTTTCCTCGGCGTTGGCTTGAACAATCAACCCGTTGCGCTTATTTATCCGCCTCTGGCAATGTTCCTCGCCTTCAATTGGGCTCATAACGACTTTCGCATCAGAATCACTGCCAAGTACATCCGCGAAAACCTCGAAACCGCGATGCCAAGTCTCCGATACGAAACACGGACATCCGAGCAACGCAAACAAGGCGAAGACTTGGGTACATGGCGATTCCTTGTGCTTGCACACAGCGGTGTATTCTTATTGACACAGTTGATGGCTGTTGGGGTTGGAATCGCAAAGTTTGGATCCAATCTGCTTGAATGGTTTCTCTTGGGGTTGGACATCATAGCCGTATTAGTGGTCGTTTGGCTTATGGCGCGATCAGTAAGTTCAGGTAGAAACAAAGAACGCCGAAGTTAATCGGCTTCATATGAAGTATGCTGCCAGAAGGGGGACCACGCCCAACCAGCGTTTGCAGCTGACCGCCAAAGCTGCGAAAATCAGGCGTCGTTTTTGACTGTTGGCGTTCGGGCAATAACCATGACCGGTAGGACTTCACGTATAATTCTTCTCGTTTTCATGCTGGGTGCTCTGCTGGCTTCGTGCACTCCCGCTCGACCAGCAGAGCCGGTGCAATTAGCAACTCCCGCCTCGCCGGATTCAAACGGCGCATCGACAGAGTTCTCCCTGGCAGACGGGACGACCTGGGTGTATTCATATGTGACCTATGAACCGACCACGACTGACTCCACTCAAATCATGACGGCGACTTATCTCTTTACCGAGACAGTGGTAGACACCAAGGCACTTCCTCTGTATTTCGTAGCTCATGTGCAGCACGAAGAACAGCTCGTCACGGCAGATCCCAACTGGACAGATGCGTCAAGCCGCCCTCATGAGTTCTGGTATGTAGTGCAGGGTCAGCAAGTTTATGAATCCTTTCAGCCACTCGACTTGACTCACATCCAGACCGACACCCTGCTCATGGCTTATGATCTGCCACTCTCGATCGGCAAGAGTTGGTGCCCGAGTTTAGTTGTAAAAGGGGAGCGCGCCCAAGACTGCCCCACAGGTCAAAGAACAGTGGTTAACCGGGAAAGTTATGAAACACCGGTGGGCCGATTTCAGGAGTGCTACCAGATCACCGAAGACGTCAATAGCGGCGGTGTTACACAATGGTTCTGTCGAGGCACGGGCGTTGTGGCGCAGAAGTATGATCATGGCGGAACACGTTTTGGGTTTCAACAGACGCTCATCTTCTATGCAAGTCATTCACCGTGAAACCGCCCAGCCTCGGCGTGCCGTTTACCCCCACTAACAAATTCAAGGAGTTTCCATGACCTCTCAGCAGAGCACGGTTGATTTCATCCTCGATCAAATCGCAGAAGCAGGTGATGTTTCCGCGAAGAAGATGTTTGGCGAGTACGGCGTGTACTGTGCTGGAAAAATGGTCGCCTCAGTGTGCGACGATCAACTCTTCATTAAGCCGACCCCAGGTGGGAGAAGTTTGTTGAAAACGATCACGGAAGCCAGCCCTTATCCCGGCGCGAAACCATGCTTCTTGATTTCCGCCGATCTGCTGGAAGACCGCGAAGCGCTCACTGAGTTGATCAAAGTCACCGCGAAAGCATTGCCCTTGCCCGTTAAAAAGAAGAAAAACTCGGCTGGCAAGAAATAGCCAACCGAGTTCTCTCTGTCTCGCTATCCCGCTTTCTTCTTCCACTCAAACAGCTTGTTCAACGCCTCCAGCGGCGAGAGCGCATTCACATCCAATTTCTCCAACTCGTCCAACACGGGGTTCTTCGCGCCGAACAGGCTCAATTGCAGTGCCACTTCTTCACGCGGCGCACCGCCCGTGGCATGATCGCGTTGGCCCTGTTCCAATTCCTCCAGCAACTCTTCGGCCCGGCGGATGACCGGTTTGGGCAGGCCCGCCAACTGTGCGACGTGAATGCCATACGATCGATCCGCGCCGCCCGGCACGATGTGGTGCAAGAACACCACCTTATCGCCCTCCTCGGCCACGGCCACATTGTAATTGCGTACGTGCGGCAAATGATCGGCGAGTTGAATCAGCTCGTGGTAGTGCGTGGCAAACAGTGTCTTGGCACGCAAGCGCGGATGGTTATGGATGTACTCCACCACCGACCAGGCAATCGACAGTCCATCGTAGGTGCTGGTCCCGCGTCCGATCTCATCCAACACGATCAGGCTGCGTGAAGTGGCATGATGCAAAATGTTCGCCGTCTCTACCATCTCGACCATGAAGGTCGATTGTCCGGTGGCGATGTCATCCTGCGCGCCGATGCGCGTGAAGATGCGATCGACCAGGCCAATCTGCGCCCGATCGGCCGGCACGAATGATCCGATCTGGGCCATCAGCACGATCAACGCCACTTGCCGCAAATACGTGGACTTGCCCGCCATATTCGGTCCCGTGATGATGAGGACGCGCGCCTCGTCGTCAAAGGTCACATCATTCGGGACAAAGCGCGTCTCGCTCAACGCCTGTTCCACCACCGGATGCCGCCCGCCGACGATGTGCAGCGCGTTCTCGTCGGTCAGTGCGGGTCGCACGTAGCGCTTCAACGCTGCGGCTTCGGCCAGCGCGGAGGCCACATCGATCTGAGCGATCGAACGGGCCGTTGAGAGCAGCCCGGCCGATCGGGCCGTGATCTGCGCGCAAATCTCCTTGATCAAACGCTGCTCCACTTCCACCAACCGTTCGTCGGCATTGAGGATCAACGTCTCGTACTCTTTCAGTTCCGGCGTGATGTACCGCTCGGCGTTGGTGAGCGTCTGCTTGCGAATGTAGTTATCAGGCACCGCTTGCGTGTTGGCATGCGTCACTTCGATGTAATAGCCGAAGACTTTGTTGTAGCCCACTTTCAGCGACTTGATGCCGGTGCGCTCTTTTTCGGTGCGCTCCAGATTGGCGACCCATTCTTTGGCATTGCGCGAAGCATGCAGCACTCCATCGAGCTCGGCGCTGAAGCCGGATTGAATCACGCCCGGCGGCGCATTAGACGGTTCCTCCACGATCGCGCGTTGGAGCAGATCGAGCACATCGGGTGCGGGATCGAGCGACCACCGCTGCGAAGGTTCCAGCACTTTCGTTAGATCAGGCACGATCTGCAACGCGGTGCGGATCGCCACCAGGTCGCGCGGCGCGGCGTGCCCGCTGATGATGCGGCCCACGGCCCGTTCCAGATCGGGAACTTGCTTGAGCAGTTCGCGCACCTTCGCGCGCAGCAACGCCTCATCGCAGAAGAGCTGCACCCGATCGAGCCGCTGCTCCAGGGCGGCCTGATCCAGCAGAGGCTGCGACAACCACGCCCGCAATAGGCGGCTGCCCATCGCCGTGCGCGTGTGATCGAGCACGCCGAGCAAGGAGACACCGCGTGTTTCATCTTTGCCGCGCAGCGTGTCGGTGAGTTCCAGGTTGCGCCGCGTCGCCGGATCGAGCGTCATGAATTCGCTGGTGGCATACGAGCGCAGGCTGGTGAATTGCGCCAGCACGCCCGCCTGTGTTTCTTGAAGATACTGCACGATCGCTCCGGCGGCGCGCACGGCCAACGGCTTGCGATCCAGGCCAAAGCCCGCCAGAGTCGTCACCTGGAAATGATCCGACACCGCCTGCCGCGCCTGCGACGCTTCAAAGCGCCAGGCCGTAAACGGCGTGAAGTGAATGAGCGCGTTGCCCGTGGCAGGTCGCACGACACCTTCACGGCTTTTTTCATCAACGGCCGGCAGCAAACATTCGCGCGGCATCACGCGCAGCAATTCCTGTTCGCCCGCAGCAATCGATTCAATCTGCGTCGCGGCGAATTCGCCGGTCGTCACATCGGCATACGCAAAGCCCACGTGCTGCCCGTCGCTGATCCAGGCCGCCAGATAATTCGGGCGCTTCTCGTCCAACAACTCCGGCTCGATGACGGTGCCCGGTGTGATCACGCGCGTCACATCGCGCGGCACGATGCCTTTTACCGTCGAAGGATCGGCCAGCTGCTCGGCCACGGCCACCCGATAGCCCTTCTCGATTAAACGGGCAATGTAGTTATCGGCGGCATGATAGGGCACACCCGCTAACGGCACGCGCTGGCCCTTACCTACTGGTCGCGAGGTGAGCACGATGTCGAGCTCCCGCGCGATGAGCTCCGCATCGGCATCGAAAGTTTCGTAGAAGTCGCCGAGGCGGAAAAATAAAATCGTATCAGGATACTGGTTTTTGAGTTGCAGATACTGCCGTCGGACGGGAGTCAGGTCCTCATTCACCAAGCGCCTCCAGTTTTCGGATCCATTCATCAAAGTGGGCGCACTCACTTCGGATTCGATCTAGGCCCAATACTGTTAAGATAAGGCTCCAAGCCCGCGTCCTCGCGGGCGGACCAACCGCGAGGACGCGGTTAACGAGCACTAACTAAACAGTATTGGATCTAGGCCAATGTCAAGATCGATAACCAGTTCACGGGTCATTTTCTGCCCAAAATGCAATAGCGCGTCAGCGCCCCAGGCTTTACCCACAAACAATTGAAGATGGCTCATTCGGTGAATCAAGGAGCTACCAAAACTGCCAAGAGTGAGGCTAACAACGCCTTGCCTCGGCATCGAACATTATGCACGAATTCAAAGAAGGCTAAATACAACGGCAGTTTTTCTTGCGAAATGCCGCGATGCGGACGGAGCCATGAGCGCAACAAGGACCAGAAGCCTTCCCGCGTATTGACATGGACTTCATGGAATCCATCGCCATCTTCGTCGCGGGCATATTCACCGGCTGAATGATTCACAGTCTTGTGGCTGTAGCCCGATTCGCCCAGGTGGTTGTAGATATCATACTCATCCGTATACACGCGACGGCCTGTTTGAATCGTCTGCTGGAGGAGCGGCTTAATCGTCGCGCGTTGCACATTGGGCAACATGGTAATCACGACCTCGCCATCGCGCTGTAACCTGCCAAAGATGGGCGGCTTCTCGTCTGCTAAGGTGCCGCGCCCGCGTTGGCCTGTCAAGCGCCGACGACGGCCCGGACGGCCTAATTCTGCCACAATTTCGGGGTGGCCTTGATGCCCGGCGATCACATAGACTTCATCGAGTTCAACCTCACCGCTGAGGGAGACGAGCTTTTTTTGACCTCGATGCCTGCACGCAGGTGTGCCGTCATCTCGTGCGCGGCGTCTGGATGCACATCCAACTCGGCGGCAATCTGTTGTGTCGAAAGATTTAGTCCCATGAAATACAGACACAAGATCCAGGTGCGCAACGGCTGATGATGGCCTTCAAAGACGGTGCCGCTCAGATCATCAAATTAACAACCGCAGGCCTTTCACTGATAGCGCTGCCGATGGGCTGGGTGCGTGTGAAAGCCGCGCTTGGTAATCTCCGTGGTGGGGCAGGCCTATTCACTGCTTCAAAACGAATCGGTCAACTAACGAAGTGCCCTCGGTGGGAGTCGAACCACATACATCTGATCCGACGTCAGGCGCTCAAAACACCAAACGCCCGGCGTACCGGGCGTTATAGTCGAGCTCAAGAGTGAGCACCCAAACAAAAACTACCCTGTGCCCAAATGGGATGTATATGCTTGGTAAGGCAAACCCCATGGTGCCAACAAATGCCCTTAGCGAGGATTGCTTATATTGAGAGCGGGAGACGAGACTCGAACTCGCGACAGCTTGCTTGGAAGGCAAGAGCTCTACCAACTGAGCTACTCCCGCATCAGTCGGGGCGGAGGGACTTGAACCCACGACCCCACGGTCCCAAACCGTGTGCGCTACCGGACTGCGCTACGCCCCGAAATTACTCTAACCATCAGAGCGTGCACTACTCCCCTGCGGCTGCGCTACGCCCCGAACGGAGAGCATTGTACCTTGTCGACGCGGTTCGGTCAAGAATTTTTCATTGCCAAGATTCAGACAATGGGTGTCTTCAGCCAGCCCGAGGTGTTGTGAAAATTCACCAGCGCCCCGCCCGGCGGATTAATCTGATCGCACGCGGTGCGCTCATCGTCGCTTAACTGCATGTCCAGCACGGGCAACAGTTCCTGCAATTGCTCGATCGTGCGCGGCCCGACGATGGGCGACGTGATACCCGGTTGATCTTTGCACCACGTCAACGCCAACTGTCCCGGCGTCTTGCCCGAGCGCTGGGCGATCTCGACGAAGCGCGTTCCCGCTTCCACGCCGCGTGGTGTAACCCGTTCGGCATAGATGCTGCCCGGTAAACGCCCCGCCCGTGAATCTGACGAATAAGGTTGATCCTTCTGATAGCGCCCGGCCAGCACGCCCTGCGCCAGCGGCGCCCATGGAATAATCGCCAGTTGATGGCGCAAGGCCAATGGGATCAGTTCATTCTCAATGCGCCGATCGAGCAAGTTGTACGGCGGCTGCTCGCTCACGTAACGCGCCAGATGCAGACGCTCACTCACCGCCAACGCTTCCATCACCAGCCAGGCCGGATGGGTAGAGCAGCCGATGTAATGCACTTTGCCCGCGCGCACCAGATCCGTCAGTGCGCCCAACGTCTCATCAACCGGAATTTCCAGGTTCGGCCGATGAATCTGATACAAGTCGATGGTGTCCGTCTGCAACCGCCGCAGCGAATCATCGCAGGCTTTCAAGATGTGCCGCCGCGAATTGCCTTCATCGTTCGGCCCGTCGCCCACCTTAAAGTGCACCTTCGTCGCCAGCACCACTTTATCGCGTCGATCGCGCAGCGCCTTGCCCACTACGATTTCGCTTTGCCCGCTGTTATACACGTTCGCCGTATCGACGAAATTGATTCCGGCTTCCAACGCCGCATGGATGATGGCGATCGAATCCGCTTCATTGGTCACACCACCGAAGTTCATCGTGCCCAGGCATAAGGGTGACACGCGCACACCCGTTCGTCCCAACAGCCGATAGTCCATCTTCACCTCGCCGTATTTCCACCGTCGACGATCAACGTCGCGCCGGTCATGAAGGATGCTTCATCGCTCGCCAGAAACAACACCGCGTTGGCGATCTCTTCCACAGTTCCCACGCGCCCAATCGGCAAGTCTTCGCCCATCGCCTTAAGCTCTGCCTCAAAGTCGCCAGACGAATGATGCCGTTCATCGACATGCCAGCGTTCCACATCCGTATCGCCGGGACACACCGCATTCACGCGGATATGATCACGCGCCACTTCCAGTGCCACCGACTTCGTCAGCAGCACGACTGCGCCCTTACTCGCACTGTACGCCGTGTACTGCGGCCCGCCCACGATACCCCAATCCGACGCATTGTTGACGATCACGCCCCCGCCCAGTTGACGCATGATCGGCAGCACCAACTTCGTCATCAGATACGTGCCCTTCACGTTCACGTCGAATGTCCGCTGCCAATCTTCTTCGCTCGTCTCCTCTAGTGTTCCCTGGGTGACGACGCCCGCGTTGTTGAACAAGATATCAATGCGCCCGTAGGCCGCGATCGTGGCTTCGATCGATCGGCGGCAGTCCTCAACCCGAGTAACATCGGCGGCGATAAAGATCGCTTCACCACCCGCTGGTGTGATCTGCGCGACTACGGCCTCACCCAACTCTGCTCGCCGTCCGGTTATCGCCACGCGCGCACCCTCACGTGCAAACAACTTCGCCGTCGCCTCACCAATCCCTGAGGTACCGCCCGTTATCAACGCAACTTTGGTTGACAAACGCAACGTCATATGAGCATCCTTGCCAGCATGAACGTGTTGCGTATTGCGTAACTCCGTTTCACGCACCACGCAATACGCACTACGCTGTCGTATCCAGCGCCGCCGCAAAAATCTTCAGCGCCTCATCCATCTCCGACTCACTGACGATCAGCGGCGGAATCCAGCGGATGACGTTATCGTACGTGCCGCACGTCAGCAGCATCAAACCTCGATCGAACGCCGCTTTCACCACGGCTTTTGAAGTAGCCGTATCCGGTTCGCCATCCTTGGTAAACTCAGTCGCCACCATCAGGCCCTTACCGCGCACATCGCCGATGACCGGGAACTCTTGCTGCAACTTTCGCAAGCCAGTCAGCAATTGTTTACTGCGGGCATTGACGTTGTCCAGCAAGCGCTCCTCTTTGATCACGCGCAGGGTTGCCACGGCCGCCGCGCACGCCACCGCATTGCCGCCATACGTTCCGCCATGCGAGCCTGTCGTCCACTTGGCCATCAAATCTTTCCGGGTGACCAACACACTCAATGGCATGCCCGAAGCGAGGCCCTTCGCCGTGATCAACACATCGGGCTGCACGCCGAAGTGCTCCATGGCAAACCATACGCCCGTGCGCCCGACGCCGCTCTGCACTTCGTCGGCCACCAGCAGAATGCCGTATTGATCACACAAGGCGCGTAGTTCCTGCACGAACTCAACGGGCGGCACCACATAGCCGCCCTCGCCCAATACCGGTTCCATCACGATGCACGCCGTTTCTTCGGGCGCGCTCTGGCTCTTGAGCAAGCGCTTCAATTCGTGCAGGCAGTAGTCGGTGGTCTCGGCCTCGCTCAGCTTCAGTTGATACGCGTACGGATAGGGGGTGACGAAGATACCGGAGGGCAACGGCTGATAGCCAATCCGATAGATCGTCTTGCTCGTCGTCATCGCCATCGTCAAATGCGTGCGGCCATGAAACGCGCCGCTAAACACGATGGTATTCTGGCGCTTCGTCGCATGTTTGGACAACTTCACGGCTGCTTCGACAATTTCCGCGCCACTGTTGCTGAAGAAGTATTCGCTGAGTTCCGGCCACACCACGATCGAGCTCAGTTCGTCGATCAAGTCCATCATCGGTTGGTGATAGACAATGTTGGCCTGACCGTGGATCAGCTTCGTCGCCTGCTCGGCGATGGCCTGCGCCACTTGGGGATGTGCGTGGCCGGTGCTCGTCACGCCGATGCCCGACGTGAAGTCAAGGTAACGTCGTCCCTCCGTATCGATGAGATAAACCCCTTCACCGCGCTCCACCATGACGTTGAACGCGCGACCCCAGACGGTTCCGATGTGTTCGACGCTGGACATGGCGACTCCTTGTGACTCTGCGAATTCATACAAGAAAGGGGCCAGGGTGAATCCCCTAACCCCTCTACCGCGACGATTTTTCCCGGACGTTACTGCTTGATCTCCGTCCAGATCTGATCGTACAACGGCGTTGCATCGCCCACGTCCTCAATACGATGCCCCTTTTTCAGATCTTCGAGCGGCGTATTGGTTGTGGATGATTCCGTGTAAGCCTTGTATAGATCAGCTAAGGCAATCTCGTTGCCATCGGCGTCTTTCACCTTGAAATCGCTGCTCCTCGCGAATTCCAAGGCACCCTTACTGGGATTGGTGTACGGGAAGTCGCGCAGTATCATCCAAAAGAGATCGGGCTGCATGGTGTAATTGATCCAGGCATAAGCCGCATCCGGATGCGGTGCGTCTTTGGGCATGGCGTAATTGTCTTGCCAAAGGATAGCGCCTTCTGTGGGGTACACGTATTTGATCGCCGGATTTTCACGGCTGGCGAGTTCAACTTCACCTGTCCAGACAATGCCTAGGTCGGCATCGTCAGCGATTAGCGCACTCTTTGGACTATCGCTGTCGTACAGCTTGACGCCCTTGGCAAGTTCGGCAAGTTTAGCCTTAGCTTCGGCTAACTGCTTCTCATCCTTTGTATTCGGATCATAGCCGAGCGTCAGCAGTGTCGCACCAATGATTGCGCGTGAGTCGTCCAGCATGATCATGCGCTTGGCATTGATGAATTCCGGATTCCACAAATCAGCATACGCCTTGGGTGCATCCTTCACCTTGTCTGAGTTATACACGATCGCGTCAGTGCCGACCAGATACGGAATGGTGTACTCATTGTTCGGATCGAACGGCAGATTGAGATAGTTGGGATCGAAATACTGCATCACGGGCAGTTTGCTCTTCTCGAGCTTCTGCAGCAAACCTTGGCGGATCATCAGGCTGACAAGGTAATCTGTCGGCTGCACTAGGTCGTAAATGTTGCTGCCCGCGGTCAGGCTGGCGTACATCTCTTCATTAGATGAATATTCTTTGCGATTGACCTTCACGCCGTAAACCAGCTCAAAGCAGTCCAGCGCATCTTGCGGAATATACTCCGTCCACACAAACAGATTCAACTCGGTGGACTTCACGTCCAACTTCTGCTGCGGCGTGGGGCATGCAAAGCCGCTGGACGTGGTCTTGCCGCTAGGCGTGGACACAAACGCGCCAGACACCGCCGCTTCCGTCGGCTTTTCCGCCGGGGCCTGCGTCGCTTTCAGTGCCGAGGTTGCGGGCGCAGCACCGCCACCGCAAGCCGTCAGCACCAAACTGGCAATCACCACCAACACCAATCCCGTCCAGATTGTTCTACACGATTTCAACATCTTCTCCTCCTTCAAGATTGAGAGATCTTTATATGATCCGAACGGTCAACCGTTCGAACTCAGCCCCCGATCGGCCGGCGTGGCTCGATCGGGGTTTACGCTACCCGCCGCTGCACGCGGTTCGACACGAACAGCGCCACCAATACCATCAGAATCCACATTGTCGACAGCGCGTTGACCTCCGGGGTCACGGTGCGCCGCAGCAAACCGTACACATAGATCGGCAGCGTGGTGGAGCCCGGTCCATTCGTGAAGAATGTGATGATGAAGTCATCCAACGACAGCGTGAACGCCAGCATCGCCCCGGCCAATATGCCGGGCATAATCAGCGGCAGCGTGATGCGGCGGAACGTCGTCCAGGCATTCGCACCCAGATCGGCGGCGGCTTCTTCCACCGCCCGATCGAAACTGTGCAGACGCGTGCGTACCGTCAAGGTGACAAAGGGCACGCTGAACGCCACATGCGAGATGATCACGGTTCCCAATCCCAGACCCAGCCGTTGCGCCGGAGCCAGATCGAGCGTGGTGTTGACGAACTTGAACAGCGCATTGAACAGCACTAAAATGCCGATGCCCATGACGATCTCAGGAATCACGATGGGGATATACAGCGAGGTCTCGGCAAACAGTTTCAACTTGAAGGTGTGGCGCTGCAAAGCCAGCGCCGCCATCGTGCCGATGACGGTGGCAATCACCGTGGAAGTGAGGGCGATCTTGAGCGTGTTGACGGACGCATCCAGCGCGTCCTGATTCTGGAATACCTTGCAGAACCAGTAAAACGGGCCGCACGGATCGCGATTGACGATGCCTTCAAACACCACATTCTGCCGCGACGAGTTGAAGGCAAAGACCACCAGCACCACGATGGGCAGGTACAGGAAACCGTAAACCAGAATGGCCGACAGGGTCAACCAAGGCGATCGGCGATTGCTCATGTGATCGCCACCTCCTCGCCGAAGCCGAACTTCCGCGTATAGATGATCATCACGATCAATGTCATGCCCATCAAAATAATCGAAGCCGCCGAGCCAAAGGTGGGATCGCGCGCGTCCAGGAACTGCCGCTGAATCAGATTTCCCACCAGCACAAACTGCTTGCCGCCCAGAATATCGGAGACGACAAAAGTGCCCATCACCGGCACAAAGACCAGCAGCGTTCCGGCGACCACGCCCGGTAGCGACAGGGGCAGTGTCACCTTCAAAAACGTCTTCAACGAATTCGCGCCCAGGTCGGCCGCCGCCTCATACAACGACGGATCGATCTTTTCCAGCGAAGTGTACATTGGCAGGATCATGAACGGGATGAATTCATAAATCATGCCCACCAGTACCGCTTGCGGCGTGTACAGCAGGTCAAAGGCGCGCAGGATGCGAATCCACGCATAGACGCGGATGACGAAGTTGGTCCACAAAGGAACGAGGATTAAAAATAGCAGCATGTTGCGCCGCCGGGCAGGCGCGCGAGCTACGTAGTAAGCCAGCGGGTAGCCCAGCACGATCGTGAAAATCGTAGTGACCAACGCCAGCCCCACCGAACGCACTAGAATGTCCAGATACAACGAATTAAAGCAGGTGGCGGCTCCATCCGCGCAATTTGTCTCGAAACCCGCCAGCCGGATGTAGTTATCCAGCGTAAAGGTATAGATGACGTTGCCGTCCGGATCACGCTGCCCGAAGGAGGTGACCACAATCAGGATCAGCGGCACAATCAACAGCGCGATCATCCATAGCAGCGCAGGTGAGGCGAGCAGCGTCCCTTGCAATGATTTGTTCTCACGTAGTTTCTGAAGCATGATCTTTACTCCGTGAGGATCCGGCCCGCCGCAATGGCAAAACTCACGCTGACTTCTTCGCCGACATTCGCCAGCGGGCGTGAGCCGGGCATGTTGTTCTGCTCGCGGACTCTCACCCTCTGGCCGCCTGCCAGCTCAATGCCATAGTGGGTGTCCGTGCCGATGTAAACCACGTTGATCACGCGCCCCTTGAACGCATTCTCCAGTTCCCGTGTGCCGGCCGCGTTGACGTGCATCTTCTCCGGGCGGACCGCCACACTGACTTCGGTGCCGGCCGGGAGCAGTTGTTCGCAGTCGGCGCGCAAGATCAATCCAGCGCCGACGCCGACTTCAGCCACCCGGGCCTGCTGGGCCTTGATTTTGCCATTGATGAAATTGGTGTCGCCGATGAAGTCGGCCACAAAGCGGCAGTGGGGACTTTCGTAGATGTCGCTGGAATTGCCGAGCTGCAGCAGTTGCCCCTTGTTCATCACGCCAATCCGATCGGACATGGTGAGCGCTTCTTCCTGATCGTGCGTGACGTAGATGAAGGTAATGCCCACTTCGCGCTGGAGCGTTTTCAATTCCAACTGCATCTCTTTGCGCAATTTCAAATCCAACGCGCCGAGGGGTTCGTCCAGCAGCAGCACTTCCGGCCGGTTGACCAGGGCGCGCGCTAGGGCCACGCGCTGCTGCTGACCGCCGGACAGCTGCTTGGGTTTGCGGTTTTCATAGCCGGGCAAGCGCACCATGGTCAGCGCTTCTTTCACGCGCGGCGCGATGTCACTCTTGGAAACACCCTTCATTTGCAAACCAAACGCCACGTTGTCAAAGATGGTCATATGGGGAAACAGCGCGTAACTTTGGAAGACAGTATTCACGAGGCGTTGATAGGGCGGGGTCTTGCCCATCGCCTTGCCGTGAATGAAAACCTCGCCGGAGGTGGGAAGTTCAAATCCCGCGATCATCCGCAGCGAGGTCGTTTTGCCACAGCCCGAAGGGCCTAATAATGAGAAGAATTCGCCGTCATTGATTTGAAGATCGACGTGGTTGACGGCGGCGAACGCCTCGCCTTTTTTCTCCGGCTCGGCAAATTCCTTGACCACGTCCCTTAATTCGACTGCAATCTCGGCCATTTCACCTCCTGCGTGTGCGGCTGAGGACCGCACATCGTCACCAAGAAATTGGCGCGATTATAGCATCGCGGGGGGTGCGGTGCAATACCCGAACGCACCATCTTAACCAACCTTAACATTCACGGCCTGCCGCGCAACGTGGGTTTTCCAAGCACAAATGGGCAACTCTTACACCACAATTTCAAGCCAGAACGGCTGGAACATTCCGCACCCCTCCAGCGTCCAATCAGTAGAAACGCCCAAACAAACGCTGGAGGTGTATCATGGCAATCTGGCTTCCGCTGCTCCTCGTCGTCCTCGTCTTTAGCTGCGCGCGCAAGACCGGCGCCGGCCGCCGCTGCGATTTGGGTCTCGTCGTCGTAATGCTGTCGGTGGCGCTGATTGCCACGCAATTGCAGTGATACGAAAAATAAGAACCTACCGCATGAGCGGTTAGCATTCAGCAACCAACACTCAGCCGCCAGTGAGAGAATCCCTCGCTGGCGGCGTTTTGTCTGGCGGAAACTACCTGAGTTAGTTCGTCCAGAAATTAAGCCGCTGCATTTTTGCGAGGCGGTGCTGGGTCACAGAAAACGAAAGAAGACGCTGGCTGAAACCAGCATCTTCTCTCGATTCATTTCTGACGCTTTCAATCCCGCACGAATTGCGCGTTACTCTGCCTGATCGAGCGAATCGATCGGATGGAAGGAATGCTGGCAAGCCTCGCAGATGATCGCGCTGTTGTCGAGTACCGCGCGGTTCACCAAAATCACACGGGCGGGCAAACACAGACAGCAGGCCAGCACGCGATCCCCGGCCGCGGCTTCGCCGAGGTTCTCGATCAGATCGGCGGCCAGAATCAGGCCGACGTTGTGTTCGATCGCGGTTGCCAGCGGCGCGAACAACGCCTGCCAGCGCTGCTTGGTCTCGGGCGATAAGGTCCAGTAGCCGCGATCGGTCACGGGATCGTGCGCCAGAATCAAGCCGCACGGCTGCGCATAGGTCGGCGAGTAACGCCCCACCGCGTCAACCACCTCCAACAGCATATTCGCCACAATCGTTTCCGCGGCGCGATCGGGCGCGTTGAGATCGGCGCCGTCGAACAATGAAAGCAAATCGGGCAAATCAGGAATGACGTCATACGCGCGGCACATCGCCAACCAGGCGTGCTGCAGCGCATCGAGCAGATCGATCGACGAATCGGCATCCGAGCGCCCGATCGGCAGATCATTCTTCCCCGGCCCCGGGCGCGTGGTGGGCGGGCCGAGGGGTTTATGGGTATACATCGGTTAATCCCCCTCTGTTGAGGGGATGAGCTTCCCCCCCTTGTGCGACGGAATAGCTTAACCCCTTCGCTTCCAGCATCGGTCGTGGATCAACCAGGTTCTTGTTCAACGCCGCTTTCTCCGGCACACCCAACGCCAGCGCCATCAATTGCGTGAAGTACAACACCGGCAGTGGTTCGGCTAATTTCATCTGGAATTGGCGCGCGTCGAGATTCGAATGGCACATGGGGCACGCGACGGCGATTGCATCGGCGCCCGCCTCACGCGCATGCTCGATCAGATCGCTGCTCAACTTCAGCACGATGTCCGGTCGCGTGAGTGAATGAGCCGCGCCGCAACACGACGTCTTGTATGACCAATCGCGCACCTCGGCGCCCAGCGCCACCATCAACTGATCCATGTCCGTCGGATTTTCAGGATGCGGCGCTTCGGTGACTTGCGGCGGACGGGTAAGCAAACAGCCGTAGTAACACACCACGCGCAGGCCCGTCAACGGCTGCTTGACCGCCGCCGCGACCTGCTCTACGCCGATATGCCGGGTGATCGATTCGATGAGAGTGGTGACCTGCACCGTGTCGCGGTACTCATAGCCGATCGTCTCACTCACCTCAGCGCGCTGTTCGTCGTTGTGCCGGATTTCGAACTGCGCGGCTTTGTGGCGATTGAAGCAGGCCGCGCACGGCATCGTCACTTCCTTGAAGCCGCTCTGCTCGATGAGCGCGAGATTTTCGATCGGCAGGCGCAGGGCCGCCTCGGGATCGGTGCGATGCGCGGCCGAACTGCCGCAGCACACCCAGCCCCTCGGTTCGATCACGTTCAAGCCCAACGCTTCACACACGGCGCGCGTGGAGATATCAAATTCAGGCGCGGTGGAATGTAGCGAACAACCGGGATAGTAGGCGACGGCCTCCGTCGCACCGGCGACCGGTTTGGCCCGGTGCGGCATGCGTGTGGGATGCGGCAGCAAAGAGATTTTATGCTTGCGCAGCATCTTCACGCCCAGGTCCATGTCGCCCAAAATGTTGCGCGTGCGGAGCTTCATCTCGGCCATCAAGCCCAGTTCATACGCGCGGCCCCACAACTGCACCTCGCGCATGAACGCGACATTGAAGGTATTCACCTCGGGCACTTGCGGCTTGATGCCACGCGCCCTGGCCTCGCGCGTGAGGAACTCCATAATCGCCGTGATGTCCAATCCTTGTGGACAACGTGTCGTACAAGTCTGGCACGACGCGCACAGCCACGGCGTCTGGGAATGCAGCGCCACATCTTCCTGCCCCAGTTGCAAGGCGCGCATCACCTGATTCGGCTGCCAATCGAAGAATTCAGACACAGGGCAGCCACTGGTGCACTTCACGCACTGATAACACAGAAAGACATTCTGCCCGGTTTCGTCTTGCACACGTCGCGCAAGCTCAGAATTGACTGGCGTTGCTTCGTCCATATGCGCCTCCTGATTCATCAACGTCATTGCGAGCATCTTTTCGCGAAGCAATCTCAGGCTCGATTAGCGGGGATTGCTTCGTCGCATTCTTCGACTTCGCTGCGCTCCGCTCACGCCGTATCCGCAAAGCGGCGGCGCGCCGGGCGGAACGCTCCTCGCAATGACGGCCCTACCACTACACGATCGGTCGGGGCAGCAAGCCCGCGCCTTCCACGATCGGCTTGACGGCTTCTTCCCACTCGATCGCCATGATGTGCACCCCGGCCACGCCTTCAATCTCGCGCAGCTGTTGGATCAGTTCGATGCAAATTTTCATGCCTTCGGCCTGCCACGCACCCGATCGGGCTTTCTTGTCTTCCTTGGTCAGCTCGTCTTTCGACTTGTTCGCCCACGGCGCACCGGCTTGCGTCATGCGCTCGATGAGTGGATCGGGGATCCGCAGGCCCGGCACGTTGTCTTTCATGTAGCGCGCCATCGTCGGGCTTTTGAGCGGCCCGACCCCCGCCAGGAGGTAGACTTTTTCGTGCAGGCCCAGTTCACGCACCTTCGCCATGAAGGTCTTGAAGCCGTCGATGTCGTAGATGAGCTGCGTCTGAATGAAGCTCGCACCCGCCTGCACTTTCTTGGCGAGCCGATACGGGCGAAAGTCGATCGGGCTGGCGAAGGGCGACTCCGCAGCTCCGACGAAGAAGCGCGGCTCTTGTCCCTTGATCGCTTCACCGCACTGGAAGGCGTGCTGATCGCGCAGGGCCGTCACCATCTGCACCATCTGGATCGAATCCATGTCGAAGACGTTCTTCGCATTGGGATGGTTGCCAAAGGTCTGATGATCGCCCGACAGGCACAGCAGGTTGCGCATGCCCAGCGCATACGCGCCCAGTAGATCGCTCTGCATGGCGAGACGATTGCGATCGCGGCACGTCATCTGGATGATAGGCTCCAATCCTTCCTGCACCACGAGCGTGCCCGCGCCGATGCTGGACATGCGCACGATGGCCGTCTGGTTGTCAGTGATGTTCACCGCATCGCAGTTGCCTTTGAGCAGTTTTGCTTTCTTCCGAATCACCTCGACATCAGCGTTTTGCGGCGGGCCAAGTTCACCCGTGACGGCAAAGTGGCCGTTCTTCAACACCTTCTCCAGATTCGATCCAGACAGATAGCCGTTGCCGTTAGGTTGTGGAGTCATCGATGCCTCCTGAATTCGGAATGTGGAATGCGGAATACGGAATGCCCCATTCCGAGTTCCAAATTCTGCATTCCGAATTAATCTATCATTCTTCTTCCGCTGCCAGTCGCAGATCAGGCCGAACAATTTTACGCGGGCCGCCGTCACGTGACGTGCGCCAATTCTTGGGCGGCTGGATCTCCAACAGCCGATCAAGCTTGCCCATGTGATCCAGCCGATCGTAGATGAGCTGCCACGCGCAGGGAATCTCGTCGTTGATCTCGCAGTGCCCGTCTTCCGATCCGCCGCACGGGCCATTGAGCAGCGACTTCGAGCAGCGCGCGATCGGACAGATGCCGCCCGTCAAACCGAGGATGCAATCGCCGCAGGCCGCGCAGCGCTCCGTCCACACGCCCTGCTCCACCGGCAGGCCGAGGAACTTGGTGTTGAGGCCGGGCACGATCCAGGCATCGGGAAAATGCTCGGCCAGCGCCTGCACGCCGATGCCGCAGCCCAGCGACAGCACCACGTCGACGACGCCCACTTGCTCGGCAATCTCGTCGAGGTATTCCCATTCGCACTGGCGCTGTACGGTCACATCGGTCACGTCCTTGGCGCCGCCGTCGAGTTTGGTCGCCATGCGCAATGACGCCGCGACAATCGCGGCTTCGCGCGCGCCGCCCGCAAAGCAGACAGTCACACAGGTGCCACAGCCCGCGACCAGCACCTTCTGCGCGTCGCCGATCAACGTCTTGATTTCTGCTAAGGGTTTCTGTTCGGCTACGATCATGGCTCTCTCCATTTCTGAATGTTGATTGCGGATTTCTGATTGCCGATTGGTCTTCAATCAACAATCAGCATTCATCAATCAGCAATTCGCAGAGGATTTGCTCCCAACGCCTCAATCTTTTCTGTCATTTCCGTTGTCGCCGTCACAAACTGATTGGCCATCGCCGACGACAGATTGAACATAGCGACTCGCTCCGGTTCAAGTCCAATCTGCCTGAGCAAGTCCTTCACGTACGCCACTCGGCGTTTGGCGTTAGCATTACCTTCCAGGTAATGACAGTCGCCGGGCAGTCAACCCGCCACCATGATGCCGTCCGCGCCGTCTTCTATCGCACGGAGTACGGTCAGCACATCCATCCGGCCTGTGCACGGTATCTGCACGATCTTGATCGCGGGCGGGTATTGCATCCGCAACCCGCCGGCTAGATCGGCGGCCGCGTAGGCGCAGTGCTCGCAGCAATAGGCGATGATGTTGAGTTGGTTAGCACGTACAGATGCAACGTCGTTCATCTACTTCACCACAGTCATTGCGTTCGCGATGTCTTCGGCGATCATCTTGTTAAGCTTCTCGTTACTTTGCCAGAACAGTTTCTCCTGAGATCATCTTGAATTGAACAAAGCCATTTCGATATCACATGGCCGAAACTTGGACTCGATATTCTCCCCAGCAGCATCAACGTCATTGAAAGTAAGACGCGCGTTGTTTAGCGCTGCTGCCTCTGCCTGCAAAAAGGGAACATATTCCGTGTAGTACTTATTGATGTTCACGCTTAGATCGCTGATATAGCCATCTTCCGTTCGGAGACTGAGCGTAGTAATACCATTTTTCTGTGTGAAATCATTGACGACGTGCTTATCCATGATGCCATAATCATTCGGATACAAGAAACGAAGAAATGCTGTTGCAGTAGGGATTCTCACACCACCAATCCGGAACTTTTTTAGACTTGACTCTCTGTATGCGTCAAGCAATTGCACATGTGCATCTTGTGCCCATTTTGCGCGCACATTCTCGACACTGCGTGATGTTCTGGATTTCTGCGAGGCCATTTTCCAATGCACAATTGCGCAGGTCACGCTCTTTAGGTTGCCAAGACGATCGCCTGTCCATTGACCACTCTCGTTAGCGCGACTACAGTCTTCAAAGACTGATCGGCTTATTACTTCAAACTTCCGCAAATTGACCCCACGCGGATAGCTCTGAGGAATGGCGGCCGGAAATATACCCGCGAATGTCCCAACATACGGCAAGTCGTCAGTTTGAATGACTGTAAATTGCACTTCGCAGTCTCGGTAGTTATAGGCTTGTCTTTGCGCGACGTAACTGTTCAGAGGGATAAGGGTCATAGGTATACTCCATCTACATACCCAAGCCAATCTCTTATCTGGTAGCTACAGTTTCTTTCACGGGCATGAATCGGCCCGATGGCTCCAACAACGCCTGCACCTTCATCACCATCTGCGCATCCGTGTAGTGCATCAACTGAATCGCTTGCGCGGGACATTCGGCCACGCACGAGCCGCAACCCTGGCAGATCGCCGCTTCGATGTAGGCCGCACCCATAATGCTGCCCACGCCCGTCAAGTTCGCTTTGATCTTCGGCACGCCGAACGGGCAGATGCGCACGCACGTCAAGCAGCCGGTGCACTTCGCGTCATCCACTACTGCGACACGCCCACCCGCGACTAAAGACTCACGACTCAACACGCGCGCGGCGCGTGCGGCGGCGGCCTGCGCTTGAATCATCGTCTCATCCAGCAGCTTCGGATAATGCGCCATACCCGCCATGAACACGCCATCGGATGCAAAATCGACCGGGCGCAGTTTGACGTGCGCTTCGAGGAAGAAGCCGTCGGCGTCGAGCGCGACTTTGAACAATTTCGCCACCTCGTGCGCATCGTCGCGTGGCACGACGGGCATGGACAGGACGACGAGATCGGGCTGCAGGGTGATGGTGCGCTGCAAGATGGAATCCCATGCTTGAACGACGATTGGGGAACTCGGAATTTGGAATTCGGAATTCGGATTGTTGATAATCACTTCCGGTTTATGATTGTCATCGTAGTGGACAAACAACACGCCACGTTCACGCGCGGTGGTATATATCCGTTCTTTGAAGCCATACGTCTGAATGTCTTTGTAGAGAATGACCACCTGCGCTGCGGGATTGAGTTCTTTGAATTGGATCGCGTTCTTGAGTGCGACGGTGCAGCAAATGCGGCTGCAGTATTTTTCCGCCGGGCCGACGCATTGGATCATGACGACTGAATGCGGAATGCGGAATGCGGAATGCGGAATGGAAAGCAACGACTCGAATTGCTGTTGAGTGATGATGTTCGGATGAGTGCCGAATCCATAATCCGGGCCGCGATATTCCTGTGCGCCTGTTGCTAGAATCGTGACGCCGTGCTGTATTTCTTGCATCTTGCATCCTACATCTTGCATCTTGCATCCTGCATCTTGCTTCCCGCCTCTTGCATCCTGCGAAGCGTCCCCGTGGGATTGTATCTTGCTGATAAAATTGCCCATGAAGCCCGTCGTCGCTGCGACCTGGCTGTCGAGATAAACCGTGATGGAAGAGTTGTGCTCAACTTGATCAATCAGTTGCTTCAAGACGATTTGCGGATCTTGGGTCCCCTCTTCCATCCCCCTCGCACGCGGGAGGGAAACCAGGACCCGCCGCAGATTGCCGCCGAGTTCATGCGCCTGCTCGACGAGATGAACGGGGAAGCCTTGATCGGCCAGCGACACAGCCGCGGTCATGCCGGCCGCGCCCCCGCCGACGATCAGGGCAGCGCGCTTCACCGGCACATCGATCAGGTGCTGCGGTTCAAGCAGCGCTGCGCGCGCCACCGCCATACGCACCAGGTCTTCAGCCTTCGCAGTGGCAACGTCCCAATCATGCGAATGAACCCACGAGCACTGATTGCGGATGTTCGCCATCTCGAACAGATAGGGATTCAAGCCGGCGTTGCGCAGGCAATCCTGAAACAGCGGCTGATGCGTCAAGGGAGTGCAGCTGGCCACCACCACGCGATTGAGATGCTGCTCTTTGATCTGTTCGACGATGTGCTTGATGCTGTCTTGCGAGCACGCATACAAATTTGACTCGGCGTGAACCACGCCCGGCAGCGTCTTCGCATGGGCGGCAACCTGGGGCACATCGAGGAAGCCTGCGATATTCGAGCCGCAGTGGCACACAAACACGCCGATGCGCGGCTCTTCTTCGCGCACATCTCGCTCCGCTGGAAATTCCGGGCGCGTGGTCAACGCGAAGCGCGCCGTGCCGAGGCGTGTGGCAGCGGCGGCGGCGGCTCCGCTCGCTTCCACGACCGATTCAGGAATATCCTTCGGTTCGCGGAACGGCCCGACGGCGTAGATGCCCGGTCGGCTAGTTTCCAACGGATTGAACTGCACCGTGTGACAGAAACCATATTCGTCGAGTTCGATCCCCAGGCGTTTGCCCAACGCGCGCACTGATTCGGAAATCTTCATACCGACGGATAACACGACCAGATCAAATTGTTCTTCGACAAGATCGAGTCCGGCGTCATTGCGAGGAGCGCTTCCTGAGCGGAGCAGAGCGTAGTCGAAGGACAGCGACGAAGCAATCTCCGGCTGTTCGGGACTGAGATTGCTTCGCATCCTTCGACTACGCGGCGAACAGATGCCGCTCCACTCAGGACGCTCGCAATGACGGGCATCGGACTGATACCGAACGATCAGATTGTGAGTCTGTGGATTTTCATGCAGCTCGCTGATGCGACAGCGCGTGTAGTGAATACCGTACCGATCGCGCGCCCGTTCGAAGTAAGACCAGTAGCCCTTGCTGAACGCGCGCATGTCCATCATGAAGACCTGCACGTCCAGATCAGGTTGATGCTCTTTGGCGATCACTGCTTCTTTGGTCGCATACATGCAGCACACCGCCGAGCAGTAATCGTGCGTTTGATCGCGCGAGCCGACACATTGCAGGAAGGCAATCCGCTTTGGCGCTGCGCCATCCGATGGACGCCGTACCTGTCCCAGCGTCGGACCGGACGCCGACAACAACCGCTCGAATTGCAGCGCCGTGACCACGTTCGGATAACGACCGAAGCCATATTCGCGCGACAATGCCGCTTGATACACCTGATAGCCTGGAGCAAGGATGACAGCGCCGACGTCGATCTTTTCCTCGCGCGCGACCATGTTGTGATCGATCGCATCAACGCCGCAGGCATACACACACGCCAGGCACTCTGAGCAGATACCGCACTGCAGGCAGCGCTGCGCTTCGGCGCGGGCCTGCTGCTCGGTCAGCCCCAGCACCACCTCGCGGAAGCTGGTCACGCGTTCGGCCATCGGTAGTAAGGCCGGTTGCGCCTTCGGCTGCAAGCGAATCTCTCCGCGCTGCACACGCTGCGTGATCTCTTCGCGCGTGAACTTCGCCACGGGCAGCGCCGGACGCGCCGGTTGATCGAGCGCCTCATGCTGCAAGTAACGCTGAATCGAAACCGCCACGCGATGCCCCAGCGCCACCGCCTCGATAATGTAGCTGGCTCCGGTCTTGCGGCCACCAACCACGAAGAGGCCGGGAATCTTGCTAGCCAAGGTCTTGTGATCGACGGCGAGATCGTCGAAGGCCGGATCGAGGAAGTTCAAATCCGAGAATTGCCCCACCGTGACGATCACCGTATCCAGTTCCAGCGTGAACTCGGTGCCGGCCTCGATGGTCGGCCGGCGGCGGCCATGCGCATCCGTCGTCAGGCCACTGCCCGTCTGCGCCAGTTCCACGCCGGCCACCTTTCCGTTCTTCGCTAGAATGCGCGTGACCGTCGTATGTTCATGCAAATGAATGCCCTCGCTCTCGATGGCCGCCATCTCCCATTCATACGCCGGGATTTCGCCGCGGGGCCGATCGAGCACCAGGTAGACTTCAGCCGCGCCCAAACGTCGCGCGACAGCTGCCGCATCCAACGCCGTGATGCCGCCGCCGATCACCGTTACGCGATTACCGATCACGATCGGTTCGCCGAGATTGATCTTGCGCAGGAAGGTGGCGGCCGAAATCACACCTGCGGCGTCTTCACCCTCAAGCCCGATCGCTGGATCACGCGACGAGATCCCCGTCGCCAGGCAGACGGCGTTGTAGCCCTGCTTCAACAGTTGCGCCGGGTCCTTGATCGGCGAGTTGGTCTTGAGCACCACACCCAACGCCAGGATGTCGTCGATGTCCTGCTGCAGCACGCCCTTGGGCAGGCGATGCGCGGGAATGCCGACCCGCATCATGCCACCGGCCACCGGCAGCGCTTCGTAGACGGTGACGCCGTAACCTTGCTTTACCAGATCATGCGCCGCCGTCAGACCGGCCGGGCCGGCCCCGATCACGGCCACCCATTCGGGACGCGTACGCGCGATCGGGGTGACCGGTTCACGCCCATAGGCCAGCGCATAATCCATCACGAAGCGCTTGAGCGACATGATGCCTACCGCTTCATCGGCCAAGGCGCGCGTGCAATGTCCCTCGCAGGGATGATGACATGTGCGGCCACACACGCTGGGGAATGGATTGTCTTCTTTGATCGTGCGGAAGGCCTCGCGATAACGGCCCTGTGCGATCAACGCGATGTAACCTTGCGCGCGCTGTCCAGCCGGACAAGCATCACGACACGGCGCGACACCGCGTTTCTCAATCGCATAAGCCGACGGCACCGCCTGAGCATACAGCCGATAAGCTGCCCGGCGATCCTTCAGCCCTTCTTCGTAGAGATCGGGCAACACGATCGGGCAAACCTTGGCGCAATCGCCGCAGCCTACACATTTGGTCACATCGATGTAACGCGGCCTGCGGCGCACGGATACCGTGAAGTTTCCGGCCTGCCCTTCGACGCCCAGCACGTCGGTATCGGTGAGAATGTCGATGTTGAGATGACGTCCGGTTTCGACCAGGCGCGGGCTGATATTGCACATCGCGCAATCGTTGGTGGGGAACGTCTTGTCCAACTGTGCCATGTGCCCGCCGATGGCCGACTTCTCTTCGACGAGATAGACCTTGAAGCCCTGATCGGCGAGATCGAGCGAAGCCTGCATGCCGGCAATCCCACCGCCGACGACCATCACCGCGCCGACTGGTGTCGATTGGCTTCGAGGTATTTGATTCACGTCGATTGGACTTGTGATGTCCATGTTACTTCTTCGCTTCGTGCACCGACATTCATTTATGAATTGTTAGGTGCATTGACAACGATTTAACTGCACCGATCAGCACGAAAAGATAACGGTGATAGGTTAAACGTATCGACAAAGTCATCCGTAGTGTACTGAGTAAGTAACGGATGCTGAGAGATAGCTGATCTAACCACGCAGAGAACAAAGTGCTGGTCAATCTGCGCTTGTTTCACTTCACGTGCAGTAATAATGAATGACTCTATGTCGCCTCTGACGCCTTTGACCTCGACATGCTTGAATTCAGATCCCTTTTCACAAAGAAGATCAAACCCGCGTTTATCAACTTCTACTGATTGCACTTTCCAGCCGTGTGACTCATAATGCTTCTTGACAATAGTGATTGCCGCTTGTTCAACTCTCCGATTGCTCTCTGGTGAGCCAAATCCAGCTCCGACCTTGGTTGCCTGCCCGTTATTCTCGACAAGGTCTACTTTTGCCTGAATAGGCATGCTTTTAGCTGGCAATGGACGATCCAAAAAATGCGCCCAGTCTCGTTCAAGCTGCTCAGCAATATCTTCTGGAATAGTCCTACCAGATGCCCGTGGCTCCCAATTCATCCTTGAGTAGATGCCGCTGTTTAGCCGTTCTCTTGGAAATATTCCTTTGTGAGGGTCAAGAATGGTATCAAAGTCCACATCTATGTATAAAGCGGATTTACCCTTCTTGCGCGCTGCCGGATTCCAATGCGGTCCCGGACTGACTTTTTCGCTTGTCACTACCCCGGAGGCCATAATACCGCGAGGAGGCTCTTTACCTAGCTTGATGAGAAACACGCGATCGCCTTGAACAATCTTCTTCGTCACACCGCAACTCCAAGAGTCGGAAAGATAGCCATATTTTTCAATCTCCTGAATATCTTTCTGAAGACGCTTCCACGGCGTTAGTACTTTATTCCATGTCAGTAGGTAAGTCGCCATATCTTTGCTCCACTTTGAGGTATTACGCCCGACTACTTCTTCACTTACGCCTCATCCATCGCCATCCATTCGCGCCGCCATCAATGTGTCATGCTGAGCGCATTTTGCGAAGCATCTCTCTCACGGCAGGCCACGTTTGCCAGTCAGAGGTAGAGATTCCTCGCTTCGCTCGGAATGACACACCACATGACGTTTATTCCGCACTCCGCACTCCCCATTCCGCATTCTACGAATCCGTTGCCATCCATTCGCGCCGCCGCATTTCCGGTGTCTGCAAATTGCGCGGAATGATGACCGTGAAGCGTGTGCCTGAACCACTTTCATCCGTCGTCACCTTGACGACAATCTGCCCGCTATGCGCATCCATGATTTTTTTGGCGATGGATAAGCCGAGGCCGGTGCCCGGTGTCTCGCCGACATTGTCGGCGCGGAAGAAATCTTCAAAGATGTGCGGCAGATCATCGGACGGGATACCGGGGCCTTCGTCGTCGACCTCGAAGGTCAATGAGTCCGGTTCGTACCGCGCGCGAAAGGTCACCGTACTATCGGGCGGCGCGAACTTGATGGCGTTGTTCAGCAGATTGGTCAAGACCTGCCGCATCCTCCGGCGCGCCCCCACGATCGGCTCAAACTTGGGCGGCGGCTCCACCTTGATCCGCACGCCTTTTTCGGCCGCGGCCAAGCGCACATCTTCCAAGGATTCGGTGCCCGCCTCGCCGGGATCGAACCATTCGAAATCGGCCTGAATCTGCTCCGGGCGCATCCGCGCCAGATCGACCACGTCGCCAATCAGGCCACGCAATTCGACCACGCGCAGAATGCTGCGCCGCACCATGCGCTGCTGCTTTTCATTCAACTCGCCCGCATAACCGCCGAGGATGGTCTGCAAGTAATTCTCAACGGCGGCCAACGGCCCGCGCAGTTCGTGCGAGACGATGGACAGAAAATACGTGAGCGTGTCGGTGGCATGCCGATACCGATCGCTGATCAGCGCGGCCTGCCGGTACATCACTTTGAAGCCCGCTTCGGGATGCGCCCACAGATAAGCGCGCAGCGGCGCACCATCGACCGCGATCACGCGCGCCGGTTCGAGGCACACCGCCGAAGTCGTGTAGGTATACGGCGGGGTCAGCGTCGAGAAGCCCGCCATCTCGCCCGGCTCGACGTAGGCGATCGTCGCGTTGCGCGCCGTCGAATGCCGCCCAATCTGGATTTTCTTTTCCAGCGCCAGTTTGCCCCGTTCGACGATATACATGATCTCGGCCGGTTCGCCTTCCAGCAGCACGGTATCGCCGTCGCGATAAGTCTCTTCGCGGCAAAACTCCGCAATGGCCGCCAGATCCGTCTCGGAGAGTTCACCGAAAATCTCCGAGCGGCGCAGCCGTTCAGCGGCAATCGACAACGGTGTGACCTTAAGCATGCACGCTCAACAATCTCTCGACGCGACGGAGCAAATCATCCGGTCGGGCCGGTTTCTGGACGTAGTCCTGCACATCCATCGCCATGCCGGTTTCCAATTCGTAGCGCCGGCGGCTGGCATCTTCGACGACGGTCGTGAGCACCAGGATCGGCACGGTGGCATAGCGCGGCTCGCTGCGCATCTCGCGGATCACGCCCCAGCCATCCATACGCGGCATCAACAAATCCAGGATTAAGAGATCCGGCACTTCTTTGGCAACGAGCGCCATGCACTTCTTGCCATCGGGGGCGGTGGCCAGCCGATAGGGCTGCGATTCCAGGATAGTCGTGATGCCTTCGAGAATGTCGGGGTCATCGTCGACGATCAGAATATACGGTTGATGTTCCATGACTACCCTTCCTATTCCTGCGCGTACCGTCATTGCGCCGAAGCCATAACGTTACTCACTTGCCTTTTCCTGCGCGCCGTTGAGCCTGAGCGGATTGGGACCCAGGCGTTCAATCTCCGCGGTCAACTCGGCGGCCGACCACGCGAACTGGCCGCCCATCGCCGATGACAGATTGATCATCTGCGCGCGGCGGCCTTCCAGACCGATCTCTTCCAGCAGCTTTTGCGCGTATTCAATTCGCCGGCGGGCGTTGAGATTACCTTCCAGGTAATGGCAGTCGCCTTCCAGTCAACCCGCCACCAGCACGCCATCGGCGCCATCCTCAAAAGCGCGCAGCACATAGAGCACGTCGAGCTTGCCGGTGCACGGCAATTCGATCACCTTAATCGAGGTGGGATACTCCAGTCGCAGCGCACCGGCCAGATCGGCCGCGGCATACGCGCAGTAACGGCAGCAGAACGCGACAATTTCGGGATTGAAGTGGTCGGACGTCATCGTGATACCTCGATCTGTTCAATCGGAATGAAGCTGCTCACGTGAGAGGTTTCGTTAAACAACGCATCAATCTTGATCATCGTTTGCGCATCGGTGTAGTGCATCAATTGGATCGCGTGGGCCGGACATTCGGATGCGCACGAGCCGCAGCCCTGACAAATGGCCGGCTCGATATACGCCGCCCCGATAATACCCCCCGCCCCTGTAAAGTTACTTTGCACCTTCGGCACGTCGTAAGGGCAGATGCGCACGCAAGTGAGGCAGCCCGTGCACTTGAGCGGATCGACCACCGCCACGCGCGCATTGCTCAACATCGACTCTTGCGACAAGAGGCGCGCGGCGCGTGAAGCCGCGGCTTGCGCCTGCGCGATCGTCTCATCCAGAAATTTCGGATAGTGCGCCATGCCAGCCATGAATACACCATCGGCCGCAAAATCGATCGGGCGCAGTTTGACGTGCACTTCCAGGAAGAACCCGTCCATGTCCATGGACACTTTGAGCAACGTGCCCAGACTACGTGCTCCCGGTGATGGGACGATGGGCGTGCTCAGTACGAGCAGATCGGGATGCAGTTCCAGATCGCGGTTAAGGACCGGTTCGTGAACCCGAATGATGATTTTGGAATTCGGAATTCGGAATTCGGATTCCCGATCACTGATCACCGATCCCTGATCTCTGATCTCCACCTCCGGCTTGTGATCGAAATCGAAATGGATGAAGCGCACGCCAGCTCGTCGCGCTTCCGTGTACAGCCGTTCCTTGAAGCCATACGTGCGGATGTCGCGATAGATGATCGTGACGTCGGCCGCCGGATTCAGCTCTTTGATCTTGAGCGCATTCTTAAGTGCCGTGGTGCAGCACAGGCGGCTGCAGAATTTCTCGGCCGGGCCAACACACTGGATCATGACGATTGATTTTTGATTTTGGATTTCTGATTTTGGATTGGCCAGAAACGACTCGAACTCCAACTGGGTCATGATGCCCGGATGCTGACCGTATTTGTATTCTTTGCCTTTATATTCAACACCGCCCGTAGCGACGATCGTTACGCCGTGGCCTACTTCCTGTATCCTGCCTCCTGCATCCCGCAACTTGCTGGTGAAGTTGCCCTTAAAGCCACCCAGGCCGATCAGTTCCGTGTTCAGATGCACATCGATCAGCGGATGCTGCTCGACCTTCGTTACGATCTTTTCCAGATAGTTCTGTGGCGTCAGTGCGGTCCCGTCTCCGTGCAGCGGCACAAAATAGCGCAGCTGGCGCAGATTGCCCCCCAGCGCCTCGGCACGTTCGATCAGATGGACGGGGAAGCCCTGATCGGCCAGGGTGAGCGCCGCCGTCATGCCGGCCGCCCCTCCACCGATGATCAACGCCGCCTTGTTGATCGGCACCAGCGAGGTCTTCAACGGTTCGAGCCGCAGCGCGCGCGCCGCGGCCATGCGCACCAACGCTTCAGCCTTCACCGTTGCGCCGTCTCGATCGCCCGCGTGAACCCACGAACATTGATTGCGGATGTTTGCCATCTCGAACAAATAAGGATTGAGACCGGCCTGGCGAATGGCATCCTGAAAGAGCGGTTCATGCGTAAGTGGCGTGCACGACGCCACCACTACCCGATTGAGCCCCAGCACCTTCACTTGATCGATGATGTGGGCGATCGTATCTTGTGAGCACGTGTATAAGTTGTCTTCCGCATGGACCACGCCGGGCAGCGATCGCGCATACTCGGCCACCGCGGGCACATCCAGATAGCCGCCGATGTTAGTGCCACAGTGACAGACGAACACGCCAACGCGCGACGTTTCATTAGCCACATCTCGTTCCGCCGGATACTCTTGAACGCGCGTCAGCGTATGCCGGGCCGGATACAGGATCTGCGCCGCCGCGGCAGCCGCGCCACTCGCTTCGATCACGGATTCTGGAATATCCTTCGGTTCGCGGAATGGCCCGGCCACGTAGATGCCCGCGCGGCTGGTCTGCAACGGATCGAACAACGTGGTGTGGCAGAAGCCGTAGGAATCGAGCTCGATCCCCAGGTTGCGTCCCAGCCGCTTGACGGATTCGGATATCTCCATGCCCACCGACAGCACTACCAGATCGAACTCTTCCTCGATTAGCTGACTCGATCCTTCATACGGCGCGGCATAACGCACGCGAAGATTCCGCGTGACTGGATCTTCTTTCACATCGCTGAGACGACAGCGAGTGTACTTCACGCCGTACTTCTTCTCGGCGCGCTGATAGTATTCTTCATAGCCCTTGCTGAAAGCGCGCGTATCCATGAAGAAGACCTGGCACGTGACCTGACCTGCGCCGCTGCCAGAACGGTCCTCGGCCAACGCATGCTCCATCGTCATGATCGCTTCCTTGGCCGCGTACATGCAGCACACCGACGAGCAATAATCATGGCTTTGATCGCGGCTGCCCACACATTGCAAGAAGGCAATGCGCTTTGGCTTGGCGCCATCGGCGGGACGCTGGACGTGACCGAAGGTTGGGCCGCTGGCCGATAACATCCGTTCATATTGCAGCGCAGTCACCACATTGGGATAACGGCCCAATCCATACTCTTCCGACAGATGTGCTTGGTAGACTTCGTAACCCGGCGCGAGGATGACGGCCCCGACGTTGATCTTTTCTTCGCGCGCGACCATGTTGTGATCGATCGCATTCGTACCGCAGGCGAACGTGCAGCTCATGCACTCCGAGCAAATCCCGCAGGCCAGGCAACGCGCGGCTTCTCTTTGCGCCGATTGATCATCGTAGCCCCCTTCGACCTCTACGAAGTTGTCGATGCGCTGCTCGACCGGCAGTTCGGGCAGCGGCACTCGCGTCTGACGTTTGATCTCGCCCCGCGCGATACGGGCTTCGATCTCTGCGTGTGTCAGCTTCACCACCGGTAATTCGGGATGATGCAACGGTTCCAGATGTTCGCCCTGCAAATAGCGCAGAATCGATCGGGCCACGGTATGGCCGCTGTTTACCGCCTCGATCACAAACGCGGTGCCCGAGACACTATCACCCGCCGCGAACACCCCTTCGCGCGTCGCCGCCAGCGTGTTGGGATTCACCGCAATCAACTTGCGGCCCGTCAAGCCCACGCCCGCATCGTCGGGGATAAACGCCAGACCCGCACGCTGGCCTACCGAGAAGATCACGGTATCGCATGCGATGACGTGCGTGGAGTCGGGCACTTTCTCCACGTTGAGACGCCCGGTCTCGTCGAAGCTAAACGAAGCCACGCGCAGGCACTCGACGCCGCGCACGTGGCCGTGTTCGTCGCTGAGGATGCGTTCAAAGGTGCGGCCCTCATGCCAGACGATGCCTTCTGCTTGCGCGGCCTGCACTTCCCACGCATGCGCAGGCATCTTGTCGCCGCTCTCGAGACACGCCATCTCGACGTGACGACCCAACCGCACGGCGCTGCGGGCGCAATCGATGGCGACGTTGCCGCCGCCGAGCACTAGCACTCGTTTACCCAATCGTGCATCGTACCCGTCGCCTTCTGCCTCCTGCATCGTGCTTCCTGCCTCTTGCATCCTGCTTCCTGCATACTTTCCCAGTCGCACATCGCGCAAGAAGTGAGTGTTGATGATCACGCCCTCCAGGTTCGCACCCGGAATCGGCAGGCGAATACCTTCGTGCGCGCCGACGGCGATCAGCACCGCCTCGAAGCCCGCGTCGAAAATGTCGTCGAGGTTGTCGATGCGATGATTCAAGCGCAGATCGACGCCAAGGTCGACGATGTCCTGCACTTCGCGCTCGATGATGTTCGTCGGCAAGCGATATTCCGGAACGCCGAGACGCAGCATGCCGCCGGCCACCGGCATCGCTTCAAACACGGTGACGCCATAGCCCTCGCGCACGAGGTCTTGCGCCGCCGTCAAGCCGCACGGCCCTGCGCCGATAATGGCCACGCGCTGATCGAACCGTCGGGGAAGAGGCTCGATCGGTGGGCGCGGCTCCGCGTAGACTTTATCGGTCACAAAGCGCTTGAGGGCGCGGATGTTGATCGGTTCGTCCACCAGTCCGCGGTTGCAGGCGTCTTCGCAGCGATGATTGCAGATGCGGCCGCAGATGCCGGGAAAGGGATTGTCCATCTTGATGACGCGCAGCGCATCCTGCCAGCGGCCTTCGCGAATCAACGCGATGTAGCCCTGCGCGCGCTGACTGGCGGGACAGGCATCCCGGCACGGCGCGATGCCGCGCTTCTCGATGGCGTACGCATTGGGCACGGCTTGCGGATAGAGTTTGTAGATCGCGTGCCGTGGCGCGAGTGTTTCGTTGAAGGTATCGGGGACGATCACCGGACAGACCTTGGCGCAGTCGCCACATCCCACGCATTTGCTCAGATCGATGTAACGCGGCTGATGCTGCACACGCGCGACAAAGTCTCCGGCCTGTCCCGCCACATCCCAGACTTCGGTGTTGGTCATGATCGTGATGTTGGGATGGCCGCCTGTCTCGATGAGACGCGGCGAGATGGTGCACATCGCGCAGTCGTTGGTGGGGAAGGTCTTGTCGAGCTGCGCCATGTGCCCGCCGATGGCGGACTTGGTTTCGACCAGATACACCTTGAAACCCTGCTCGGCCAGATCGAGCGAGGCCTGCATCCCGGCAATGCCGCCGCCGACGACCATGACCGCGCCGATGGGTTGTTTATTCGTAGAGGGATCGGTTATCTGAGTCATAGCGTTTCGATTGTGACAATAAGTAACGAATAATGCGTAAAGAATGAATCCATCGCCGAGTTATTTGAGGGCAGCGATAACGGCGTCACGCCACGGCAACAGCAGCGCGACGAGCGCGATCACATCAAACACCGCGCCGACCTTTGCACCGGGTGCGACAGTATTCCACCACGGCATGATGACGATCAACGATACGATGGCTTGCGCAACTGCTAACATCGGCCACCAAGTTTGCTGCATCGCCAGTCCAATGCCCGCGCCCACGGAGCAAATCGCTACGATAAGCCACAACAGCCCGAAGATGTGCCCCACTCCGCTGTGCAATGTGACCCCTGTCGACAACACCCACGGTCTATTCGAGAACCCAGAGGTATTCTTCGTCCATGACGCCATGAACCCGCTCAGGTGAGCGAGACCGTGCATGATAAACGCAGCGATAACAATGAAGTGCAGCATCTCCGCGACTCCTCTTTCGCTTCCTATGTGGTGCGCCTTCCGCGAAATCCTTCCTCTTCATCCGTCTCTTGTTCCGCAGTCCGCATTCCGAATTCCCCGTTTCCTTTCAGCGGATTCGGCCCCAACTCGCGGATGCGCTCCGTCATCGTTTGAGCCGCGTTCGCAAAAACCTGCGCCTGACTGCCCGACATGAAGAACATCTCGAGTCGCTCGCCGCCGATGCCGATCTCGTCCAGAATTTTCTTGGCCCGGCGCAAGCGCGCGCGCCCGCGTTCATTGCCGCGCACATGATGACAGTTGCCGATCGGGCAGGCCACCACATACACGCCATCCGCGCCCTGCTCAAAGGCTTCCAGCAAATAGCGCACATCGGTCTTGCCCGTGCACGGCATCCGCACGAACTTCACGTTGGCCGGATACTGAACCTCCAGCGTGCCCGCCGTGTCCGCGGCCATGTATCCGCAGTAGATGCAGTAGAAGGCGGTGATTTCAGGCTCGAATGAATGTGTTATTTGAGATGTCATATTCCTCACGGTAACGTGCTGTGTGGTTCGTTCATAACGAGTAATGAGTAACGAGTAATAGGACCATTGAGCCGGATCACACCGTTGCGATACGACCTTTACTCATTACTTGTTACTCGTTACGCCGCCCAACTTCCGAGTCCGCCAATCGTCTTAAGCATCATCTGCTCATCCGTGTAATTGATCAGCTGAATCGCATTGGCGGGACATTCTCCGGTGCAGGTGCCGCAGCCCTGACACTGCGCCGGATCGATGTAGGCCGCGCCGCCCAATCCGCCCACGCCCGATCGACCTTCCTGCTGGATGATTTGCGGAATGGCAAAGGGACACGTGCGTGTGCACGTCAAGCAGCCCACACACTTCTGCGGATCGACCCAGGCCACCACGCCGCCCAGATACAGCGATCCCTGCGAGAGCAGCGTCAACGCGCGCGCCGCCGCCGCCAACGCATGGCTGATGCTCTCTTCGACAAACTTCGGATAGTGCGCCATGCCGGCCAGGAAGATGCCCTCGCGCATGAAGTCCATCGGGCGCAGCTTGAGCTGCGCTTCCTGGAAGAAACCCTCACCCGTTATCGGCACGCGCAGCAGAGCGGCCAACTCCGGTGCGGCTTCGGATGACGCAATCGCCATGCTGAGCGGCACCAGGTCGGCGGGCAGCGTCAACCAGCGATTCAACGTGAGATCGCGCACGCGCACCACCAACCGATCGCCCTCGGCGGCCCCCAGAAGGGCGACGACGGGCGGTTCGTCATCGGTAAAGCGGACAAACACGATACCGTGCCGCCGTGCTTCGGTGTAGTATTCTTCACGAAAACCATACGTCACGATGTTCTTGTACAACACGCTGACGCGGCAAGCGGGGTTAAACAACTTGATGCGGATGGCATTTTTCAGCGCGTTCGTGCAGCACACGCGCGAGCAATACTCAGGCATCCCATCCGGCCGCACGCACTGAATCATCACCACATCTTTCAACGCCGCGATCTCTTCCGGCCGATGAATGATCTTCTCTTCCAGTTCGTGCTGCGTGATCACATGCGGCAAATCCAACAGTGGATGCTCGCGGGTCTCGCGGCCGCCCGTTGCCACGATCGTCACGCCATGCGCGATATGAAATTCGTCGAGGGTGCCGTCGGGATACTTCATACGCAGTTCGGCCTGAAAATTGCCCACGTGCCCAATGTGGCGCGTCACTTCGGTGCGCATGTGCACGACGATGCGCCGGTGAGCGCGTACGCGATTCACGAGGTCGCGCAACAACCGTTGGGGATCGTAGCCCTCGGCCACGTAGTACAGATTGGCCAGATTCCCGCCCAACATCTCAGTGCGCTCAACCAGATGTACATCGTAACCGCTGTCGGCGATGGCTAACGCAGCCGTCATGCCGCTCACGCCGCCGCCGATGATCAACGCCGCCGGTTGACATTGATTTACATCTTTGTGAACAGGTTGTGCCGCCAGCACCCGCCCGACCGCTACCCGCAGCAACTCCTGCGCTTTGCGATTTGCCAACGCCTGCTGCTGTTGATGGACGCGGCTGCACTGTTCGCGCAGGTTGACCAATTCGAGCAGATAGGGATTGAGTCCCGTCAGGCGCAGGGTGCGCTGGAAGAGCGCTTCATGTGTCCGATTACTGCACGCGGCAATTACCACACGGTTCAGATTCGCGTCCTGAATGCGCGTCTGAATCTGTGCCAGTGTTTCGGGAAAACACGCGAAGTCGATGGCTTCGGCCAGCACGACATTCGGCCACTGCGCCGCGCGCTGCACCAGCGCCGGAAGATTGATCACACCTCCGATCGTCGATCCGCACGAACAGGCGAAGACGCCGACACGCGGCGGCTCATCCGTCACATCGCGTTCAGGCGGCAGACCATCGGCGGAGAGGAACGGCCACTCGCGGGTGTAGACGTGCGTGCGCAGTTGATCGTTGAGCAGGCGCATCACCTCGGCCGCCGCGCCGCTGGCATCGATGATGGTCTCGACGATCTCTTTGGGCGATGAGAACGCGCCGCACACAAACACGCCCGGGCGCGACGTTTGTAACGGCGTAAATTTATCGGTCTGGCAGAAGCCGTGTTCGTTCAAGTCGATGCCCAACAATTCGGCCAGCAGCGGGGCCGAGTCGGGCGGCTGCAAGCCAGTCGCCAGCACCACAGTCTCGAAGCGTTCCTCACGCTGCTGTCCCGTGGCATCGGCATAGCGCAAGAGCAAATCGCGCGTGGCGGGATCTTCATGCACGTTGGAGACGCGGCAGCGCACATAGCGAATGCCATGCTGTTCGCGCGCGGTGGCAAAATACGAGTGATACTCTTTGTTGAAGGCGCGCTCGTCCATGATAAAGATGCAGCAATCCACCTCCTCGCCCAGACGTTGCTTGGCGAGGATGGCTTCTTTGGTGGCATACATGCAGCAGATCGACGAACAGAAGGTGTTGGTCTGATCGCGCGAGCCGACGCATTGGAGCCAGGCAATCGAGCGGGGTGGCCGCCCATCCGATCGGCGGGTGATAAGTCCCTCGGTCGGACCGGAACGGCTCGCTAAACGCTCATACTGCATCGCGTGCAGGACATTGGAGTAACGTCCGTAACCCAGCTCAGCTAAGGGAGTTGGATCATAAACCTGGAAGCCCACCGCCAGAATGATCGCGCCAACTTCGACGGTCAACAGACGAGGCTGCTCATCCAGATCGATGGCGTGGCTGGGGCAAATGTCCGCGCACTTTCTGCAGGCGTCGCAATACGGGCCGCGATCGATCACGTACGCATCGGGGGCCGCGCGCGCCGCAACTTTGTAGGCGGCCTTGCGCATGGTCAGGCGCTGCTGGTATTCGTCCGGCATCTCGATCGGACAGACTTCGGCACAGCGGCCGCAATCGATGCAGCGCGCCACATCAATGTAACGCGGTTCCTGGCGCAACGAAATCGTGAAATCGCCGGCCTGCCCTGCCACGTCGATGAGTTGGGTATCGGTCAGAATTTCAATGTTGGGGTGCTGGTTATGCCGACTGTATGCTGGAGATATAGATGGCCGAGTACAGCCATAACCATGATCGGGAGTGCCACGACATAGGACGCAATCGTGTTGGGGGAACATGTAACCGAGTTGGGCCACGCGGCCGCCCAGACAGGGCGTTTGTTCGACGAGGTAAACCTTGAGGCCGGCATCAGCCAAATCGAGCGCAGCGCGCATTCCACTGATGCCGCCGCCAATAACCATGACCGCAGCAACCGGCGCTTTGCGAAGATGCCCTGCTCTAAAAGCGGACATCGCGCCACCTCCCTGCTACTGAATCTGCATGAAAAGCGCGATGTCTCCTACAACCACTTGGCTGGCTTTATTATAAGGTGGATTTCTATTATTAGTCAATTATGAGAAAGTTTTCACAAGGCGGGGAGGCATTTGATCCCTGAACCTTTCCTCCAGAACGCGCTGTCCCGATCGAGCTTGATCGGGACAGCTGCTTAATTGCAACCATCAGACCCCAAATCGCTTCATTCCTCAGTCGGCCAACGCGAATGTGGTCGCGTCGAGTTCGACCAAGGTGATCTGGTTCAACGTAAAAATAAACATCTCGCGCACAGTGTAGCGATCGAGTACCGTGTGCGAGATTTGGTTTTCCAAGAGCAATGTGACGAAGCCGTGAATGAGCGCCCAGACACTCACCGCGGAAAGATCAGGTGCGCCTTGACGCAAGATGCCGGCCTGCTGGCACTGAGCGACGACCTCGACGACCAAACCAAACGTCTGCCGGGCCGTTTCCACAAAGGCCGGATAATCCTGTTCCTTTTCGATCATGTCCGAGAGGGTGACCTTGAAGTGATCAGGCTCATCGAGCGCGAATTGGACGTATGCCCAGGAGGATTCAATCAACCGGCGCAACGGATCCATTCGATGCCGCTCAGCCACTTGTGCGATTTGCCCGTAGAGTTTCTTGTAGCCTTCTGTGGAGATGGCGGCAATGAGGGCTTGCTTGTCGGCGAAGTGAGCATAGGGGGCCGCGTGACTGACCCCCGCCTTCTGCGCGACCTTCCGCAGGCTGAGCGCGCTCACGCCTTCTTTTGAAAGCAGGTCGGCTCCGGCTTCGATCAAGGCGTTCTTCAAATCGCCGTGGTGATAGCTCTTCTTCTTGGGCATGGCTGACTTTCTAAATTCAATCTTGACACTGTTAAGATTCTATAGCATAATCTTTACAGTGTCAAGATTTTCCACGGAGTAGCCAACATGAGCCAGCATCAACGCCCCAGGCAGCAAGTTGTCGAAACCGCGCAGCGCTTAGTCGAAAAAGGCTATCTCATGGCGACGGGCGGGAATCTCTCAATCCGCATCCCCGGTCAGGCCGCGTTTGCCGTGACCCCGTCCAATTACGATTATTGCAAGATGACGCCCGACGATGTGTGCATTCTCGATTTCGATCTGAACGTCATTGAAGGCGCGTTGAAACCCTCGGTGGAGAGCGCGCTGCACGCCGGAGTCTACGTGACCCGCGCCGATGTGCAGGCCGTCGTGCACACCCATCAAGTCTATGCCAGCACCCTGGCGCTGATCAACGCCCCCATCCCGGCTCTATTCGACGAGCAAGTGCGTTTTCTTGGCCGCTCGGTTGAGATCATTCCGTATGCGCCCTCGGGCACCGGCTTCCTGAAGAACGCCATCGTCAAGCACATCAAGAATCACAACAACGCCTACATCCTGCAGAACCACGGCGCATTGTGCTTCGGCCACGATGTGGAACGCGCCGCACACAACGTCGAAATTCTGGAGAAGTGCGCGCTGGCCTATCTGCTGGCATTGTGCAGCGAACGCCAAACCTCAAAAATTCCCCTGCCCATCCGCGAGATCGCCTTTGCCAAGTTGCGCAAAGATCAGAAGAAAGCAGAGCGCGGGGAAATCAGCGCGAGCGGAGAGTAAAACGTAAAGCGTAAAACGTAAGGGGTTTTGTTACGCACTACGCTTTACGTTTCACGTTTCACGCATCACCTGTGAAGGAAGCAACCATGACCAACACGCCATCCTACGCCATCTCTGAATATCCCAACGCCGACGAAGTTCTGGCACGCCTGAAGGAACTGACGAAACAGCCGTTAAGGCCCATCAAGCGCGATCGGATGCAGGACTTCTTGAACTATTTCGAGACGAAATGCGTCAAATCAAAAACGCTGATCGAAGAGGCCAAACAGATCATCCCCGGCGGCGTGCAGCACAATCTGGCTTTTAATTATCCGTTCCCGCTGGCGATCGAGAAAGCGCGCGGCGCGCATATGTGGGACGTGGATGGCAATCGCTACATCGATTTTCTGCAAGCCGGCGGCCCGACCGTCCTCGGCAGCAACTACGCGCCCGTACGCGAGAAGGTCTTTGAACTGTTGCAAGACTGCGGGCCTGTGACCGGTCTGTTCCACGAATACGAATTGAAGTTGGCGCAATTGATTCAGCGCTACATGCCCTCGATCGAGATGTTCCGCATGTTGGGGTCCGGCACCGAAAGCGTGATGGCCGCCATCCGCGCCGCACGCGCGTTCACGCACAAGAAGAAAGTGATCAAGGTCGGCGGCGCATATCACGGCTGGAGCGATCAGATGGTGTACGGTCTGCACATTCCGGGCACGGGCCGCCGCGAAGCCACCGGCATTCCGCGCGGATCGAGCGGGCACACGCAGGAAGTATTCCCGAACGATCTCGGCGCGCTCCGCCAGTTGCTGATGTTCAATCGGGTGCGAGGTGGAACCGCCGCCGTGATCGTCGAACCGGTGGGGCCGGAAAGCGGCACACGTCCGGTGCCCTACGACTACAATCAAAAAGTGCGCGAACTCTGCGACGAATTCGGCGCGCTGTTGATCTTCGACGAAGTGGTGACGGGCTTTCGTTTGGGCATGGGCGGCGCGCAGGGCTACTTCAACGTCAAACCTGATCTGACGATCTTCGGCAAGTGCGTGACCGGCGGTTATCCGATGGCGGGCGGCGTGGGCGGCCGGCGTGAGGTGATCATGCGCTTTGCGGCCGGCATCGGCGGCACGGGCGAGCGGGCCTACATCGGCGGCACGTTGAGCGCGAATCCGTTGTCGTGCGTGGCAGGCTACTATGCCCTGCTCGAAATGGAGCGCACCAATGCGCCAGTCATCGCCGGCCGCGCGGGCGATCGCTTAACCAAGGGGTTGCAGCAGATCATCGAAAAATACCGCCTGCCGTTTGTGGCCTTCAATCAAGGCTCGATCTGCCATCTCGAAACCTCGGGCGTGATGCTGCTGGACATGAAGAATCCGCTCAAACTGCTGCGCGAAATGAAGCCGCGCAAACACATGCTGGAAGAGATGGGCGCGGCCTACATGGCGCAGGGTCTCATCACATTGGCGGGCAGCCGCATGTACACCAGCCTCGCCGACACCGATGACGTGATCGACGAAGCGCTCAATCGGTTTGAGGTCGTTCTAGCGAGCGTAGAAGGTGTCAACTAAAGGAAACAGCGCATGAACGATCAAGCTGGCGATGTGATCCTATCCGTCGATCTCGGCACGTCCGGCATGAAGGTCGCGTTGATTACGGCGCACGGCCAGGTGCTGGGCTGGGAATCACAACCGATCGCGCTGTACCTCACACCCGATGGCGGCGCAGAGCAATCGCCGGACGAATGGTGGCAGGCGTTTTTGTCGGCCTCAAAACGTTTGCTGGCGCGTAACCTCGTGCCGCGTGAGGCGATTAAGGCGGTGTGCTGTTCCACACAGGGCGAGGGTACGGTGCCGGTCGATCGCGTTGGCAACGCGTTGATGAACTGCATCCTGTGGATGGACATGCGTGGCGCGCCGTATCTGCACAAACAAGCACACGGCGCGATTAATGTTGCTGGCGCGGATGTCTTCAAATTGCTGCGCTGGATTCGGTTGACGGGCGGCATGCCGTCGCTGACGGGCAAAGACCCGGCGGGGCATATGCTGCTGGTGCGTGAGAAGTTCCCCGAAGTGTACGAGCACACGTATAAGTTCCTCAACGTGCTTGACTATCTGAACCTGCGTCTGACGGGCCGCTTCGCCGCGACGTTCGATTCGATCCTCACGTCGTGGGTGACGGACAATCAGAACCCCAACGATATTCGCTACCACGGCGCGCTGATCAAGACCAGCGGCATCGATGCGGATAAGTTTCCTGAAATCGTCTCGTGCACCACCGTGCTTGGATCGCTCCGACGCAACGTAGCCGACGAACTGGGCTTATCCGATCGGATGCAGGTGGTCGCCGGGGCCATCGACAACACCGCCGCGGCAATCGGATCGGGGGCGGTCGAAGATTTTGCGTCGCATCTCTACATCGGCACCTCGTCATGGATCGCCGCGCACGTGCCCTTCAAGAAAACCGATATTGGATCGTCACTGGCCTCCGTGCCGTGCGCCCTGCCCGATCGCTATTTGCTGACGGCGCTGCAGGCCACGGCGGGAGGCAATTTGAACTTTCTACGCGACAATGTGTTGTATCACAAGGATGAACTGCTGCAAGAAGCGCACGTGCCGGACGTGTTCAAGATCATGGATCAGATCGCGGCACGCATTCCGGCAGGAAGCAACGGGGTGATCTACACGCCGTGGATCTGGGGCGAGCGCGCGCCGGTTGACGATCGCCATTTGCGCGCGGGGTTGTATAACATCTCGCTGAACAACAATCGTGAAGACATCATCCGCGCCTTTCTGGAGGGCGTGGCGCTCAACACGCGCTGGCTGCTGCAGCCGGTCGAGAAGTTCATGGGCCGTCGAGTGAAACAGATCAATCTGGCGGGCGGCGGCGGCAGTTCCGATGTGTGGTGCCAGATCTTTGCGGATGTGCTCAACGTCGAAGTGCGGCAGGTGCAGGATCCGATTCAAGCGAATGCGCGCGGCGCGGCCTTCATCGCCGGGGTCGGGCTGGGATCGATCGGGTTTGGAGATGTGCCGCAGTTAGTAACCTTCAAACGCACTTATCAACCAACGCCGCAACATCGCGCCGTGTACGATGATCGGTATGCAGTGTTCGTGGAGATTTACCGGCAGATGAAGGGCGTGTATCGCAGGTTGAACCAGTAGCTCTCCCAAGAAGCGCTGCGTCAGGCGTCGAGGTAAAATGAAGCATGACCCCATTCATTCTCGAAACATCTCGCTTGATTATTCGCGCCTTCCAACCTGCTGATCTTCACGCGATCCATCGCATCCTCGATCTGACCTTTGGCAATGGATCGAAGATCGCCGCTGAGCACGCGCTGAACGAACGGCGTGAATGGCTGGACTGGTCGCGCCTCATCGCCACCACTGAGTACGACAACGCCGCTTCGATGGGTGTGATGCGCAAACTCGGCATGACGATTGCAAAGAATCCCCTCCCTGATCCGCCGTGGCTGCAAGTGGTGGGGATACTTGATCAGCCTGCCAGCAAGGAGTCTGCACGTGGCTAAACCATCCAGAAAAATATCACCGCCGGACGAGAGCGAAAAAATCGCTGCGCAGATTATCGAGATGATGATGACGTATGGTCAGGCGCAGTTCGGCGACGCAGTAAAATCTTACTGGGTCTATGCCGATGAGCTGTGCCCCGGCTGCCGGAAGCGCCCGATCGATGCGATGAAATACAAAGGCAAAGAGGGGCTGGCGATCAACAGTTTCATCTACCGCGAGCGCGGTGTGTTGATTGGGTATCTGCTGTGCGGCCAGTGCGCGAAAGGCATTTACGAAGCCACGCCCCGCTCCGACGATGAGCTGCACCAGAACATCGAGCGCAACTTGATTGCGGCCTACCATCGCTATCTGGCCGCTCTGAATGCGTAAACGGTCCTCGCCCATCAACGGTGGAGCGCAGTTTGTCTAATGGCCAAATTCAAACTCGACTTGCACGACATCTACAATCGCGGCGGTGAGATCGACGCCGAACTCAATCGCATCGTGCAAGAAGCGCTGGCCAAGAAGATTGAGCTGGTCGAGATTATTCCCGGCAAAGGCAGCGGGCAGCTCAAGAAGAAAGTCCTGCGCTTCTTGAATCAGGGGCACATCCGTCCACTGTATCATCGCGTCGAAAAAGATGACAAGAACTTCGGGCGTATCTTCATCCACTTCAAATTCAAGTGATGAAAATCGGCACAAAACAGATCGAGCGGACGTGAGTGATCACGCCCGCTCGTTGTCTTTCAACGCTCTTAAACCGCGTCCTCGCGGTTTGTTTCTACTTCATCTGCTCTTCCACCTCAGCAGGCGTGGTGCCGATGACGGCGTCGGTGTTGATCTGCAACAGCGGATCGGTGCCGGGTTTGCCCGTCAACTTCATCGTCAAACGCTCCGCCGAAATTTGTGCCATGCGCGCGAAGTTCAGTGCATCGCCCAGCACGCGCGCCGCTTCCTGCGGACTGTGGAAGCCGGTGCTGTTCTCCGACGAGATGAAGTCCCAGCGCAGGTTGGCCTTGCGCTGGAAGTCCCACGCCTCGGCCAGGTCGGCATCGGCTGCGCCCGCGGCCTTGGCCGCATTGATCGCGTCGATGGCGGCGATGATGGCCGTCTCGGTCTCGCGCAGTTGCTTGGCGGTGCGCGTCTGAATGGTGACGACGCGTTCGGTGAGTTTGGCCTCGTCCAGCTTGTGGCACGATTGACAGGCATTCGCCACATTGGTCAACGGGCTGCGAATCCAGTGATCGGACACCTTCAGCGCGCCTTCGCGGATGTAGGGCATGTGGCAGTCGGCGCAGGCGACACCCGATTGATTGTGGATGCTGGTGCTGTACAACTCGAACTCCGGGTGCTGCATCTTCAACAGCGGCGCGCCGGTTTCCTTGTGCGTCCAATCTTTGAAACCGTATTCGTCGTAATACTCGTTGATGTTGTCGATGTTCAGGCCCTTCTCCCACGGGAACGTCAGCAGCTTGTCGTCGCCCAGGAAGTAGTATTCCACGTGGCACTGGCCGCACACATACGAGCGCATCTCCTGGCGCGTGGCCTTGCTCAAATCGATGCCGCGCTTCTCCATCGCATTGGCAAACGCCGGGCGCGTGATGCGCAGCGCCATCGTCGCCGGATCGTGGCAGTCGTTGCACGTAATGCCCGAATGCAGTGTGCTGCTGATCTCTTGATACGGCGTGCGATTGAACGCCTCCCAGCCCATGGTCTTGATCAGATTCGGCGCGTCGCCCGTGTGGCAATTAGCGCACGCGCCGGGCTGCGTGACCACCACCTGCCGCTCGGTTTCCTTCTGATCGATCAGCGAATAAAAGTGGCTGCGCTCTTCGTTGAAATCGACGGCGAAGGCGTAACCGTTCCACAGGCGCTTCATAGCCGGGAAGCGCGCCAGTTTGTCGTATTGCTGGCTGCCGCCAAACGCCGTCGGGACCGTGTCATCTTCCAGCAGCATGAAGCGGCTGTATTCGTGCGGGTAATTCTGGCCCCACACCGCCGGATCCGTCTCGCCATCTTGAATGTCGACAATCCTCACCACGGGCGCGGCAGATTCCTGCTTGCGGGTGTTGATGTTGATCAGCAGCGCGCTAAGGCCGATGAGCAGCGCAAAGCCGAGGATAAAGGCGGCGACGACGAAGATCACCGATCGGCTGCGGCGTGCTTGGGGTTGTTGGGATGAATCGGTCATGAGTTATCCTCCGGGATGAATTACGGTTTGCCCACGCTGATCTCATCGTGGCCGATGGTCGCGTGGCAGCGCGTGCAATCTTCCAGTTCGGTCTGCCCGGCATGATTGATCTGCGCCACAAAATCGCTGTGGCAATACTGGCAGTTGTTCAGCGCCACCGTCTTGTTGAACGGCGTAATCTGGATCGGTTCGTGAAAGTTCTGCAGCGTGAACGCGGCGCTGTGATTGAAGCCGTTGAGCGCTTTGACGATATACTTATCCGGGAACGTGTGCGGAATGTGGCAGTCATTGCACGTGGCCACCGCGTGATGCGGACCGCGCGACCACGCATCGAACACATCGTTCATGATGTGGCAGTTGCGGCAGGCATTTGGATCGTCCGAGAGATACGATGTGCCTTCAGCGTAGGCAAAGGTAAACATGCCCAGACCGACTACGCCGCCGAACAACAGGGCCAGCAAGGTCCACACCTTCAATGGCACGGCCCGCTGCGGCCCGGCACTAGCCGGTGTCTGACTCATGAATCCTCCTTAGAACGCGACGATGATGATGGCCGCAAACAACACCGCGTGAACGATCTCGATCACGCCCAACTTCGGCAAGCTCAGCGATTGCTTATCCTGCCAGCGTGTCGCGCCGATCAACACCTTCAACGTCATAGGCACGAACGCCAGCATCACCAGCGCCGGCACGGTTCCCGCCGTCAGCGCCACCAGCACAATCAAGATCGTCAGCACGATGCTTTGATACGACAGGCAGGCTTTGGCTTTCACCAGGCGCTCGCTCACCCGATCGGGCGCAGGCAGGCGCGGCTGCTCACGCACCTTTAATTTGATGTAGAACACGGTGCCGCCAAAGTACAGCGCATTGACGATCCACAAGGCCAGCGCCGTCCCATCGAGCTGGCCGCTGGCCGTGTAATAAGCCAATGGTGCACCCAGCGCCAACCCGAAGATACCCGCCAGCTCGCCGGTGGCCGACATCTCTTTGCGTCGATCGACCAGCCACCAGTGATAGACGAGCAAGGCCGCGCCGATCGCGCCAAACCCGATCAGCGCGTACAGCCGATCGAGAACCACCAACCAACCGCCAGAGATCGCCGCGATCGATCCGTAGACGATCGCCCAGCGGATCAGCCACGCCCGATCGGCCTGGGGCCACTTCCGCGTTTTGATCACCGTGTCGATGGGAAAGCGCAGCATAAAGAGCCCCAACGCGGCAAGGATCAACCACACCGATCGCCACTGCCACATTCCCGCCACGGCCAAACCGATGATCAACGGCACCACGAACATGGCCCAGGAGCCATGCTCTTTGGGCAGCGGGATACTTCGTGCCGATCGAGAGGATTGGTTGTCGCGCATCTGCAACTCACTCAACTGAATTTGATCGGGCCGTGGGAGTGTTTGATCTCACAGGTGGTGCGATCGCACTGGCCCACGCAGTCCAGCGGCAACGCGTGTTGAAACACCTGTCCGCAGGCATGACAACGCGCCGAAGTATCGTAACACCATACTTCGACTTCCGGCTCACCGCACTGGGGGCACGTCACGTAATCTGGAAAAGGATGCGGCGCATCATGACCTAACACAGGCACGCTCCCGACATTAACCCAAGTTTAATCGATCTGCTATCGTTCACGTATGATTTGGATCATACAGCACACAGCAAAGCAGGCGGCCATCAGGCCGCCTGCTGACAGAAAACTCAGGGTCACAGGGAGACGCGCTGCTATTCGGTGCGCTCAATCACGATGGTCATCTTAGCCACCAGGGCCGCGGCAGCGCCGATGGCCGCCCACACCGGCAGCAGAACCACACCGACCACGCCAATGGTGATCGGTATTTCCAGTAACGTCTTACCAGATTCATCTTTCAACACAATGCGGCGGATGTTGCCTTCATGCAGCAATTTCTTGACGACATCCAACACTTGCCCGCCCGTGACACTGAACTCTTCAGTGTGCGGCTTGTGATCTTGCGGCGGAGTGTCGGTCTGCGGTGCTTCGCTTTGAGGTGGGGTTTGTTCGTCGGTCATGATCTGCTCCTTTCAGGTGGAATGAATATAGTATAACGTGAAAGAAAGCGCAGGGCAACTGCCCCAACGTATGATAGAATGGGAATCACTTGAACGCGGCCAGCGTCCTAGCTTCAGCCACAGAAACCGGGTTTCTGCGTGTAGTCTGGCATTACGCCAGAAATTGAGAAACCCGGTTTCTATGAGTTCAGCACCTTATCTTCAACGCAGCTCCCCAACTAGAGCCGCACTCAAGTGCTTGAACTGGCTGACCGGCACGCCGTATCATAGCATGACAGTTCGTGATCCTGGTGATTATTCACATCGTTTGTTTTGCTCTCAGTCCGCGTCCACGCGGACGCCCGCGAAGACGCGGGCTGGGAACACTTGTAATTAAATCGCAGGCGATCCATTCGGGAGTGCGTCTGGATGAAAATTCGACTCGGTGCGATTCTGCTTATGCTGGCCCTGCTGCTCACCTCCACGGTGGCCGCGGCGCAAACGCCCGTCACGTTAGTGGTCGAGGCCGGCCTGGACGGTCACTATCAAGTCGGGCAGTGGCTGCCGGTGCGCGTCCTGATCGAAAACAACGGGCCTGGCCTCGACGGTCGGGTGGAGATCACTTTGCCCCGTGCCGATGAAGGGCAAGTCGTCAATGCTTATCCCGTCAGCCTACCCACCCAGTCGCGCAAAGAAATCACGCTCTATCTCTATCCCGAAACGTACATCGCCAGCCTCGACGTCACCTTGCTCGATACCAGCGGGCAGCTGATCACGAAGCGCAGTGTGCCGCTCAAGTCGGTGAGTGATAACGATCGGCTGTTTGGCATCATCGCCGATCGGCCTTCGGCCTACAACGTCTTGAGCGAACTCGATCCGCCCAACGGCGTAGCGAACGTGGCGCAGCTCACGCTGCACGACCTGCCCGATCGATCCGTGGCCCTCGACAGCCTGGACACGCTCATCATCTCCAATGTGGACACCGGTGATCTGGCCGACGTGCAGCGCACGGCCCTATCGGCCTGGATCGCCAACGGCGGACGCTTGATCGTTACCGGCGGATCGGGCTGGCAGAAAACCAGCGCCGGACTGCGCGATCTACTGCCCCTGTCGCCTGCCAGCGCGATCCTGCTAGACGATCTAAGCGCGCTGAAAACTTACGCCGGCAGTACCGCCAGTCCGGGCAGTGCCATTATTGCCACTGGCGCCTCGACCCCGGACGCGCAAGTCATCCTCAAACAAGCCGAGACACCCTTGCTGATCCGGCGGCAACATGGTGTAGGTGAAGTCGTGTTTGTCAGCTTCGATCCGGTGGACTTGCAGCAAGTCGTCGTTGCCAGTTCTGCTCCGGGGGATTCACAGTCCTGGAATGGTTTCCTGGAAATCTATCGACAGCTCACGCAATCCCTACCCGATAAACCTAGCTGGGGCTATGGCGTGCAAGATTGGTACACGGCCACGAGCGCCGCCTCAAATATTCCCAATTTGAACTTGCCGCCAGTCTCGTTGATTTGCGGTTTCCTGGGGTTGTACATGGTCGCCATCGGGCCGGTCAACTACCTCATCGTGCGCAAACTGAAACGCCGTGAGCTGGCCTGGATCAGTGTGCCGCTGTTGACGATTGGTTTTACGGTGGCGGCTTTTCTGGCGGGCAATCTACTGCGCGGCAATCAACCGGTGCTCAATCGCTTGGCCCTGGTACAAGTCTGGCCTTCGGCCGATCAAGCTCGCTTGACGGGCATCGTCGGCTTGTATGCGCCGCAGCGCGCCATGTATGAGGTGAAAGCCGATCAGGGTTTACTCCTTCATCCAGCGTCTGATCCCAACCCCTACCGATCGACCGGTGACACTTCCGATTGGACCCTGAGCAGCGACGCCGCTACGTTGCGCGCCCGCGTCGAGATGGACGTCTCTGAAGTAAAAACGATGAGCGCCGAAGGCGAAGTGCCTGCACCGCAGTTTACACCTGCGCTACAGCTGGTGGTGGATAGTGCCGGAGCCAGAGTGAGCGGCTCGGTCACTAATCACAGCGACCTGGTTCTGCAAGATACCGTGCTGCTGGGGCCGGGCCTGGCCCACCAGGTGGGCACGGTCGAGCCAGGGGAAAGTGTGCCGGTTGATTTCAAACTGGAACGAGCCGCCCGCTCCAGCCAGACGACCGAGAACGTCCAGTATTACTACAATAGCGGTGATACGACCCTGGACGACATCGTCGGACCATACAACTTTAATAGCAGTGACACAGCCCGCAACCGCCGTTACGAAATGCTAAGCTCGTTGCTATCTGGCAACAACACGCCCATTCGCCGAGGTCGCGGCAGCGGCCTGTATTTAGCGGGCTGGAGCGATCGATCACCATTGAAAGTCGAAGTCGAAGGCACGCCGTTTGGTGCTTTTGATACCGCCCTGTACATCGTCGATTTGAATCCGACGCTCCAGATCATGTCCGGCACACTGACGTTGCCACCGGGCGCCTTCACGTGGCAGGCCGACAATACCAACGGTCCCGGCATTGAACCGTATAACAGCGAGGTCTTTCCGGGCAGCTACAACCTTCAGTTCAACCTGGCGCGGCCGATTAGCTACACGACGATCAAGGACTTAACCTTGCACCTGGATACAGGCAACCGTCATTCCAGCGGCCTCACCTTCGCCGTGTGGAACTATCGGGCCAACAACTGGACGCCCTTGCCGAACGCCCAGGATGGAGATAATGCCATTCCGAATCCGCAAGAGCACGTCGGCCCCGGCGGTGAAATCCGCTTGAAGATCGATGTATCATCCGGCGGCCCGGTGCAACTCGATCGCGCCGACTTCACCCTGACGGTTCAATAACCGCGAGGCGTTTTCATGTCGACCATTATCGAGATCAAAGACCTGACCAAGAAATACGGCAAACGCACCGCCGTCAATCATCTCAACCTCAACGTCAACGCGGGCGAAATCTTCGGCTTTGTGGGACCTAACGGCGCGGGCAAGACCACGACCATGCGCATCTTAGCCACCTTGCTGCGGGCGAACAGCGGCGAAGCCGTCATCGCCGGGCACTCGGTGAAGAAGTCGCCGCGCGGGGTGCGTGGGGCGATCGGGTACATGCCGGACACCTTCGGCATCTATCACGATATGCGCGTGTGGGAGTATCTGGATTTCTTCGGCGCGTGCTACCAGCTGCGCGAGACCGAACGCAAGCGCCTGGTGAACGATCTGTTGGAGTTGGTCGACATGACGCCGCGCCGCGATGACATGGTCGATAAACTGTCGCGCGGCTTGCAGCAGCGGCTGGGCCTGGCCCGCACGTTGATTCACGATCCCCAGGTACTTATCCTCGACGAGCCTGCGTCGGGACTCGATCCGCGCGCGCGTGTGGAGATTCGTGAACTGCTGGTCGAGCTGGCGCGCATGGGCAAGACGGTGTTCTTCTCCACGCACATTCTGGCGGACGTGGCCGAGATTTGCACGCGGGTCGGCATCATCGAAGGCGGACAGATCGTGGCGCTGGGCACGCTCGACGAATTGCAGCGCGGCCTGGCGGCGCAGCGTGCGGTGCACATCGTGGTGCTCGATCAAGCCGCCGCCGCCCAGGAATTTCTCAGCGCCCTGCCCGGGGTCAGCGGCGTGGAAACACCGGCCGAGCAGACGCCACAGCAGCGCACGCGCCTGGAAGTGAAATTCACGGGCGATGACACGGCGTTGAGCGCCATGCTCACGGGCCTGGCCGCGCGCCACGTGCCTGTGGTGCATTTCAGCGAAGACAGCCAGAATCTGGAAGACATCTTCATGCAGCTGACCAAGTCGTCGTTGGAGTAGATCGGAGAAACCGGGTTTCTCCCCTTCAGACGTAATGCAAGATAACCCGTAGAAACCCGGTTTCTGTGACACTTGCTTGAGGAGCCAACATGTCAGTCGTTCCTGCTCAACCCACCACGCCTCGCCGTTCCTTCGGCGAGTGGCTGCGCCGCAATCCCATTACGCTGAAAGAAATGCGCGGGCGCATGCGTGGCCGGCGCGCGTTCGTCGTCTTGACCTTGAACACGCTGCTGCTGGGCGGCTTTGTGGCGCTGCTTTATCTTTCATATGCCACCAGTTCCAGTGTGTCCAGTTCGCCGCGCAATTTACAAAGTTTGGGCAAAGCCATCTTCGCCGTCACGGTGGGCCTGCAACTATTGATCACGTGCTTCACCTCATCGTCGGCAGCCGTGGGGGCCATCTCTTCCGAGCGAGAACGCCAGACCTTCGAACTACTGCGCACCACACTGCTGCCCGCCCGATCGCTGGTGCTGGGCAAGTTATGGGCGGCGCTGTTATTCAACTTGCTGTTGATCATGTCGGCGATTCCCGTCGCCAGTCTCAGTTTCCTGTTCGGCGGTGTGACGTTCGAAGAAATCTTCATCGCCGGCGTCGTGCTGATCGTCACCGCGATCGCCTTCAGTTCGATCGGCCTGTTCTTCTCCAGTCTCATGCGCCGCACTTCGCAGGCCACGGCGATATCCACCGTCGTCACGCTGGCTCTGGTGATCGGCGTGCCAATCTTAATGTTCATCGTGCAGGGCCTCCTCTCGACCATGATGTATATAAGCACACAAACCGGCAACCCAACGGTCGATGCCGAAATCACCCGCAACATTATTCTGTGGTTGATGATCTCGATCTCACCGTTATCGGCCGGAGTCGCCACGCTGACGACCTTGCTGGACAATCACTCTGTGCTTACGATGACATTCTCGTTAAACACCGGCGGGCCACTAATCCTGCCTTCACCCTGGATCAGTTACAGTATCTTTTATCTGCTGTTTAGCATCGTGCTGATCTTGCTCAGCATCCGCATCGTCAAACGGGTGGATAAGTGAAATCGCATAAGCGTCCAGAGCGGAGCATAGCGGAGTCGAAGGACGCGGATGTCTTGTATGAGCCGCATTCTTCGACTTCACTTCGTTCCGCTCGGAACGCTTCAACTTGAATACGATGCCTACTAACGCACTGACTGACCTTAATCACCAGCTCGATGGCTGGCTGCGGCGCTATCGCCTACAGCGTGCGGTGCGCTGGTCGCTGCGTGGCGCGGCACTTGCCTTAGGGGTGGCGCTGGTCATCACACTGATTGCCGTGCTGCGCGGCCTGTTGCTGCAAGGCGAGTTCATCACGCTGGCGATCGGCTTGATGGTGATCGGGACGATCAGCGCCGCAGCCGCCGGGTATCTCTGGCGGCCCGATCGGCTGGTGGCGGCCCGTTGGTTCGATCGACACTTTGGGCTGCGTGAGCGGGTTAGCACTGCCCTAGAACTCGCTCACGCCCTGTCTGCGGAGCAGGGGCGCGCTGGGCGAGCCGATCGATCTTCCGGCGACCTCGCGCAACGCCAACTGCAAGACGCCGCCGCGATGGCGCAGCGCGTGAACGCGCGCCAACAACTGCCGTTGAAGATCAAGCGCATCGATGCCGTGTTGACCGTCGGGTTGCTGGTGGCTGTCATGTTAGTGGCGTGGCGTGGTGAGTCGTTCTTTCAGCTGGCCGCGCAGACGCGCGCCGTGCAGCAGACCATCGCCGCCGAGGCCGCCAAGGTCGAGGCACTGCGTCAGCAGATCGCCACCGATCCCAACTTGACCGAAGCCCAACGGCAGGAAATGTTGCAGGCGCTGCAAGAAACACAACAACAATTGAAAGACGCGCAGTCGCTGGAGCAGGCCACGGCGGTGTTGACGCGCGGCGAGAAAAAGTTCGAATCGTTGACGAATGCGCAGGCCGAAGCTCAAACCGAAGGGCTGCGCCAGGCCGGTCAGCGATTGGCGCAAGATGAAGGTAGCCCGCTGCAAGGCTTTGGGCAAAATCTGGCCGAAGGTGATTTTCTGGCCGCCGCCGAAAATCTGCGCAGCCTCGATCTGAGTCAGATGTCGGCTTCCGAAGCGGCGGCATTGGCCGATCAATTGGAACAGGCTGCGGAGGCCCTGCAATCTAGCAATCCCGCATTGGCCCAGCAGCTGCGTGCTGCCGCAGCTGCGGCGCGCAACGGTGATGCGCAAAAAGCGCAGCAGGCTTTGGATCAGGCCGCGCAAGCGATGACACAGGCCGCGCAACAAACCGCGCGATCGAACGTGGCGCGCCAGGCAGCGGCACAGTTGGGCCAAGGTCGTCAGCGCATGATCGCCGCCGGTCGCAGCGCTCAGAGTCAAGCAGCGCAAGGAGACCAAGCGGGACAGGGCGACCCAACGCAGCCGGGTTCAAATCAAAGTGGATCATCAACGCAAGGCAATCCAAATGGCGGAGCGGGATCAGGATCGGGCAAAGGCACGGGCAACAGCGGCGACGCGCAAGGCCCCGAGGCCGGTGGCAAACCGATCGATCAAAACAACGGCCCCGGCGATGGCGGCGAAACGCCCTACGAACCGATCTATGCACCGCAGCTTTTGGGCGGTGGCGAAGGTGATACGGTGACACTGCCCGGCAGCGGCGATAATGGCGGAGATGTAACCGGACAGAGTGGCGTCAATCCCGGCAGCGACACGCCGAGTCAAGTGCCGTACTCGCAAGTGTTTGCTCAATATGCCAACGCGTATCGACAAGCGATCGACAACGGGCAAGTGCCGCCGCAGCTGAAAGATTTGATCCGGCAGTATTTCAGTTCGCTGGAACCGTGATGGATCATCATTGCAAGAAGCATCCCGCCCAGCGCGCCGCCCAGCCTGCGGCTGGGGCACGGCGTGAGCGGAGCGCAGCGTAGTCGAAGGATGCGGCTTGCGCTAACAAGCGTTGTTCGTGTAACACGCATTCTTCGACTACAGCCCGAAAAAGCACGGACTTCCGCTCAGAATGCTTCGTCTATTTTTTACGCAATACGCATTACGAAAGGCCAGTCATGACCCAACCTCTTACCGTCGATCAATTCCGCGAACTTGCCACGAACATGGAAACCGAGATTGGCCGCGTCATCGTGGGACAAAACGAGGTAGTGCGCGGCGTGTTGATCGGTATTCTGGCGGGTGGACACGTGCTGCTGGAAGGCGTGCCCGGTCTGGGCAAGACGATGTTGATCCGTACGCTGGCGCAAGTGTTGGATTTGAAATTCTCGCGCATTCAGTTCACGCCCGATCTGATGCCCGCCGACATTGTAGGCACCGAGATTTTGATCGATCAAGACGGGCAGCGCGCCTTTCGTTTTCAAGCCGGGCCGGTGTTTGCCAATCTCGTGCTGGCCGATGAGATCAATCGCGCCACGCCCAAGACGCAATCGGCATTGCTGGAAGCGATGCAGGAACATTCCGTGACGGTGGCGCAGCAGACGTATCAACTGGAAGAACCGTTCTTTGTCATGGCGACGCAGAATCCCTTGGAGATGGAAGGCACGTATCCCCTGCCCGAAGCGCAGCTCGATCGGTTCTTGTTCAAGATCAATGTCCCCTTCCCTTCGGCGACTGAACTGGTGGAGATTCTGGCGCGCACGACGGGCAAAGATACACCTGCCGCGCAGACTGCCGTCAGTGGCGCCGACATCGTGCGGATGCGCGATCTGGCGCGGCAGACACCCATCGCTTCACATGTTAGCGAATACGTTGCACGCCTGATCGTCGCTACGCATCCCGATAACCCCGAGGCGACACCGCTGGTGAAGCAATACGTCCACTATGGATCATCGCCGCGTGGTGGGCAGGCCATCATCCTCGGCGCGAAGATCGTCGCACTGCTGGCCGAGCGTTACAACGTCGCGTTTGAAGACATCGCCGTCGTCGCGCCGTCGGCCTTGCGTCATCGCTTGATCTTGAACTTCGAAGGCTTGGCGGAAGGCGCGAGCGCGGATCGGATTGTGGCGGAGTTATTGGAAAAGGTAGCAAAGTAGAAGCGGCAGTGCGTCTAGCCACCAGAAGCTGATATGACCCATCACGGCGTCCAGCGAATTGCTGGTTCGTTATTGATAGCAACGGTTCTTGCAGGGTGCATTTCGCCTGTGATACCGACCTCGACCTCTGTCCCTGTCACTGTTGAGCCAACATGGCAACCAACACCAGCGATGCTTCCCACCGAGGCCATTCCTATTAAGATTGTAGATGGTTCTCAAGGTTCAGTAATGTCACCCGTTCATGGACAGCTGCTTGTGCGGGCTTGCGAGAAAGAAGCATATGACAAATGTCCCAGCGCCTACGAATGCGATCTCGGATATGTCGATCTAGCCAACGCACATTTTGTCCGCGTGCAACATATCAGTGAAGAAGACCCATTTTGCGAGAGCCGGAAGACAGATTTAATCTGGGCACCAGATGGAACACAATTTGTTTATCGTAGAGGATGGATTGGCTCAATTGACTTTATCGTGTATGGCGCTGATGGTACTCAAAAACAACCTCTGGGGAGCTTTTATCTAAGCGGTGCGTTCTGGACACCAGACGGGCGTTATCTCATTGTCAAAACGGGTGTAGGACCAAATTCACAACCCGCTGTTGAATACACCGTGTATGATGCCCTTTCATGGAAGAAGGTTTGTGTAGTTGCCTCTGGTAATGGGATGATATTTGTTGTCGGAGGACAATGTATAGTGCCACTGAAAGACGGTCGAGCAGTGTTTCTTAGCGGAACCAAGGGTGTTGAGATGGCTATATGCAATGATCAGGCAAATTGTCCCGGCAGCAATAAGCTTCGACCGATTGGATCATTCTCTGACCAAACCTTTGACTCGACCCGTTATCAAGCCCAAATCGAAAATTACTGGTTACGGGTATTTGACAGTGAAAGCGGTGTAGCACGAACATATGTAATACCTGGGTATCGCGTGACCAGCATCGCCTGGTCGCCAAAGTGAGCAAACTGAGCACGACAATACGCTTCACGTATCACGTTTTACGTACCAATCATGCTCTTCGACGAAACCTCCCTCCGCAAACTTCAGCAACTGACCCTCGTCACGTCGCGCGTGCGAGCGGGCGCGCTGCGCGGTGAGCGGCGTTCACTCAAACGCGGCGCGGGATTGGAGTTTGCCGACTTCCGCGATTACGTCCCCGGCGACGATCTGCGCCGTGTAGATTGGAACGTCTACGCGCGGCTCGATCGACCGTACATCAAATTACGCGAAGAAGAAGAAGACCTGGCCGTTCACATTCTGATCGATGCGTCGCAATCGATGGATTGGGGTGAAGGCTCGCAGCACAAATTTGCATTCGCGTTGCACCTGGCGGCGGGAGTCGGCTCGATCGCGTTGGGCACGGGCGATCGCATTTCAGTTGTCATGCTGAGCAAGCTCAAGGTGGACGACAGTCCACCGATCACGGAAGTCTCACTCCGTGGTCAACAGTACCTGCTGCACTTGCTCAAATTTCTTGAAGCGCAGCAAGCGGCAGGCGCCACTAATCTGGATGCCGCCATGCACCGTTACCTCATCAAGCCGCGCCGTCCCGGACTGGTAACTTTGATTTCGGATTTGCTCTCGCCCAACGGCTATCAATCGGCCCTGAAGATGTTGCAACAACGCGGACACGAAGTGGCAATCGTGCACGTCCTGTCGCCGGACGAAGTCGATCCACCGTTGGCGGGCGATCTCAAACTGATCGATGTTGAAACGGGCCTTGCACAAGAAGTCAGTTTGGACAGCGGACTGCGCACTGCGTATCGCGAGCGGGTGGAGGCATGGCGCAACGAAGCACAGACGTTTTGCCGCGCGCGCGGTTTACGCTATCTCGCCGTCGAAACCGATCGGGCGTGGGATGAAGTGGTGTTGTACGACATGCGCAAAGCGGGCATGGTGAGATAAAGATCCGGCGAACGCAGATTAAAAGTTACTGCTCAGCCGTCATGCCCGAGTGCTTCTGTCGGGCATCCAGATTCACTGCTGACATGCCCTCTGGATTCCCGCTAGAAGCATGCGGGAATGACAGCGCCGCGCGACGGCTGAGTAGATACGATTGAAAGGATTAACGCTGATATTTTTGGTATCTGCTTTTATCCGCGTTATCTGCGCGCTTCGCGTCTGCGTCCAAAAACAAGTTCGACCACAATAACATGAACTTACTCGCACCTGCCGCGCTAGCCTTGAGTGCGCTGGCGATCCCCATCGTCATCTTCTACATGTTGAAGCTGCGCCGCCGCGAAGTGACGGTCTCGTCCACGCTGCTGTGGCAGATGGTGCTGCGCGATCGACAGGCCAACGCGCCGTGGCAGCGCCTGCGCCGCAACCTCTTGCTGCTGCTGCAACTGTTGATCCTTGCCGCGTTGATCCTCGCCCTCGCCCGACCGGCGATCAGCGTCCCCACGCTCGCCGCGGGGTCAAGCGTGATTCTATTAGATGCGTCGGCGTCGATGAATGCCACCGATGTCGATCCCTCGCGCTTTGAAGCGGCCCGCCGCGCGGCTCAAGCATTGATCGATACGCTGCCTTCTGCCGCACCCGTGACCATCATCGTGGCGGGTCAACAGCCGCAAGTGATCGCTTCGGCGGAGACCGATCGATCGACGTTGAAGCGCGCGCTCGACGAAGCGCGGCCCACCAACGGCGCGACCGACTGGTCAGCCGCATTTGCGTTAGCCGCCGGCGCGCTCGGTCGCCAGATCGATCAACCGACGACGGTGATCATCTCCGATGGCGGCCTGCCGTCGAATCTGCCACCTTTGCCCGGCGAAGTACGCTACGTCCCGATCGGCCAATCAAGCGACAACGTGAGTGTCTCGGCCCTGTCATTGCGACCCACCAAGAACGGCGCAGAGTTATTCGCCGGCGTCGCCAATCACAGCGACACGGATCGATCGGTCATCCTCTCGCTCTACTCCGACGGCGCGCTGCTGCAAGCACAGCCGATCGATCTGACAGCAGGCGAGACGCACAATGTGGTGCTGCCCGATCTACCGCGTGACGCGGCCGTCTATCAGGCGGCCCTCTCGCGGCCCGATCAATCCACGCAGCCCCTTGATGCACTCTCACTGGATGATGCTGCTTTCGCCGTCAATAATCCGGCGGGGGCGCGGCGTGTCTTGGTGATCTCACCGGGCAACGTCTTTCTGGAACAATTGCTGGCCGCCATGCCCGACCTGCAAGCATTTCGCGCCCTGCCCCAAAAAGACGGAACGGTGCAAATGCCCACGGACGAATTCGATCTGTACATCTTCGATGGATTGGTGCCCGACGAACTGCCGTTCAAGCCGACGTTGTTCATCAATCCGCCGCAGAATTCGGTACTGCGCATCGATGGCGTCTTCAGCAACACGACCAACGCCCGCGTGATCGATTCGCCCGTGACGCGCGATGTGAATTGGAGCAACGTGCACGTGCGCAAGGCCAAACACATTACTCCACCGCAGTGGGCCAAGACGTTGATCGATTCAGAGGGCGGACCGTTGGTCGTCGCGGGCGACACCGGTGTGCGGCGCGTGGGCGCGATCACGTTCGATCTGCACGATTCTGATCTGCCGCTGCAAGTGACCTTTCCGATCTTGCTGGTCAACCTGATCAACTATCTCGCTCCGGGCCGATCGTTCAACGCACCTGATGGCGTGCGTCCCGGCGAGAGTTTGATCATCCGACCGGACGCAGCCGTGAGCACAGTCGCCATCGCGTCGCCGTCCAATCAGGTATACACGGTGCGGCCCGCCGAAGGCACGGTCATCTTCAAAGACACCGGCGAGTTAGGCGCGTATGCCATCACGTCGATCAGCGGCGATCAGCAAACGGTCGATTACTTCGCCGTGAACCTGTTCGAGCCGGCCGAGTCCAACCTCCGCCCGGTGGAAGCGATTCGGATCGGGCAAAGCCAGATTTCAGCGACACCGGCCACTGAGCAAGGCTGGCAGGAATGGTGGCCGTGGCTGGCGGCGCTGGCGCTGTTGATCTTGTTGATCGAGTGGTGGGTGTATCACGGGCGGCAGCGGGTAAAGAGGAATTGATAATTGCTGAATGCTGATTGTTGATCGACCAACCGTCACGTATCACGCATTACGTTTTACGTTCATTATGCATTTCACGACACCGCTTCTTCTACTCTTACTCATCCTCCTGCCGATCATCATCCTGATCGGCAAGCCGGTGCGCGGATCGGCGCGGCGGCGCGAAATCCTCGCGTTGGGGCTGCGGATGATCATCGTGGGGTGTGTGATCCTCGCGCTGGCTGGATTAGAGATCGCGCGCCCTTCCGATCAACTGGCGGTCGTGTTTCTGATCGACGCCTCCGATTCGATGTCGGATGAAGCGAAAGGGCTGGCGACGGATTACGTGCGGCAGGCTCTGCGCCACATGGGGCCGGACGATCAAGCGGCCATTGTCGTGTTCGGCGGTGAGGCGCTGGTGGAACGCGCCATGTCGTCTTCACGCGAACTCACTTCGCTCACCTCGGCGCCCAACACGGGACAGACCAATCTGGCCGATGCGATTCGCCTGGGATTGGCGCTGTATCCGGCGGGCGCGGCGCGGCGCATGATCATCCTATCGGACGGCGCACAAACGATCGGGGATGCCGAGGAAGCCGCACGCTTTGCGGCCGACAGCGGCGTGGAGATCAGCACGCTGCCCTTCGTGATGCAGCTCGGCTCGGAAGCCCTCATCACTTCCGTAGAAACGCCGGCGCGTTTGCGGCAAGGCGAACGCTTCGATCTGCGTGTCAGCATCGACTCAACGCAAGCGATGCCCGCTCAGCTGCGCGTGCTGGTCAATGGACAAGTGGTGCACGAAGCCAGCTATCGCCTCAACCAGGGTCATCAAACGATCAGCATTCCATTGACGGCCACTGAACCGGGCTTCACGCGCTACATCGTGCAGATCGATCCACCGCAGGATCACGCGTATCAAAACAATGAGCTGGCCGCCATCGCGCAAGTGTTGGGCGAGCCGAAGGTCTTGGTGGTGTCGCTGCCCGAGGGCACGCCCCTGCCCAACGGCGAGGCGCGCCCCGCTGAAGCCGATGCCCTGCTGCGCGCGCTGCAAGCCGCCAACTTCAACGTGGAAACGGCGCGGCCGGCGCAGCTGCCTTCGGATGTGGCGACGCTGGCTGATTACGCCTCGGTGGTGCTGGTCGATGTGCCTGCGCGCGAATTGTCGACGCGCCAGATGGAAGCGCTGCGCAGCTACGTGCGTGATCTAGGCGGCGGCCTCGTCACGATCGGTGGACCCACCAGCTATGGCGTGGGCGGCTACTACAAAACCCCGCTCGAAGATGCGCTGCCCGTCGAGATGCAGATCAAAGACGAACAGCGCCGCCCGTCATTGGGTCTGGTGTTCATCATCGATCATTCCGGCAGCATGGGCGAGTTGAGCGGCGGCGCGACGAAATTGGAGCTGGCCAAGGAAGCGGCGGCTCGATCGGTGCAACTGTTGATGCCCAACGATCGCGTCGGCGTGATCGCGTTCGACGACGTCGCCAACTGGGTCGTGCCCATGACCGAGTTGTCCGATCCGTCTGGCGTGATCAACCAGATCGGCACGATTCGCATCGGCGGCGGCACTGATATTTATGGCGGCGTGCTGGCGATGTCGAAAGTGCTGCCCGACGATCCGGCCAAAGTAAAGCACGTGATTCTGCTCACCGATGGCGGTGCTGATCCCCACGGCATTCCTGAACTGGTGCGAAAACTGCACGACGAAAACAACATCACCCTGACGACCGTGGGTGTGGGCCGCGATGCCGCGCCGTTCTTGCCCAGTCTCGCGGAAATCGGTGGTGGGCGTTATCACTTCGCCAAGGATCCCGGATCGATTCCCAGCATCTTCACCGAAGAAACGACACTCGCGACGCGTTCATACATCGAAGAAGGCGAGTTCTTTCCTAAGCAGGCCGCGCCCTCGCCGCTGTTGAACGGCATCACACAAGCGCCGCCGTTGTATGGCTATGTCGCAACATCGGCCAAAGACGCCGCGCAGACCATCCTCGTGTCGGCTAAAGATGATCCGGTGTTGGCGGCGTGGCAGTATGGCCTGGGCAAAGCGGTGGCCTTCACGTCGGATGCCACGGGCCGTTGGGCGCGCGACTGGGTCGATTGGGATCAGTTCCCGTTGTTCTGGGGACAAGTGGTGCGTTACACCATCGGCGATCCGAACGCGTCCGCGTTGAACGTGAGTGTGGATCAGCAGGGCGATTCAGCCAAGGTGATCGTCGATGCGCGCGGCGCGAACGGCGACTATCTCAATGGTTATACCCTTAACGGCAACATCGTCAATCCCGATGGATCAGCTCAACCGATCGAGTTACAGCAGACCGCCCCGGGTCGTTACGAAGGATCGTTCCAGCCGCGCGATCAGGGTGCGTACGTCATCGGCGTGGCAGGACAATCGCCCGATGGTGAAGTGTTGAACGAGAAAGCGGGTTGGGTGTTGTCGTACTCGCCCGAATATCGCAACCTCGAATCGAATCCTGATGCACTGTATCGCTTGACGCTGGCGGCGAACGGGCAGGTTGCGGCCAGCGATCCCGCCGAGGCCTTCGCGCATACGCCCGCAGGGCGCGCCGCGCCGCTCGCCACACGGCCGGCGTGGCCGTGGTTACTACTGATCGCGGCGCTGCTGCTCCCCTGCGATGTCGGCGTGCGGCGCTTGGCCTTCGAGTGGCGTGACGTGCAAAAAGCGTGGCGGGCGATCGGGACGAAGTGGCAAGTGAAGCGCGCGGCGCAAGCAGCCCTGCCCGCCCGATCGGAACGCATGGCGACATTGTTCGATGCCAAGCAGCGCACCCGCGTCGAACGCGTGGAGCGCGCGGAACCGATCGAGCCGCCGCCAGCCGATCGGGAAGAGACAAAGCCGCCTGCGCCTCAACTCGATCGATCCACCACAAGCAAAGACCCCACCACAACCACCTCGAGCTTGCTAGAAAAAAAGCGCGCCCGGCGAAAGTAGTTCGACTACTTGATCCGACTTCTGTCCGCGCAAGTCCCCGTGTCCTGTTGTCACAGCGGCAATTCGATCTTACAATAAGTACATCAGCGCTATTCCTCTCACCAGCCTGAGCCAACACGATCGATGTCAAGGAGTATCATGCCGGACAAGCCTCATCAACCAGCACACGAAATCACTTATCAGGAGCCTGTGGTGTCCAACCCGGATACCGCCGACAAGGTGTTCGTCGCTGATGCTGTCGCAGACCTCCAGCGTGAAGTCGCGCACTTGCGCACTGCGGTAGACGTGTTGCAGCGCCAGAATGCTGAGCTCGTTTCCATTCGACAAGCGTTTGAAGTGGAACGCCGCCGCTATCGCGAGATGTTTGAGTCGGCGCCCGATGGCTACGTGCTGACGAATCTGAGTGGCAACATCCGCGAAGCGAATCGCGTGGCCGCGGCCCTGTTGGGTGTGCGCCCGGATTTTCTGATGGGCAAAGCGCTGCTGGCATTTGTAGATGAAGAAGCGCGCGCTGATCTGGAAACCACGCTGGCCCGCTGGCGCAACACTGAGGGTTCGCCGGCCAGGGAGCTGCCGCCCATCGTGCGCGGTTCGATCCGGCTGCGGGTCTACAAAGGCGCCTTCTTTCCCGCCGAGTACGCCATCAGCCCCATGCGCGATGAACATGATCGCATCATCGGGCTGCGCTGGATGCTGCGCGATCTATCGGAAAGCGCCCGCACCGCACAGGCTTTGCGTGAACGCGATTATCACTATCGCACGCTGTTCGACAACGCCGGTGACGCGATCTTCATTCACAACTTGACCGGCCGCTTTCTGGACGTCAACCGGGTGGCCTGCGAGATGTTGGGGTACAGTCACGCTGAATTGCTCCGCCTGACGCCCACTGACATCAGCGCCCCTGAAACCGCCGCGCGCATTCCCAACTACAACGCCCGGCTGGAACGTGATGAACAGGTATTTCTCGAAATTGTCGTGGTGCGGCGCGATGGCACCACGCTGCCGATGGAGTTGAACAGTCGCCTCATTGAGTATGCTGGGGGTACCGCGGTCTTGAGCATCGCGCGCGACATCACGCAGCGCAAACGCGGCGAGGAAGCACTCAAACGCCGGGCCGCACAGCTAACGCTGCTCAGCGATGTGGGCCGCCAGATTGCGGCGATTCTGGGATTGGAGCAAGTGTTGGATCGAGCAGCACAGCTGGTGCATGATAACTTTGGCTATCATCACGTCTCGCTATTTGTAATGGATGGCGAGCGCAAAGAATTGATCATGAAGGCTATCGCCGGCGATTTCGTGAAGCTATTTCCGATCGACCATCGCGTCCCGTCAGGTCAGGGCATGGTAGGCTGGGTGGCCGAACATGGCGAGCGGCTGCTGGCCGACGATGTCGCCAGCGAGCCACACTACATCAATTTCTATCCCGATCTGATCCCGACGCGCTCAGAGCTCAGTGTGCCCATTCGCATCGGCGATCGAACGATGGGTGTGCTGGACGTGCAAAGTCCTGAAGTGAATGCCTTTGACGAGAACGACGTCAAAGTGATGGAGGCACTGGCCGATCAGATCGCGGTAGCGATGGCGAACGCGCAGTTATATCAAGAGGCCCAGGAAGCGCGGCGGGTTACGGGGAAATTGAATCCCGCAGTTGCGTCAGGCGTTAAGCCGCAGCCCTGAGCTGCGTCCGCTGGAACAGCCACACCCCGATCGCAAAGTACAACGCCGACAGCACGACCAGCGCGATCAACTCATACGCCACGTCGCTCAACCCCGCGCCCAGCACAAAGATCTTCTGCAAGGCGATCACCGCGTGCGACGTTGGCAGGATGTCGAACAGCGCCACACTCTGACCGCCGATGGAGAAGATCGTCAAGCGCGGCACAGGGAACATCGCGCCGGAAAAAAACATGAAAAAGGCCAGCGGGAAGTTGGCTAACAGAAACGCCTGCGTCACCGTGCGCGAGAAGCACGCCACGATCAGTCCGACACCGATCACGGACAGACTCGTGATCGCGCCGATCACGATCGCTGCCCACAACGGCCCTTGACTGCGAAAACCCAACAGTAACGCCACCAGCAAGGCCAGCAACAACGCCGCGACCCCCACAATCATTTGTGTTAGCGTCACACCCCCTAAAAAATCGAGGGAGCGCATGCGCGTGATCTGCAAACGGCGCAGCGTGCCCGCTTCCACTTCGCGCGCCACCGCCATCGGCGCTGAGAAGACCAGCAGGATCACGGCGAAGATCAACAACCCCGGTACGTAATTTTCGAACTCCGTGCGCGCGCCGGAAGCGCCCAAGGGTTCTTCCGTCACCCGAATCGGCATGGGCTGGCCTAACACGGTTTTAACGTACGCCTCGAACACGCTGTTCGCCATCACCGCCGCCACGGCGTAGTAGGGCTGTGTCAGATCGCCGACATACGTCACGGTGGTCGCATCGGATGCCGCATCGGATTGCAATGCCCGTGAAAATTCCGGGGCGAGGATCAACAGCAGCTGCGCGCCGCGATTCTTGATCCGCGCTTCGCCTTCCGCCCGATCGGCCACCCGCGCGACGACGAGCATGGGGCTGCCATCGGCGTAAGTGACCTTCTTCAACTCGGCCATCAAATCATCGCCCGCGTTCCAAAGTTGTCCAGCAGCTTGCTGCACGCCGACATCTTGATTCAAGACCAATACGGTATACGTCGTCGAACCGGTGGGAAAAAACATCCGATAAAGCAGCACCACCAGCGGCGCAAAGATCAGCACCAGACTCAGCGTCAGCGGATCACGCCACTGCTCGCGCACACTCTTGCGAAAAACACTCCACAACCTCATGACAACCTCCGCTTCATCGACGAAGTCCTACATAGCGTGGCACGCACGCACAATAGTGTCCATAGGCTTCGCCATAGATATGGTGCAAATGGGCTTCCTCTGCCTGCACCATCAACCCGGCAATTACCGCATACAGGCCAATCCACACCAGCCCCCACCACGACGGCAGTAACAGCGCGAACCCAATAACGGCCAGACCGTAGGCCACAATCTGCGGATTGCGCGTGTAGCGATACAGTCCCGTATCCTTTAGGCCCGAGACATCCTGTCCGACGCTTTTACGCATCCCCAGACCGCTCATCGCCACGAACAGGACTGTCAGACCAAGCACCAAGCACAGCACGGCCAACACCCACAGCCAGCCACTGGCCAGCTCAGTTCCTAGGTACAATCCTGAAACAACGCCCTGCAAAACAAAGATCAGAATTTCCAAAGAGGTGGACAACGACGTGAGCTGACCGAACTTTTCGTAGTCACGTGCGACTCGTCGAAAGACAGCCACCGCGCACATCACCACGAGACCCGCTACGCTGATATTGAGGACGACGACATTCATCAGAAACCTTCCTTCACACTGCGCTATAGCCCCGCCCGATTGCTCTTACTCCCGCAACCTCCGCCCCGTCAGTTGAATGAATACATCTTCCAGTGAGTTGGCCCGCAGCCGCACCTCTCCGCACTGCAAGTCAGACTTCGCCAGCACTTCCATGATCGCCGGCAGCAGATTCACCACATTCAACGCCCGCACCGTCACGATGTTCTGGGCCGCGTCGAGCACGACGCCGGGCGTCAACCGCTTCAATTCCTCACACGCCCGCTGAACACCCCCATTTCCCGTCTGCCCGTTCAGCGCAATTTCGAGCACATCCCCCTCGCCCACACTGCGTTTCAACACCTCCGGCGTATCCAGCACCAGCAGCTCACCGTGATCGATGATGGCAATCCGATCGGCCACGCGTTCGGCTTCGTCCATGTTGTGCGTGGTCAGAATGATCGTCTTGCGCCGTGCCAGCGAGTGGATGAAATCACGCACCTTGATGCGGCTCTGCGGATCAAGCCCCGCTTCCGGTTCGTCCAGCACCACGATCGAGGGATCGTGTACCAGCGCCAGAACCAGACTTAAGCGGCGGCGCATGCCGCCCGATAACGTGCGCGCCTGTTGATCGCGCTTCTCGCTCAAGTCAAGCAGCTCTAACAGCTGCGTGCCGCGTTGTCGTGCCAGTAGGCTCGGCAAGCCATACATCTCGCCGATGAATTGCAATTGTTCGAGGCACGTCAAGCGTTCCCACACGACGATGTTTTGCGGACACACGCCTACGCGTGCCCGAACATCTGAATCGCCGTTGGTAATGGGTTGACCGTGAATGAGGACGCGACCCGCATCGGGCTTGAGCAAGCCGCACAGCATGTTGATCGAAGTTGTTTTGCCCGCGCCGTTCGGCCCTAGAAAGCCGAAGATTTCGCCTTCATCGACGGCCAGGCTGAGGTTCTTCACGGCCACCACCGCGCCATAGCGCTTGGTTAGATTTTCAACTTGCAGCACCACTGAGGACATGACACATCCTTCTCACGATCAAGCAGACTAAGCACTCATCGCATCCTTCGACTCCCGCTTCGCCTGTGCTCACGCCGTGTCCCAGCCTTTGGCTGGGCGGCGCGCTAGGCGGCGTCCGCTCAGGATGCTTGACCTTTTGTGCCGATCCCCTGCAGGATCAGCGCCACCAGCGCGGCAGTCACCCGCTGGGCCGATACCTTTCTATCAGTCACCTGGAAATAATTGTTCAGATACGGCAATAACTGGCTATCGCCGATGGCGATCAGGGCGGCATTGACGGCGCGTGTGGTCGCTTCCAGATCGATGTCCGATCGGACTTCGCCGCGCTCGACGGCTTTGGCGAGCATGTCCAGCACGATGGTGCGCATCGCCGTCCCGATCGGCTTTACCACCCGATCGGCCAGTTCGGGATTGCCATGATACGCTGCGCGCGTGATGAACTGGATCATGCCCAGCTGCGTCTGACTCCACTCAACGCCGGTGTTCAAGTAAGCCGTCAAGCCCTCGGTTAGCGGCATCTCCACCAGCATTGGGCGATACGTCTCGAACATATCCAGCATGTAATGCACGCACAATTCGATGGCGAAGTTGAGCAAGCCTTCACGGCTGCCGAAGTATTGATACAACGACCCGATCGCCACTTCCGCCCGCTCGGCCACTTGCTTGATGTTGATGGCCGTTGGCCCTTTCTCGATCGCTTCGTCGAGGATGGCCGCCAGCACCGCCTGCTGCCGCTGCGGATCGAGCCGCCGGAACGTGCGCGTGACCAGCCCCGCCTGCTCAAACTCCAGGATGCGCGCCGTGATCTGCTTCCATTCGGTCAAATCGATCGATTGTGAACTCATAGTTCATATTTTATACAAATCGGTTCATTTGTCAAGTGACAAAAAAAGAGGCGTGACGAAATCTCGAGCGTCACGCCTCAGCCGAACGCTTTCGCAGCTAAGTCCGCTGTCGCGCCGAGAAGGCCAGCACGCCGCTGAACAACAGAATCGCCAACACATTGAACAGCCCCGCCCACGCGCGCCAAGTCTGCGACCAACGCGACGATCACACACAACACAATGGGAATACGAAATTTCATGCGCGCACCTCGTACGCAATGAATCACACGCAAATGAGCGCAGGTGTGCTGCAGATCATGAAGCGGGGAAACAGAAGTGCTGATCTATGCCGCAGGATGATAAACTTGTACGCCGTTTTTGTTGAGGATGATCACCGGCGCCGTCTGCTCTGGAAAGACACTGCCGGGTCTCAGGCAGAGCACAGCCGCTTCACTCACTGCCACCATCACCCCGGTCGAAGCGCCGAACAGGGTCCGCATGTGCATATCGCCGGCGAGGCGAAACGCGGCGCGGATCAAATACGGTCCGGCGTAAATCACAGCCCGTTGACTGCTGCCCGGCATTTGCGCCGCGGCCGATCGCGCGCTGGCCTCATCGCGCGGAATGAGCGCGACAATCGCCATTTTAGGTATAGTAATCTCCGGCAGAGTTTCACTGGCCGACTGCCCTATGATAGCCCGCAGTTGAGCCTGGGTCAGCGTCAGCGTGGGCTGCGTGGGAACATTCAAGCTGCCCACCAGTGGCATATCCACCGGCTGAAGATAACCATTGATGATGTAATCCGCGGTCAGAACCTGCACGGCCCAACCGGCAGGGCGAGCAGGCTGCGCAGGGACAGGCGCGGCGGCGGGTTTTTGCGGCGGAGTAGGTGCGGGCTTTTTACCAAACATGGCGGCTAGCTCCTGTGAAAATGAATGTAGACGTTGGCTGTCGGCTCACTCTACGCTTTCGGCAGAGCAAACTTGATCGACGCGCCTTGGTCGGTTTCTTCGGCCGATCGAATTTCACCGCGCTGTAGCTCGACGAAAGCGCGATTGATATAGCCTTGCATGTCCAGATCGAGTTGGGAGAAGGGCTGCACTTTTGTCCCGGCGCTGGTCACACTGAAGACAAACCAGCCCTCTTCTTCTTCAATCGTCAACGTGACCTTCGCCTGGGGATCGACATATTGCGCCACATACAAAATGAAACCGGCCAGGATCTGACGCAGCAATGCTTCATCGGCATAGAGGTGCGACGCCGAAGTTAAAATCTGGATCTCTGTCTGGAGTGTTGTAGCCGGGTGAAATTTCCGCCAGTGCGCGAGGCTTTGTTCCACCACCGCTAGGATGTCGAGTTCCTCGGGGCTGGCCTCTTTCTCGTGCCGGTTGAGCCGCGCAATGTCGATCAAGCCATTCAGCGTCCAGAGCGCGCGCTGGCCGCTGCGATAGATCGTCCCGAGGTCTTCCCTTTGCATCTCCGCCGTGTAGGCCGCACTGCCACCGCTGAGAAGTATTTTGCTGAAGCCCGTCACATGGTTGAACGGCGTGCGCAGATCGTGCGCCTCCGCCGAGATGAACTGCTCAAGATCGAGGTGCGTGGGAAGTTCAAGTTTGATGTTAGCCATGCGTCAGCCTCGCAGGTTTTGGGCGGCCATTTAAGGTGTGGCTCGATCGGGATGGATGCCTACTCTATTGTATGCTTAACGATGCCAACAGGCAAATCCTGCCACATCAAACAAAACTGCCTGACCTCGTGTGAGATCGGGCAGTTTCGATCGGATTACAGCTGAACCGTGCTACTTCAGCGTTTGCAGATAGGCGATCAAATCGGCCAGGTCTTGCGCCGACATCAGGTTGGTCAGGCCCTCGGGCATCACCGATTTGCCATTCGCCTGGAACGTTGGAGCGTCGGGAACAATGTACACATTCGGCTGCTGCATGCTTTCTCGGATGTATTGCAGAGCCGTCTTGCCCGGCTCGCGGGTGGCGGCGCGATCGGCAATGCCCGCCAATGACGGGCCTACTTTGATCTCGCCCGCTATTAAGGAATGACAGGCCGTACAAGAAGCATTGGTCTGACTGGCCTGCTTCTCTTCTTGCGCAAACAATTTCTTACCGCGTTCGGCATCACCGGCCGGCAGTGCGGTGTTCACATCCGTGCCCGCTGCGTCAAACTCAACCACCTGAGCCTGACCGGCTGTCTCACCCCAGGCCGTTACAAAGTTGACGATGTCTTCCACTTGATCGGTCGTGAGCGGGCCGCCATAGGGCTGACTCCAGGTGGGCATGCGCTGCGGAAAACCACCCTGCTCGCTGGCCCACGCCGACTCGATCGGCCGGCCGGCCGCAACCGTCAAGCGGATGAAATCCTTGACCGTTCCGCCAAACCCACCGAGCATTGATTTGATCTGCGGGAAGTGCTTCGTGAACAAATCCGGGTTCAGGTTCGGGCCTTTGCCCGGAATGCCTTCGCCGTTCTTGCCGTGACACGTGGAGCAGTTACCCAGATACAGCAGCGCGCCCTGCTCAATCGATCTACCCAGGATAGCCCGTTGCTCCACCTGCATCCGGCCAGTGCCGGGTTGAGTGGGCGTCGTCTGCTGATCGGGCAAGATGCCTTCATTCAACAGCACAACGCCCGTTGCGACAAAGAGAATGATAAACAACACGGTGCCGAGGAAGATTTTGCTTTGCATAGTTGCCTATCTCACTTTGTTATTCGCCACCGGCTGAGTAGGTGCTGTCTTTGCTGACGAAGGTATCGCTGAAGAAGCCCGGCTGACCACTCACTGGATCGATCGGCTGCTCATCCCAGTGAATCGCCAGCGTGAGCTGCTTCAGGGTCGGCTCGCCCGGCAGTCCTTGCGCCTCTTCAATCTTCAATTCGGCGTACAAGTTGGTGTAACGAACTTCCTGGCCATTCAACACCTGAACGGGCGGCACCGCAGCCACCGAGGCCGCCAGCTCTTCCATGACCTTTTGCAGCTCAGGCGCATTGTCCGGCACACCGCCCATTTCGTCTTTGGTGCTCCACGTGCCCACGAGCATTTGATCAAACGGAAGCGAGCGGAGGGGACCGGCCTGTTCGCCCGGCATATACTCAAAAGCGATTTCGATCTGCGGTGCCGTGGACACGGCGAAGCCCGGCGTGCCCATGTACGACGAGATCACCAAGATGCCGATGATGCCGAACATGGCTGCCAGCGCAAGGCGACGATCGCCATAGCGTCGGCTGGGGTTGTAGTCCAGATACGGCCACAACATCAGGATGCCGATCAGAATCGTCGGGACGATGACGCCCCACAGGGCCTTATCGCCCAGCTTAAGCCAGCCCTGAACAAACAGGAAATACCACGGAGCCACCGTGTGCAGCGGCGTGCTGCTCGGATTGGCCGCGTGCTCCAGCGGGGCGTGATACAGGTTCAACGCAATCGGCACCACCAGTGCGACCATCAAAATGCCAAACCACACCATTTCGTTGGTGAAGACATCGGGCAGGAACGGCACACGCTTGTCCTGTGAGACCTTGCGCGCTGTATCCTCGCCAATCTGCTCTAGTTCCGGCGGCAGCGAGTGGCCGTATCGCACCACCTTGTAGTAGTGGACAAAGATGAACAGAATCGCCACCAGCGGCAGTGCGAAGACGTGCAGCAAGTAGAAACGCAATAGACCGGCTGCCCCCAGATCAGGCCCGCCTTTCAACAGCAGAGCGACAGCCTTACCGACCTCGGGTGGAGGAGCCGCATCGGCCATCGACGCGCCGATTGTCACCGCCCAGTAAGCCAATTGATCCCACGGCAGCAAATAGCCGGTATACGACAGGCCAATCGTCACCAACAACAAGATAACACCCGTGGCCCACGTAAACTGGCGCGGCTTCTTATACGATCCGGTGATGAAGGTCCGGCCCATGTGCAGCCAGACCGCGACCACCATCAACTCGGCGGCTAGACGGTGTATATCGCGCACGAACTGGCCCATGGGCACATTGCTCAAAATCTTGAGCATGTTGTTGTAAGCCACACCGGGCGCCGGCGTGTAGTAGACCATCAAGAACAAGCCGGTCATGATCTCGACAAAGAACAACAGGGTGCTGAGCATGCCCAGGCGGAACGTAGGGTAAAACTTGGTGACCGCTTCGTGATAGAACGACGGCCAGATGTGGAAGATGGCGCTTTCTGTATGCGGCTTCACCCGTGGATTGGGTTTGCCCGCCGGATCGCCGCGCAGGATCGAGCGGAGGTCGTTGATATTCAAGCCGGTCGTGAGGCGCGTGACCGTATCGTCGGCCCGCAGATACACGGTCCTAATCAGACCGTGTTCTTTGATCATTTTACGCCAGGTAGCGAGTGGCTCAGGAGTCATGCGGCTGGACCTCCTCGATAATAATAGCGCTTCCCCAAATCGATCTTGACCCCGGTATCGATCTTGATCACCAGGCTACCATCGGTGGGAGCCGGAATGGGTGCGCCATAATCGGGATTGCTCGCATTGTCGACAGTTTTATTCACCGGTTCACCCGTGCTGTCTGCAATGACGACCTGGAAGCGATCGAGATCGCGCGGGGCCGGGCCTTCAATATAGGTGCCATCTTCGTGATATTTCGAGCCGTGGCAAGGGCATTCGAAGCGCACGGTGGAATCGACCCAGGCATACAAACAACCCAGGTGCACGCACACTTTATAAAGCGCCACGAGGCCCTCAGCGCCGCCGCCTTTCGCCGCAGCTTGTGGCCCGACATTGACCAGCCAGAATTTCAAATCGGGATAGTTGACGGGCGGACTGTCGGGCGCGGGCAGCTTCTCGGCCACGGTCCCCACCGTGTACGTGCCGCCGAACTCCCCTTCATTAAAGCGCGGCATCGCAAAAGCGAACATCGCCCCGCCGGAAGCGGCGAGGAAGATGGCCATGGAGCCGGCCCAGACGTAATTCAAGAATTCTCGACGTGAGATATTGCGGAACTGCTGTCCTGAATCAGTCATTCAGTTCAGTCCTCCTATTGGATACTTGGCAGTGTTCTTTGGGAAACGACGAGGAACGCTCATGTGAGCGACAAACACACGTAAGGCTCTAGGCCTAATAACCCGCACTGCTACATATATCACAAACAAATTACACTGTCAACCTCAATATTTCGTAATCAGGGCTTTTCTATTTGTTGCTCAACACTTGCTCAAGCCGCCGTCCCCGGCGCGATGAGTATGGACACCTGACTTTGGAAAAGCCCGAGGTCTGAATGACACTCAATTGCAGCCCAACGCGCCTTGACTTTCGCCTGTCTCACGCCGATAATACCCTTCGACGCTATGTCCCAGCCAACACTGATTACACACCCCCATCAACTGGCCGCGCTGGTCGATCGGTTGCGCGCACAACCCGTGGTCGCCATCGACACCGAATCGGATAGTCTCTACGTCTATCGCGAAAAGGTCTGCCTGATTCAACTCTCACTGCCCGACGCCGATTTCTTGATCGATCCGCTTGCCCCGATCGATCTCAGCCCGCTAGCGCCGCTCATCGCCGACGAGAAAATCGAAAAAGTCTTTCATGCGTCCGAATATGATGTGATGTGTTTGCGCCGCGACTTTGCTTTCACGTTCGCCCATCTCTATGACACCATGTGGGCGGCGCGCATCCTCGGTTGGCCGCGCGTGGGCCTGGGCGATATTTTGCAGGAACACTTCAGCGTCACGCTCGATAAGAAATGGCAGCGCCACAACTGGGGCAAACGCCCGATCGAGCCGGCGGCCCTGGCGTACGCGCAGTATGACACGCATTACTTGCTCCGCTTGCGCGAGGTGCAGCTGCGGGAACTGCAACAACGCGATCGGCTGGAGGAGGCCCACGAGGTCTTCTCCGATCTCGCCAAATCCAAATACAACGGCCATGAATTCACGCCGGACGACATCTGGCACACCAAAGGCGTGTGGGATCTAGCGGGGCGCGCGCAAGCCATTCTGCGCCAGCTGCTGATCTTGCGCGATCGTGAAGCGCGCCGGCAAAATCGACCCGCTTTCAAAGTCATCGGCGACAAGACCTTAGTGCAGCTGGCCGATCACGCCCCGCGTCAGCTGGAACAGCTGCGCGCGATTGAAGGCATGACCGAAGGACAGGTTCAACGTTACGGCCACGCCTTGCTGGAAGCCATTGCGCGCGGCCGCAAAGATCCGCCGCCGGCGCCTCCCGCCCGCACCGCGCCTGACCCTGAAGTGATGGTGCGCTACGAGAAACTACGCATGTGGCGCAAGCAAATGGCGGCACAGCGCGGCGTCGAACCGGATGTCATCGTGAGTAATGCCGTACTGATGGAGCTCGCTCAGCGCCGGCCGCGCCACTTTGACCAGCTGCCGGCGCTGCCCTGGTTTGGCCCGTGGCGCAGGAAAACCTACGGCCCCGCCATGCTGCAAGTCATTACCGATCCCTAATCCCGGAGGCCCTCATGCAAATCCAATTCTGGGGTGCGGCCCGCACCGTCACCGGCACCATGCATCTGCTCACCCTCAACGGCCGGCGTTTACTGTTGGACTGCGGCCTGTTTCAAGGCAAACGCAGCCTCGCCAACGAGCGCAACAGCCAGCTGCCGTTCGATCCCCAATCGATCGATGCCTGCGTTCTCTCGCACGCCCATATCGATCATGCAGGCACGCTGCCGGTGCTCACCAAGTCCGGCTATGACGGGCCAATCTACTGCACTTCGGCCACGCGCGATCTGGCCTCGGTCATGCTGCGCGATTCGGCGCACATCCAGGAAAGTGATGCGCGTTTCCTGAACAAGCGCAACGCCGAACGTGGGCTGCCCTTCATCAAGCCCATCTACGTCGAAGCGGACGCCGTCAACTGCTTGAAGCACTTCGTCGCGTATGAGTATCATCGGGTGTTTGAGCCCCTGCCCGGTGTCACCGTCACTTTCCGCGATGCGGGACACATCCTCGGCTCGGCGGAAGTGATCGTCGATTTCGAAGAAAATAAAAAGAAGCGCCGTCTCGTCTTCACCGGCGATCTGGGGCGCAAGCATCTGCCGGTCCTGCGCGATCCGGAAGCCGTCGATCGCGCGGATATCCTGATCACAGAAGGCACGTACGGCGGGCGGTTCCACGAACCGATCGAAGATACCCGTAATCAACTGGCGCAGATCATCATCGATACCTACGAGCGGGGCGGAATTTTGATCATTCCGGCCTTTGCCGTAGGGCGCACGCAGGAAATTGTGTACGACATGCAGCGCCTCGTCGCCGAAGATCGCATCCCGGATATTCCGGTTTACGTCGATAGCCCGCTCGCCATCAACGTCACCGAAATTTTCCGGCTGCACCCGGAATGTTACGACGAAGAGATTTTGGATTACATCAACGCCGATCCGGATGGCAACGCCTTTGGCTGGCCGCGTTTGCGGTACGTGCGTCGCGCCGATGAATCCAAGGCGCTGAACGAATCCAAGCAGCCCAGCGTGATCATCGCCGCGTCCGGCATGTGTGAAGCCGGGCGGGTGCTGCACCATCTCAAGCACCACATCGAAGACCCGCGCGCGACGGTGCTCTTTGTCGGGTATCAAGCCGAGTACACGCTGGGGCGCAAGATCCTGGACGGCAATGAGATCGTCAAGATTTTCGGCGACGAATACCAGGTGCGCGCCCAGATCAAGCGGCTGGCCGGCTACAGCGGCCACGGCGATCACAACGATCTGGTCGGCTTCGCGCACAACATGCTGCGCAAACCCACACAGACGTTCATCGTGCATGCCGAAATGGAATCAGCCGAAAAATTGCAGACCGGCCTGAAAGGCATCGGCTTGAAGGACGTGCACATTCCCGATCGGGGCGATAAGATCGTGATCGAGTAGGTGCGGCTCACTCCCTCGAATGACTCGCGCAGGCCGCGCACGGGCGACACATTCAGTCGATGGAGATAACCTAGAGCCAATGCTGTTAAGATAAGGCTCGCAGCCCGCGTCCGCGCGGGCGATCCCACCGCGTCCGCGATGCGCGCGGCTGGGTGAGCGCTAACTAA